>JACDOK010000012.1 GCA_017656185.1 Peptococcaceae bacterium | reverse complement strand
GCCGACAATTATCGGGGAGTCTTCCGGGCGTTGTCCTAGCAACATCGTTGGCTGCGCGTCACTTACCGGCACACCCTGCCCATCCTTGCCACAGGTCCCGATGGTAAAGCCAAGATCTTTGCCCAACATAGAAACTTTGCGCAGAACCTCCGGACCGTTGCCCGTTAAAGTGGCTCCCCGTACCAAAGGTCCAATATCCCCGTCCTCAATCAGATAACCTTCGGCCACCTCGAACACGAAATCGCCAGTGGTGGTATTGACCTGGCCGCCCCCCATTTTACGCACCAGCAGGCCCTCTTTGGCTTCTTTAATAACCTTTTCCGGATCGAACTTACCCGGCGCAATATAGGTATTACCCATACGGGGAATAGGTTTATGCTGATAGGACTCCCGGCGGCCGTGCCCGTTAGAACGCCGGTTTTCTCTCCGCGCCGTGAGGTAATCGTACAGGTAGTCCTTTAACACCCCTTTTTCAATAAGCGTTACGGAATGTGCGGGTTGACCCTCGTCATCAAAGGAGTAGGACCCGTATTTGCCGTCCATAGTCGCGTCATCAATGACGGTGACACTTTCATCAGCGACCTCTTGTCCCCGCTTCCCGGCATATACCGAGATTTCTTTTTGAACCAGGTCGGCCTCAAGCCCGTGACCGCAAGCCTCGTGAACCATCGTCCCACCCGCCTCGGAGGCAAGAACAACAGGCATTCGCCCTGACGGGGCAGGCTGCGCCTTCAACATGGCCGTCGCCCTTTGGGCCGCTTTGACAGCAGCATCTTCCGGGTCATATTGGTCGAACAATTCAAAGCCTTTGGCCCCACCAATGGCTTCGTATCCCGTCTGCATTACGCCATTCGCAGCGGCAACCGCGTTGACTACAAAGCGGCTTCGTACCCGCCGGTCCTCAACGTAGACACCCTCGCTGTTCGCAATAATTACATCCTGCACGATATCGCCATAACCGGCAATAACCTGCTTGATGGCATCACGGTTCACATCCCGTGCCGCCCGGTCAGCCCTCTGCACGAGCGCTACCTTTTCCTCGGCAGGTATGTCACCGGGTAGTTTCTTGATATCAAACCGTACCTGCGCCTGAGTCTTTGTCAAGTCTCGGATAGTTTGTTGTTGTCCACTATTAACGGCACGCGCTGCCACTTCGGCGGCCCGCAAGAGCCCTTCCCGGCTAAGTTCGTTGGTATAGGCGTACGCCGTAGCATCCCCGGCCAAAACCCTGATCCCTGCCCCGGTATCAAGGCCCGAGTTCACCCGCTCGATTTTACCATCCTCACAGCCAATGCCGGTCACCTGTCTTCTTTCCACAAATATGTCGGCAAAATCGCCACCGCGCTGCAGAGCCAGAGCCAGCACTTCTTTCAGTAACTCCCTGTCAACCAGTTTAACCACCATCCCATCTTCAGTGTCTAGCACCAGTTTACCGCAAAAGTGCGCTGCTAATACAAAACTGCTATTTTACATAGCCAAAATCAGGTTCAGATACGCCGGATGCGTTCCCAGACCGGTAATTGTTCCGGGGTGCTGTTTTACCCGGCAGCAAAGCGGCAGTACTTGCAGGGCGAGCAAAAGCATTAAAGCGGCCAACGTCCCACCGCGACATTTCTTCAAGCATCAGACGTCCCTCCGGGGAAGGCTCGGAGTACAGCAAAAGCAGTGCCTCGGCCTGCACATCTCCGGTAGGTAAAGCATCCTCTTTTTCGGCTTCGATGTCTAAAAACCGTATTTCCGATAGGCAGAAAAGGTGCTCCAACAAATCCAGATAGGCCGCAACAGCAGGGTACGCACCACGTACGCCCAGTTCGATCGGCAGCACCAAATGCGTCTCGCGATCAATCACAGCAAACGGCTTGAATTTTGTGATAACAACGTTCTTTTCCAGGGCTTTCAAACCAAAGTCAAACACCGTACCGCCGTCTTGAAGGTCCGTATAGAAGAAAGCCCGCAGGTCAGCCAGTTCCGCTTCCGCCTTGTGCAGAGCCTTGGTTTCCCGATCCAGCGCCGCACAAGTATTGCGCGCGGCTTTCAACTGCTTCCTGGCCAGCTCGAGTTCACTACGCAGGCGGCTGCAGGCCTGCCACTGGGGCTTGAAAACAAACCAGTACAGGCCGACACAAACCAGTAGTACCGCCAGTAATCCCAACAACCTTTTTTCGCGCGTGCTCAAATTATTCCACATGGTCTACGACCCACCCAAGTAGCAAACAAGCTTAAAATTATAAAACGACCCTTCCTTGTCTTCGGTGATTTCAATCACTTCCACACTGCTAAAATAAGAGAGCAACTGCAAATTACGTACAAAAACACCCACCGAGGGCACGGAAAGGGAAGAACCTTCGATGGTTATCATTGAAACACCGGGAATCTCAAAGGTGCTTTCCTTTTCCCCCTGCGCCATCGTTTTCCTCTCACCAATGGTCACCCGGGTAAACCACATATCAACGGGTAAACTGTACTGCAGGTCATCCAGCAGCGGTGTCCATACGGCGCGCTCATTCATAATACCGCGCCAGGCATCCACCCTGGCCTGAGCCTTTTCTTTAGCGGCCCGTACTTCCTCTACTTTCTGTAGTGTCGGTTCTAAAGCCCGCAGCTGTACCCTTGTCTCCTCGAGTTCCTGGCCCGCCGAAAACCAGGAAGAAAGAAAAGCCCCGTACGCACCCAGCAAAAGCACCCCGCTCACCAAACCTATCAGCACAGGGCGAGAAGGTAACCGCAGGCCGGTGGGCTGATCTCCCCTGGCAAGCTCGTCAGGAAGGATGTTGACCCTGTATGTCGTGTCCACCTCCCGGAGAGCCAGGCCCAGGGCGACATCGAAGGCAGGATCGCACGCCTCTTCCTCCGCCGGCAAAGTCAACACGCTTTCCGCCGCTTCCACTGGAATCTCCAGCTGCTCAGCAAGAATATTCTGAATCCCCTCAAATTTACTGCCGCCACCGCTTACAATAACCTTCTCCACGCTATCCCCAGACTGCTGAGCTTGATACCACTTCATAGAACGTCTTATATCCCGGGCGATTTCCCCCAATCCGGTTTGCAAAACAAAATCTAAAAACGGCATACGGAATTGCTCATCCAGCTCTGTCTGTAAGGATGACGTAGCGGCGGCATCTTCCTGCCCTACTTCGTTATTATGGACATTTATACCCTGCATTTGAGCTATCGTTTCCGTAACGGCATTACCACCTCCCAACAGCGAGCGGGTGAACTGAATTTCCCCGTCACGGACAATGACCAGCTGAGTCGTCGCAGCACCAATATTGACGATGGCCACCGTTCCCGCGCAGCTCGCCATATCCTTTCCAAAACAAAAACAGCGCCAGAGGGCAAAAGCCTGAAGATCGATGGCCTTTAAAGTAAGACCCGCCGCCTCGAAAAGGGTATGATAGGAGTAAACCAAATTTCTCGGTGCGGCTGCTAACAAAATATGCAGCCGCCGCCCTTCTTTTGTATCTTTCTCACCCAGGTTAACGTGTTTGACAATCAAATCCTTAACCGGCAGGGGTATAAACCTTTCGGCTTCCCACTTTAAAGATGCTTCCAATTCCCTGGAGGGCATTACCGGCATTAAAATATCTCTGGTAATAACCTTATTACCACCTATAGCCGTTATAATCGGAACCTCGGAAGTTACTCCCGCATCCTGAACCACCTGCTTCAACGCCGAAATCAGAAGGTCTCCATTGACAGCATCGTCCAAAGCTCCGGCAGGTGTCGGTGCCCGGGCCGAACCAATAACCCGCGGTGCGTCAGGTCCTATCGTAACCTTAAGGGCCTTGATATGATGAGAACCGATATCAACCGCCGCTACCGTGCCCACCTTCCTGGAAAGCAGGCGTTTTAAACCGCTTGGCATCCATTTCATCAAATTGTTGCCCCCAAACCCTATCACTAGAACCAATAATTACAATAATTACAATTCGTTCCAGGATTTAATCTTTATTAAGGGGTTATAACATACAATTTCTTCCGGTAGATTTTGTCGTATAATATTCGGGTCACAGGCAACTTGTACTCCACCGGTTAGATTTAGACCCTGTGCTACTATCCCGCCATATAACGAACTATTTCCGTGTGTATCGAAACAACCATAGCTTATGATTAAAGCTTCGACATCGGTATTCCCTTTCTTCACGGAAACGTCCCCGTTTGTATGACTCTTACTACCAAAAGCAATAAGAGTAAGTAAAAAATCACCATTATTATCTGTTCTTTTAAGATCATCACAAATTTCGATATTGCCCGTAGCCACGATAATAGCCGGGACATTATATGTTCCCGAAATCGTAACATTTCCATCGATAAAGTAAATACCTTCTTGGGTTAGCTGCGAAATATCTAGATCGACTTGTTCTCCCCCTTGTCCTCCATCTTGTTTTCCACCTTGTTTTCCGCCTTGACCGCCAGTCGCACCTGATGGTTCACCGATAGTTATGTCTTCATTAAAAAATGCCGTCGCGTGATCCCTAAACCAGTCTTGATCTAAGTCAGGAAATGAGGGAAAAGGCAAGTAATCCTCATAAATTAATCCCTCGACTTGATCCTGTCCGCTTACAACACCTGAAGCATATATATCTCCCGTTACTGAACTATTCCCTTTTAGGGCTAAACTTCCGTTTACAAGCAAGTCAGGACAGTCTATGTTTATATTACCACCTATCTGCAGCAAAACTGGCTCAGGTGGAAGTATACTAATGCCGTTCAACAGATTAGCAAGAGAAAAAATCCGAATACTAACTTTAAGTATTTTCCGAGCCAAGCCATAACTCCCGGTCGCGGTTACTTCCGCCTTTGTTCCTATGCCAGCCATAGATTTTTTTACTATTACTTCCTCGATTTGTCCCTGCGCATAATTCACCCCACATAATTCACTTAAGATAACGTTTTCTTCAATTGGTAAGCTAGTAAACCAATCATATTCCTGCTTAATTTTTAAGAATGCCCGTTCCACTCCGGCTTCTGCAATATAATAGGCCTGGGTTTTTTCCTTCTGTCTAACAATAGCCTTCTTTCCGCTTGCCGCAAGAGTGGTCGCTGCCGCCCCCAAAATTAGAAGCACCGCCAAAACCATAACTACGGCCAACAGGGCTTGACCGGACTTTTTAAACAGGTAACGAGTCATCAAGGAAATCGCTCCCTATACGTGAAACATCACTCCGATAACGCCCGAGCCCGCACCGTAGTCTGTACGGTTAACTCTTCATAGCCGGTATTCCCGCTCAGCATTATCTCAACCACTCCCGGTACTGGCTGCTCCACCAGTACCCTTGTAATGCCATAGGCCACCCGGTTATAGGGACTGCCTTCACCATACCGGCGATCAAGTACAAATCTTTCCGAGCCTGCTCCTGAAGTTTTCCATTGATAAGTTACCTTAACGTCTTCTTCTCCGTTAGGAACTATGAGAATTAGTACCTTCTCCGTCTCTCCTGCTATATCTTTATTGAAATCTACCGGAGACTCTGGCGATGGAAATATGATCTCCCGCGCCTGTCTGATATCCCGCACTAAAAAATCCATCGCAATACGCAGGTTATCCTGAACATCCAGATTGGCTTCGGTGTGCACCCAATGGCGCACTCCTTGTTCATAAAGCCCAAAGGCCCCAACCAGCACTATTGCAAGCAAGACGGCAGCAGTAAGAGCCTCAACCAGGGTTACTCCACGCTGATTGTGTAATATGGTGCGCCATTCGGGTAACATCACCAATTTACACGCTCCATGGTAAGCGATAACGTTTCGGTACGACCACCCACCGGGTAGCTTACCGTCACGGTGACAGTTTTGGAACTCTCTCCTTCCACGACGTCAACGGTATAGATATAACCGTCTACAGCAAGGTTCTGCGGTTCGGTTGTCGATACCACCTCTCCATATGGCATGGCCCTATACTCTTCCAGCACCTTCTGCGCCAAGTTAAGGGCCTGGGTTTCAGCCTGCGCATCAACGGCTATATGACTGCCCACAACGAACATATTAAACATAGCCGCTACGGCCACACCGAGAATTACGGTAGCCACTAGGACCTCTAAAAGAGTAAGCCCAGTTTCATCCTTAAAAAATTTCCTAATAAACTTCATACCTTATTGCTCCTCGGGAGGAGTGTTATCTATCCTTACTCGTCCGGTAACGGGGGTAACAATAACATAACGGTATTCACTAGTCTGGGTGTTACATATTGTTACATATCCGCCCCGGCTGGGAGCACCGGTAATAACATTGAAATACATTTCATGATTAGGAAAATTAGTACTGGTTAAGTCGATATGGGCCGGGAACTCCACCCACCGGTCGGAACCACCGGCTTTAAAAACCTTGTATTTTTCCACGTCGGGATAAAAGCGCACGAAATAAGTCTGTTTTTCGGCCATAGTACGTTCTCGGGCCTCGCGAATGTCGGCCATCAACTGGCGAGTTATGGTATCCAAATTAGCACGGGCCGTAGTTTTGGTAATACTGGGCACAGCTACCGCCAGGAGTACGCCCATAATAAGCATCACAATAACCATTTCCAACAGGGTAAGTCCGGCTTCAGTTCTTATCCGGGCCTGCGACACCTTGCCGCACCTCACTCATCAATTTCCAAGGCGCTACCAAAAGCTTGCCAGGTACCACTGCACAATGGATTCTCCCCATAATATCGTTACGAAAGCCCCGGCAGCAATGCCGGGCCCGAAGGCAATGTAATCCTTGCGGCCTTTTATGCGGAGGACCATCAGTACTAACCCCGCAGCTCCTGCCATCACCGCTGCCAAAAAAAGGGCCAGTAACCCCTGGGACCATCCCAGGTAAAGGCCCACCACGGCCGCCAGTTTGATGTCGCCGCCGCCCATCCCGCCTCGGCTAGCCACAGCCAGGAGCAGAAGCACTCCTCCCGTGAGTAACGCCCCAATGAGACTGGAGACAATACCTGGTTGGGTAAACGGACTTAAAAGCAAACCGCTCCCCAGTCCGAAAACAATCAATTGATTAGGAATAATATAGTGTTCCAAGTCAATAAATGATGCCGTGATCAGAAGTGAAGTAAGGACCAAATACTTGAGCAACATTAAGTTGAAGCCCGTCTTTAAGAACACCAGGGCGAAAGCAAATCCGGTAAGCAGTTCCACCAGCGGGTAGCGTAAACTGACAGCCCCCCCACAATAACGGCATCTGCCCCGCAGCAGCAGCCAGCTCAGTACAGGCACCAGGTCGGCGGCGCCCAGCCGGTGCCCGCACCGGGGGCAGCGGGACGAGGGTACCACCACCGACCCGCCCCGCGGTATCCGGTGAATACAGACGTTGAGGAAGGAGCCTATCAAAAAACCGGCTACTAGCAATACTAATATTCCAAGCATAAAAAACCAACCAATGCACTGAATTATTTCCCTTCATCCCTGTCCCTTTGGACCAATATCTTGAAAACCCTATACATAAATGAAACTAATACACGAATCTATTTCATACCGTACCGTAGATTAGTAGTTATTCAAATAGTCCATAAACCGTACTTTCAATTCTGGTCCCTTTTAAAACCCCTTCTTAAATAATAATTATGGACTAAGGATGTTTTTAAAAGAGATTAAATCCCACTAGTAGGGGGCCTCGATGCCCCTGGTTGTGGCTCATCCCCATATGGACCGTAAGGAGAACAGTTATCACTAATGAAATAGTAGTGGCCATCTGGGTCTTGACAGTATACTACATAACTATCACCACTAGTATCGTAGTGATAACTTCCCCCCCAAGGATCTATTGGATTATCAATTCCAGAGTTTGTCAATTCATCAGTAAGTGTGTGATTACCACTAAATGGTAGCGTACTATTCTCGGCATAATAAATCTCGATGGCTGTCTTAATGGACGCCAATTCTGCCAAAGCAGCCTTTTGCTTAGCCGTATCCGTTTGTCCTATAAACCGCGGGACGGCTATAGCCGCCAGGATACCCAGGATGATCACGACGACCATCAGCTCGATCAGGGTGAAACCTTTTTCGTTGCGCGCCTGCCGGCGGATTAACCGTAACAACCTTTTCATACCAGATACCCCCTCAATATTAATTCGTTAACTAACTATGTCCCCAAATATTCAGTTCCTAACTCCTACCCGCTTCCTACTTCCCGCTTCATGCTTTCTCCTGACTCCTTACCCCTCACACTCCGCGCCTATCCCCCATACGACCCGATAACATCAAACATCGGCAGTAAGACTGACAGGATAATGAAACCTACAATACCGCCCATGATAATTACCATTACGGGTTCCAGCATCGAAGAAAGCTGTGAAACGCTGTGATCCACTTCATCCTCGTAAAAATCCGCCACTTTCTCCAGTAGCGAATCCAGGGCACCGGTTTCTTCACCTACTGCGATCATTTTAGCCACCATCAAGGGGAATACTCCGCTTTTCTCCAAAAGCCCGGCGATTTCACCTCCCTCGCCGACATTGGCCGTCGTTTGCTCAATTACTTTGGCCACTACAACGTTACCCGCCGTTTTTCTTACCACATCCAGCGCCTGCATAATCGGTACCCCGCTTCTAACCAAAGTTGCAAGAGTCCGGCTGAAGCGGGCAATGATAATCTTCTGCACTAACTTTCCAAAGATGGGCAGCCGTAAAAGAAGCCGATCCCACCACTCCCGGCCGGCATCGCTTTGGAGTAACATCCGGAAAAGCAGTGGAAAGAGCCCTAATACTCCAAATACCAGATACCAGTACTCCCGGCAAAAACCGCTGATACCAAGCGTGACCCGGGTCGGCCAGGGCAGAGTCACGCTTAGCTGCTGTAAAACCCCGACAAAGGTCGGCAATACAAAGGTCAACAATACGGCAACGGCAATAACGGCCACCACTAGTACAACAACCGGATAGGTTAAAGCCGAAACCGTTTTGTCGCGGATTTTCTGCTCCTTTTCAAAATGCACGGCGAGGCGGGATAATACATCCTCGAGCACCCCGCCGACTTCCCCGGCCTCGATCATACTGGTAAATACCGTAGGAAATTCTCTTGGGAAAAAGCGAAAGGCTTCTGATAAGCTCGACCCGCTTTCCAGGTGTTCGGCCACCTGGGATAGCACAGAACGCAAGTGCCTGTTTTCGGCCTGCTTCGCCAGGATATGAATGCTTTGAAGTACCGGTACACCGGCATTAATCATAGCGCTAAACTGCCGGCAGAACACAGCCAGGTCACGGGCCGAAACCTTTTTACGGAATATAGAAGCTAGGTCCGTTTCCCGCTGCTTTTCAGGGGCGGCGTGCAAATTCACCACGTAATAATTCCGTTCCCGCAGTGACGCGACGGCAGCCGCCTCACTTTCAGCCTCTACAAAGCCGCTAACAAGCCGGCCCCGGGCATCGCGGGCTTTATAACCAAACACCAGCGGCATAGGCATCACTCTTCACGTAATTATCCCATAAATAGATACGATAGAACCAAAGTTGCTGCAGCTAGACATATTTCTTTAGCATTCACCATAATCCTGCCTAAAACGGAATAATTTTCTTTTTACCGTTGAACAAATGCCGCATCACTGGCCCGGCTAATTAACTCATCCCGCGTAATCAAGCCGGCCTGGTACAGGGCACGCAGCGCGTTGTCAAGAGACTGCATACCGTAGCGGCTCCCGGTCTGAATCTGGGAGAAAATCTGATAAGTTTTACCTTCACGAATAAGATTGCGTACCGCGGGTGTGGCTACCAGGACCTCAACAGCCAGCACGCGTCCTTTTTGGTCCGAACGGGGAATGAGCTGCTGGGCCACGACTCCCTGGAGGGTATTGGAAAGCTGGAGGCGAATTTGCTGCTGCTGGTGGGGCGGAAAGACGTCTACAATACGGTCGATGGTCTCCGCAGCACTAGAGGTATGCAGTGTGGCCAGGACCAGGTGCCCGGTCTCGGCAGCCGTAATGGCAATACCGATGGTTTCGACATCACGCATCTCACCGACCAGGATGACATCGGGGTCCTGCCGCAAGGCCGCCCGTAAGGCGTTGGCAAAGGAAAGCGAATCCTGTCCGATTTCGCGCTGGTGTATTAAGGAACGCTTGTGGTGATGGACATACTCCACCGGATCCTCCAGAGTAATGATGTGGCAGTCCCGCTCGCTGTTGATAAGGTCGATCACCGCGGCCAGGGTAGTGGACTTGCCGGATCCGGTGGGGCCGGTGACAAGCAACAGGCCCCTGGTTTTACGCGATAGCTGTTCCAATACGGGCGGTAACCCCAACTCGCGAAAAGACGAAATCCTTGAATGCAGCAACCTGATAGCAAGGGCAATACGGCCGCTCTGCCGGTATACGTTAACGCGAAACCGGCCGAGGCTCTCCAGGGCAAAAGCCAGGTCACATTCACCGTATTCTTTTAACCGGTTCCACTGGTCGGAAGACAGCATTTTTCTAGCTAGTTGCCATAGTTTATCTTCCGATAGTGGCTGCTGTAGAGTGTCATTAACAGACAACCAACCTTCCCGGACCGCGCGATCCAAAGGTAAAAGGCGACCGTGCAGGCGTAAAAAAGGAGGGCTGTCAACCGTCAGGTGTACGTCCGAAGCCCCCGCATCACGCGCCACGCGCAGGATTTCGGTAATAGCTGGCATCTACAACACCCCTTTTAATTGGTTTCATCGGCATGAGATACCCGCATTAGTTCCTGAACTGTCGTAATACCTTCCAGTACTTTCTGCACCCCATCGCGGTGCATCGATATCATCCCTTCATCTATGGCCTGTCGGCGGATACGATCGGAAGACGCCTTCTCGTTAACCAGCTGGCGTATACGGGCGCTAAGAGGAAGCACCTCGCTAATAGCGGTGCGCCCCTTAAAGCCGGTGTAATTGCAGAACCGGCATCCCTTCCCACAAAATGCCGTAATAGGTTTCTCAGGGTCAAGACCCATAAAGTAATGTTCCGGCGTTCCAGGAGATAACTGAACCGTTTCGCGGCAGCGGGAGCAGATAACACGCACCAAGCGCTGGGCCACGACACCAAGTACGCTTGACGCCACTAGGAACGGCTCAACGCCCATATCGGTCAACCTCGTTAAAGCCCCTGCCGCATCGTTGGTATGCAGAGTGGACAATACCAGGTGACCGGTATTGGCGGCCTGTACCGCTATCTCGGCGGTCTCCCGGTCGCGGATCTCACCGACCATAATAATATCGGGGTCCTGCCGCAGGATCGACCTCAGTCCTCGGGCAAAAGTCAGCCCTACCACAGGGTTAACCTGGATCTGGGAAATCCCGTCTAACAGATATTCTACCGGGTCCTCGATGGTAACAGTGTTCACTTCAGGATTGCTTAGCTCCCTCAGTACCGCGTAGAGTGTGGTGGTTTTACCGCTTCCCGTAGGACCCGTTATCAAAACCATGCCGTAAGGCTGCCTGATAATCTTGTTAAACCGTTCCAGGTTTCGACTACTGAAGCCTAATTCCCCAAGGCTTAACGGAACCCGGCTTTTATCCAGCAGGCGAATCACGATCTTCTCGCCAAATACGGTCGGCATAGATGACACCCGCAGGTCAATATCTCTTTCCCGATACTTTATTTGAATCCGCCCGTCCTGCGGTAAGCGTTTCTCCGCAATATTCATTTCGGCCATGATCTTAATCCGGGAAGTCAGCGGGGATTGGAATTTGCGGGGTAGTTTCATAATTTCCCGCAGGGTACCGTCTATCCGGTAACGAACCCGTACATGTTCTTGTTCAGGTTCGATATGAATATCACTCGCCTGTTCCTGGATGGCCTGGGTAATCAGAGAATGAGCCAAGCGTACCACCGGACCTTCGTCAACCTGGGCCTCATCGCTGTCGTCAAGGGTTACCGCTTCCCGGCGCAATGTCTCTACGCCGCCCAATTCTTCCGCTACCTTTTCCAGTTCAGGTAGGGCAAAGTACTTTTGAATGGCAGCGTCGATTTCCTTTTCACTGCCCAGCACCGGAATAATTTCAAGTCCGGAGGCCAACCGCAGGTCATCAATGGCCACCACGTTCAGCGGATCCACCATGGCAACCGTCAACTGCCTGCCCTGTTTTTTTATCGGAATGGCCTTATAGCGGCGAATGAGTTTTTCGGGAACGCTTTTCACTACCAGCGGGTCGATGGTATACTTAGAAAGCTCTACCTGGGGAATCCCTAACTGAAACTCCAGGACTTCCATAATATCCTGTTCTGTAACATACCCCAGGTTTATAAGTATTTTCCCCAAGCGCTCGCCGGTTTGCCTTTGGATTTTTAAGGCCTCTTGGAGCTGTGCTTCGGTTATGAGGTTATTCTCAATGAGATAGTCGCCAAGCTGTTTTTTAGGTGCCCAATCTGCGGTCATATAGTCTAGCTCCTATCGCACTACTTGCTTGAATACTTCGGGGACCACATTATCACAAACGATAACCTGTCCTATCGCCCGGGGCAGTACAAACACAACCTTCCTACCACGGGCTTTCTTATCGCAGTGCAGGTAGGTCCACAGTAATTTAGGATCGATCCCATCAGGCACGGCTTCCGGCAGCCCGCACCTTACCACGAGGTTTCTAAGGCGTTCAAACTCTTCGGCCGGTAATAATCCCATTGCTACGGCAATGCGGGCTGCGGCTACCATTCCTATCGCCACGGCCTCACCGTGCCGGTAGACTTCGTAATTGGTCAGGCTTTCGAGGGCATGTCCCACGGTATGCCCGAAGTTCAGGATCTGGCGCATACCCTGCTCGGTTTCATCGGCTTCTACCACCTCAGCCTTGATGCGGCAGGAAACCTCCACTACCTGTTGCAGGGCGGCATTGTCCAGGGCCAGTACCCGGTCCAAATTTTTTTCCAACCAGCTAAAAAAGGCCGCATCCTTGATGACTCCATACTTGATCACTTCGGCCATACCCGCTTTAAGCTCGCGCGGGGGCAGGCTTTTAAGCGTGCCCGTATCCGCTATAACCAGGCGGGGCTGGTAAAAGGCACCGATGATGTTCTTGCCCTTAGGGTGATTTACGGCCACCTTGCCGCCGACACTGCTGTCCACCTGAGCAAGCAGCGTAGTAGGCACCTGAATAAACGGAACACCCCGCATGTAAGTCGCAGCCACAAACCCGGCCACATCTCCGACCACGCCCCCTCCCAGGGCAATGACCGCACTCCAGCGATCAAGGTTATTTTGAAATGCCGTATCATAAAGCAACGACGCCGTATCTAACGTCTTAAACTCTTCCCCATCAGGAATTTCCGCCCATACTACGGTAAAACCCGCCTTTTCCAGGCTGCCTCTTACCACTTCACCGTACAATTTTCCTACCGTGGGATTGGTAACCACCATTACACGGCCGGTAAGCCGGACATGCGATACCAGCCAGCCAGTTTCCGGCAGCAAAGCATCACCGATACAGATAGGATAACTCCGTGGACCAAGATTGACGGTAACTTCTCTAGCCAAAAGCGTATCTTCCTTCCAAATACTCAAGGATGACATCCACCACGTCTTCCGGCGATTTATCACCGGTGTCTATGGTAACATCAGCCACATCGTAAACCCCTTGGCGCGCGTTCAATAGTTCTTTAATACGCGCTGCCGTATCACCTTGTAATAAAGGACGGTTTTCTTTCCTGCGTACCCGCTGGAAAATAACGTCCGGGTGGGCCTTAAGCCCGATAAGAATACCGTTTCGCCGCAGCAGCCGGACATTTTCCGGATCGAGCACCATGCCCCCCCCGGTAGCTATAACCAGGCCTTCGGCAGAAGCAACGCGGCGGCACAAAAGTGCTTCTTCGGAACGAAACCGGCGTTCCCCGTCTTCCCGAAAAATGCGTTGGATTGTCTTGCCCGTTAAGCGTTCAATCTCTTCATCAGTATCAATGAACCTTAAACCCAGGTGTCTCGCCAAGCGCCGCCCCACGGTACTTTTGCCGGTCCCCATAAAACCGATTAATACGATATTTTTCAGGTCTTACACCTCTTTCAATCGCGCCAGGTATCCCCGGTAGTTATACTGTACCTCCTGCAGGCTGTCCCCGCCAAACTTCTCAAGAAAGGCACAGGCGACTTCCCAGGCCACTACAGCTTCACCAATAACACAGGCCGCAGGAACGGCACAGATATCGGAACGCTCCACGGCGGCTTCGACCGGTTCCTTGGTCACAAAATCAACACTGCGCAGCGCCCGGCGTAGAGTCGGAATAGGCTTCATAGCACCCCTTACCACAATTGTCTCGCCGTTGGAGACGCCCCCTTCGATACCACCGGCATTATTCGTGGACCGGTAAAACCCGCGGCCGGGATCGAAGAAAATTTCGTCCTGAACCTGAGATCCAAACCGTGACGCTGCCTCAAATCCAAGCCCGATTTCAACTCCCTTGATGGCCTGAATACTCATAACAGCGCCCGCCAGCCGGGCATCCAGCTTACGATCCCACTGTGCGTAGCTGCCGAGTCCCGGCGGTACGCCGGTTACCCGGATTTCAAATTCGCCCCCCAGGCTGTCACCGGCCTCCCGGGCATGGTCAATGCTTTCCATCATGCGGTAAGCCAGGACCGGATCAGGACATAACATTTCCGAAGCTGCGGCACGGGCTTTAAGGATATCCGGCGCCATATCCCCGACATCCACTTTTACGGCCCCAATACGTCTGATAAAACCAAACACTTCGATGCCCATTTCTTCCAACAGCCGCCGTGCCATACTGCCGGCAGCAACACGGATGGCGGTTTCCCGCGCACTGGCACGTTCCAAAACATTGCGCATATCCTTATGCCCGTACTTCAAGGCTCCGGCCAAATCCGCGTGGCCCGGGCGCGGCTTGCTGACCACCCGGTCACCAGGGGGTACTCCTTCCTCCGGGCTCATCGTTTTCTCCCAGTTCGCCCAATCCTTGTTTTCAATCTGCAGGGCTATAGGGCTTCCTAACGTGTATCCTCCCCGTACACCGGAAAGGATGGTAACGGTATCCGTTTCGATAGCCATCCTCTTGCCGCGACCGTAACCACCCTGCCTGCGTGCCAACTGCCGGTTAATGTAATCAGTGGTTATTGGCATACCGGCGGGCAGCCCTTCAATTATGGCCACAAGGGCGCGGCCATGTGATTCACCGGCTGAAAGATAACGTAACAAAGCAACATCATCCTTTACCTTAAATACCAAAATGGAAACTACTCAATTACCCCGAGAAAGTTACTTCATACCCTCACGAGGCACGAAGTTTTTCCGGCAGGTGACCTTGGAATTAAAATAACCGTTTACAACCGCGCGCATCACATCCAAAGGCGCATCCTTGCCTGTCCAAAGCTTGAAGGCTTCCGCACCCTGGTGGACCAACATTCCCAGCCCGTTGGCCGTCCGGGCCCCTGCCTGCCGCGCCATCCGCAGCAAAGCCGTTTCGGGAGGATTATATACCAAGTCGTATACTAAGTGCTCCGCGGAGCACCACTCCGGAGGAACCGGAACCAGCTCATCCTCCCGGGGATGCATTCCCAAAGGTGTCGTCTGGACCACCAGTGCGGCGTTCGCGAACTCTCCCCGCAACTTATCGTCGCGGCAAACCAATGCGTCCCAATGATAGACCGCCGTATTCATACCGATTTCATTCAGGATAGCCGCGATCTTGCCCGCTCGTTCCGTAGAACGGTTTACCAAGACAATCCGCTTCATCCCGTTCAATCCCAGGGCAGTGCACACGGCGCGCGATGCACCCCCGGCACCGATGACAACGGCTTGTTTTCCGGTGGGATCAAAGTTGTGTTCCTTTAAAGATGCAATGAACCCTTCTCCGTCCGTATTATAACCAACTAGCTTGCCACCCTGGTTGACAATGGTATTTACCGCGCCAGTAAGGTAAGCCGACCGGGAAACTTCGTCCACGAGGGCAAACACAGCTTCCTTGTGGGGAACGGTAACATTAGCGCCGGCCAAACCGAGGGCCTTGATCCCCCCAACCGCCACGGCGAGATCGGCGCGGCCAACATCAAAAGCTACGTATGCGTAATTAAGCCCAAGCTCGTGGAAAGCCGCGTTTTGCATCACAGGAGACAAAGAGTACCTCACGGGAGTGCCCAGAAGCCCAACCAACCTTGTGTCGGCATTAATCATTGGAGCATCTCCTCTCGTGGCTGAATTGACGACGTATTTTGGGCAGAAAAACTTTTTCGAGCTGCCGGGTGATAAGTCTCGTACCGATAAACTCCTTGCCTGCCATGGGACGTACCAGAATAGTAAACATCCCCAAGCGGTTACCTCCCAGCACGTCGGTGAAGATTTGATCGCCTATCACGGCGGTTTCCCCGGGCTTTGTACCCATCATAGCCAGGGCCTTCTTGAAAGGCCGGCGGCGGGGTTTGGCCGCCCGGATAATGGCAGGAATACCTTGCTTGCGGGCCAGTTTGGCCGCTTCGCGGGTACGACTATTAGATACAATACTAAGTTCAAATCCGTTACGACGTAATCTTTCCAACCAGGAAACAACCTCCGGTGGTATGGCATTAGCGCCCCGTTCCATTATGGTATTATCCAGGTCAAGAATAATGCCCTTGATGTTATTACGGTGCAGTATATCCAGGTCGATGTCAAAAAGAGAGTCTACATACAGTTTGGGATAAAATAGGCGCATACTGGATCCCCCTGTTACTTATCGAGGCCGAGGTATTTAAAGATTTCTTCCCCTATCTGCCGGTAGTCTTCAGGGTCAAAAACCGGCGCCGTAATCCCGGGAGGTGGCGTCCCGGCAACGGCAATCAAACCCGTTACGCTGCCTTCCCAGGCACCACCGCCATGGACTAAAATCTTAGGGTAATCTTGATTTTTAAACCCTTCCACCAGAACTAGATCAACACCGGTAAAATGGCCCAATACATCTCCAAGGTCCGCTTCCCGCTGTTTTCGCTGAATAACATAACCTTCCGGGGTAAGTAATCCTGTCATGGTAGCTCCCGCATGGGCATGCCGCCAGGTATCTTTCCCCTCTCTGTCGAGATCCGCTCCGTGGGGACAATGTTTTACGGTACCTACCTTAAAACCGCGCTCTGTAAAATACTTTACCAGACCGGTTACCAGCGCCGTCTTGCCGGAATCAGAAGTTCCAACTACCGTAACAAAGAGAGGGGTTGTTTCGGCAATATTTGGCACAGCAACTTGTTCCGATACACTTTTACTTAAAATCTTCCACGCCTGCGCCCAATCTTGCGGGAAATTAACATTGTAAAAAGTCGTGCTGGGATCTACAATATTACAAATATCTTTTTCTTCCATATACTTTACCCGCACCTGTGAAAATAAATCGGAAACCTTAAGTTTTTTCTCCAAGAGGCAATTCTCAATATACCTAATACAACTCCGGGCATAAACGGCGTATAAAGGTTCCGTATAGCCATTGATTTTGGGCACCACGCAGTCATAGTCTTCTATACTCTCAACCATCCTTTTTACCAGGAGACCGTTTACAAAAGGAAGGTCACACGCGACAACAAAAACGTATCGGTGTTCACTGTGTACCAGTGCCGAATGAATGCCGCTTAAAGGCCCCATATCCGGGTATATGTCACTAACGATCCTTGTACCGAAACGCCGGTAACGCACAGGATCGTTAGTCACAATCAAAACATCCCGAAAATAGGGTGATAATTCCCAGAGAATACGTTCCATCAAAGTCTTGCCGGCGAGTTCGAGAAAAGCCTTGTGAACCCGCATGCGTTTACTCTTCCCACCTGCCAAGATAGCCGCCGAAGCAGGAAGAACCATAGACAACCATCTCCATTAAACATCTTGCTCCATTTTTCGTCAAGCGAGGATAATCTTCCTTCTCTTTAATGTTTTAGTAACCGGTACACATTATGGCGAACTTTCATAGAATAAAATGCATAGATTTGGGGAGGTGTCCTATGCTACCGACCATCCTTAGTATCGGCGTCGTCTCTGTAATTAACGGTATCCTTTTATTGTTATCTTACATCACTAACAATACCTTTCCACAACCCCTTTCCCGCGAAGAAGAAAAAAAGTACCTAGATCTTATGCTGGAAGGTAACCAGGAAGCCTGTCACATTCTTACCGAACATAACTTAAGGCTTGTCGCGCACATAATAAAAAAATATGACAATACCGGAGAAGACCTGGACGATCTCATTTCCATCGGTACCATTGGTTTAATTAAGGCCATTAAGACCTATAACCCTACGAAAGGAACCCGCCTGGCAACTTATGCGGCGCGGTGCATCGAAAACGACTTTGTGCTTACAGCGGTTAAACTTATGTAAAACCACTGTTTTTAGGGTACAATAATTTATGAATCCTAAAACATAAGAGGCTGATAAAACGTGGTTAAAAGAAAAATCGTCCGCATCAACGAAGAACTTTGCAATGGATGCGGGAAGTGCATCGGCCCCTGTGCCAAAGGGGCCATCGAACTGCAGGACGGTAAAGCCAGGGTCATACGTGAAGAACTTTGCGACGGGGCGGGTTTCTGCATTCCAGTATGCCCTACCGGAGCACTGAGTATTAAAGAACGAGAAGCCCCGGAGTTTTCCGAAGAAGCCGTAAGGAACACCTCCGCCAAAGAAATAAGAATACTGCTGCCGATGCCATTACCTGCTACTCTTGCGGTGCCTCCGACAAAAACCGTGCCCTGCTGCCGGTTCGCCGCAAAGGCAACAGCACATGGGTATATGTAAAGTGTCTTCCTGCCCTCATTCATGGAGAATAAATACCGTAACAGAGGAGGTATCCCCCTTGGTAAAACAAAGCAAAGAAGACGTAAAGCTCAATAACAGCAGCCCGGGCAGGCTTGAAGTAGAGGAATTCAAACACCGGATGGCGGAAAAGCGTACCTTGCAAAAACAGGAAACGGTCAAAACCCAAGAATAGTGCGCCAAATGCACGTTCACTGACGGTATTTGCTGTACGCCAAGTACCGGGCAGGCATTGAGCCAAGGTGCCGCCACTTTATAAGCCACTTCCGAAACTCCTTAACGGTCCCTTGAAAATATAAGACACGCATGATCCCGGCTCCTTTGATAAAAGGTTCTAACTATTATATGGCCGGGACCGTACGTTTATAACTACGTTTATAACACAAAATACCCCGGTCATTACGACCGGGGTAGTAAAGTAAGATCTAAAATTTCGGGCTATATCCCTCTCTTTTTCATCGCAAGGTTTATGCAGATGGCTGCCCCGCCCCAGGTAACTGCAAGTCCGAAGATCATCATTATCACTGCGCCAGCCGACATTTTGTTACCCCCTTTATTAGAGATTGCTCGAGCTGTCCAGCATACGACCTTTACCCTTCGATGCCTGAAGAATAAAGGCAGCAACTACGACACCCACAACAACAACCCAACCGAAGGCTATCAGGGCACCTACTGGATACCCGCTATAGGGTTCCCTAATATCGCCGATAAGGTTGGCAATAGCCATGTAGCCTAGTACAATCGGGGTAACGGCCTGCAGGCAGAACTTCCACCAGGCTCCGGCGGCAAAATCAGAAACAGCATTGATGTGCTTTCTGACGCTTTCTAAGTTAAAGAACCAGCTTAGGAGTATGACCTCAATCAGACCTCCGAAAACAATACCGAAGTTGTTAATGAAATGGTCAACGATATCCAGCAGATACAGACCGCCGCCGGTTACAAAGAACAGGCTGATAACAAAACCAACGATACAGAACCAGGTGGCGACAACCTTGCGGCTCCAACCGTACTTATCCATCAAAGCGGAAATAACAGCCTCGTTGATTGATATTTCTGAAGACAACCCTGCAAAAGTCAGCGACAAGAAGAACAGCGCTCCAAAGAACGATGCAGCGGGAAGCAGGTTAATGGCCTGCGGGAAAGTCACAAAGGCCAAACCGACACCGGCACCGGCAACATCCTGAATGGCCTTTCCCTGCTCAGCCGCCATGTAGCCCAGGATGCTGAAAACAGCGATGCCTGCCAGCATACTAAAACCGCAGTTAATGAGGGACGTCATAAAAGCATTGTTGACAATATCGGATTTCTTAGGCAGATAACTGGAATAAGTAATCATGATAGCAAAAGCGATGCTCAAGCTGAAGAAGATCTGACCGTAGGCATCGGCCCATACCCTATAATCCCAAATAGCGCTGAAATCGGGACGGAACAACCAATTCAGGCCTTCCGCAGCACCGGGAAGCGTCACACCACGCACCAGCATAACCAGTACCAGCACAAAAAGGATGGGCATAAAGATCTTGTTCGCGACCTCAATGCCACGCCGGACGCCGCTGTAAAGAACTATCCAGTTAATCAGCCACGCAATAAGCGTAGCGCCGAGGATAGGCCACACGAGACATCCCAATTGGAAAGGACCCTCAGTAAGGTGCAGGAAATTTTCAAAGAAAAATCCTTTGGGGTCGTCGCCCCATCCCTGCCCAAATGACATGTAGAAATATGAAATAGCCCAACCGATAATTACAACGTAATAGACCGAAATGCAAAACGCCACGAGGGTTTGCAGCCAACCAAGCCATTCCCAGTTTTTGTTAATAGCAGCAAACGTTGCCGGAGCAGCACCCCGGTATTTGTGGCCGATACCAAATTCCAAAATCATAATCGCAATACCGGCCGTCAGCAGCGCGAAAAAGTATGGAATTAAAAAAGCACCACCACCATTCTCGTAGGCCATGTACGGGAACCGCCAGATGTTACCCAGCCCGATGGCTGAGCCCACAGCGGCCAAGATGAAGCCTACTCTTGTTCCCCATTGTTCGCGACCTTGAGCTTCCACCAAACCACCCCTTTGTAAAAATTTTTATTAAGGATTAAATAAATCCCTTGGTAGTGTGTGGTACTTAGAACGGACTGCAAACAATTCTATTTGTCCGACATATTATTCGTGTTTTATTTGAAAATTCCTCCTAATTGATAATTGTAAGAGAAAAATTTTTTGACCGTTATTACCATGACATGGGCATCAAGACAACATATAACACCATTTTTCCTTCTTCATACACATAATGTTGCAAAGGGGGGGTGATTCTACGAGTGACAAACCGTGCGCAAACAATATTACTGTACGGATCGTACCTGTCTGTGATAAGGAGCGGGCCCGCGCCGAAAAGGAAATATGCTTTAAATTAATGGTCGAATGGGCTACGCAAATTGACAATAATTTTAAAACCATTCCGGAGCACAAAAGAGAATGAGCGTCCATGAAACCCGAAAAACCGGCCTGACAGCCGGAATTTATGCACGCGTTTCATCTGAGGAACAGGCCCGCAAAGGTTACAGCATCGACTACCAAATCGATCAATGCCGCCGGCACGCCGAACGCCTCGGAGCCACCAGCAGCCTTATCTTTACGGACCAGGGCGTCAGTGGAGCGGTGTTGTCCCGCCCCGGTCTTTCCGCCCTGCGCAAAGCTGTTAAACAAGGGGCCATTCAAATGGTCGTAGTCCTTGATCCTGACCGCTTTGCCCGCAATATTGTCCACCAACTGCTTGTCACCGAAGAAATCGAAAGAAAAAACATCCGTCTTGAATTTGTCAACTTTGAATGGAAGAACACTCCGGAAGGCCAGCTTTTTTACGCTATTCGCGGAGCAGTGGCCCAATATGAGAAGGAAAAAATCCGAGAGCGCACTATGTACGGGCGGCTTCAAAAAGCCAAAGCCGGCAAACTGCCTCACGCCCACCGTCCTTACGGTTACGATTATGACCATGCTGAGGCGGCGTTAGTTATTAATGAACCGGAAGCTCGCGTAGTCAGGTATATTTTTCACCTTTTTACCGATCTTCTCTGGGGTTTCAGTGCTATTGCCAGGCACTTGAACAAGCGCGGTATTCCTACTAAAAAAGGTCGCGGTCCCTGGCACCGCATGGTCATAAAGCAAATCCTCTCCAACCCGGTTTACACCGGTACATTCTTCGTTAACCGTTACCGGTGCAAGGACGTTGGTCTTAATAAATACAAACCGCCGTCGGAAAAAGTTAAACCCTCGCTGCGAGCTCGGGAAGAATGGATTCCCGTCCCCGTACCACCCATCATATCATACACGCAGTGGGAAAAAGCCCAAGCCCGCATGTCCCAAATCCGCCGGTTACAACAAGGATATCACAAGCGGCAATATCTTTTAAGCGGCCTGCTCCAGTGCGGGTACTGCGGCGGAAAGCTTTACGGTCATCAAACCACTAAGAAAAACCGGTCCTACGCCTACTATTACTGCCGTCAAACAGCCAGCAGCGGCAAGAAATGCGGCCTGCGTATCAAAGCCGAACACTTAGAAAAAATCGTTTGGGACCAGGTTAAGACCTGGCTCGACGACCCGGCAGCGTTTGCAACCATTATTGCTGATACCCTTAGACACACGAGCGATTACGAGGTTCAGCTGCAGAACATTAATAGTCAGTTGGCGAGGTTACAAGCGGCCCGCCGCATTCTTTATCATTTATTGGAATACGGGGAAATGCCCGAGTCCCAATTTCCTATGCAGCTGAAACAGATTACGGCCAGGATTATCGCTTTGGAGAATGAAAAAAGCCGCTTGTCAAAAATCACTTCATCAGCTCCTAATATGCGCCCGGAAAAGATGGCATTTTCCTACCTGGCACAACTTGATAATCTGCCTTTTCCACGCCGGCAACTGCTGGTGAGGCGTTTGATTGAAAAAATCGTCATTGAAAACAAATGTAATGCCGTGATATACGCCCGGGTATCCCCCGATTTTATCTCTTGTCATTACCAACGACTTTGTGCTTACAGCGGTTAAACTTATGTAAAACCACTGTTTTTAGGGTACAATAATTTATGAATCCTAAAACATAAGAGGCTGATAAAACGTGGTTAAAAGAAAAATCGTCCGCATCAACGAAGAACTTTGCAATGGATGCGGGAAGTGCATCGGCCCCTGTGCCAAAGGGGCCATCGAACTGCAGGACGGTAAAGCCAGGGTCATACGTGAAGAACTTTGCGACGGGGCGGGTTTCTGCATTCCAGTATGCCCTACCGGAGCACTGAGTATTAAAGAACGAGAAGCCCCGGAGTTTTCCGAAGAAGCCGTAAGGAACACCTCCGCCAAAGAAATAAGAATACTGCTGCCGATGCCATTACCTGCTACTCTTGCGGTGCCTCCGACAAAAACCGTGCCCTGCTGCCGGTTCGCCGCAAAGGCAACAGCACATGGGTATATGTAAAGTGTCTTCCTGCCCTCATTCATGGAGAATAAATACCGTAACAGAGGAGGTATCCCCCTTGGTAAAACAAAGCAAAGAAGACGTAAAGCTCAATAACAGCAGCCCGGGCAGGCTTGAAGTAGAGGAATTCAAACACCGGATGGCGGAAAAGCGTACCTTGCAAAAACAGGAAACGGTCAAAACCCAAGAATAGTGCGCCAAATGCACGTTCACTGACGGTATTTGCTGTACGCCAAGTACCGGGCAGGCATTGAGCCAAGGTGCCGCCACTTTATAAGCCACTTCCGAAACTCCTTAACGGTCCCTTGAAAATATAAGACACGCATGATCCCGGCTCCTTTGATAAAAGGTTCTAACTATTATATGGCCGGGACCGTACGTTTATAACTACGTTTATAACACAAAATACCCCGGTCATTACGACCGGGGTAGTAAAGTAAGATCTAAAATTTCGGGCTATATCCCTCTCTTTTTCATCGCAAGGTTTATGCAGATGGCTGCCCCGCCCCAGGTAACTGCAAGTCCGAAGATCATCATTATCACTGCGCCAGCCGACATTTTGTTACCCCCTTTATTAGAGATTGCTCGAGCTGTCCAGCATACGACCTTTACCCTTCGATGCCTGAAGAATAAAGGCAGCAACTACGACACCCACAACAACAACCCAACCGAAGGCTATCAGGGCACCTACTGGATACCCGCTATAGGGTTCCCTAATATCGCCGATAAGGTTGGCAATAGCCATGTAGCCTAGTACAATCGGGGTAACGGCCTGCAGGCAGAACTTCCACCAGGCTCCGGCGGCAAAATCAGAAACAGCATTGATGTGCTTTCTGACGCTTTCTAAGTTAAAGAACCAGCTTAGGAGTATGACCTCAATCAGACCTCCGAAAACAATACCGAAGTTGTTAATGAAATGGTCAACGATATCCAGCAGATACAGACCGCCGCCGGTTACAAAGAACAGGCTGATAACAAAACCAACGATACAGAACCAGGTGGCGACAACCTTGCGGCTCCAACCGTACTTATCCATCAAAGCGGAAATAACAGCCTCGTTGATTGATATTTCTGAAGACAACCCTGCAAAAGTCAGCGACAAGAAGAACAGCGCTCCAAAGAACGATGCAGCGGGAAGCAGGTTAATGGCCTGCGGGAAAGTCACAAAGGCCAAACCGACACCGGCACCGGCAACATCCTGAATGGCCTTTCCCTGCTCAGCCGCCATGTAGCCCAGGATGCTGAAAACAGCGATGCCTGCCAGCATACTAAAACCGCAGTTAATGAGGGACGTCATAAAAGCATTGTTGACAATATCGGATTTCTTAGGCAGATAACTGGAATAAGTAATCATGATAGCAAAAGCGATGCTCAAGCTGAAGAAGATCTGACCGTAGGCATCGGCCCATACCCTATAATCCCAAATAGCGCTGAAATCGGGACGGAACAACCAATTCAGGCCTTCCGCAGCACCGGGAAGCGTCACACCACGCACCAGCATAACCAGTACCAGCACAAAAAGGATGGGCATAAAGATCTTGTTCGCGACCTCAATGCCACGCCGGACGCCGCTGTAAAGAACTATCCAGTTAATCAGCCACGCAATAAGCGTAGCGCCGAGGATAGGCCACACGAGACATCCCAATTGGAAAGGACCCTCAGTAAGGTGCAGGAAATTTTCAAAGAAAAATCCTTTGGGGTCGTCGCCCCATCCCTGCCCAAATGACATGTAGAAATATGAAATAGCCCAACCGATAATTACAACGTAATAGACCGAAATGCAAAACGCCACGAGGGTTTGCAGCCAACCAAGCCATTCCCAGTTTTTGTTAATAGCAGCAAACGTTGCCGGAGCAGCACCCCGGTATTTGTGGCCGATACCAAATTCCAAAATCATAATCGCAATACCGGCCGTCAGCAGCGCGAAAAAGTATGGAATTAAAAAAGCACCACCACCATTCTCGTAGGCCATGTACGGGAACCGCCAGATGTTACCCAGCCCGATGGCTGAGCCCACAGCGGCCAAGATGAAGCCTACTCTTGTTCCCCATTGTTCGCGACCTTGAGCTTCCACCAAACCACCCCTTTGTAAAAATTTTTATTAAGGATTAAATAAATCCCTTGGTAGTGTGTGGTACTTAGAACGGACTGCAAACAATTCTATTTGTCCGACATATTATTCGTGTTTTATTTGAAAATTCCTCCTAATTGATAATTGTAAGAGAAAAATTTTTTGACCGTTATTACCATGACATGGGCATCAAGACAACATATAACACCATTTTTCCTTCTTCATACACATAATGTTGCAAAGGGGGGGTGATTCTACGAGTGACAAACCGTGCGCAAACAATATTACTGTACGGATCGTACCTGTCTGTGATAAGGAGCGGGCCCGCGCCGAAAAGGAAATATGCTTTAAATTAATGGTCGAATGGGCTACGCAAATTGACAATAATTTTAAAACCATTCCGGAGCACAAAAGAGAATGAGCGTCCATGAAACCCGAAAAACCGGCCTGACAGCCGGAATTTATGCACGCGTTTCATCTGAGGAACAGGCCCGCAAAGGTTACAGCATCGACTACCAAATCGATCAATGCCGCCGGCACGCCGAACGCCTCGGAGCCACCAGCAGCCTTATCTTTACGGACCAGGGCGTCAGTGGAGCGGTGTTGTCCCGCCCCGGTCTTTCCGCCCTGCGCAAAGCTGTTAAACAAGGGGCCATTCAAATGGTCGTAGTCCTTGATCCTGACCGCTTTGCCCGCAATATTGTCCACCAACTGCTTGTCACCGAAGAAATCGAAAGAAAAAACATCCGTCTTGAATTTGTCAACTTTGAATGGAAGAACACTCCGGAAGGCCAGCTTTTTTACGCTATTCGCGGAGCAGTGGCCCAATATGAGAAGGAAAAAATCCGAGAGCGCACTATGTACGGGCGGCTTCAAAAAGCCAAAGCCGGCAAACTGCCTCACGCCCACCGTCCTTACGGTTACGATTATGACCATGCTGAGGCGGCGTTAGTTATTAATGAACCGGAAGCTCGCGTAGTCAGGTATATTTTTCACCTTTTTACCGATCTTCTCTGGGGTTTCAGTGCTATTGCCAGGCACTTGAACAAGCGCGGTATTCCTACTAAAAAAGGTCGCGGTCCCTGGCACCGCATGGTCATAAAGCAAATCCTCTCCAACCCGGTTTACACCGGTACATTCTTCGTTAACCGTTACCGGTGCAAGGACGTTGGTCTTAATAAATACAAACCGCCGTCGGAAAAAGTTAAACCCTCGCTGCGAGCTCGGGAAGAATGGATTCCCGTCCCCGTACCACCCATCATATCATACACGCAGTGGGAAAAAGCCCAAGCCCGCATGTCCCAAATCCGCCGGTTACAACAAGGATATCACAAGCGGCAATATCTTTTAAGCGGCCTGCTCCAGTGCGGGTACTGCGGCGGAAAGCTTTACGGTCATCAAACCACTAAGAAAAACCGGTCCTACGCCTACTATTACTGCCGTCAAACAGCCAGCAGCGGCAAGAAATGCGGCCTGCGTATCAAAGCCGAACACTTAGAAAAAATCGTTTGGGACCAGGTTAAGACCTGGCTCGACGACCCGGCAGCGTTTGCAACCATTATTGCTGATACCCTTAGACACACGAGCGATTACGAGGTTCAGCTGCAGAACATTAATAGTCAGTTGGCGAGGTTACAAGCGGCCCGCCGCATTCTTTATCATTTATTGGAATACGGGGAAATGCCCGAGTCCCAATTTCCTATGCAGCTGAAACAGATTACGGCCAGGATTATCGCTTTGGAGAATGAAAAAAGCCGCTTGTCAAAAATCACTTCATCAGCTCCTAATATGCGCCCGGAAAAGATGGCATTTTCCTACCTGGCACAACTTGATAATCTGCCTTTTCCACGCCGGCAACTGCTGGTGAGGCGTTTGATTGAAAAAATCGTCATTGAAAACAAATGTAATGCCGTGATATACGCCCGGGTATCCCCCGATTTTATCTCTTGTCATTACCAACGAGATTTTAATGCACCTACGAGCCATGAAAAAAACTAAGTCGGAAGTATCCCTGCAAGACCCCATCGGCGTGGATAAAGAGGGCAATGAAATTACGCTTATCGACGTTCTGGGTACCGATCCGGAAATTGTTGAAGAAAAAGTGGAAGGTATTTTACAGTACAATAAGCTGCGCGATAAAATGAAGAACTTATCCCGGCGTGAGAAAAAGGTGATTGCCCTGCGCTTCGGTCTGGCAAACGGAATCCGCCAGACACAACAAGAAATTGCGAAAAGTTTGGGCATCTCTCGGAGCTATGTTTCCCGGATTGAGAAAAGGGCCCTGCAAAAACTGACCAGGGACCTAACCACTGAAAATTCACCGCAGTACACCCGTGGTTAAAGGTCCAGCGTCAAGTGTGCAACGATAGGCAGGTGGTCAGAAGCCTGGCTATTAATCGTAAAACATTTGCGTACCTTCCAGTGGGAAGATGTAAAGATATAATCAATCCGTGCCGTTGGTTCCTGGGGCGGGAAAGTATAACCGTTAATAACACAGGCATCATCAAGTACTATCAACAGGTCCCGGATTTCGGGGGCATCGGGTAAGGCGTTGAAATCACCACACAAGATCAGGGGAATTTTAATATCGCTGACAATCCGGATGATTTCTGCCACCTGCCCTTTTCTATCGACGGCATTAAGCCCCAAATGGGTATTACAGAAACATACTGTTTCCCCCTGCATCAGTATTCGTGTTTCCAACATTCTGCGCGGTTCACCGGTACCGGGCAACCGGTGGTTGGTCCAAGAAATAATGGGATAAGCACTAATAACCGCATTACCAAAGAGGGGAAGGCATACCAGCCGCAGCGTGGGTGCAAAAACATATGTTTTGCCGAGTTTCTGGGCCAGTCTTTTGGCCTGGGGAACAAATCCGGTACGCGGCATAAAACGGTCTACTTCTTGCAAAGCAATAAGTTCGGCTGCCGATGCCGCAAGCACGTGTGCGATACGACCCAAATCGACCTCATTATCAACACCCTCCGCGTGATGAATATTATAGGTTAGTACTTTAATATTCATAGACCATCCTTAGCCAGTGCGTTGGTAATTATTAGTTTATCTTATGATCAGTACCCTCTCCTTGATACAAATCGTTGATACAAATCGATAACGCAAACCGTTTAATGGAACCCATGGATATGGCTGGTTGTGGGGGTTCCATACGATGGTTCGTTGTGCGCGTGGTTTTGCTGCCTAATCCAATCCAACACACGGTCCATTCTTTCCTTGAAACCGCCGGAAACAATCAATATCTTTTCCCGCGATACCAAGCCAAACAATACCGTTCTAATCAACCAGTCCATTTCCTGCTGGTATGTCGGGTTGGTACTGCGAAACCCATTGGCAACCAAAGGAATTTCCGGCCTGACATAAATCACCAGGTCATATTTCCGCGCCTGTACCTCACACCGGCGATAATAAGCCAGGTTTTCTGCGCTGCTGCTATTCCAAGCACGCCATTTAATCCAATAAACGGCATTATCAATCACCGTCCTGTCGGCTATAAAGTTATTGAGACTGTCTTCCTTGCCGATTTGGTAACGCAGGCAGCGCCATTGAAATTCCCGGGATAGCTTGTGGCGACCCCTTAGAACCGCCGGCCTGTCTATATCCATTTCCCGCGCCACCACTCGTGCCTGTTCTTCTATCAGCGGCAGTTTTGTTTCTTCGGACAATTTTCTGGCCAAAGTGGTTTTGCCAACTCCCTGAGCGCCCGTTAATCCAATTCGCACCCGACTTCACACATCCTTACTACGCTACTTGTTCCTACCCTATTTTTCCCGTATAACCCGAATAAGTTGTGTTTAAAACAAAACCCCCGTTAGGGGGTAATCGTTGCTATTTTCTATGCTGTATTTCCATCCGCTCTCGAAACTTCACTAAACACCTGATCGTCTCATTGACAGGAGTGGCAATACCCGCCTTACGCCCGTAATCTACTATCTTACCGTTCAGGGCATCGATTTCGGTACGACGCCCCCTCTCCAGGTCCTGCAGCATGGACGGCCGGTGGTTTCGTGTAGGAGGCAGCATCTTTTCATAAAACTCTTTCTTGTACACCTGCGCATCAGGCCAAGGCAGTGAGACTCCACGGCTACGCGCCACAGCAAAAGCTTCGTCAATTATCCGTTCCATGATATAGCGTGCACCTTCGTGGTCAGCCAAAGCACCATAGTTAACTTCCAGCAACGCCCCTAAGGGATTGAGAGCACAGTTATAAAGGGCTTTGGCCCAGAGATAAACCTGCACCTCATCACTATACCGGCACGGGATACCGGCATTATTAATAATAGCGGCGCATTCACGAATAGCCTCCAACCTCGCGGAGGAATAACCTTTACCCAAAGGACCAATGACTACATCATCGGCACAAACGGTAACCCTGACCCGACCGGGTGACAGGATTTCGGCACCGAAAATAACCCTACCCGCCGCACATCTCTCGCGACCAATTTCTTCCGCCAACAACTCGCCGTTTCCCAGCCCGTTTTGTAATGATACCACCAGCCCGCCCGGAGCCAGCAGATTTTTCGCAACCATAGCCATGGTACGGGTATCGTTCGATTTTACCGTAACCAGAATTAAGTCGAAAGGTCCTGTCAGTTCTCCCGCAGACAGCGCCAAAGAAAAACCGGAAACAACATAATCGCCCCAAATGCCCTCTATACTCAAGCCTTCTTGTTTTACAGCTTGCAAATGCCATGGTCGCCCCAATAAAGTTACATCATAACCGGCACGTGCCAAGAACCCCCCAAAAACAGACCCCAGCGCTCCTGCTCCCATTACGGCAACACGCAAGTAATATCCCTCCTGTTGTCTTTTCTAACACTTCGCAATTTGCTTATATAAACTGCAGTGTCCAGCAAACTTTCCCGAAAATCTTACTTGTTTTTTTCATATTTCCAGTGCTAAGGTATTATAAGATTAACTATGGGGAGTAAGTTTTTTGGTTACGTTAACAACCTTTAAGCAAGGAATAATCAACGGTCTAAATATAACATGGGAATTAACCAAAGTCACCGTTCCCGTTTATATTTTTATCACTTTTCTCAAGTACACTCCGGTTTTACCCTGGATAGCAGATTTTTGCGCTCCCGTTATGACTCTTATCGGCCTGCCCGGAGAGGCTTCCCTGGCCCTCGTAATGGGCTATGTACTGAACCTTTATGCTGCTATCGGAGCTATTCTGTCACTTTCTCTTACGCCCAAGCAGATTACCATTATTGCCGGGATGCTTCTTCTGGCTCACTGCCTGTTTATTGAAAGCATCGTAGCTAAGAAAACCGGTGTGCGTGTAGCCCCCTTAATATTTCTTCGCATCGTACTTTCTTTTTTGTATGGTTTCACACTCAATTTAGTTTTGTAAAGGACGATCTCAAATGGATTGGTCAGCACTTGGCAAAGAATGTTTGCATGGTGCCATTACCAATGTGCTGCAAATGGCAGCCTTTATTATTCCAATTATGGTTTTCATCGAAATTTTACGAGATCTTAACGTACTGGATCTTTTATCACGGCCGGTGGCCCCCTTTTTACGCCTCTACAGGCTTCCTAAAGATGCCTGCCTGCCCCTCTTGGCGGGTCTCTTCTTCGGCATTGCTTTTGGCGCCGGCGTTATCTTGCAAACCGTGCGTGAAGGTCATCTAACCCTTCGTGACCTTTACATTATTCATATCTTCCTGGTGATTTGCCACGGCTTTATCGACGATACCATTCTTTTTGTCGCCATTGGGGCCAACGGTTTCCTGATTCTCGTGCCCAGAGTACTTTTAGCCGTCGGTATATGCTACATTATTTCCCGCCTCTACAAACCAGCCGACCGTCTCAATACTACCCGGCATCTAAAAACAATGCAAAGATGAGGTTTTATGATCCTGGCATAATAACGCCCGTACCTTCATAAGTTTTTCCAAAAGCCTGGAGGGATGTCGCCTATGAATTTTCAAACCGAAACCAGCCGTTCTCTAACCCTTAATTGGCGCGCAGTGGGTAAAGGCATCCTCGTAACAGTGATTTTAATTATTGTTTTCAGCTTTTTAGCCGGTCTCATATTTTATCTTTCAAACCTATCTGAAACAGTACTACCCTGGCTGGCCGCCTTGATTTTCTTTTTCAGTCTTACCCTCGGCAGCGGAACAGCTGCTAAAACAGCGGGGGAAAAGGGTCTGCTGCATGGATTGGCCGTAGGGTTGGGGTTCTTTATAATCATCGGGCTGCTTGCTGCATTTGCTTTACCGGGACCCTTTACCTTGATCGGCGTTTTGGAAAAACTCTGTCTTTCCATCGGAGCCGGCGCTACCGGCGGGATACTCGGCATTTGTTTGACTGATTAAACAACTTCATTCACTACCACGGAAAGTTATAATCTGTATCTCCCGGAAGTCGGTAGCCCACGGGGATTCCCAAAACGCGACCTTGGAGTCTAAATCAAAAGAACGACAAAGGGTGAGGATCAGTCCAGCACTCAGCCAACAATACAGGGTTTTCAAGTCCGCTCTTTGCTTCAACGGTTCTTTAGCATTCCTAATCTACATTACCAGATCTACATTACCAGCTCTGAGTGCTGGATTCGAGCCCAGCGCTCAGTTGGGCTCACATTTTGTGCTTACCTGAGTGCTGGGTAGCCACGGAACGGGAGCGTAGAGGGAACCTCCGTGGGGAAGGGATAACCAATACAAAGACACCGAGACGAATGGAAAAACCAATTTAGGGTTAAGCAATGCGCGCCTTCTGTTCTTGAGCACGTTTGGTGATGGCATTGCGGTAAAGCTGTAAGTATTCTACGGCCGAACGTGCCCAAGAAAAATCCATCTCCATGGCGTTTTTGACAAGGTGTTTCCAACTGTCAGGTTCATCCCGGTAAACTTTCAAAGCCCGGGCAATGGCACTGTACAGCGCGCGTCCTGAATACTCCCGGAAAACGAAGCCGTTGCCCTGCCTCGACACCGGGTCGTATTCCGTAATCGTGTCCGCCAGGCCACCGGTTTCCCGGACAATCGGGATGCTGCCGTAACGTAAAGCAATAAGCTGCCCCAGACCGCAAGGTTCAAACCTTGAAGGCATCAAGAACATATCACTACCCGCATAAATACGCTGGGCCAAAACCGGGTTAAACTTAAGCTGTAGCCCAATTTTATCCGGGTAGCGTTTCTTCATGCCGCTGAACAGCTGGTGGTAATACGGGTCACCGGTACCCAGTATTACCAGCTGGAGGCTCAGGTGCATCAGTTCATCGGCAATTTCAGCTACCAGGTCAAGTCCTTTTTGGTTAACCAAGCGCGAGATGATACCAATCACAGGCACGTCGTGCACAGGAAGTTCCATTTCGCGCTGGAGGGCAAATTTATTCTCCTTTTTCGCATCCAATGAATTTACATCATAGTTTTTATGCAATCTGGGGTCTGTAGTCGGGTCAAACTCGTGGTAGTTGATACCGTTGATAATACCGTATAGATCAGTGCCCCGTTTACGAAGCAAACCGTCCATCCGCTCACCCATCTCGGGAGTCTGAATTTCTTTAGCGTAAGTACGGCTTACGGTATTTAAAATATCGGCATATTGGATCCCGGCCTTCATAAAGCTTACCGTACCGTAAAACTCGAGTTTTTCAGGGGTATAGAATTCCGGTCCCAAATTTAAAAGTCGAAGCACCTCTTTCGGAAAGTTACCCTGGTACTGCAGGTTGTGAATAGTAAAAATCGTGGCAATGTGATTGTAAAATGGATTGTGAGCATAATGGGTTTTCAAAAACAGCGGAATGGGGCCGGTTTGCCAGTCATTGCAGTGGATGATGTCCGGTTGCCAATTCAGCCGCGGAAGCGTCTCCAAGACCGCCCAGCAGAAAAAGGCGAACCGTTCGGCGTCATCCTGGTAGGCATAAATGTCGTCGCGATAAAAGTAATGATAATTATCTACCATATATACCGGTACGCGATGCTTGGTTCCCTGAAAGTTGGCCTCAATTTCTTTTTCGCGTAAAATGGCCGTCTCCTGGCGGTCCATAAATGGTACCGGATAATCCATAACATAACGGGCATCTTCAATCATTTTGTACCGGGGCATTACCACACGAACATCATTGTGGGGCAGACCGTGGTCCACTACGGTAGCCAACGCTTTGGGTAGTGAACCGGCCACGTCCGCTAGGCCTCCTGTTTTGGCAAACGGCACGACTTCTGAAGAAACCAATAAGATTTTTAACGGACGGTCAAACATGCTGGACCTCCTCCCTCAACGTTTCCACAATACGCGGTGATATAATCGGGGTATCCCTAAGTTCCCGTGCCGCTAATTCCGGAGGGGTAGGATTAATGTAATACCCAGTGCCTAATTCAAACCCGGCCATGATGGTTAAACGGGGCATCAATTGAAAATGCCAGTGATAAAGCAGTTCTTCACCGGTATTGACCGGAGAGGTATGCAGAGCCAAATTGTACGGGGGATCGTTTACCGTACCGGCCAACTTGGCCAGTGACCCCCTCAACACGGGTGCCAAATCCCGCACATCGGCTTCAACTATTTGTCCAAAGTCATGTTGGTGTTCCTTTGGCAGGATCCACATCTCAAATGGGAAGCGTGCCGCATAGGGCACAATACTCACAAAGCGTTCCCCTTCAATGACCACCCGTTGATTCTGAGCCAGTTCCTGTTGGATCATATCGCAGTAAACACAGGAGCCTTTGCGCTGGTGATAGGACCGCACACCGTTTATTTCCTCCCGAATCGTTTCCGGCACCATCGGCGTGGCAATTAGCTGGGAATGCGTGTGCTGTAATGAGGCTCCTGCCGTGCGACCTTTGTTTTTAAAGATACAGATATACTGCAAACGGCTGTCTTTACGGAGATCGAGGGAGCGTTCCCGCCAAGCCCACAACACCTCCTCAACTTGCTTGTCAGTCTCTCCGGCCAAGTTGGTATCGTGATCAGGTGACTCGACAATAACCTCATGCGCACCAACACCGTTCATCCCTTGAAAGACACCTTCATCCCAGGTATAGTACCGTTCATCGGCACGCACGGCGGGGAATTTATTGGGCACCACCCTGATCCACCAGCCGGGCTGGTCCGCCTTTGATCCGGGCTCCCTAAAGGCCACAATCTCCGGAGGTGTTTTATCCTCGTTGCCGACGCATAACGGGCAGTCAAGGGGATCCACTTCTTCCGGTGGAGTTTTAAAATCGGTGGGACGTTTAGAACGCTCGGTCGCAATAACCACCCACCGTTCGACAACCGGGTCTTTACGCCATTCGGGCATTTATAAGCCTCCTTATATAATTCTAAAGTACTGCGTGTAGGAAACCCTAATGTGAAGCGTGTACTAAAATAGTTTTTTTATGCAGCAAACAGGAATACGTCATTTAAAGTCGAAACAGGGTAAATAATGGAACAACGCAGCGGTATGTGAGGGGTGTTTTCCTTTGGCCAGAGATATCGTGCAGATTAAGGGGACTAGAAATGGCCTGTTGATCCTTGTCGACAAACCTGCCAGTTTTGATGATATTAAAAATAATTTGCTTCACAAATTGGAAACAGCCAAGGGATTTTTCCGGGGAGCTAAATTTATCCTGAAACACAATGATACTATACCTGCTGAACAACACAGGGAACTGGAGAACATATTGAGCTCTTACGGTTTAATACCTATCTCGGGCTTCACCCCGAAACGTCCCGTATCTCAGTTACCCCCATCAGGAGAAACAACTATGCTCGTCAGACACAACTTGAGATCAGGCCAAACAGTCTGTAATCCGAACGGCCACGTAGTTTTATTGGGAGACATCCATTCCGGGGCCCAGGTATGGGCCAAAGGCAACGTCGTTATCTTTGGCCGTTGTGAAGGCCAAATTCATGCCGGCATATACGGTGACACTACCGCTCGTGTGGTGTGCAGTGAAACGATACGGGCCGCGGTAACCATCGCCGGGCAGGCGTGCCCGCCGGCGACCTGTTCTCAAAACAACAAACCTTTGACTGTAACATTTAAAGCCAATAAAATCAGCTAGTTCCGATCATCTGTTTCACGGTTAACAGGCCGATAATTGATTTGGCGTCGCAAATTTCTCCAGTGGCAATCATCTTCAGGGCGTTTACCAGCGGAATTTTAACCAATTCCACGAATTCCCCCTCATCAAGGTTTTGGTTTCCCCTAGTCAAACCACTGGCAAAAAAGAGATGCATTTTTTCACTGGTAAACCCCGGTGTTGAATAAATGCGCAGCAGCGGTCGCATGTTGGCGGCCATATATCCTGTTTCCTCAGCAAGTTCCCGGCGAGCACATTCTTCAGGCTGTTCGCCTTTTTCCATTTTGCCGGCCGGGATTTCAAGCAGTTCACGCCCTACAGGATACCGATATTGGCGCACCAAAAGCACCTCGTTATTATCTGTTAGAGCAACCACGGCCACGGCTTCTGAAAATTCCACGACTTCACGGGTACCGGTGGTTCCGTCCGGCAATTTGACGGAATCCAAGCGTACATTTAGTATTTTCCCCCGGTACACGTACTGCGATAATATCCTTTCTTCTTTTAAGCCCATTTAGTACACCATCCTTATCATCAATTACTATCCATCATCCTTCAGCTTTACATATCCTGTATTTTCTCTCTTCTTTTGTTTATTAAATTATCCTGCATATAAATGCTTCGACAGGGAACTTTAATAGTATCATCACGGTATTACGGTAAAGGAGGTTGCATCAGAAAAATGGCGTTAAGACGTTGGGACCCGTTTAATGAGATGAACGCGATTAGAGATCAGCTCAACCGTATGTGGGACGTAATCAGACCGGCCTGGCGCGAGAATAACACCCCGCGGGTTGACATGCACGAAACCGAAAATGAAATCGTAGCGGTAGCCGAACTGCCTGGTGTGCAATCAAAGGACGAAATAGAAGTTAACGTGAGTAAAGAAGCCCTCTCAATCAAAGGAGAAATCAAACGTTCTTATGAGGCCAACGAAGATAATTTCCTGCACTCGGAAAGATTTTACGGTACATTTTCGCGCACGCTCCCCTTACCGGTTGATGTAAAGCCGGAAGAAGCTAAAGCAGAATACAAGGACGGCCTTTTAACAATTCGTATTCCCAAGAGCGAGCAGGCCCGGCAAAAACATTCCTATCGTGTTCCTATTCAGTAGCCTTTTCAACATTTAAAAACGCCTACAATAAAGACTAGGGCATACACGGACCAAAAAACCGCTTGCGTTTATGCAAGCGGTTTTTGCTGCAAGCCGGTTACCGGCAGCGAAGTTCCCCACCCGTATCAGAGAATTAACAGCGGTAGAGAATACTGTTGTAGTAAATAAACTAAAAAATACGCTTGAAGGCCTCCGTGGCAATCTCGACAGTCTGATTAATGTCCTCATCATTATGCGCCAGCGATACAAACATAACTTCAAACTGAGCCGGGGCGATAAATACACCGTGCTCAAGCATATAGCGAAAATATGCCGCGTATTTTTCGGTATTACAGCGCATCGCCGTGGTATAGTCCGTCACTTCTTGTTCTGTGAAAAAGACACAGCACATTGAACCTATATTTACTACTTGTACCGGCGCTCCCGTTTCAACCACGGCCCGGGTTAGACCATCGTAAAGCAGTTTTCCCTTGCGTGCAAGTTCTTCATAAACCCCGGGTTCACCCAGTAACTTTAAAGTGGCAGCCCCCGCTGCCATCGCAAGAGGGTTACCCGACAAAGTGCCGGCCTGGTAAACCGGTCCCAAGGGCGCAACCTGCCCCATAATCTCTTTCCGGCCGCCATACGCACCAACCGGCAGGCCGCCACCGATTATCTTACCCAGACAGGTAAGGTCCGGGATAACATCAAAATAACTCTGGGCCCCACCGTATGCTACCCGAAAACCGGTAATAACCTCGTCAAAGATCAATAAACTGTTATATTTTTCTGTAACTTCCCTCAGGCTTTCCAAAAAGCCCGGTTTAGGAAGCACCAGGCCCATATTGCCCGCCACCGGTTCAACGATAACTGCTGCAATGCTGTCCCCTTCTTTTTCAAAAATATTTTCCACAGCCGATGGATCATTGTAAGGAAGCACAATGGTCCCGGCAACGACATCCTCAGGGACACCCGGGCTGGTAGGGACCCCAAACGTCGTTGCCCCGGAACCCGCTTTGACCAGCAGAGCATCAACGTGCCCGTGGTAACAACCGGCAAATTTTACGATTTTGTTGCGACCTGTATACGCCCGTGCCAGGCGAATAGCACTCATCGTGGCTTCCGTCCCGGAATTAACCATCCGAACCATATCCACACCCGGTAGAGCTTCGATTAACAGGCGGGCCAGTTCTGTTTCGGCTTCGGTCGGCGCCCCGTAACTGGTACCATGCCTTGCCACCTTTGTTAGAGTTTCTACTACGGCAGGGTGTGCATGACCTAAGATAAGGGGGCCCCAGGATCCTACGTAATCAATATAACTGTTACCGTCGACATCATAGATCCTGGAGCCCTCACCATGGGACACAAAAAATGGTTTTCCTCCAACGGCCCCGAAGGCCCGTACCGGGCTGTTGACACCACCGGGAATATAACTTTGGGCTTCTTCAAAAAGTTTAACGGAACGGGTATTGTTATTACCCAAGCTGCACATCTCCTTTCTCTTTCTCCTTGGGGTGAAAATAACTCATACTTGTCCTTTTCAGTTCCCTGGTACTGAAAAGAAGGAAATAATCTTTAATCCCCACGGCCTCGCTGAGCCGGCGGGCTGCCTCGTAACATTCTTCCCGCGTATGCTTGTGTACCATGCAGTAAACATTAAAAGGCCAGCCGGGAGCCGTTGCACGATGGTAGCAGTGGGTTACCTCCTCAAACGACGCCAGTTGTTCGCCAACTTGATCAATCCGGTCCTCAGGAACGCGCCAGACAATCATGGCATTGGCCAGGTAACCGACACGCTGGTGTTTAAGAGCTGCTCCCAGACGCTTCAATTTCCCTTCTTTAAGATATTGCTGTACACGGGAAAACACTTCTTCTTCCGATAAGCCTACCCTTTCACCAATTACGGCAAAAGGACGTTCGGTAATAGGAAACCGGCTCTGTATTTCCCGGATGATTTGCTTGTCAATTTCACTCAGCATCTTGCACCTCGGTAACTTCAAAATGGACGTTAACTTTGAACATGCGTTGGGCAGGTAGGTTCAACAAGTGCTCAATTCCGGCCTGCTCCTTTATTTCCGCCACAATGCGGTCCAGTTCTTCCCAGGAAAGGGCCAGAACGGTAAACCACATATTGTATTCGTGCTCCCTGATATAGTTGTGGGTTACCGCCACATATGAATTCACTATACGGGCTACCTCGTCAACCCGTCCGGGGGGTACCTTGGCGGCACATAACGTACCAACATACCCCAGTTTGCGGGAATTAAAAATGCCCCCCAAACGCCTGATGATACCGATTTCCTTTAACCGGGTTAAGCGGGCCAAAACTTCTTCTTCTGTTAAACCCATTTTTTCTGCCATAACGGCATAAGGACGAACTGCCACCGGAAACTCCCACTGCACCAAGTTTAAGAGTTTACGGTCTACCTTATCCAACTTCACTCTCTACCACGCTTCCTTTACGGTAAAGACACCAAGGTTCTTCTCCCATGTAATCGCCGCTGTAAAAATAGGCTCTGGCCCGGCAGCCGCCGCATATATCGTTATATTGACACGTACCGCAGTTACCCTTGTACCGGCGCGTACGTAAGTTTTGAAAAAGTTCTGCCTCACGCCAGATTTGGCTGAAGGGGGTCTCCCGTACGTTCCCCACAACTTCATCGAGGTACGCGCAGGCCTGCACCCCTCCCAGCGGATTTATCAAGCAATAAGCAATCCCGGCAATGCAGCCGCGCGTAAAGCGCGTAGCAACTCCCAACTGCCGCGCAATGCGCATAAACTGGGGGGCACAAGTAGGTTTTACCTCAATGGGCACTTGTTCCTGTTTCTTCATAATACGCCGCAGTAACTTTTCGTACTGAACGGCCTTAAGGCTGCTATCCGCAATATTTACCGCCCGCCCGGTAGGTACCAGGAAAAAAATATGATGCGCCATAGCCCCGATTTCTACCGCGAAATCGGTGAGCTTCTCCACTTCATCATAGTTCCAGTCCATAACAGTGGTATGAATTTGAAAAGGCAGCCCGGCCTCCCTGCAATGGCGCATGCCTTGTACGGCCGCTTCCCAAGCCCCGTTCCGGGCACGGAAGCTGTCGTGCGCGGCACGATCCATACTGTCGAGGCTTATGCCGATAGCGCAGGCTCCGGCATCTTTCAACATCCGCGCCACTTCCGAAGTAATCAAAGTGCCGTTGGACCCGAGCACCGGGCGCAGGCCGCAACTGGTAGCATACCCGATGAGTTCATAGATATCATCGCGCATTAAGGGCTCTCCGCCCGAGAAAATCATGATCTTAAAGCCGGCAGCTGCAACTTCATCAATAAGAGCCTTGCCTTCAACCGTACTTAATTCCTGTGCGGATTGAGCACCGGCATCACGGTAGCAATGAGCGCACTGGAGGTTGCAGGCATTTGTAGTATTCCAGGAAACCAGCACGTTACCGCTCCTCTCTGAGCCAACGGGCCACCTCTTTGGCAAAATAGGTTAAGATAATATCGGCTCCGGCCCTCTTCATACCGGTCAGCATCTCCATAACGACGGCACGCTCATCCACCAGGTTCTCCCGTGCCGCCGCTTTTACCAGGGAATATTCTCCACTTACGTTATAGGCTGCTACAGGCACTTGGAAAACATCCTTAACGCGCCTGATGATATCGAGATAGGCCAGGGCCGGTTTAACCATAACGATATCGGCTCCCTCGGCCAGGTCTTGTTCTACTTCGCGCAGCGCTTCCCCGGCGTTAGCAGGGTCCATCTGGTAAGTCTTGCGGTCCCCGAACTGCGGGCTGGACCCGGCTGCGTTCCGGAAAGGTCCGTAAAAGGCCGAAGCGTATTTAGCGGCATAAGACATAATAGGAATATCTTGGAACCCGTTTTCGTCCAACAGTTCCCTGATTGCTCCCACACGCCCGTCCATCATATCGGAAGGAGCTACCATATCGGCCCCGGCCCGGGCATGAGATAATGCCGTAGCCGCGATAAGCTCGAGGGACGGATCATTAACCACCTTACCCTGTTCCACTATCCCGCAATGGCCGTGTTCCGTGTAGGCACACAAGCATACATCAGTAATAACCAATAACTCCGGAAAAGCCTTCTTAACAGCCCTTATCGCGCGCTGTACCACGCCATCTTCCGCATACGCCTGCGAAGCCCGCGCATCTTTAAATCCAGGTACCCCAAAAATAATGATCCCGGGAATATTAAGATCCATTACCGTCTGCATTTCCTCAGCCAGGGTATCGACGGAATACCGGTAAATCCCCGGCATAGCGTTCACCGGTTGTTTCTGACCCTCTCCTTCTACTACGAAGACAGGGTAGATCAAATCATCTACCCTGAGATGCGATTCACGGACCAGCCGTCTTAACGAGGCAGTTGCTCTAAGGCGCCGCAACCTGGTCTTCGGAAAACAAGACATCCGTAACACCTCCGGTTATCCAATCCCGATTTCCTGATCAGTAAGATAACAAGCCGGATCCGAAGCCCAAAAATCATGGTAGACGGCCTCGGCTCTCGCCCTGAAGTTGCCGTTACAAACATCCAGCCACTTGCAAGCGGCGCAACGCCCTTTTAAGAGCGGTCTGCGGTTGCGCAAGCCAGCGAGTAAAGGGTTGGATAAATCGGTCCATATTTCACTGAACTTACGTTCCCTAATATTACCCAGGGTATGATTCATTGTAAACTGGTCGGGATGAACATTGCCACACCAATCTACAGCGCCAATGGCTACCCCACTGCGATTGCCTCCGGCGTTATGAAGCCATTTGCTGATTAAAGAAATACGTTCATCGTTATTTTTCTCAGCTTTCAGATAAAGGTACACGGCATCAGCGTGGTTATCAACGGTGAGGATTTCTTTATCGAAACCGCGCCGGGAAAAATCAGACGCCCTGGCTATAATCAGGTCAAGTACCCGCCGCTTCTCCCGGGAGTCCAAATCCAAATCGCGTAATTTGCTGCCGCGTCCCGCATACACTAAGTGATAAAAACAAACCCGGTTGATGTTTTCCCTTTCTACAAGGTCAAAAATAGCTTCTATTTCGTGATAGTTGTTGCGGGTAATGGTGAACCTGAGACCTACACGCTGTCCTACGGCTACGCAATTACGGATGCCTTCCAGCGCGGCCTCGAAAGCACCGTCATAACCCCTCAACCGGTCATTGGTTTCCGGTAAGCCGTCAATGCTTACACCAACGTAACCTATACCCGCCTGCTTCAGAGCCCATGCCACTTCGCGGGTAATTAGCGTACCGTTGGTGGACAGAACCGGACGTATACCCAACTCACGTGCATAGCGCGCCAGTTCAAAAAAATCGGGGCGCATCAAAGGTTCTCCACCGGAAAACAACAAAACCGGCACTCCAAAATGAGCCAAATCATCGATGAAAGCACGCGCCTCTTCGGTCGTTAGTTCGGAAGTCTCGGGCTCCTGTTTGGCGCTGGCGTAGCAATGCTTACACAACAAGTTACAGGCCCGTGTTGAATTCCAAACGACCACGGGACCGGTATTGGGTTTACGGTGATATCTTAGATGGTCACCACTTTCTTTTTTACCGGAAACCATCTTGGAGATACTTAACATTATTTCCTCTCCTTAGCGAAATACCCTACAATGGCATCTACAAGACCCTCGATGGTATATTCCTTTGGCTGTATATCGACTCGCAACCCCAGTTGCCGGGCCGTAGTCGCCGTTACAGGACCAATGCAGGCAACAAGCGTTTCGCTTAATAACGCTGCGGGATCGTATACATCCATCGCCTTGACAAAATTTTGCACCGTCGAAGAACTGGTAAAAGTGACTACCTGGATACGTCCCTGCGCCAACCATTCCCGGATTAGAGCAGCATTGTCGGCCACAGGTACAGTACGGTAGGCCGTAACGTCAGTAACGGATGCCCCCAATCCCTCCAGGGCTTGGGCCAGAGACTTAGGTGCAATATCGGCACGTGCCATAAGTATTTTCGTTCCATGCCCAACGTGGTCTTTTAACCCCTCCGCAATCTTATCAGCCCGGTATTCGGTAGGAACGTAATCCACCCTAAGTCCCGACGATTCCAAAACCTGGCGGGTCTTGGGCCCTATAGCACAAATCTTGGCCGGTCCCATATCTCTCAAATCTTTTCCGGTTTCACGCAAACGTTTAAAGAAATACTTAACACCGTTAACGCTGGTGAATATCAACCAGTCAAAAGATGTTACGGCGGCTATCGCCGCATCTAAAGGTCCCCAGTCGAGCGGGGGTGCGATAGCGATAGTCGGAAATTCCAGGGCTTCACCTCCAAGCCGTTCAATGGCCTCGGTCAAGACACTGGCCTGTTCGCGCGCCCGGGTAACCAGAACCCGTTTTCCAAAAAGAGGTTTTTGCTCAAACCACTTAAGAGTTGCACGCAAACGGCATACACTGCCCACGATAATTACCGCCGGATTGGTAATTTTTTCGGCCCGAACCTTTTCAACAATATCTCCCAAACAACCCTCCACTGTGTACTGCTCGGGACGTGTACCCCAACGGATTACCGCCACCGGAGTGGTAGGTTTACGACCGTTTGCCAGCAGCTTGGCCACTATCTTGGGCAGATTAGCCATTCCCATCAAAAAAACCAAAGTACCGGCACCGGTACCGATTTTTTCCCAGTCCACAGCGCTCTCAGCCTTATCAGGATCCTCGTTGCCCGTTACAAAAGCTACCGTGGAAGTATGGTCCCTGTGCGTCAAAGGAATACCGGCATAAGCCGGTACAGCCACAGCCGAGGTAACACCGGGGACAATCTCAAAAGGTACTCCTGCTGCTGCCAGTTCTTCAGCTTCTTCACCACCGCGGCCAAAAATAAAGGGGTCGCCCCCCTTGAGCCTGGCCACCACTTTACCCTGCTTTGCTCTATCTACCAAAATGCTGTTAATCTCTTTTTGTTTAAGGACATGACCGTCGGGAACCTTCCCGGCGTAAATTTTTTCGACATTGGAACCGGCATACTTCAATAATACCGGATTCACCAGACGGTCATAGACAATAACGTCCGCCGCACGCATACATTCCACAGCTTTAAGTGTTATCAACTTGGGGTCTCCGGGACCGGCCCCAATAAGATAAACAACGCCCTTATCCATCCAATTCCGCCCTTTCACGAACTTCGGCCAAAATATCAGCAGCCCCCAGCTTAAGTAATTTGTCTGCCACACGTATTCCCAGCTGCTCAGGTTGGTCAATCGGACTGGAATCCATAGTCCTCACCAGCCGGCGTCCGTCAAGAGTTCCCACCATCGCTTCAAGAATCAAAGTTCCTCCCCAAAGCCTGGCAACAGCACCTATCGGAACCTGGCAACCACCTTCCAGACAATGCATTAGGGTCCTTTCCGCCGTAACCGCGCTGCGGGATTCCCGGTGATCAATCTTCCGCACCAAATCGGCCATTTCAGTATCATCACTGCGAATTTCTACCGCCAAAGCCCCCTGCCCCACGGCGGGTAGGCAAACAGTAAAGGGGATACGCTGCGCTATAACATCGGTCATTCCCAGGCGGTGCAAACCTACCCATGCCAGAATCGTGGCATCAAATTGCCCCTCTTCAAGTTTCTTTAGTCTTGTTTGCAGGTTACCCCGCACAGTTGTCATCTGTAAGTCGGGCCGGTATGCCAGGAGTTGGGCACGGCGCCGCAAGCTGCTGCTGCCAATCCGGGCCCCCCGGGGTAACTCATCAAGTCTCGATCCATCAGCCGATATCAATACATCGCCCGGGAAATGCCGGACGGTAACCGCTCCAATGACCAATCCTGGGGGTAATATCGTAGGTAAATCCTTCATACTATGTACGGCCAGATCTATTTCTTCCCCCAGCAGCGCTTTCTCAATTTCTTTGGTAAAAATCCCTTTGTCACCGATTTTGGCCAGGGCTACATCTAAAATGCTATCACCGAGGGTTTTTATTTTCTTAATCTCAAAGTTTACCTCGGGATGAACCTCACGGAGACTTCTTATGACCCACTCCGTTTGTTTTAAAGCTAGAGCACTTCCACGCGTACCAACTCTAACCAACCTTTTGTGCATCACTTTCTAGACACTAGCCTTTCCTTCTTTGCTTATCACGGTATCGTCATCTTCTTCCTCGATTTCAAGGGCAAAAAGTTTCTCTACCGCATTTTTCAGCAGGTGCCCCTCCGGAGTATGGGCATATGCCTTAAGATTAGTTACCGGCATATGCAGCAACTGGTTCACAAGAGAATTAGCCAGTGAACAGATAATCTTTATTTCACGGTCGGACAAGTCTCCCAACCGGTTTAATGCCTTTTGGAGTTCTTTTTCCTTGATGGTCTCGCCTAATTCTTTTAAGGCTACCACAGTAGGAATAACATACCCGGTGCTCAAGCTGCAGGCAATCTTGTCCACCTCATCATCAATAATATCTTCAGCTACAGAAGCTGCCCGGCGTCGTTCAGCAAGGTTAGCATCTACAACACTTTGCAAACTATCGATATCATAAAGAGACACGCCCGGTATTTGTCCCACCGCAGGGTCGATGTCACGGGGAACAGCGATGTCAATAAGAAATATCTTTTTTCCTTTACGTTTCCGCATTACGGCCTGCAATGGTTCGGCCTTTACCACATAATGGGTAGCCGCCGTACAGCTAATAACAATGTCGGCTCTTTTCATCCAGTGATAGACCTCGTCAAAGCGAACGGCCCTACCTCCAAAGTGTGCTGCCAGCTCGACCGCCCGGTCGAAAGAACGATTGGATACAATAACCCCGGAAATACCGTTGGCAATCAAATGCTTGACAGTGAGTTCGCTCATTTTACCTGCGCCAATAATGAGAACCATACGCCCTTCCAAGCTTCCCAGCGTTTGGCGTGCCAGTTCCACAGCGGCATAGCTAATTGATACCGGATTCTTATCAATACCGGTTTTATGGCGCACCGTTTTGCCGACGGCCAAAGCCTGTTGAAAAACCTTATTAAGCACTTTATTAACTGTACCGACATCTTGCGCGATCTCGTAAGCTTGCTTTACCTGGCCGAGAATCTGTGTCTCACCCAATACCATCGAGTCAAGTCCCGCAGCCACCTTGAAAAGATGGTTAATGGCCTCACGTGCAAAGTAAGTATAAAGATATTTTTTAATTTCATCAACCGGAACACCGCAATAGTGGGATAAAAATTCCCGGATAACTTGCACATCGTCTTCACGATGTAAAATAGTATATACCTCAGTACGGTTACAGGTTGAAAGAATAACCCCCCCGTTAACACCTTCCAGTTTAGTAAAGCGCAAAAGGGTATCTTTTAAAACAGATTCCGGAAAGGAAAGTTTTTCTCTAACGGCTACAGGAGCCGTCCGGTGATTCAGACCCACTGCCGTTATAAACACGGCTTACCAGCTCCTTCGCTTTATCATAATCTCCCTTTTTCAATGCCGCCCAAATAGCCTCCGATAGCAATTCTTCCAGAAGCGCTTCTTTTTTCCCCGTATCACGGACATTTCGAATGATATTATGGCGTATTTCGCCCAGGAGGTCAAGATAAGCACCAAAGGCATCATTGTATGAATGCTCCAGTTCTTCGCGAATCTTACGGGCCATTAATGGGCTTTTCCCTCCTGTGGATACGGCAATAACCAGGTCACCCCGGCGCACCGTAGCAGGGACATAAAAGGTACAGTTTTCCGGATCATCAACGGTATTGAGCAAAATACGCCGCTGATGGCACTCAGCGGCGATTTCCCGGTTAACTTGCCGGTCATTGGTGGCACTGATTACTAAAAAAAATCCATCCACGTCTCCCTTTTTATAGGGGCGAGCTACATGTACTAGCTTATCACTTAACGCGAGATTCTTCAAATCAGGTGTGATGTCGGGGCCAATTACGGTGACACGGCCTCCTGCAGCTAAAAGAGCTTTCACCTTGCGTTCGGCGACCTTCCCGCCTCCGACCACTAAACAAGGTAAATTATCAAGTTTAATGCATATAGGATATATGGCGGCCATAATACCTCCCGTTTACGGTTAAAAACTGCGAACCTTAATAAACTCGGCGATGTACTGCAAAGTGTTTTTGGTAGGAATATCAGGTAGGCTTTGTAGTTCCCGAATTGCGTTCCGGATATAGCGGTCAGCTATGTCTAATGATTTTTCAGTAGCGCCGCAATTGCGGACAATATTGATGGCTTCAGCAATATCCCTATCACTCTTCGTTCTTTTTTGAATAATTTCTTCGAGGTACCGGGCATGTGGGCTTTCCCTAAGGGCCAAAATAACCGGTAGAGTTATAACGCCTTCCCGCAGGTCACCGCCTACCGGTTTACCCAATTTCCTTTCATCAGCCACTATGTCCAGTACGTCGTCGGTAATTTGAAAAGCCATTCCCAGAAAATAACCATAACGCCATAACGGTAAGTAAATACTAGGCGGCGCCCCTGTAGCCACGGCTCCTAACTTGCAGCTGGCCGCAATTAACAACGCCGTCTTACAGCGAATACGCCGCAGGTAGTTGCGTAAGTCCGGCTTGTATTTACCCGACATCTGTATTAGCTCACCCTCAGACATACTTACACAGGTTTGAGCTAACACCTGGGCAATCATCGGGTTCTCATACTCGGCCACAAGGGTCAACGCCTTGGCGAAAAGAAAATCACCGGTATGTGTGGAAACCTTATTCCCCCAGATAGACCTTACTGTGGGCCTACCGCGGCGTTTATCGGCAGCATCTACTACATCATCGTGTAACAGCGTCGCCATATGAATTAATTCGAGAGCCATTGCCAGCGGCAGCAATTTTTGCAGGTCATAACGAAACATTTTGGCAGCTAAAAGCGCAAAAGCAGGCCTTAACCGCTTCCCACCGGCCTGCAGCAAATGGCGGGACGTTTCGGCAAGCAATACCTGGGGGCTTTCGACCACTTTTTCCAGTTCCATATTTACGATGATAAGATCTTCCTTGATTTCGTCAAGCAAAGACAACACGAACCGCTATATTCCTTTCCTTAACAATCGCCATCTGGTTACTTTCGCTATCTACCGATCAAATCCTCCCTTATTTGATAATGATCAACATACCGTACTAATCTTCCATCCGGCGTTTATCCTCAAAAAACATTCCTTCCTCTTTACGGTACACAATACCTTCTACATCCTGCACCGTCCCACGGTCTTCCTCTTCCACTTCTTCAATTTCGGTTGATAAGCCGTGTTGAGCCATATCCTGCCACGTGTCCTCGCGGTCATAATAGGTGTTATCGTCAAAGGTATGCGCGTAAGGTGATTCCAGGGTTTGTTCCTCAACAGGGCGTGCTTGCAGATTGGACCTTTCCTCACCGTCAACCTTACAAGCGAAACATTTCGTAGTATATGGCTGGGCATTAAGACGTTCAACCTCAATGGTTTTCCCGCACTGGTCACAAATCCCGTAGGTACCCTGCTCTATTCTCCTCAGGGCATCGTCAATGGCCTGGATCTTTAAACGTGCATCCTCATCAAGAGCATAGTCTTTGCTCCTTTCAAAAGTGGTGTCTCCAATATCAGCGGGATGCTGATCGTAAGTCGAAAGTTCCCCGATAGCATCTTCGGCAGCCACTGATAAGGTAGACTCAATGTTTCCCACGCGTTGCTTGTATTCCCGCCGTAGTTGTAACAGTCTTTGCTTAAAGTTTTGCATCGTCTGGTAGTCCATTGACTTCACTCCTCATTATTAAAAATGGAACATTTTCAGTTTTTCAATATCCAAGGTTAAACTGAACCAGCTTAACGATCCTGGCAATAAATTCACTGATAACCGGCAGGTTCATCATTACAATCCGCTGTAACGCTAACAACACCAAAGATGCCAAAATGGTAAACCCAACGGCCATACCCAGACCGCGGGCAATTCCGGTGATAAAATTCAGATATAACAGCCGCCAGGGACTTTCCAGAAGATGCACATATTCGGCCAGCTTCATTTTTTCCATGCTGATGCTGAGTTTTTCTATTTTGCCCGCCAGTTCAGCTATCAAATCCTTGTTTCCGGTCATTTGGCATCGATCGGCTCCAAAATTATTCTTATACCACATTATTTGTTTAGAAGTTAATTTTTCATACCGCATATTCCACCTAATTTCGTTAAGATCCCCGGTAAAACAGCCGCCACCAGTTGCGCCCCAAAACCTTTTTGATATCACAATAGCGCCCACTGTATAAAACATCCCATAATTCCTGGGCCAGGTACGGTCTTTTCTCCAAAAAACTTGCACCAAGCGGTGTCGCGTAAAACAGCCGGGCTACTAAATAGGCCTTTTTCCATTCCGGTACTACCAGTTCCATAATGCGCTTTTGATAGGCCGCTGTGATATCGTTCCACCTGCGGTACCGGTCCTGTAAAACCTCTGCCGTTAAGGTAGCGCTGTAAAGTGCCGTATAAATACCCTCTCCCGTAAAAGGATCATTAAGACCCGCCGCATCGCCGAGCAGTATTATCCTCCCCTCACCAAAAACGCGATTGACCCCGGCATGGTGAGGCAGAGGAAAACCGTACTTCCGGCGCACCCAACCAGGTGCCAGATTTTGTTTGCGAAGCAAGGATTGCAGGTAAGACCCGAGCGGTTTGACCGTGGGGTTCATAGTACATACACCGACGTTCAGGTGGTCTCTTTTCGGGAAAACCCACCCGTACCCGTACGGAATTACTTTGAAATCAACAATCAAGCTATTTCTAACGGCCTCCAACCTGTCAGCCGGTGCTGCCACCTCAGCTACGGCCGCAAAACCCTGCCGCTTACCTTTATTCAGCAGCGGCGCCACGCGACTGTGGGCTCCGTCGGCTCCGACCAGGATTTCTCCCTCATACAGGGTACCGTTCTCAAGGCGAACCGTAACACCGGCGCTGTCACGCCTTACCTCCATGACCCCGCAACCTTCCTTGATTATGGCGCCGGCCCGCCGTGCGTTATCGAGCATCAGGTGGTCAAACTTATCCCGGGTAATCATATAGCATACGGGTTGCGGCCACTGTAAACGACATACCCTTTGGTTTACCAAGGTGCTTACCAGCGTAACATCCTCAACAATGTCCTGCCAGGCAAAGGGAATCAGACCGGCCGCCTTAACGGTTATGCCTCCCCCGCAGGGTTTGGTCCGCGGAAAACGCGCCCGGTCCACAAGCAATACCTCATAACCCCTTTGAGCTGCATAATAGGCCAGGAGTGACCCTGCCGGACCACCCCCTGCGATGATAATCTCAAAGCGGTTCAAACTTGCCCTAACCATACCTCTCACCGGTTCCGGTCTTTTTTCATATCATTCCGGAAAAGATAACTCAGCAAGGCTGTGACGCAAAAACCCGACCCTACGACTACAATGGAATATATGGTTCAGGACCATCCCTACATTCTGGATAAGTTACTTCTAAGTACATAGGGGACTTTGTAAGGCTTCCGCAACCCTAAAAGCATACCCGACTCAATTTGAATAGATTCCTTATAGACCCTGGGCGGGCGCGGAGACCCGCCCCACATTCTAACTACTGATTACTGATTACTGATTACCTTAATTGCTTAAACTTTGTATCGGTGCCGGAATACGTCCCCCACGTTTGATAAAGCGGGACGCCCGGTATCGACTGACGGGCAGTACCGGCGAACTTCCCAGCAACCCCCCAAACTGCACGTAATCACCGGCTTTTTTACCGGGGGCGGGAATAATCCGTACGGCTGTAGTCTTTTGATTAATGACTCCGATGGCAATTTCGTCGGCAATAATGGCCGAGATGGTTTCGGGCGGAACATCCCCGGGCACCACAATCATATCCAGCCCCACCGAACAGACCGCCGTCATCGCTTCCAGCTTTTCCAGATTGAGCGCGCCGTTCTCTACTGCTCTTACCATCCCAGCATCCTCACTAACCGGAATAAAGGCCCCTGAAAGCCCGCCCACGTACGAAGAAGCCATGGCGCCACCCTTTTTTACGGCATCATTTAACAATGCCAGTGCCGCCGTGGTTCCGGGAGCACCACACCGCTCAATACCCATGGCTTCCAAGATTTCGGCCACGCTGTCTCCCACCGCCGGCGTCGGCGCCAGCGATAAATCTACAATACCGAATAGCACACCCAGGCGTTCAGCAGCCACCCTGCCAACCAGCTCACCCATGCGTGTAATCTTGAAAGCCATTTTCTTTATCTTCTCTGACAATGCACCCAAATCACCGTTACCCATACCCTCAATAGCCTTTTTTACAACTCCGGGCCCGCTGACACCAACGTTGATCACTTTTTCCGGTTCACCAAACCCGTGAAAAGCTCCCGCCATAAAAGGATTATCTTCAGGTATATTTGCAAACACCACCAGTTTGGCGCATGCCAGCCCGTCACGGTCTGCCGTACGGTAAGCAGCGTCCTTAATAACATGCCCCATTATCGATACCGCGTCCATGTTTATACCGGCTTTAGTGGTAGCCACATTTACCGAAGCACATACTCGCTCTGTAGTGGATAACACCTCGGGGATAGACTCAATGACCACGTGATCGCCCGCGGTAAATCCCTTGTGCACAAGCGCCGAAAAGCCGCCAATGAAGTTAACCCCCACTGCTTCAGCGGCTCTCTCTAAAGTACGGGCAATGGCCACACAGTCATCGTAACTTTTACCGTCGGCCAAAAACGATACCGGTGTAACGGCGATACGCTTATTGACAATCGGCAGGCCATACTCACGTTCAATCTCATCCCCGACTTCAACCAACCTGTTAGCAGCAGCCGTTATTTTGTCATAAATCTTACGGCACAAGGACTGTATATCAGTGTCGGCACAGTCGCGCAGGCTGATACCCATAGTGATCGTCCTGATATCCAGGTTTTCTTCTTGAATCATCTTGATGGTTTCCAAAATTTCTTCCATAGTAAGCATCTTGATATCCCCCTGCCATACGAAAACCTGAACAAGATATTCCCCAAAGGACTAAATGCGATGCATATAATTAAAAGCGTCCTCATGCTGGGCATCGATGCGTACACCCAGTTCCTGGCCTTTGCGGGCAAGCCGTTCTTTAAGCGTACTAAGGTCAATATAGCTGTCCCGCATGTCGACAATCATGATCATAGCAAAGAAATCCTGTAAGATGGTCTGGCTGATATCGAGGATGTTGATGTTGTTCTCAGCCAGTACGTTGGCCACACCGGCAATCAAGCCCACCCGGTCTTTACCCAAAACAGTCACAACAACTCGCTGCGGTCGGTCCATCGCGATCTCCCCTATCACGTTGTAAATTAAAAAGCCCGACGCGCCAGTGGCAGGCGTGCATCGGGCCGAATAAAACGGCTGGAGAGTCCTAAGCACGTGCGCCGGCGGTTTTCCGCTCCCTGCCGTCACCGAAACGTTTTTTCAAATCCAGCCACACAGGACCCGCCAGGAATATTGAAGAATAGGTACCGCTTAAAATACCGATAATCAAAGCCAGGATAAAGTTTTTGACGGTCGTACCGCCCAGAAAGTAAATCGCCAAAAGCATTGCCAACGTGGTTAGAGAGGTATTCACGGAACGTGCCAGGGTTTGCCGTATACTCCTGTCAGTTATGCCTTCAAGCGTATCGCCCTTCTTTTTGAGCCTGACATTTTCACGTACCCGGTCAAAGATAATAATGGTGGCGTTAATAGAATAACCCAAAATGGTGAGAATAGCCGCTACAAACGGAGTATTAATTTCAACCCAAAATATAGAAAATAAGCCCAGAGTAATAAGGCTGTCGTGAACCAAAGCTACAATAGCCGCAATGCCCTGCTGAAATTCAAAGCGCCAGCTGATGTAGACAACCATCAATACCAAAGCAATCAACAATGAAAGTAAAGCTTTTTGTGTTATCTCTCTACCGATAACCGGGCCGACCTTATTATTGCGCAGTACTTCCACACCGCCAAACCTTTTGTCAAAATCACTTATCAGCTTTTGATTTTCTTCCTCTGACAAAACCGGCGTCCTGATAATTACCTGTTGGGGTCCGCTCTTTTGCACCGGCTGTTTTTCCAAATCGTAAGCCCGGAGCACGCCGCGCACCTCGGTTATCTTAATTTCCTGCTTGAATTTAAGTTCCATCAGGTTGCCACCGGTGAAATCAATCCCCAGGTTCAACCCCCGTGTCAGGAGGGAGATGATTCCGGGTATGATAATCAGCAGCGAAATAATGTACCAGTACCTACGATTCTTAACAAAATGAATAGCCATCCTTCTCCCTCCTTAAGCCCCGTACAGTTTCGGGTTCTTTAGTCCGGACCCTGCCACTAAGTGTAAGAGATATTTAGTAAAAGTCAGCGCCGTAAACATACTTACCAAAATACCGATGCTCAGTGTTAAAGCAAAACCCTTTACAATAATAGGGGCGAAGTAATACAAAACACCGGCCGCCAGTAATGTGGTCACGTTGGCATCCACGATAGCCACGAAAGCCCGCTTGAAACCGGCGTCAATGGCGGAACGCAGCGTGCGCCTGGTCCGCAATTCCTCCTTGATACGCTCAAATATGATGACGTTGGCGTCGATGGCAATGCCCAGTGATAACAGAAAACCGGCGATACCCGACAAAGTCATGGTTACGTTAAACGCAGAAAAGATTAATAACACTAGCAAGGCATATACCGCCAGCGCAAAACCGGCAATCACACCCGGTACCCGGTAGTAGCCGATCATAAACAACAGAATGGCAACAGCACCTATTATGCCGGCCTTTACCGAACGGTCGAGCGAATCCCGCCCCAGGGTAGGCCCCACCGTACGCTTTTCCATTACGTCCAGTTTCACCGGCAGGGCACCGGACCTGAGCAAGACGGCAATTTGATGTGCACTCTCCAGAGACTCGTAGTTGGTGATACGTGCCTGCCCGTTCCTGATTGGCTCTCTTATTTCAGGTGCTTGCAGTAGTTCGCCGTCCAAAAAGATGGCCAGGGGTCTTCCCACGTTATTGGAAGTTATCTCCGCAAACTTATCGGCACCTTCCTTTGTAAAAGTAAGGTTCACCTGGGCAAGGTTGCTCTCAGGCATCATAGACTCCTGGGCATTTTTAAGGTCTCTACCCGTGAGGACCGTCCTGCCGTCCTCGGTCTTAAACTCGAGATAAGCTGGCCGGATTAATTTATCGACCACCTCATTGGGGTTTTTAACCCCGGCAATCTCCACGATAATACGGCGGTCACCCTGCAGCTGAATAACAGGATTGGCAACGCCGAACTCGTTAACGCGCCTTTCCAAAATGGCTTTGGCCCGCCGGACAGCATCCTTAGTTACCTTGGTATCCTCGGTGTCTACAGCCTGCAGGACAACATGCACGCCGCCTTTAAGGTCAAGACCCAAGTTAATGTCTTTTGTAAGCGGCAGCCAGGACACATTTTTGACAGGCACAAAAGCCGCCACGGCAACTGCAGCTACTACTACAATAACAGCCGCAATTTTTGCAATGTTACCCCATTTCACCCGGTTCTCCCCCTACAATAGTTTTGCCCCATTGATAACAAGTTCAAAGTTGGAAGACAAAAAGTTTGCCGCACGGCGACAAAGCGTCATGCGCGTCAAAAAAATTTCAAAGTATTCCATAACAGGACAAATTTCGATATCAATGGTCAATTCTAAGGTGATAGTACGTCTCTCATCATTAACCCATAAAAAAGAGTGTTCCGCGGCATAATTAACCCGGTCGTGAATATCGAAAGTGGCAAAATCCGGGTTGCGTACCCGTGACCGGTGCACGTCAGACTTATCCGCCAGTATCAAGGCTGCAGCCACATTATTGACCGGTTGCCCGTACTGTTCTTCATGATTGGCAATAGCAGAAATAACCATGGCTACTTCATCGGGAGGCATACCCAATTGACTTAATACGTTAAAAGCAATAAGAGCCCCTGAAATGCCGTGATCATTACGGCTCACCACGTTGCCGATGTCGTGCAGGTAACCGGCTATGGCTGCAAGTTCCGCTTCTCTTTCCGGGTATCCCAGCCGCTCCAGCACATTACGGGCAATACTGGACACCAGGTTAAGGTGACGGTAGCTGTGTTCGGTAAAACCCATAACCCCGAGGTATTGGTTGCCGCAACGAATAAAATTATCGATTATAGGATTGCTTTTAACATCTTGAAGTGTAACAGCCACATCGTGTCCTCCCAAGATACCGGCTATTTATCCTCGGACTCGCTCCTTACCTGGGCTATGGAATTTTTCAGCATTTCAATACGTACACCATCGGCAATATGCAAAATAACCGTATCATCTTTAATCTTAACAATGGTGCCGTAAATACCGCCGGCCGAAATCACTTTATCGTTCACTTTAAGGTTTTTAATCATTTCCTGGTGCTGCTTCTGCCTTTTTTGCTGCGGGCGAATTAGTAAGAAGTATAAAAGAGCAAAAAGACCTACAATATAAAGCAATGAAATAACATCCGGGCTCAATGCTTTTCCCTCCTTTCACCGTACAATATTCTGGCCGCCAGGCTTTTCTCCTGTCTTACAATTAGTAGTTTTACTAAAAATTTAATCTGGTGTCAAATATCTCTGCAAAAAGCGTTCCTTATAAGTTAAAAGGTTGTTTTGCCTGATAGCTGATTTAATTTCATCCATTAAGCCGAACATAAAGGCCAGGTTATGAATGGTCGCCAAACGCGGACCTAAAAACTCTCCGGTCTTAAACAAGTGGTGCAGGTAGGCCCGTGAATAGTTACGGCAAGTATAACACGAGCATTCAGGATCCAGCGGGCCGAAATCACGGGCATACACCGCGTTCTTAATCACAAGTCTCCCCCTGCGGGTAAAGACTGCAGCGTGCCGCGCCATACGGGTAGGCAGCACGCAGTCGAACATATCTATCCCCCTCGCCACACCTTCCAGAACACAGTCCGGGGAACCGACCCCCATAAGGTAACGCGGTTTGTCCACCGGTATTTTGGGCACCGTCCATTCGAGAGCTTCATACATCAGCGGTTTGGGTTCCCCAACGCTCAACCCCCCAATGCCGTAACCGGGAAAATCCAGCTCTACCAGCTCTTCGGCACTTCTTTCGCGAAGATGGCGGAAAACCGACCCCTGGATAATGCCGAATTGAGACTGCCTTTCGTCGTTATGCACGACACGCGATCGCCGGGCCCATTCCGTAGTACGCTTTACCGCCCTGGCCGCTTCCGCTTCATCACAGGGATAAGGCGCGCACTCGTCCAAAACCATGGCAATATCTGACCCCAGCGCCTGCTGAATTTCCACAACTTTTTCCGGGGTAAAAAAATGCTCGGACCCGTCGATATGTGAGCGGAAGATAACACCCTCATCCCGAATCTTGCGCAGGGGAGCCAGGCTGAAAACCTGGAAACCACCGCTATCGGTAAGAATGGGCCCGTTCCAGTGCATGAAACGATGTAGGCCACCTGCCTCCCGTATCAAATCGTGCCCCGGACGCAGGTACAGGTGATACGTATTGCTTAAAACAATGCGTCCTCCCAAATCCCAAACTTCTTCGGGGGTCATGGTCTTAACCGTGGCCCGGGTACCTACCGGCATAAAAACCGGTGTCTCCACGGTACCGTGGGAAGTTTCAAGGAGCCCCAAGCGGCCCCACGACGATCGGTCCTGGCATTGTACCGAGAACTTTATCGGCATAACGTATCCTACCTCGAAAATACATCTTAGAAGTACAACTTATGGTAAAACGGATGGGCCGCAGCTCCGAAGCGCGACCTTAGAGTTTTAATCAAAAGAACGAAACGAAGGGCATATGAGAGGTGAGACGTAAGAGGTTGGAGGTAAGATCCAGGTATTCCTTATGGGTCCGGGCGGGCGCAGAGGCACCGCCCCTACATTCTATAAAGTTACTTAGCAGGGATGTAGGGGAGCCCCTCTATGGGCTCCCAAAGACCCCAAAGAAATACATAAATCCCATCTCTAACTTCCCACATCACACTTTTCAATGCCCGAGCCCGCCCAGCACTCAATCAACAATGTAAGGTTCAAATGTCTGGCCTGTTACCGGCGATTACTACAGTGCTCCCAAGCAACTTGTTCAGCCCTGAGTGCTAGGTGGCTACAGAACGGGAGCGCAGAGAAACCCCCCGTGGGAAACCCTGAGTGACGGGAGACATAAGCGCTGACGGAACATAACCATTTTAAAGAACTACGACCCAAAGCCGTTATGTTTTTACCATATAGTAATAATATACCCCCATTTTATCCTTCACGGTGCCGATGAGTTATATAATCAGCATCGCGTCTCCGAAGCTGAAAAAACGGTATTTTTCTTTTACCGCCACGTGATAGGCATGCATTATCAAATCCCTGCTGGCAAAAGCACTGACCATCATTAACAAAGTCGACCGCGGCAGGTGAAAATTGGTCAGCAGGGCATCTATTATTTTAAACCTGTATCCCGGATAAATAAAGAGATCCGTCCACCCGCTGCCGGGCCGGACAAAACCGTCACAGCCGGCTGCTGCCTCAAGGCACCGGGTGGTTGTAGTCCCAACGGCAATTACCCGGCGCTTGTCACGTTTGGCTTTATTGATAAGTTCACTGGTTTGCTCTGAAATCTCATAATACTCTTTGTGCATCTTGTGTTTTGTTATATCTTCAACCTTGACGGGACGAAAGGTGTCAAGTCCAATATGCAAAGTCAAAGTTGCCGTTTGCACACCTTTAGACTTTAAAGACGCAATCAGATCCTCTGTAAAATGCATCCCCGCCGTCGGGGCGGCTGCCGACCCGGTTTTACGGGCATACACCGTTTGATAACGCTCCCGGTCTTGAAGAGGTTTCTTAATATAAGGAGGAAGAGGTACCTGGCCCATGCGGGCCAGCAACTCCTCAAACGAACCTTCGTACCGAAACCGTACGATGCGGCCGCCGGACTCGGTGTAATCAATAACTTCACCTTCCAATCCCGGGCCGAAAACAACAATAGCCCCGGGTCGAAGCCGCCGGCCCGGGCGCACCAGGCATTCCCAGCAATCATCCCCCGCAGGATGGAGTAACAAAACTTCGACCCTACCCCCGGTCCCTTTTTTATGTCCCAAAAGGCGGACGGGTAACACTTTGGTTTCATTGAGAACTAAAAGATCACCGTTATCTAAATAGTCGACGATGTCACGGAAACGCTTGTGTTCTATGTGATGCTGTGCCCGGTGAATAACCATCAGCCGTGATGCATCGCGGTAAGGTAATGGTTCCTGGGCAATCAGATCATCAGGGAGCTCATAGTCGAAATCACTTAGCCGCATAGTTCCTCCTATTACATTTACATTGCAATGACACGGGTTGCCGGTAACCGGGAATTTTTCCCCGTCGTCACAAAAATTATTTTAGCGGCCCGCCGGGCCATATGTCTATAGGTTAAAAGCATTTCATCATCTATTGCCTTGCCGGCTTCCTTTTCAGTGCCGGAGTCAATCAGTAATTTGTAAACTTCTTGGCTGGAAGCACGTCTTAATTCATCGATAGAAATATCTCTACCCCGCGACCTTAAAATATCATACACCGTCCGCACAGTAATTGGTTTTGCGGTGCAAACAACGGTTACCGGCTACATTAATTTTTACCGTTATATGGTCCGAATATGCCAGTTTTTCCAGTAACGTTCCTGGGCAACCATTCCTGAGTGCGTACATCTTTAAGATTGATGTAGGACAAGACAAATGCCGTAAAGCCTGTAACCTAAGTTGCACATCCCTCCCGGCCGTAAATCGTTCAAGAACGTCAGAAGGACACATAGGATGCTTTACGGCAAAATGCCGCAACCCAAGATCACCGCTAAATGCATAAGCGCGTAGTATTTCCGAAAGATGTGGCAACCTTTCCATTAAATCAATACCCCAATAACATTTCTAGTCTGTTAACTTGGGGTGGGAAAATATACTGGATAGAACCATATTTTCGAATTGGGATGTTAAATGCCAAAAAAAGAACGGCATCCTGCCGTTCTTTATCTGCAGCTTTTTGAATTCCAGCCCCCTAAGACCGTGACTGAGAGACCGTTTCCCTATATCTCACCGCCGCAAAAAAAGATTTGCGAGTACCGTTAGAATAATACTTAGCAAGATACCGGTCGCCAGGGGGAAATAAAAAGTAAAATTCCCCCGCTGGATAAAAATATCACCCGGCAATCGCCCGATACCCGGGATTTTGCCACCTAAATAAACTAGCCCCCCTATAATGGTTATCAATATACCAATTCCCATCAGTACCTTACCGAAGGATTGCCAAATCTCCATAACTATTTTTGCCTCCCTTTCTCTCGAGGGGCATAGCGTTCCTTTTCACTAAATACACACCCGCAATACTGCTGGCGGTACATACCCAGGAGCTTGGACTTCTCAACGCCTTCTTTAAATCCCTTACGAAAATCTACGTAATAAAACGGTACATCATAACGATCAGCCAGGTCCTCTGCTACCTCCCTGATAAGCTCGTGCTTTTGAAATGGACTCACTAATAAACTGGTGGTGAAAGCATCGAATTTCCCCCGTTTAGCCACCCTTACAGCCTGCAGCAGGCGCATTGCATAGCAAAATCGACAGCGCTGTCCCTCCCGGTAGGCAACATGCCGGAAATATTCTTCCAAAGGGTACTCTTCAGCAAAAATCACCGGCCAGTTTTCCTTTTCAGCAAAGGCATCCAGAGTTTCCTTCCGCCTAATGTATTCCGTGTAAGGATGGATGTTGGGATTAAAGAAGTACCCGTGCACATTGTGTCCTTCCCCACGCAAGTAATCCAGCGGGTAAATGGAACACGGCCCGCAGCAAACGTGCATCAATATCTTCGCCAACACCATCCTCCTTTCTTGACCACATTAAACTACCATAAACGTCCCTGGGCGTTCTTAGGCCGAGCAATACCGATATGCCCGTAAGCCAACTCTGTCGCTACCCGGCCTCGGGGCGTACGCGCCAGCAGTCCGGCCTGCAAAAGGAAGGGCTCACAAACATCCTCCAACGTCACTGCCTCTTCCCCGATAGCCGCTGCCAACGTATCCAAGCCCACCGGCCCACCTCCAAAATTGTTAATCAGTACGGTCAAAAGCCTGCGGTCATTGTAATCCAACCCAAGAGGATCAACACCTAAGAAATCCAGGGCCTTTTGAGCAAGTTCTTTGGTAATAACACCCTGTGCCCTTACCTGCACGTAGTCCCGAACGCGTTTTAAAAGGCGGTTGGCTACACGGGGTGTCCCCCGTGCCCGCTGCGCGATTTCTACAGCACCTTCTTTTTCAATTTCAATTTGTAAAATACCGGCACCTCTAATGATAATTTCCGTGAGTGCATCGCAGCTATAAAACTCCAGACGGCTAATAACACCGAAGCGGTCTCTCAGGGGTGAAGTCAAGAGCCCTGCCCTTGTAGTTGCCCCAACCAGTGTGAAACGGGGCAGGTTGAGACGCAAGGATCTTGCCCCGGGACCTTTTCCGATTACAATATCAAGTGCGAAATCTTCCATTGCCGGGTACAGGATTTCTTCTACCGCGCGGTTTAACCGGTGGATTTCATCAATAAATAGCACATCGCCTTCAGCAAGGTTTGTTAAAATGGCAGCCAAATCTCCGGGACGTTCAATAGCAGGACCGGAGGTAACCCTGATACTGCTTCTCATTTCCCTGGCAATAATATGTGCCAGTGTGGTCTTGCCTAAACCCGGTGGTCCGAACAACAAGACGTGATCAAGTGGCTCATTCCGGTTTAAAGCTGCCTTAATGCACAAGTCTAAAGTTTCTTTTACCTTACTCTGCCCAATAAACTCGTCCAAATTTCGTGGGCGCAGGTTTTTTTCGTCGGCATCTTCCCCCTGCAGGTGCGCCGAAACCAACCGTTCCTCTTCCAAAATACTACCTCCTGTTCACTTCAGACCTGCCCTAGTTTTCTAAGAGCCGCCTTAAGCAGGTCGGCGGTAGTCGCCCCTTTATATCCCTCAAGGCCGCGTAAAGCCGCTTGTGCTTCCTGCCTGCTGTAACCCAAATTCAACAAGGCCGCCAGTACTTCACTAGCGTCCTGTCCATTTGTAATACCAATATTCCATTCCGGTTGTTCCTTTTCTAAGCGGTCCTTTAATTCTACAATAATACGTTGAGCCGTTTTCTTTCCTATCCCGGGAGCCTTAGCCAACACCGCTGCATCTTCACGCAAAATAGCCGCCCAAAGCTCCTCCGGTCCTAAAAGCCCCACCAATGCAAGCGCGGTTCTCGGGCCCACCCCATTAACCGTTAAGAGACGCATAAAGCAAGCACGTTCAGCTTCGCCCGTAAAACCAAATAGTTCCAGACCGTCTTCCTTTACCAAAAGGTGTGTTAACAAGGTAACATCCTGACCTACGGGAGGAAGTTTTGAAAAGGCAGAGGGGTATATATTTACCTTAAACCCTAATCCCCCGACATCTACTATAACGTAATCTTCGCTGATAGCTGCCAGTTTTCCTTTGAGATGAGCAATCAACCTGTTATCCCCCTCCCCGCATATGGCAGTGGCAGATAGCTACACCCAGAGCATCTGCCACGTCATCCGGCTTGGGCACCTCAGGTAAGCCTAATACCGCACGTACCATATACTGTACCTGCTGCTTGTCGGCACGTCCTGAACCAGTTACAGATTGTTTAACCTGTAAGGGAGTATACTCGAAAACCTGCACACCCGCTTGAGCCGCTGCCAGGAGAGATACCCCTCGGGCCTGACCCACCATTAACGCCGTCTTAACGTTTTTATTGAAAAAAAGCTGTTCGACAGCCAATTCTGCCGGCTGCCATTGTTCAAACAAGTTGCATAGTTCATGATATATTTTTTGCAATCGCAACGTCAGAGGAAGTTTCGATGAGGTGTTGATGCAGTCAAAAGTCTTGACGTGATAAGAGGTACCTTCTAAGGACAATACACCATAACCCGTGATGGCAATACCAGGATCTAAGCCTATAATAATCAAAATCAGCCCTCCCTCGGGCTGATTATTCGACGGTAGAAATATTAGTCCTGCAGTTTATCTAGATTTTCTGAAGCGGCATTCAAGGCCCTGACATCACTAAACTTCATTTTTAATTTGACTTCTTGATGTGATTATTTCTATATCACTTCTTAAACTGACATTAGTATATACTTCCTGTACATCATCGTGGTTTTCTAAAGCTTCTACCAAGCGCTCCACCTTGGCTCTATCCTCTTCACCAACCTCTACCGTATTTTTGGGTATCATGGTAAGCTCCGCAGCAGCAACAGGAACACCTTCGGATTCTAGTTTCTCTTTCACCTGATGGAACAGATCAGGGGTCGTAATAATTTCATAACTGTCTTCCGCAGCTGTTAAATCATCTGCTCCGGCATCCAAAGCCATTAGGATGAGATCATCTTCCGTCAATTCCGTTTTTGATTTATCAACAATAATCAACCCTTTGGCTTCAAAAATCCAGGCCACACACCCGGCCTCCCCGAGATTGCCGCCGTGCTTCGAGAATATGTGTCTTATTTCAGGGGTGGTACGGTTGCGGTTGTCCGAAAGAGTCCTAACCAGAACTGCTACCCCGTTTGGACCATATCCTTCATAGATATACTCCTCATAGTTACTCCCGCCATCCAGTTCCCCAGTAGCCTTCTTAATAGCCCTTTGAATATTCTCATTAGGAATATTAGCTTCTTTAGCCCTCTGAATGGCTGCTTTTAATCGCGGATTCGCATCGGGATCACCACCGCCCTGCCGGGCGGCCACAACAATCTCGCGTGAAATCTTTGTAAATATCTGGCCCCGTTTAGCATCTACACTGGCTTTTCTCCTTTTAATATTTGCCCATTTAGAATGTCCTGCCAAAATCCCACCTCACTTGCTTAAAAGGGAGGCTTTAAGGGAAGTTCCCTCTTATGCTGGCTTTTTGCTATTAAGGTTCGAATCTTCTTTTTTACGTCCTCACTACCTTCCCCGTTTAATAAGTAACAGTCCAGGTCTTCATAAGAAAACCCCATCTCTTCCCGGTCGTTCTGACCAATCCACAATCCCGCCGAAGGTTCCTTGTCAATTATTTTCTGAGGTACCCCGAGACAAAAAGCCAAAGCCTTGACATCCCTTTTAACAAGGTTAGCCAACGGCAGCAAGTCAGCTCCGCCGTCCCCGTACTTGGTGAAATAACCAACCATTATTTCGCTCAGGTTACCTGTTCCGACCACCAGATAGTTATAACGAGAGGCATAAAAATACTGGGCCGTCATACGCAGGCGCGGTTTAATGTTGGCTACAGGCAGATCACGTTTTTCAGGGTCGTACTCTTCATTTCCGAGTTCCTTCAGCAAACGCAGAAACACCTCGTCCAACACAACTCTTCTAAAGGGCACGCCTAAGGTTTCCGCTACGAGCTGCGCGTCTAAAGCATCCTGGGGATTACTAAAACAAGGCATAATTAACCCCAGGACATTATCGGGACACGCTCTCTTACAAAGAGCGGCCACAACCGCTGAATCTATACCACCGCTTAAACCAACAACAAAACCATCTGCTCCTGCTGTTTGCCTCTTTTCATTTAACCAGGCAACCAATTGCTCCGCCAAATTCTCAATACCCACAAAATACCCCCCGCGCACAAGCATCCACAATTATATTAACACGTTTTCTATGCTGTCGTAAACATTAAAAGCATAAGTACATTACTTCACATTTTCCTGGGTGAACCTAAATTAGAATTAGATTTAAGCCTCACCCCATAATAACATAATAAAAAGAACACCCGAGGTTAAAACCTCGGGTGTTTTGAAAGAAGTTCCGGCAGC
>JACDOK010000011.1 GCA_017656185.1 Peptococcaceae bacterium | reverse complement strand
TAAAACAGGGGTTTGCCATAATATGTAAGGCAATTAAACTTGCAATCTACGGTTTTTAATATCTACACAAAAATGTCTTGACATATGGCATCAATAGTGATAAGTATAAATTTAATTTTATATGAGCTGAGAAGAGAAGAAAGTTTAGAAAAGTTAAGGTGAGTTGAGCTGAGGATGAGTGAGCCAGTCTACATGCGGCACTCATTCTGGGTGCTGTTTTTTATTTCCTCGCCTCTCACCGCAAGCTTACCTCTGCAAGAACATTATCCAAACAAGAAAAGCCTGCCTAAATACCGAGATACAGGGGCTACGGGTGTAGTTTTGCGAGCTGTCAAAGGGAGGTGTGGGTTTGATTCTGCCAGCACGGGAGAATTATCTTAACCTGTCGCGTTCTTATACCCTGATTCCGGTGTCCTGTGAACAGGTGGTGGATACCGAAACGCCCATTTCCGTGTATATGAAATTGAACCCCGCGGCGCCGGCCTACCTTTTGGAAAGCGTAGAAGGGGGAGAGAGGCTGGGGCGTTATTCCTTCCTCGGTTTTGATCCTCTTTGGACTTTACGTTTCAAAGACGGTGAAGGATTAATAGATTGCGGTGATCGGGTTATACCGGTACAAGGCAATCCGTTTCGGGTGCTGAGGGATCTTATGCGTAAATATCATTGCCCGCCCCGGTCCGGTGAGCCTCGTTTTTGGGGAGGCGCTGTTGGTTTTTGGGGATATGATGCGGTACGGTATCTGGAGTATCTTCCCACCGGGGCCCGTGATGACCTGCAGCTGCCTGACGCTATGCTGGCGTTCAGCAAGGTAGTACTTGTTTTTGACCACGTGCAGCACACCGTAAAGGTCATCTACCTGAGCCAGCCCGGAAACGATCCTGAAGATGCATACGAAAAAGCCTGCCAAAAAATTGAGGAAGTGCTGGCGACTATCAATGAAACCCGTTCGTATAACCAAGGGTTGTTCGACCTGGATAACGGAAGTTTGAAGCCCTTATCTAACCAATCAACTGAAGACTTTTGCACCAATGTAGGGCACGCCAAAAATTATATTGCCGCAGGGGATGCCATTCAGGTGGTACTTTCCCGGCGTTTTCAAGTGCCTTTCAAAGGCAGTCCCATTAACTTGTACAGGCGGCTGCGCAGCATCAACCCATCACCTCATCTTTTTTACCTGGACTTTGGTGATCCGGTGGTTGCCGGGGCGTCTCCGGAGATGCTGGTGCGTGTTGACGACGGGGTGGTTACAACCAGGCCCATTGCCGGTACCAGGCCGCGCGGCCGAAACGCCGCTGAGGACGGTCAGCTGGCTGCGGAATTATTGGCCGATCCCAAAGAAAGGGCCGAGCACGTTATGCTTGTCGACCTGGGCCGCAATGACCTGTCAAGAGTGTGCCTGCCGGGTACCGTCAAGGTCTCTAAAATGATGGAAGTGGAGTATTATTCGCATGTCATGCACTTGACTTCGGAGGTATGCGGTAAACTGGCTCCCCGCTGTGATGCCCTTGATGCACTTATGGCGGTATTCCCGGCCGGTACGGTATCGGGGGCGCCGAAGGTACGGGCTATGGAGATTATCGAGGAATTGGAACCGTCGCGGCGCGGTATCTATGCCGGTGCCGTAGGCTACTTCGGTCTAAGTGGCAATCTGGACACCTGTATTGCCATTCGCACGGTGATTATAAGTCAAAAGACGGCTTATATCCAGGCGGGAGCTGGGATTGTTGCTGACTCAGTTCCTCTTAAAGAATATCACGAGACAGCTCATAAGGCCGAGGCGTTATTGCAGGCCTTAGGGGGTTATGATCAGTGATTTTATTAATTGATAATTACGATTCATTTTCCTATAACCTGGTGCACTACTTGGCAGAACTCGGGGCAGAGGTAAAAGTGTATCGTAACGACCAGGTCGGCTTAGCTGAAATTGCTGAGATGAAACCTTCTCACATTGTAATTTCCCCGGGGCCCGGTACCCCGGACCAGGCGGGCATCTGCCTGGATCTTGTCAGCCGTTATGGAAGTTACATACCCGTTCTCGGGGTATGCCTGGGTCATCAAGTAATCGGTCAGGCCTATGGCGGAAAGGTGGTACGGGCACCGGTGCTGATGCACGGCAAAACTTCTCAAATAAGACACGACGGGAGCCATATTTTTAAGAATGTACCGTCACCCTTTACGGCAACACGTTATCATTCTCTTATTCTGGCCGAAGAAAATTTGCCGGATTGTCTTGAGGTTGCTGCGAGGGCCGAAACAGGGGAGATCATGGCTGTAAGGCACCGGCAGCACCCGGTTCAAGGGGTGCAGTTCCACCCCGAATCGATACTGACACAGCACGGGAAGACCATTTTACGAAATTTCCTGAACCAATAGGGGGTTTGACGATGATTAGGGATGCCATCTCCAAGGTTGTGAACGGGGAACACCTGGTATTAGGGGAAGCGGAAGCGGTAATGGATAACATTATGTCCGGCAGGGCTACGCCGGCCCAGGTGGGGGCTTTGCTGGTCGGGCTGCGCTTCAAAGGGGAAACCGTTGATGAGGTAACCGGGTTTGCCCGGGTCATGCGTGATAAGGCCACCCCGGTACGTACCAAACATCGTATGATCGTAGATACCTGCGGTACCGGGGGTGACGGGGCTCATACCTTTAATATTTCTACCACCGCCGCGTTTGTCGTGGCCGCCCTCGGTGTGCCAGTAGCCAAACACGGCAACTCCTCGGTCTCCAGCCGCTGCGGCAGTGCCGATGTTCTGCGCGCCCTGGGTGCCAACTTGGAACTATCACCGGAACAAATGGGCGTGTGTCTGGACCGGGTGGGCATCTCCTTTTTGTTCGCCCCGCGGCTGCATGGGGCCATGAAGCATGCCGCCGGGCCAAGAAAAGAAATCGGAATCCGTACCGTATTTAACATCCTGGGGCCGCTAACCAACCCCGCCTTACCGCAGGCTCAGGTCCTGGGGGTTTATGATGCCCGGGTAGCGGAGTTGATGGCCGGGGTATTGGCGGGACTTGGTGTAAAAAGGGCCTTTGTGGTGCACGGCGCCGGCGGGTTGGATGAGGTTTCCCTGGCCGGTCCTTCGCGTTACTGGGAGGTTCATAACCAAGAAGTAATATCCGGTGTGATTGATCCTCAAGACCTGGGATTTGCATGTGCGGATACCGGGGCGCTGGCTGGCGGCAGTCCGGAAGAAAATGCCGGTATTACCCGCCGGGTTCTGGCGGGTGAGCAAGGACCCCGCCGTGACGCGGTGGTACTTAATGCCGCCCTGGCACTGGTGGCGGCAGGGTTCAGTGAGGATATACCTCAGGCTGTCGAACAGGCTTCCGAAGCTATTGACAGCGGGAAAGCAGCCGCCAAGCTTGATGAGTTTATTGCTTTTACCAGGAGTTTATTATGCTAGATCGTATAGTGGCTCAAAAAAGGTTTGAAATGAAGCAGCTAAAGGGTTCACAAGCGGCGCGGCGCCTTAAGGAGGCCGCCCTCGCCAAAGAGAACCCATGCCGGGAATTTGCCGGAGCTTTGGTAAGAACGGATGAAATAGCCGTAATTGCGGAGGTGAAGTTTGCCTCGCCCTCGGCGGGCGTTATCCGGGATGACCTCCCGGCGGAAGAGGTAGCGCGGCAGTATGAGGCCAACGGTGCCGCCGCCATTTCCGTGTTGACGGACCAGACATTCTTTAAAGGTGACCCGGCATACTTGCAGGCGGTACACCAGGCCGTAAAGCTGCCGGTACTGCGTAAAGATTTTATTGTTTCCTCCTACCAAGTTTACGAGGCCAGGGTCTTAGGGGCCGACGCCATTCTCCTGATCGTGGCGGCGCTGGCACTGTCAGAACTTGAGGAGTACTTTGGTTTGGCACAAGAGCTGGGGATGGACTGCCTGGTTGAGGTGCACCACGAGGATGAACTGCAGCAGGCGCTGTCCTGCGGTGCCGCACTGGTTGGTATCAATAACCGCGATTTACGCACCCTGAAAACGGATCTTACCGTAACCGAACGCCTGGCCCGGTATGTGCCGGACAACGTAACCCTGGTGAGCGAGAGCGGTATCAAATCTGCTGAAGATCTTGAAATACTGCACACCTTTGGCGTTGACGCGGTGCTGGTTGGTGAGGCCCTGATGCGCGGTGCTCAGCCCGGTGAATGCCTGGCGAAGTTGCTTAGCAGGGGTGTCGATGGTGGTATTCGTTAAAATTTGCGGTATTACCGACAGGCGGACGGCTCAACTGGCTGGCGATCTGGGAGCGGATGCCCTGGGGTTTGTTTTCGCTCCCAGCAGCAGGCGCATCAGTCCCGAGGCGGCACGTTCGATTATTTCATCCCTACCGGCAGGGGTTCTTAAGATTGGCGTGTTTGTAGACGCTCCTGTGGCAGAAGTACAGGAAATAGCTGATTTTTGCCGCCTTGATGCCGTTCAGCTCCACGGTACCGAATCACCGGAATACTGTGCCGCATTAAATGTCCCGGTAATCAAAGCTTTCCGCGTCAAGGGGCGCGAAACTCTTTCTGAAGCCAACCGTTACCGGGTGGCGGCTGTACTACTCGATGCCTATGTGGCCGGAAAGGCGGGGGGTACGGGACGTACTTTTCACTGGCAAACCGTACGGGACTGGGTTCCGCCGGCTCCTGTGATCCTGGCCGGGGGACTGGCGGTTGATAATGTCCTTGCGGCTATAAGGAGCGTCCGCCCCGCGGGTGTTGATGTTTCCAGTGGCGTAGAAACGGATGGTAAAAAGGACACGGCTAAGATACGGGCCTTTATCCAAACTGTAAGGAGGGTCGGCGATGCTGCCGGACGAGAGAGGTTACTTCGGGTCTTACGGCGGGCGATTTGTACCGGAAACGTTGATGCCGGCACTTGAAGAACTTACCGCCGCCTACGACCAGGTAAAAAATGATGACAATTTCCAGAAGGAATTGCATCTCCTTTTAAAAGACTATGTCGGACGACCGAGCCCGCTCTATTTTGCCGCCGGGCTGACACAGCACTGCGGGGGCGCCCGGATCTATCTCAAGCGGGAGGATCTTAACCATACCGGGGCCCATAAGATCAACAACACTATCGGCCAGGGGCTCCTGGCCAAAAGAATGGGTAAAAAGCGTATCATTGCCGAGACGGGCGCCGGGCAGCACGGTGTGGCCACGGCTACTGCCGCCGCGCTTTTCGGCTTGGCATGTGTCATCTACATGGGGGAAGAGGATATGCGCCGCCAGGCCCTGAATGTGGTCCGCATGCGCCTCTTAGGGGCGGAAGTCGTGCCGGTCAGGGCCGGTTCCCGGACCTTGAAGGACGCTATGAACGAGGCGATAAGGGATTGGGTGACCAACGTCGACGATACCTATTACCTGATCGGTTCTGTAGCCGGTCCCCATCCTTATCCCACGATGGTACGTGACTTCCAGGCCGTGATCGGCAGCGAGGCCAAAATGCAGTTGCTGGAAATTGAGGGCCGTCTTCCCGATTATGTGGTAGCCTGTGTCGGTGGGGGCAGTAATGCTATGGGCATCTTCTATCCTTTTCTGAAAGACCGCCAAGTCCGGCTCGTCGGCGTGGAAGCGGCCGGCAAGGGGCTGGAGACGCGAGAACACGCGGCGACGCTGAACCGGGGCCGCCCGGGGGTTTTACACGGCTCCTTCAGTTACCTGCTGCAGGACGCGGACGGTCAAGTTGCTCCGGTGCATTCGGTATCGGCGGGTCTCGACTATCCGGGAGTAGGTCCAGAACACAGTTACCTCAAGGACTGCGGCCGGGCGACTTATACTGCCGTTACCGACCGGGAGGCCTTGGAAGCATTTGAGTTGCTGGGGCGTACGGAGGGCATTCTTCCGGCCTTGGAGAGTGCCCACGCCGTGGCGGAAGCGGTAAGGATAGCCTCATCCTTGCCCGGCGAACAGATCGTCCTGGTTAATCTTTCGGGACGCGGGGATAAAGATGTCGAGACAGTGGCCCGCCTTTTTGAGGAGGGGAACGATGAATCGCATTAGTGAAAGGTTTGACACGCTTCGTTCACAGGGTGAAACGGCCTTGATCACTTACCTGACGGCGGGCGATCCCACTCTGGCAGATACGCCGGATCTGGTGCTGGCAATGGAAGAGGGGGGAGCGGATCTTATTGAATTGGGAGTACCGTTCTCGGACCCCATGGCCGACGGCCCTGTGATTCAAGCTGCTTCCCAAAGGGCTTTGAAGGCGGGGGCCAACGTCAGGGCCATTCTTGATATTGTATACCGGCTGCGCACCCGTACGGAGATACCGATCATCTTGATGAGTTATTTTAATCCCCTGTTGCAGTACGGTCTCCGGGCTTTTACCGGTGATGCGGCCCGGGCCGGTGTGGACGGAGTTATCGTACCGGATTTGCCCCTGGAGGAATCAGGTATTTTGCGGGAACTGGCAGACGCGAATGGGATCGCGCTTATTCCCCTGGTAGCGCCGACTTCTCCGCCGGATCGTATCGGAGCCATTGCCCGGGAGGCACGGGGTTTTATTTACTGCGTTACTGTCAAGGGTATTACCGGTCCCAGGGCGGAAATGCCTGCGAACCTTCAATACCTGACATCAATGGTACGCAGGTCTACAGATTTACCGGTGGCGTTGGGGTTCGGGGTGTCCGGGCCGCGGCAGGCGGCTCAACTGAGGGACCTTGCCGACGGGGTCGTGGTAGGCAGCGCTCTGGTGAAATTTGTGGCTGAAAAGGGCATGGAAAATATTAAGCAATTTATAACATTTGTAAAGGAATTGAAAAATGCCCTGGGAAAGGGGTAAACTTGTTTATAAATTTATAAGAACTATTATTTTCGTTATGTGGGAGGAAATAAAGGAGGGAGTCAAGGGTGATAGTTGTGATGAGTCACAAGGCTACCGAAGACGAGATTAGAGGAGTTATCGAGAAACTGGAGGAAAACGGTTTTAAAATTCATCTCTCTAAGGGTGTGGAACGAACCATCATCGGGGCTATTGGGGATAAGACCAGGCTTGGGTGTATGAATTTGGAAACGCTGCCCGGGGTGGAGGACATTGTTCCCATCCTCAAACCTTATAAGCTGGCCAGCCGAGAGATGAAAGAAGAAGGTACGGTAATCCGCATAGGTGATCTGGAGATCGGCGGCGATACGTTGCAGGTTATGGCCGGCCCGTGTGCCGTGGAAAGCAGGGAACAGCTTTTTGCCGCTGCCGAAGTGGTCAAAAAAGCCGGGGCCAGGATCTTGCGCGGTGGTGCCTTTAAACCCCGGACGTCACCCTATTCATTCCAGGGACTGGGAGAAGAGGGCCTGAAACTTTTGGCTGAAACCCGTGAAAAGTACGGTTTGTTTATCGTTACGGAAGTTATGGACAATGCCACTCTCCCCATTGTGGCCGAGTACGCTGACATTGTCCAAATCGGGACGAGGAATATGCAGAACTTCCAATTGTTAAAGGAATTGGGTCGTATTGATCGTCCCGTTCTCTTGAAACGAGGTATGTCGGCTACCATCGAAGAGTGGTTAATGGCTGCGGAGTATATTCTTGCTTCCGGTAACCCGAACGTTATTTTGTGTGAACGCGGTATTCGCAGCTTTGAAACCTATACGCGTAATACATTGGATTTAAGCGCCGTTCCGATTGTTAAGAATGTTTCCCACCTGCCCGTAATCGTTGACCCGAGTCATGGTCTCGGAAAATGGAAATATGTTATTCCGATGTCGCGGGCGGCCGTTGCGGCTGGTGCCGATGGTTTACTGGTTGAAGTCCATCCCAATCCTTCGGAAGCCTTGTGCGACGGGGCTCAATCTTTAACACCGGGTAATTTTGAAATTATGATGAATGAGGTCGGGCGTATTGCCGAAGCGGTGGGGAGAAGGGTATAGGTAACTGGTGATAGGGGTAGGTCACAGCACTGCAACGTATTTAAGGTGTACGGGGCCACGAGACTTTTGCCTGGGGTACGGAGTCGATACCGGGAAAGTAGGGTTTAATATCCAGGAGAGGGCTGCCGTCCACGGCATCCAACCCCCGTACAATCAACTGATTACCTTCGCGCCGGACGAGTTCCACGACACAAAAGGCGAGGGGGTTGGGCCGGTTGGGGGAACGGCAGGCGAAAACGCCCCGTATTTCAGGACCCCAGGGCGTTTTGGTTTGCAGCGTGGTGCGGTCCGCCTGGTGTCCCCAGTAAAGGACGATCAGGTGGGTAGCTTTTTCGATATCTTTCAACCCGTCTGCAAAGGACGGGTATACTTCAATCACAGAGGTTTCCTGCCGTAATCTTCCTTGACGGGGAGCTTCTTTTTTGTTTTTGAACGGGGAGTGAATAACCCCAATGGGCTGCAGTTTAAAAGAGTTATCCATCAGCGATCACCGCTCCCAGTAAACCCGGGGTGTGCCAGCCGGACATACCTGCTGTTATAACTTTACACAGCGGTATTCTTCGCTGCAGGGGATGCAGACCGCTTGACCGTTATGGAGGCGCGCGCGGGGTTCCATTACCGTTTCGCCGCAGACGGCACACTCGACAGATTTAAAAATCCGTGCCTTGCGTGGTAACTCTAAAGGGATATGCTTAATATCAAGAATTTCTTCTTCCGGAGCTTCGAGAATTCTTTCCGTATTATCCTGCTGCATCCGCGCAAAGGCTTTTCTCTCTTCTTCCGTAGCATTACCGCTGAATACCTTTTCTCTTAATGCCTTGTACTCTTCACTTTGGGACCAGCTTCTCTTCACGGATACCCGTACGGCCTTCCCGTTGTCGCGGCGCCCGATGGTGTAGACGTGTTTACCGTAATCGCGAAATACCAGGTTGCCTTTTCCGAAGGTACAGCCGGTGAGAACCTGGATGGCGTCCACGCCGCAGGCGTCGTTTTCCACGATGGCCACCAGCTGCTCGTCGGGGCTGCGGTTTGCTCCGAGTTCGCGCAGGGCGGCCAGGGCGGCACGGTAACCGACGGCCAGTCCCGGACAGGCATGCCCGTGAAAATCCAAGGCTTTTTCCCAGTCAGTTACTTGACACATACTTAAAAACCTCCTTAAAAATTATCAGTAAATAAAAAACCACGAAAAAGCCTCCCGCTTCAGCGGAAACAGACCTTCGTGGTCATTCATTACGATGGTACATGAAAAATTCGTCAAGCAGTGGAAGCTCCGTACTTCCGTTACATATTACAATTCAAGGATCTATGACCTAATTCCTGCTCCGTATCCTAAAGTTCCAATTATTATCTACCTGGAAATTCCAAATTATGAAAATCATTGCCCCAAAAAATAATGCGAAGTGTTACAGTGGCCGTTGATAATGAAAAGGACAGCTACCATATTTCCAAGAGGTTGGATTGCGGCATTGCCATGCTGCATATTGAACTGGGCGCGCGATTTGCAGGGGTGCGGGGCCGGTGGGAACATCTGAGTTCCCCCGGGGTGGCCCGCTTTTGTGTAACGTGATATTTTTACTTGTGTGAAATAATATGCACATCCCGCTGCGGGAAGGGAATTTCGATGCCTTCAGCTTCGAAGCGGTCCTTAATGGCCATGTGCACGATGTCGGTGACACGGCGGCGGTGCCGCGCGTCGGCAATGTAGAAACGGATGGAAAGGTCCAGCGAGGAGTCCCCGAAGTTTAAAAAGAATACGGTCGGCTTGGGTTCGTCCAGTACCTCCGGAAGCGATTTAAGAATGTCAAAAATAATAGCTTTAACTTTATGCAGGTCGGTGCCGTAGGCTACGCCGACGGTAGTACTGATCCGGTAAATACCGTCCGGCAGCATATGGTTAATAATCACGGCGTTCGCTATATCCTTGTTGGGGATGGTGACCAGGGTGTTTTCCCTGGTAAGGATTTTGGTGGAACGCAGGCCGATATGGTAAACGTCGCCGTAAATGCCGGAGGCCAGTTCAATACGGTCTCCTTCCCTGAAGGGGCGATCGGAAAGGATGGTAAACCCGGCCAGCATGTTGGATAAGGTATCCTGTGCCGCTAGTGCGATGGCCAGTGAAGCCACCCCGGCGGTCGCAATAAGACCGGTAACATTGATGTTAAAATGGCTCAAGATAACGGTAATTGCCAGAAAATATATGATGATACTGCTGACCTTCCGCAGTAACGGCAGGAACAACTCATCCAACGCAGTCTTGGTACGATGGGCGATGTTCGTCAAATACCAGTCAATAAGGGTGTTAATTACCGCGACCAACCACAGGCTGGCTACTACTACGCCGATGACAAAAATAAAGTCATTCAACCAATCGAAAACCGGTGACCCGACCCAATGGGGGAACTGGGAAAGTTTGTCTCGTGCTATTTGCAATACGATAATGAAAACAACCACCGACAGGGGACGCTTGGAAACCTTTACGAGTTTGCTGTCCAGGTCGTTCTTGGTACGCTGGGCCAAACGCCCCAGCGTCAGATTAAATAGTTGACCGGCTAACCAGCCAACGATAATGGCGACAACAATATGGGCCAGAACTAGGAGCATTAGATCAACGTTTTCGGCGTCTAGATTTATAGACACCACTGAACCCTCCTTGACAGCATCCGACAACACTATTATTAAAGCATGTTTCGAGGTTTTAGAAAAGTTTCTGTTGCTTCAAAGGTTATTTTATTTTTACGTTATCCTTATGACGGAAGTATATGATAGCTGAGTAGATGGTTGTAATGGCGGCGGCACCAATGAGAGAACCGATGACTACCCAGAAATTAGCGGGGGCAGGAAGGAAAGCCGCCAATATACTTATAATACCGGCTAATACAAAGGCAAACCCTCCGACCCGGTGGGTTTTGCGCCATACTTCTTCGCTCGCCAGTGTCCATGGGGTCCTAATGCCTACAAAGTAGTTGTGACGAACCTGGGTGAGAAAATTGCCGATCAAAATGAACAACAACCCTAGAGTGATGGGCACTACCCGCGCAACGTTAACTTCATATCCTAATGCATTCGTTGTAACGATGCCATAGAGTACTGCTAAAAAGAGAACCAAACCGGTGCGTATGGCCCGGTAGGCGGTTGAAAAATTGGCGTAGTTGGCCCGGCGCGGGTCCATCAAAGGAAATACCAGCATACCTATGTAAATACCTATCGTCAACAATGGAATGGCAAATGCTCCGGTGAAGCGGGAACCGTACCTGTCTACTTCGCCGCCGGCATTCCAGTGCATTGGGACACGTTCCGGCAGCTGCGGATAAACAACAAAAGCAGCAACCAGCAGACCTAACAGTATTAGAATAAGGGGCCAATCTTGACGCAGGATGTCAACCCAGCGGTATTCTTTGTTGTCAGGCATTTTTGATAACCACCTTTCAAGATATCTTATTTGTGACGGGGTGTTTGAATGCCGGTCTTCGATTTACCTTGTTCTTTGTTAAGTAATGTTCGTGTAACATCAAAAACCCACCCCGCGACTTCTTGGAAGACAGTCGTATTAAGGGAGTAAATGATGTACGGACCACGACGTTCATCCAGGATCAAACCGGCTTCCTTCAGCACGCTTAAGTGATGAGAAATGGTAGCCCTGGATAAATCAAATGCCTCAGCTATTTCGCCAGCCGTCAAATCCTTATCAGTCAGCAAGCGCAAAATTTCCCGTCGAGTATTATCGCTAAGCGCTTTAAATAACGTATTTAAACCCAAATCATCACCTCCCCGTAGAGAGGGCCATTATTTCGATTATCATCTAAATACCATTTTAGTAAGGGAAATATTTTTCGTCAAGTTTTCTTTATTAAATTTTGATGCTTTTTCGGTTCCGATTTTACTCGGTTGGGTGAAGGGTATTGATGTCTGGGGTATGAGGGTGTAGGATAAATATTGCTGTTAGCTTACATTGTTTTTACACAGGATTAATCATATTTTAAAAGTGCAGTACTAAAATTAAGTTCGGGAGAGATTTTGGCACGGAGGTGATGGTCAGTGAACATTCCCGAAATTGTTAAAGTAAAGGAGCTAATGTTGCCGATTGAGGAATATTCAACGGTATACGAAGATGACACTGTCGATCATGCAATAGACGTCTTGCATGAATCATTCCGCTATGACAAGAACTTTTTGATGGGACACCGTTCTTTGATTGTACTTAACCGGGAGAAGCATCCCGTAGGTATTCTGACTCTCAGGAACATCCTATCTGCGATGAACTTTGACGAGGTAATGCTGGACTTACAATACTCTACTGCCTCGTGGGCCTCTTTCTATAATTGGCACACACAGAACTGGACCAAGTTAAAGGTTCGGGACATAATGAGAAATGCCGGAGTGATTCACGTGCATCCCGATACTTCCGCCCTGGAAGCCATTAAAATAGTGGCCCAAAAAGGGGTCAATGTTCTCCCTGTGGTCGAAAACCATGAAGTGGTCGGGGTTGTACGGACGATTGAGCTTTTTGATTTCATCGCCCATAGGATTTAAGGATTTCCCTCGCATTACGGCTTCTTTATGACGCCCGAACCGGTATTTGGTCCGGGCGTCATAATTTGTAGCAGGAATTATACCCGGTAACGGACAATGTAAGTTACCAAAATACCAGCATAAGTGAGGGAGAACGATGCCGCAAGAGACAAAAATAATAGACCTGCGCAGCGATACGGTGACCAAACCGACGAAAGAGATGCGCGAGGCAATGTACCGTGCCGAAGTGGGCGACGATGTGTACGGCGAAGACCCGACGGTGAACCGGTTGGAGGAAAAGGCCGCCGCTTTGGTGGGGAAGGAAGCTGCACTTTACGTTCCCAGCGGTACAATGGGCAACCAAATTGCCGTACTGACCCATACCGCGCGCGGGGACGAGGTTATCCTGGACGAGGAATCCCATATTTGCTACTATGAGGTGGGTTCACCGGCCATGTTGGCCGGAGTACAGTTGAAACCGGTAGCTGGGCTGCTGGGCCCTGAAGGGCCGGACCGGTTGAGGGCTGCCCTCCGGCCCGAGAATATTCATTTCCCCCGCACCCGCCTGGTGTGCCTGGAGAACACCTTTAACCGCGGCAGCGGGACCGTCATGTCGCCGGAAATGATGGCTAACCTTTACAACCTGGCCCGGGAGCGGGGGCTGTCCGTACACCTTGACGGGGCCCGGATATTCAACGCTGCGGTGGCAAGTGATATTGATGTTAAGGAGTTTACCCGGTACTGCGATTCGGTAATGTTCTGTCTTTCAAAGGCTTTGGCGGCGCCGGTGGGATCGCTGCTGGCCGGTGACGCCGATTTTATTGCCCGGGCCCGCAAATACCGCAAGGCCCTTGGCGGGGGAATGAGGCAGGCCGGCGTGTTGGCGGCGGCGGGACTGGTGGCACTTGACCGCATACCCGAGCTGGCCGAGGACCACAAGAACGCCAAGGTATTGGCTGCCGGGTTGGCGGAGCTTCCAGGTTTAAAAATCGACCTGCCACGGGTGCAAACCAACATCGTAGTGGTAGAAGTGGCGAAACAGCCGGGCGCGGCGACTTTTGCGGCTGCGCTGGAGGCACGGGGGATCCGGTGCTCGTCTTTCGGGCCGGATCAACTGCGTTTTGTTACACATCTGGATGTCAGTAGAAATGACATTGAGTACGTGCTGCAGGTGGCCCGTGAAATACTGCAGGAATAAAAACAGGCAGGATTAACAGAAGGATATATTTGGATGAGACGTTATCCCCGCCGGTGGTTTCCATCAGTATAAGAAATAAATCTATCCGAAAAGAGCCTGTGCTATTAAGCCCGCCAGGGGCGGGACGATAAAGACCAGGCTGAGGCGGGTGATCATAAAGCGTGGTCCTACCAGGGCGGCTTCGAAGGGCAGCTGGCCGACGCCCAGCAGGGCCCAGCCGGTGATGAGCGCTACCGCCGTTCCGATCCCGGCACCGGCATTAAAAATGGCGGCGATGATGGGGAAGGAAACGTAAGGGCCACCGGGTATCAGGGCCCCGACAAGGGTGCTGATAAAGATGCCTTTAAAGCCGGCTTGGTCTCCCAGCCAAGATTGAATTAATTCCGGTGGTATCGCCACTTCAATCAGGCCGCTTAAAAGAAAGGCCAGGAGCAAAAGAGGGATGATTCCTTTGAACATGTGAGCCCCGGTTTTAAGTCCTTTCAGGTGACTGCCGTCGCCTTTACGATAAGCGATCACAAATAGTACTATGAACATGAGGAAAAGTATAATTATAGTGGTAATCATGAAGCTTTCTCCACCTTTTGCAGCTTTTGAATTTGTTCACGGATGGCCTCGACGCGATGGGAGAACAGGACGTTAGCAAGCACTCCCAATAAAACGGGGAATATAAAAGTGACCGCGTATCGCACTAGTGTGATATGAGAACCAAGAAGAGCTATTTCTATAGGTAGGCGGCTTAACGTCCACAGGTTTTTCGCTGCGAGAAAGGCGATTACGGTGCCGATTTCGGCGCCCGAAACCAGAAAAGTAGCCGCCAGGGGGAAAAAGACATAAGGACCGCCCGGGACCAGTGCCCCGGCTAAAGCACCCAAAAATATCCCTTTAATGCCTGACTCTTTACCCAGCCATTTGGACACTGTTTCTTTGGATATAACCGTTTGCAGCAGCCCTGCTACAGCGAAAGCAATGAGAATCAAAGGAAGGACTTGCCAGATTATTTGGCCGCCGTTGTAAAGACCGGTTAGCAGCAATCCGGTGCCCCCGCGTGTATATGCCAGTAGGGCTAGGAATATAACTGCCGCCATCATGCCGGTAATAATTTGTTTCATATTGCCCTCCTAACCAAGACCAATACCAGACGAGATAAAATCACTACGTGCTTTCTACAGGCGCGTTTATTTCCCTTTAATGAATTCCGAAATCCAGTTTGTGAAATTACAGGTAATAATTACAGGCGGCATAACAGCTGAATATTAATAATTTTGTGATAATTTACATAGACGGGATTGTTTACGGGTGCCGAATCATATAGTATAGTACAAATATAAAAGTTAGTTAACCGGGGAAGGAAGCTGATTTGCCTTATTCGAGGAATGCAGATAACTGGGTGAGCCGTTTTTTATTAAGCCAGGCAGTTATTACGGGTGGGCTTTTGTGGTGGAACCCGTCTCTTTGGCCGGTGGCCCTGGTTCTTTGTGCTGCGAATACTCTAGCCCTGTTGTTTGTCTGCCGGGGACGTCCGGGTGGACGCAAAATCGTGACTGTAAAACTGGAGGAACATTCCCAGGACCCCACCTGGCAGATTGCCAGCGAGACCCTACCCTATATGCGCCGCGGTCTGAATGAGGAAACGGCACGTAAGACGGCGGAAATTATTCAGAAAATAGGAGACGTTCCGGCAGTAGCCATTACTGACCGTCAACGTGTGCTGGCATTTATCGGCCCGGGCTGTGATCAGCACCCGCCGGGTAAGGATATTGTAACTTTTGCCACCAAACAGGTTATCAGAACCGGCGAACTTAAAATAGTAGAAAAAAAAGAAGATCTGCAGTGTCCGGTCAAAAACTGTGTCTGCCCTATCGAAGGCGCCGTCATTGTACCTCTGAAGCTCAAAGGAGAAGTTATCGGGACCATTAAACTTTATCGTACCGAAAAAGGTCCTATTCCGGCTGAGATGGTTAAACTGGCTATCGGTGTGGCCCAGCTTTTAGGCGTGCAGATGGAACTCTCCGAAGTTGACCGGCAGGCGCAATTGGTCACGCGGGCCGAACTGGATGCCTTGCGGGCCCAAATCAATCCGCATTTCCTTTTTAATACCCTTAACACCATCACGATGCTAATCAGAACCGATCCCGAATCGGCGCGTGACCTGCTGATACGCTTGGCCAGTTTTTTCCGGCATGCTTTTAAAAGCACCGGCCATTTCAGCACTTTGAGCGAAGAGTTAGAGTGCGTGCATACTTACTTGATCTTAGAAAAAGCCAGGTTCCGTGAAAAATTGACCATTGCCCGGGATATTGACCATACGCTGCTCCGATACAAAGTGCCTGTGCTTACCTTGCAGCCTCTGGTGGAAAACGCCGTCAAACACGGTATCATGCCAAAAATGGGCAACGGTACTGTTAAAATTAAAGTTAGCAGGATTGGTGATGAGATGGGCGTGGAAATTGTGGATGACGGTGTCGGAATACCTCCCGAGATACTTCCCCGCATTTTTAAACCCGGTTTTGGTTCCGGGAGCGGGGTAGGGTTGAGTAACGTCCACGAGCGTTTAAAGAGCCTGTTAGGGGCGGAATACGGCCTCAATGTTAAAAGTGAAGTCGGTAAAGGCACGCGAGTAAGTTTCCGTTTACCTTTAATCAGTGACACCGTAGAGGAGGAGGTGTAACCGTGAAGTTAAAAGCTCTTATTGTAGATGACGAGTACCCGGCCCGGCAGGAGCTGCGTTATGCCTTGGGCAAAATTGATAATATTGAAATCGTCGGCGAAGCGGCTAACGCCCAGGAAGCTCTGAAGCTGATCAAGGCACTGGATTACTCCGTGCTGTTTATCGATATATCGATGCCGGGTATGAACGGGTTGGAGTTAGGAGCGGCCATTCAGGAAATGGAACGCCCGCCGTATGTCATTTTTGTGACGGCATACGATGAGTATGCTTTAAAAGCCTTCGAGGTTAATGCTATTGATTATATTCTCAAACCCATTGACGAGAAACGCCTGCTGCAGGCCGTCAACAAAGTATTCAAAGCTACCCAGGAAGGTGCTTCCGATGAAAGGTCGGCAGGAAGTGCCGGCCAGACAGTGATTAAAATCGACCGCCTGCCGGCGGAAAAGAATGGTAAAACGGTGCTTGTAAAAGAAAAAGACATCGTATATGCCTTTACGGAACAGGATGCCGTTTACCTTAAAACTTATGCCGATAAACTGCACACTAATTTTACATTAAAAGAGTTGGAGTCCCGGCTTAACCCCAATATTTTCTTCCGAACGCACCGCTGCTGTCTTGTCAACATGCACAAGGTAAAAGAGATTATTCCGTTTTTCAATGGTACCTATACTCTAGTGGTCGACGACAAGGAGCACAGCGAGGTGCCTTTGAGTCGTGCCCAGGCGAAGAAACTGCGCAAGATCCTGGGGTTTTAGGCCAGGTGCCGCTGGCGCGACTAAGCCAGAAAACCATAGGTTTCTTTATTGCCAAATTACTGTTCACTGCTTACTGTTTACTTCTCACTCCTCACCGTTTACGTACACTCTCGGTACCCGGGCGCTCACGGCGGTAACGACTTCGTAATTGATAGTTCCGATTTTATCAGCCAATTCTTCCACCGGCAGAACGGCATCCCCCTGGCGCCCGTACAGTACAACCTCATCACCTATGGCCACGTCTGTAATATGCCCCACATTAACCACAAGCTGGTCCATACATACTCTCCCGACCACCGGAGCCCGCCTGCCGTGAATTAATACTTCACCCTGGTTGGACAGCAGGCGGCTGTAACCATCGCCGTATCCTGCGGGAACTGTTGCCAGTATGGTTTCTTTAGGAGTGGTATAGGTACAGCCGTAACTTACAGAGGTTCCGGCCGGGACTTTTTTTACGAAGCTAACTTGTGCTTTAAGGGTCATAGCCGGCTTTAAGTCTACCCGGTGTTTTTCCACTTCAGGTGACGGGTAAAGACCATAAAGCATAATCCCGGGTCGTACCAGGTTCAGGTGGGTTTCGGGCATGTCAATGATAGCGGCGCTGTTGGCGGCATGCAGCAGGGGAATGTCGATGCCGTCCCGGCCCAAGGTGCAGGCTAATTCAATAAAGCGGGAGAACTGCTGCTGGGTGTAGGATTTATCTTTAATATCGGCGCTCGCGAAGTGAGTAAACATGCCTTCCAATTCCAGGTTGGGCAGCAGGGCGACTTCGATGATATCCCGCATAACGGAAGGGCCGTCCAGGAAACCCAGCCGCCCCATTCCGGTATCAATTTTCAGGTGTACCCGTGCTTTTTTGCCCAATTTACCGGCGATATCGGAAAGCATACGGGCGAGTTCGACGTCATAAATGGTCTGGGTAAGATCGTAGGTCAGCACGTCTTCATACTGGGCCGGTGGCGTGTATCCCAGGATTAAAATGGGAGCTGTGATGCCGGCTTTACGTAACCGTATGGCCTCGCCAGCGCGCGCTACTCCCAACCGTGAAGCCCCGTTATCCAGCATGACCCGTGCGACTTCCACCAGACCATGGCCGTAGGCGTTGGCCTTTACGATGGCCATTATCTCGGTATCTTTTCCGACCAGGCGCCGCACTTCGCTGAGATTATGTTTTAAAGCAGCCACATCGATTTTGGCGTAGATGGGGACGGAAGAAGACATATCAATCTCTCCTTGATTACGTTAATTAGAACGGGGATAGCCCATCATCAATTACTAATTTCAATCTCCTTTAACACATACGGTAACTTCTCAATTATATCACCTGCTATTAAACCATGCTGTCCCTTTTCTTCCGCTGCCATATCCCCGGCCGAGCCGTGGCAGTAAACCCCGGCAGCAGCGGCTTTCAAAGGTTCCAGTCTCTGGGCGAGAAGCCCGGCAATAGTCCCGGCCAATACATCCCCGGTGCCGCCGGAAGCCATACCGGGATTACCGGTGGGGTTAATGTAAGAGACTCCTTCACTGCCGGCAATAATCGTTCGTGCGCCCTTCAGCACAACGGTGCAGCCCCATTCATGGGCGGCATGCTCCGCTGTTTTAAGGCGGTCCGACTGTATCTCGCGGGGGCTGGTGTTGAGTAACCTTCCCATTTCGCCGGGATGGGGTGTTATGACCAGAGGAGCCTTAGCGGCCTTTAATTTGTGTGCTTCCCCGGCGAGAGCGTTAAGAGCATCCGCATCAAGGACGCACGGAATGTTTATTGTGGAGATTAATTCTTTTACTAATTGTACTGTTTCGGGATGCGTTGAAAGGCCCGGGCCCAAAACCATTACCGAGGCTCTGGTTGTAAACTCCATAATTTGTTCCCATGATGCCGGGCTGAGTGTACCCTCAGCCGTTTCAGCCAGACCCAGGGTCATTGCCTCGGTGACTTTAGTGGCGGCAACATCCTGCAGGCCGGCGGGGACGGCCAGGGTTACGAGGCCTGCACCGCTGCGTACCGCCGCCACGGCTGCCAAGCAGGCGGCACCCGACATTCCCCGGGATCCGGCTACTACCAGAACGTGTCCAAACTGCCCTTTGTGAGCCGCCAGTGGGCGTGGGGTCAACCATGACCGTACCAGATCACGTGTCAGCAGATAACGGCTGCCTTTTTCAGAAATGAGAGACGGGGGCAGGGAAATATCCGCGACACATAACTGCCCGACGTACAGCAAGGCGGGTTCCAGTACGAGACCGACTTTAGGGAGCCCGAAGGTAACGGTACGGGTTGCTTTGATACAGGGGCCGTTAACTTTTCCGGTATCGGCCTCCACGCCGGAGGGGATGTCTACCGCTATCACCGGCTTCTGGGCTTCATTAACGGCATTGACCACCTCGGCAGTACGCCCCTTGATCTGTCCACGAAATCCGGTACCGTACAGGGCATCGACGACCAGATCCGACTGCATTAAAGCCAGGTGCAGCACCTGAAGGGCGTTTTTCTCCCGCAGGTCGTAAATCTTGTATTCCTGCTTGCGGCAGATATCGAAATTCACCCGCGCGTCGCCCGTGATATCGTTGGGATCGGCGGCCAGCATTATCCGTACTTTGGCCCCGGCGTTGGCCAGGTGGCGTGCCGCTACAAAACCGTCCCCGCCGTTATTACCCTTGCCGGCCAAAATGACCACAGTTTTTCCTTTTAAAGTACCTAAAGTTTCTTTAACTGCTTCTACTACTTTTAACCCGGCATTCTCCATAAGTACCAGTCCCGGTATGCCGAAAACTTTAATGGCCTGCCGGTCGATTTCCCGCATTTCTGCGGCCGTTACCAATCTCACTCGGTATCCCCCTTTACAGCCACGGCAAAAGCCAAAGCATAATCAGATTCGTGGCTGAGTGATATCAGTACCTCACTAATACCCCGTGCGGCTGCCAGGCCGGCTGCTCCTCCGGACAAAACCACTCCGGGTTTGCCCCGCAGCCCGGTAGTAATTTCAATATCCCGCCATTGGCAGCCAGCCAGTCCTATCCCCAACGCCTTCAGGACCGCCTCCTTGGCAGCAAAACGAGCGGCCAAACAGGCTGAAGAGGCCCGTTTTCCCAAACAATACTCTCTTTCGGCGGAAGTAAAAACCCGCTGTAAAAAGCGCTCGCCGCAGCGGCTCATCACCCGCTCAACCCGTGCGACGGAAACGATGTCCGTGCCGATACTTACGATCACTTAGGATCGCTCCCTTCGGTCGCAGTAAATAGTTCAAAGCTCAAAGTTCGACGTTCTACGTTCGACGTTCAACGATAAAAGTTCATGCCCCAAATCCTGCTTACTGCTTACTGCTGTCACCCTACCGACCTCTTAAACTGCCGGGACGAGACAATAATCATTACCAAAGCAAACAGGGCCATGACCACCAGCCCGTTTATAATCCGGTCCCAAACCCACCCCTGCACGATGAGTGTTCTAATAGGCGTTACGGCATGGGAAAGAGGGTTGTAAGTGGCGATTAATTCCAACCAGGAAGGCATTGCCGCTTTGGGAAAAATGGCATTACTCGCGAACATCATCGGCAGGGTGACGAAATTCATCACCGCAAACAAAGACTCGTGTGTTTTCAGTATCGTGGCCAGGGAAAGCGAAATGCCGGATACCCCGAAGCTGAACAGGATAATAATTACCAAAGCCAGCAAAAACCCGGCCGGGCCGGTGGCAAACTCCACCCCCAGGAGCAAGGCGATGATACCGATGACGATAACCTGAAGGGCCGCCTGGGAGGCAATACCCGCCATCTTGCCGAGCGGGATGGCGGTACGGGAAATCGGGGCGGCCAGCATCTTATTGAGAAAACCGGTCTGCCGGTCCCAAATGATCGATACACCGCCGAAAACACTGCCGAATAGGGCCGACATAATCATAATACCGGGAGTCATAAAATCCAGGTAACTATCGGCACCGATCATGCGGGCTGCAAACGGGTTGTTCGTTAAACCGGTCATCATATTGCCCATTAGCACCAACCATACCACCGGTTGAATTACCGACATAACGATACGTGTTTTCTGCCGGGATAACCTTTTCATCTCCCGCCAATAAACATAATAGGCATCTACCAGCATGATACCGTTCAAGATTTCACCCTTCGCATCCGGATACGCGCCCGCCGTGAAGCTTCAGCGTCTATAACCTCGTCGCGCAGATGTCGCCCTGTGACGGCGACATATACATCATCGAGGGAAGGACGCTTAACGGTAACGGATTGGACGCTGACATCCAGGGGTTGTATGGTTTCGAAAACAACCGGTACGGTCCGGTCACCGTCGGGTGTGATGATCATAACCTCGTCGCCCGTCTTTTGAATATTTGAGACGACATCCAAGCGTGCTATGCTTTCCAGGGCCAGGGCTTCTTGTTCCTGACTGGTACCGGGTGCAAAACGCAGGGTTACGATATCGCCGCCAAATTGGGCTTTGAGATGACCCGGCGTGTCAATGGTCTTAATGACTCCCTGGTCAATGATGGCGATATGATCACACAGGACGTCGGCTTCTTCCAGGTAGTGGGTGGTGAGGAATATGGTCATCCCGAAACTCTGCTGCAGTCCAGTGACGTAACGCCAGATTTCGCGCCGGGTCTGGATATCGAGCCCGAGGGTGGGCTCGTCCAGAAAAAGCAAACGGGGGCGGTGCAGGAGGCCTGCCGCGATATCAAGGCGCTTGCGCATGCCGCCGGAATAAGTTTCCACCCGGAAGTCGGCACGTTCGTTCAGGCCTACGAGATCAAGCAGCTCCGCTATGCGGGCCCGGGCTTCGCGTGCGGGGAGGTGATAAAACCCCGCCTGCAGTCGCAAGTTTTCCCTGCCGGTCAAATTGTCATCAACGGCCAAATCTTGTGATACATAGCCGATAACGCTGCGAACCTGATTGGGCTGTTTTATGATGTCAAATCCGGCTATGTGAGCGCGGCCGGAAGTGGGGCGCAGCAGGGTGGTCAGCATCATAATAGTAGTGGACTTCCCGGCCCCGTTGGGGCCGAGAAAGCCGAATATTTCTCCTTCGTGTACTTGAAAGGTAATGTTGTTAACGGCGGTAATCCCACCGGGAAATCGTTTTGTAAGGCCGTTTACTTCTACGATCGGCGGCATATTGATACCTCTTGTCAGGTTAACGTTGTTAATATTGTACGATATCACTCCATTTAAGGCAATTCCTGGGTTGGAAGCCCTTGACAGCTTATATGATATATTATACGTTTAATATATATTAAACGTTGTGAAAGGAGTTTCCGGTTGGAGCAGCGCAGTGATCTTGAACAGGCCCGCGCGTTATTTACCCAGGCCATCGGGCGGCAGTTTGAATTCTGGGGTTTTGGACGGGTTTTCGGGCGTTTATGGGCACTGCTTTACCTGTATGACGGAAAACTGACGCTGGATGAAATGGCTGCCGCCTTGAAGGTTTCCAAGGCCACCGTCAGTATGCAGGTGCGCCGTTTGGAGCGGTTCGGCATGGTACGGCGGCATGTGCGGCCGGGTGACCGCAAAGACTATTACGAGGCCGAAACCGATTTTGGCAAAATGGTAAAGACCATTTTACGGCAGCGGGAGAAGGAGGAATTCGACGCTACCTTTGATTTGGTGAACCGCAGTATAGCCCTGGTACAGCAGGCAAAAGGTGCTGAAGATCGAGATTTTGTCCTTGACAGACTACAGTATATTAAACGACATTTCGACCTTCTTGACCGCATTGTGGAAGCCATTCTCACCCTGGATCGCTCCGGTTTGGCGGGCTTGGCGGCCATGTTGCAAACCGTAAGGAAAGCAAAAACGCAGGATAAAGCAGAAGGGGAGTAGGGTGTATGACTGGTTTTAACCAGGCGCAGCGGGCTGCGCCGGTAATAGGTGTTAGCGGTGCCGCGGTAGCCTTAGTTATCAGCGTCTATTTTTTAACTAAAGGCCTATTCTTTGTCCATTCTCCGCTGGGTGAAATTATTATGCAGAGTATTTACTTTTTCATAACTCCTCTGATGCTGGTAGCAGCTTTTGTCCATTCTCTTAAAGCGCCGCCGGCGTTGTGGCTGCTTTGGCCCGGGTTCGTCATTCTGCTTTTTGTGGCTGTGGCCGGGGCGATGACGGTCGGTCTTTATTACATGCCGTCTGCGGCCCTGGTAGGGTTGGCGATTTATTTTCGCGGTTCAAACAACATACGCAAGTCTATTGGATACGCAATGATACTGTGGGCTCTACTGCTGTTGTACGCACTGGTGTTTTGGAGAGAACCGCTAATTTTGATCTTGGGAGTTATTACCGCTTTCTTTGCTAAAATTGTAGTGATGTTTGATAGTTCTAAGGGTATGTCGGTTGCTCTTCACTGGGCCGGGTGGCACAGCCATTATGCCGTCCTGCTGGTGGCCATCCCGGTGTTTTGCCTGGTAATGCGGGTGTTTGACACCAAAATAGATGATAGTATGTTAGATGGGCGTTAAAAACTTGTTTTGCATTGCCCAGGGGTTTCCAGAAGCCCATAAGGACTCCCCTACACTCCTGCTATGTAACTTAGAGAGAATGTAGGGGATGGTTTAGACAATTGTATATTCATTCAACCGTATATTCAACTGTACATTCAACTGTATATTCCATCGTGTATTCCATTGTAGTTGTAGGGGCGGGTTTTGATGCCACTGGATATTCTACCAAGATATTCTACTGGTAGGGATTGACGGGAACAGCGGGTAAATTTCCCCGGGAGGTGGGGTATTAATGATCCTGGTTACGGGAGCGACCGGTTTTGTAGGTAGTCACCTAGTGCCGGCTTTGCTGGAACACGGCCATAAGGTGCGGTGTCTGGTGCGGTCTCCCCAAAAGGTGCAGGCTTTGGGGCTGCGGAATGTGGAAACGGTGGTTGGAGACATTACTGATGGAAAGGTTCTACAGGAGGCCTGTACCGGGGTGAGGCGGGTCGTCCACCTGGTCGCCGTCATACGCGAGCGCGGGAAATATAATTTCCAAAGCGTGAATGTAGAGGGAACACGCAAGCTGGTTGAGGCCGCCGGGAAGGGGGGCGTGGAACATTTGGTGCACCTGAGCGCGCTGGGGGCCGGTGACGACCCCCGTTACCGCTATACCTATTCCAAGTGGCTGGGCGAGCAGGCGGTACGCGAGGGGAAGTGTCCCTATACGATCCTGCGCCCGTCGGTTATTTTCGGCCCCGGCTTTGGGTTTGTTGACCGCCTGCTCCAGGGGCTGAAACTGTCTCCGGGGTTGGCCGTCATACCGGGATCGGGCCAGACGCGCTTTCAGCCTGTCTGGGCCGGTGACCTTGTGCGGTGCATCATCCGGGTATTGGACGAAGGCCCCGAGCATTATGGCCGGGTTTATGAGATTGGCGGCCCGGAGCACCTTACTTATGAAGAAATACTCGATGCGGTGATGTCTGAGGTGGGGATAAGGCGCGTTAAAGTGCGTGTTCCGCTGCCGCTCGTTAAACCGGCCGTCAGAGTAATGGGACTTATCTTGCCCGATCCTCCGGCGACACCGGACGAACTGGCCCAGTTGGACCGGGACAATATCACGGATGTTCACAGTATCCAGCGCACCTTTGGTTTCAAGCCTCGTTCATTTGCAGAAAATTTGGGGTATTTGAAAGGAAGTAAGCAGTAAGCGGTGAGCAGGGAGCGGATATTATGCACCTGAAACGTGACGGGATTAACCGCTACCGTCTGGTCCGCGCGGGGAATATGCGCGTGGACGGTCTCGTTTATGCCAATGAAGCTCTCCGGCCGCTCCTGGACCGGGACAAATCCCTGGTGCAGTTGGCTGATGCCGCCTGCCTGCCGGGGGTTCTTGATCCCGTGGTGGGTATGCCTGACATTCACGAAGGGTTCGGCCTGCCCATCGGGGGTGTGATGGCCGTAGCCGCTGGCGGCATCATTTCCGCCGGCGCGGTAGGAATGGATATTAACTGCGGGGTACGTCTAATACGTACTTCAATGGTTGCCGCCGATTGGGACAAGGAACGGCTGTGTAAACTGATAGAACGCATTGAAGCTTATGTGCCCACCGGTATCGGCAAAAAAGGACGGCATAAGGGCATTACGGCGCAGCTTTTTGAACGTGTTGTCCACAACGGGGTTGCGGAACTGGTGCAGGAAGGTTTTGGTTCTTCAGAGGACCTGCACTACATTGAAGAGAACGGTAGAATGGAAGGGGCCGATCTCGGTGCGGTAAGCTCCAAAGCCATTGAACGGGGAGCGGTGCAGTTAGGTACCCTGGGTGGCGGCAACCACTTTATTGAGATACAAGAGGTGAAGGAGGTTTTTGATGACCACCTGGGGCATAAATTCGGGCTTTTTCCGGGCCAGCTGGTGATCATGATTCATACCGGCAGCCGTGGTTTTGGCCACCAGATATGCACTGATTACAGCCGCAGTCTCCTCAAAGTGGCAGGTAGGTACGGTATTGAGCTGCCTTCCAAGGGTTTGGCCTGTGCACCTATTGATTCTCCGGAAGGTAAAAGATATTATGCTGCTATGGCTTGTGCCGTTAATTTTGCCTTTGCCAACCGCCAGATTATTATGGCCGACATATGCCGGGCACTGAGTGATATCACCGGTCAAAATCAAAAACAATTGCAAACGCGCCTGGTTTACGATGTGGCGCATAATATTGCCAAATGGGAAAAGCACCGGAACCGCCGGGTGCTGGTGCACCGTAAAGGTGCGACCAGGGCTCTGCCGGCCGGGCACGATGGCAACCCACTTGTATACCGTGATACCGGGCACCCTGTATTAGTACCCGGGAGTATGGGTACCTCTTCGTATGTGCTGGTAGGCACGGCAAGTGCGGCTGAGTCTTATTATTCGGTGAATCACGGGGCGGGGAGAACCCTGTCCCGCCGTGCCGCCGGCGCACAAATTTCCCGGGCCGAATTTGAGGCCAGTATGGGGCAGGTTATTTACAATATTAAAAATTATAAAGACATTGTTGATGAGGCACCATTGGCGTATAAAGACATAGATCAGGTGGTAGAGACCCTGGTAGAAGCAGGTCTTACACATAAAGTCGCCCGGATGTATCCCCTGGCGGTGATAAAGGGAAAGGATTGATAACTTGTTCCCTCCCGGAGTGCATAAAATCCTGGAAACTTTGAACCAGGCGGGTTATGAAGCTTATGTGGTGGGCGGCGCGGTGCGTGATATTCTCCTGGGCCGCCGGCCCAAAGAGTTTGACATTTGTACCGACGCCTGTCCCCGCGCCGTATTGGATATTGCCGCCAAGAACAATATCAAAGCCTTTCGGAAAGGGGCAGCTTTTGGGGTTATCTCGTGGATCCTTGAGGGGCAGGAATACGAGATTGCCACCTTTCGTACCGAAACGTATGGCGAAGATGCCCACCGCCCGGAAAAAGTGGAATTCGTGTGGGCCCTTGAGGACGACTTGGCACGCCGGGACTTTACCGTAAACGCCATGGCAATGGACCGGGCGGGTACAGTCATAGACCCCCTGGGCGGTCGGGAAGATCTGCGCCGGGGTCTCCTGCGAGCCGTGGGAGATCCGGAAGAAAGATTTGCCGAAGATGCCCTGCGGATGTTCCGGGCATGCCGTTTTGTGGCCGAGTACGGTTTTCGAGTGGAGCGGCAGACGAGAGATGCCATTGGCAAGGCGCTTGGCCGGGTAGCAGGGCTTTCAGTAGAACGTGTACGTGACGAGCTCGATAAACTGCTGGTGGCGCCGTACGCTGCCGACGGCCTGGAGTTGATGAGGGGAACCGGGCTGTTGACCACTGAGTGCCGCTGTCGTGCCGACGGTCGTGAACAAATAGTGGCCGTGCTGCCCGAAGTAGCGCGCCTGGTTCACATAGAACAGAACCCCCGGTATCACACCCTGGACGTCTGGGGCCATACCCTGCGTGTGGTAGCCAACATTCCCCCGGAACCGGTGCTGCGCTGGGCGGCCCTTTTACACGATATCGCTAAGGGGTCACCGGGCGTCCGGTGCCTTAACAAGCATGGCGAACCCAGCGATTACGGGCATGCCAGGGTAGGGGCCGATATGGCGCGAAAAATTTTAAACCGCTTGCGCGTCCCTCCTGCAATAACCAGGCGGGTGGTTTGGTTGGTGCGCCATCACATGAATTTTCCCGGTCCCGAGCGAAGACCCGTTATTAAATGGCTTAGACGCTTGGCAGCTAGCTTTGCCGGCCGTGCCGACCTGGCAGAGGCCGTAAGGCAGCTGCTGGAGCTGCGCAGTGCTGACTTGCGGGGAGGCAAGGTCGATCCGGAATATCTCCTTAAAGAAAACGACCTGCTGCAGGGGATGGTAGAAAAAGTGCTTTGGCAGGTGCCTTTCTACCCCGAAGATCTTGCTGTCAGCGGTGGCGACGTGGCTGAGATTATGGGCCGGGGGCCGCAGGTAAAGCGGACCCTGGACGATCTTGTCGCAAGTGTGCAGGCGGGGCGGTTGGAAAACCACCGTGAAGTACTGCTGGCGGCATTAAAAAGGAAGGCGGCACGTTTGTGTAACCGCTAAAAGTTATTACCTGTTTCCTTGAAAAATTCTATTGTATAATGATGTTTACTAAATAATCTATTTAAACTTGCATATCTATAAATAGTTAAGGCAAAGTATACTTTCTTTATTGACCTTTATTGACAAAGGTTGGTTGAACTGATAGATTGTTTTTGGTCCCGTACCGGGAATACCCTGAAGGCGCCTTGAGGGGGTGGGCTTATGGATAGTGGCTCGCGACCGCATAATAAACAGCGTAGTACAGATGGGCACTATGATAGGCCTATGCTTCCCAGCGGTAAAACGCAGGCCTTTAGGGGGAATTTACTATGGAGAGAACCCAAAAAGTACGGGAAAATATTGCCCGCCTTTTAGCCTCACGTGACAGGAAAGGCCTCACTAATTATCTTAAGGAAACACATTATGCCGATCTGGCCGAGGTTCTTCCCCTGTTCGATTTACCGGAGCAGATCGCGATTCTTTCTCACGTAGATTATAATGTTGCGGCTCAGGTTCTTTATGAATTGGACCGGAGTCAGGTGGCCTCATTGCTGGAAGGCTTGGGCGTTCACCGCACGGCGCTTATTCTCCAGGAGATGTCAAGCGATGATGCCGCCGACTTGATCGGTGAACTCGATGAAGAGACCAAAGCCAAGTACCTCGGCATGATGCCCTCGCAGGATGCCGAGGATGTCCAGGAGCTTTTGGAGTACGAGCCTGATACCGCCGGTGGCATTATGACCACCGAGTTTGTCTTTATCAATAAAGAAATGACGGCGGAAGAGGCCATTGCACATATACGCAGGACGGCACCGGGTGCCGAGACCGTTTATTATGTATACGTAGTGAATGACCGGAACCAGCTCGTCGGGGTTATTTCACTGCGGGAATTGATTTTGGCCGACCCCTCCAAACAAATTAAAGATATTATGCGTACCAAGGTCATCAGCTTAAATGTGCATACCGACCAGGAAGAAGTGGCCCGGGTGGTAGCAAAATATGACTTCCTGGCTTTACCGATTGTTGATGACGACGGGGTACTGGTCGGTATCGTTACCGTTGACGATGTTCTTGACGTTATTGAAGAAGAGGCTACCGAGGATTATTTGAGCCTGGCAAACGTAAAGCAAGAAAGCAGGTACTTGGAGTTGAGTGACTTTGAGCGCGCCGGGCGCCGCTTACCCTGGCTAATTACCCTTCTTTTCGGTTCACTTCTGGCCGGCAGTGTCATCCAGTTGTTCGAGGGTACGTTACAGGCCGTGACCGCTCTGGCCTTCTTTATGCCTGTGATAGCCGGGGGGCCGGGTAACGTGGCCACGCAGACGCTGGCGGTAGTGGTGCGGGGATTGGGAACCGGGGAAGTAAACCCCAAGCATGGCTTTTATATTATTTTAAAGGAAGCACGGGTAGGCTTGCTGGTAGGTATCATCAGCGGACTGGTGCTCGCGACTGTGGCTATTATTTGGCAGGATAACTTTATCCTTGGTTTGGTTGTTGGGATCTCCCTGGCTGCCAGCATGCTCGTGGCTACTGTTTTAGGAAGCCTCTTTCCTTTCTTTATCAGCCGCATAGGGGTGGACCCGGCGCTCGCTTCCGGTCCTTTTATTACCACGCTTATGGATGCGACCAGCATGCTTATTTACTTTGGTATGGCCTCCGCAATCTGGTTTGGCTTGGGGTTTTGAATTAGGAAGGACGGGCGGGCAATGAAGCTTTACCGTACCGAGGGTATTGTTTTAAGGTCCAGGGTAATGCGTGAGGCCGATAAGGTACTCACCATTTATACACGGGACCAGGGTAAGGTACGGGCGGTGGCTTACGGTATTGCCAAACCCGGCAGCCGCAAACGCGGAGCGGCCCAGCCTTTCAGCTACTCCCGTTTTTTAATGGCTCGGGGACGTGACCTCGATGTGGTGCGCCAGTGTGAAGAAATCCGGCGTACGGAAGGATTGCAATCCAACCTTGTTACTATAACCTGTGCCAGCTATATATGTGAATTAATTGAACTTGTAACTCCTGACGAAGAACCTGACCGGGAACTTTTTAAACTTCTCTGTCAGGCATTGGACGAAATACCCAAAACTAAGAACCGGGAGTTGCTTTTGCGGGCTTTTGAAGCCCGCGTTTTAAACCGGGTCGGGTATCAACTGCACCTGGACGACTGTGTAATCTGCCGGAAAGACCCGGGTGGTTCGCAAGTGGTGATAAGTCCCCGGGAGGGTGGCCTGCTCTGTCCCACGTGCCGTAAGAAGGATCCTGACGGTATCCCGTGCCGTATGGGCACGGTACGCCTGCTGGAGAGGCTGTTTGACTGGCCTTTGGAACGCGTGCACGCGCTGGCTGCCGGTGCCGAAACAAGGCAGGAACTAAATACCCTCCTCAATGCCTGTATCTGCTATTATTTGGAACGCAAGCCCAAGGCATTAGCATTTCTACAAAAATTGGGGGAAATATAAAGAATAAAGATGGAATGAGGAGGGTTAAGGGTGACTGATATCGAAAAAATTGATTTATTGCGCGCCCGCCTCGGTGTGAGCTATCGCGAAGCCAAAGAAGCTCTGGATGCCGCCAATGGAGACGTGGTGGAGGCTTTAATCCGGTTGGAAGAACAGCGGCGTAGTGGCGAGGAAATAATGACCAAAATCCGGGAATGGGTGCGCCGGGGAGGCCGCGGCCGCATTAAGATTAAAAAGGGAGATCGTACCGTATTTGAGTTGCCTGCGGCCGTCGGAGCGGTGGGTGTTTTAGGAGCCCTGGCCTCGGCGGAGGTGGCCGTGCTGGGTGTTGTAGGTTTACTTACCGCTATGTCCAAGAATTACACCTTGGAATTTGAGCTGTCCGCAGAAGATCCCGAGCCGTCACAGCAATAACCTGCAGTACTTATTTTGGACGCGCCGCAAAACCTCCCGTTTTCTTGGGTGTATACCGGGACGGGAGGTTTTAACTTTAAATCATGTTTAAAGAGGTGATTATCGCTGAATTTTCAGGAACTCATTCATACCCTCAGTAAGTATTGGGGCGATCGAGGCTGTATTATCCAGCAGCCCTACGACGTGGAAAAAGGGGCTGGTACGATGAACCCGGCTACTTTTTTCCGGGCCCTGGGACCCGAACCATGGAATGTAGCCTACGTCGAACCGTCCCGGCGCCCCACCGACGGCCGCTACGGTGAAAATCCCAACCGTTTGCAGCACTACTACCAGTATCAAGTCATTCTTAAACCGTCTCCGGACGATGTTATTGATCTTTACCTGGACAGTCTTAAAGCCATCGGTATCGAACCCGCCGAGCATGACGTGCGGTTTGTGGAGGACAATTGGGAGTCACCTACCCTGGGCGCTTGGGGACTGGGATGGGAAGTGTGGTTGGACGGTATGGAAATCACACAGTTTACCTATTTCCAGCAGTGCGGCGGTATTGACTGCCGCCCCGTGTCTGTAGAAATTACCTACGGCTTGGAGCGCCTGGCTCTTTACTTGCAGGGCAAGGACAGCGTCTTTGACATTATTTGGAACAATAATATTACCTATGGTGATGTTCATCACCGGGGCGAGGTCGAGTACTCACATTACAATTTTGAAGACGCCGATACGGACCTTTTGTTTGACCTTTTTGATATGTATGAAAAAGAAGCCCAGCGGATTATCGAAAAAGGGCTGGTGCTCCCCGCATATGACTATGTGTTGAAGTGTTCCCACACGTTCAACCTGCTTGATGCCCGCAACGCGGTAAGCGTTACCGAGCGTACGGGATACATCGCGCGCGTCAGGGCTCTGGCACGTGTTTGCGCCCACGCTTATGTCAAGCAGCGGAAAGAGATGGGCTATCCTTTGCTGAAAGGTGGTCGGGCTCGTGGCTAAGGACTTTCTGCTTGAAATCGGTGTTGAAGAAATGCCCGCCCGTTTTCTGCCGGGCGGCCTCGATAACCTGGTACAAATCGGGCGTGACTTATTGGAAGAATATCGCTTGTCTTACCGTACCCTGAAGTCCTATGGAACCCCTCGACGCCTGGCCCTTTATGTCGAGGGACTGTCCGAAGAGCAGGAACCGCTGGTGCAGGAAATAAAGGGGCCTCCGAAGAAAGCAGCCTTTGATGTTGACGGCAACCCCACCAAGGCGGCTATCGGGTTTGCACGCAGCAAGGGGGTGGCGGTAGAAGATTTGGTTTCCCGGGTAGTGGGCAAGATCGAGTATGTCTTTGCCGTTAAGAAAGAACCGGGACGTCCCACATCCGAGATCCTGCGCGAGTTGGCCCCCAGGCTTATTACATCTCTGCCTTTCCCCAAACCGATGCGGTGGGGAGACTATGACCTTAAGTTCGCCCGCCCCATCAGGTGGTTGGTCGCCCTTTTTGACGGCGAGGTAATTCCTTTCAGCCTGGCCGGGGTGGAAAGCGGGCCGTATACTTTTGGGCATCGTTTCCTTTCGCGCGGTAAACTGAAGATCCAAAGCCCGCGCGATTATATAGACTTGCTGCGGGAACATTACGTACTGGCCGACCCGCAGGAACGGTACCAAAAAGTATGGCAGCAGGTGCAGGAAACCGCCCAAACGGTTGGCGGGCAGGTACGAAAGGACGAAGAATTACTGGAAGAAGTAGTTAATCTCCTGGAATACCCCACTGCTTTTTGCGGGAGTTTTCCCGCCAAGTATCTGGCCGTTCCGGCGGAGGTATTGGTGACTTCGATGCGCGAACACCAGCGTTATTTTCCCGTTTACGATGTGGAGGGCCGCCTGTTACCCAACTTTATTGCCGTGCACAACGGAACGGCGGAACACCTGGCTACCATACGGGCCGGCAATGAAAAGGTGCTTAACGCGCGCTTGGCTGATGCCGAGTTTTTCTGGAAAGAAGACCTGGCCAAGCCGCTGGCGTCGCGTGTTGATGAGTTGAAAAAAGTGGTTTTCCATGAAGAACTGGGTACGATTTACGACAAGATACAGCGCTTGAAAGCAGTGGCCGGCTGCTTGGCCGAGGCCTTGGACCTGTCACCGGAAGCCAGGCAGCACGCCTTAAGGGCTGCCGAGCTTTGTAAAGCCGACCTGGTTACCGATATGGTTTATGAGTTTCCGGAACTGCAGGGCGTTATGGGTGCCGAATACGCGCGGCGTACCGGGGAGGAAGAGGGAGTGGCCCGCGCCATTTTCGAGCATTATCTGCCGCGTTTTGCCGGTGATGAACTCCCGGCCAGCGCTCCCGGTATCGTCCTGAGTCTTGCCGAAAGATGGGATAACCTGGTCGGGTTTTTCGGTCTGGGTATTCAGCCTACCGGGTCTCAGGACCCTTATGCCCTTCGCCGCCAGGCTTTGGGCGTATGCCATATTTTGATGGCCCACGATTTACATCTTCCCCTGGATGAAATGGTGGCCCGTGCTTATGAACAATACCAGGGCCGCTTGCCGGTGGGGTTGACTGAAGTAACCACAAACATTTCGGCTTTCTTCAAACAGCGTTTGCGCGGTTTGTTCGCCGAGCGGGGCCTTTCCCATGACGTTATAGATGCGGTATTGGCGGTAGGCTTCCAGGACGTGCCCGATGCTTGGGCCCGGGGGCAGGCCCTGGCCCGGTTCAGAGGTTCTCCCGGCTTTGAGGACCTGTATACGGCTTTTACACGTGCCAACAACCTTGCTCAAAAAGCCGTTACCGGTGAAGTACGCCGCGCTTACCTGGAGGACGAAAGTGAAGTTTTGTTGTATAACGCTTTACAGGACCTCAAACAGCGGGTGGAACCAGTGCTGAAGAATGACCGGAGCTACTTGGAAGCACTGGCCGTTATGGGAGAACTGCGGCCTCACATCGACCGTTTCTTCGATGATGTTATGGTTATGGCTGATGACGAGCGCGTCAGGAACAACCGCCTGGCGCTGTTATATCAGATTTCCAGTCTTGTCAAGCAGGTGGCCGACCTATCCCGTTTAGTTGTTTCGTAAAATATTTTTACTTCTTTGGCAGGGAAATGGCTCATAAGATAGTAGAGTATAATACATACATTTTCCCGTATCGGAGCAATTAGTATGGCATAAATGCTCCGAAGGAGTGGTGATATTGGAGTTAACCAAGCGGCAGGAAGAAATCTTGCGAATTGTTAAAGAGTCAGGCCCTATTACCAGTGAGCACATAGCCGAACGCCTTTCCCTGACCAGGGCCACGCTCCGCCCGGACCTGGCGATCCTCACTATGGCCGGTTTGTTGGAAGCCCGCCCTCGTGTGGGCTACTTTTACAGCGGGAAATCGCCCAACCGTATTGTGGCCCAGAAACTTCGTAAAGTGACGGTGGGCGACATTAAATCGCGTCCTGTGGTAGTCCGTGAGAATACCTCGGCTCACGATGCCGTAATTAACATGTTCATGGAAGATTGCGGCACTCTGTTTGTGGTCGATGAAGAAGGGTACTTGCAGGGTGTTGTATCCCGTAAAGATTTATTGAAACTTGCTCTTGGAACGCAAAACCTGCACGAAGTTCCCATAGGTATTATTATGACCAGGATGCCAAACGTTGTCATGACGGAACCGCACGAAACTGTGTGGCAGGCTGCTCATAAACTGGTTACCCACGAGGTGGATGCCCTTCCCGTTGTGCGCAGAGTTAAGGCGCCGAATAAAAGTGAGGCCTACGAAGTGGTGGGTCGTTTGAGTAAGAGTAACGTGACCCGGCTGTTTGTGGAATTAGGGGAAGGGGAGTAAAGGAGGCGGTGATCATTTCTGGGACAGAACCACAACGTCCGGTAATATATATTGTTTCCGATTCGATAGGGGAAACCGCCGAATTGGTGGCGCGAGCGGCGGCTAGCCAATTTAACCATGGTCACGTGGAAATCAGGCGGGTGCCTTACGTAACCCACCCGGAGGAGATACCGGAAATCGTCGAGGAAGCCAGCGGTTATCCCAGTATTATTATTTTCACCCTGGTGCTGCCGGGGCTGAAAGAAGCATTGGAAGAGGAGGCCGGGCGGAGGGGTGTTCCGGTAGTTGACATTATGGGACCGGTTATTAAGTCCCTGTCGCAGGTGTTGTCCTACACGCCGCGTTTAGAGCCGGGATTGATGCGGCGGGTGGACGAGGAATACTTCCGCCGTGTAGAGGCTATTGAATTTGCCGTTAAATATGACGACGGTAAGGATCCCCGCGGCATTATCCTGGCCGACTTGGTAGTACTGGGGGTGTCACGTACCGGAAAGACGCCGCTGTGTATGTACTTGGCTCATAAGAGGATTAAGGCGGCCAATATCCCGTTAGTACCCGAAGTAATGCCTCCGGAAGAGTTGTTTCAAATTGAGCCTTACCGCATCATCGGCCTCACCATTGACCCGGAACAGCTGGTTACCATTCGCAAGGAACGCCTGCGTTCTCTCGGGCTTCCTGATAATGCCGATTACGCCAAGAGAGAGCGTGTCGATAAAGAGCTGGCCTATGCCCACGACATTTACCGGCGCACCGGTTGTCACGTCGTGGACGTGACCAGCAAGGCTGTTGAGGAAACGGCCGGTTTGGTTTTTGACCTTTATCGCAAGGCTAATGTGAATCAAAAAGACGGTGACTCCAAATAGGCGCGGAAGCCGTTAAGAACAACCCTGGTAGTATTTATAGATGTAGTATTTAATTTAAGGAGGCAGTAGGAATGGGTTATCGTTTTATAAAATGGTTTGAAGAGCTGACCAAAGACGATATCGCGTTGGTTGGCGGTAAAGGAGCCAACCTGGGGGAACTTACCCGCGCGGGGATTCGGGTTCCTCCCGGCTTCTGCGTGACGGCTCAAGCCTATAAGTATTTTATCGAACGTACTGGTTTACAGGCTAAAATTCAAGAACTGATTAACCAGACAGATATCAACAATGTTGAAGAACTGAGCCTTAACACGGCACGTATTCGGGAAATGATTAAGGGGACAGCGGTCCCGCCCGAAATTGAAGACGAAATTATCAGGGCTTACGAGGAAATGGTAAAAGACGATACCCCTCCGGTGGTCGCCGTGCGGAGCTCGGCCACGGCGGAAGACCTGCCCGAAGCTTCTTTTGCCGGGCAGCAGGATACTTACCTTAATGTAGTCGGGGCTGCGAGCGTGGTCAACCACGTGCGGAAATGCTGGGCGTCGCTGTGGACGGCAAGGGCTACTTATTACCGCCAAAGTAAAGGGTTCGACCATTTTACCGTTTACCTTTCGGCGGTGGTGCAGAAGCTGATCAACGCGGCCCGTTCCGGGGTGGTCTTTACCGTTAATCCCATATCGCAAAACCGCAGTGAGCTTATGATCAATGCCAGCTGGGGCCTTGGCGAGGCTGTGGTCTCAGGTGCCGTGACGCCTGACGAGTATATCGTGAACAAGCGGGATTGGACGATTTTAGAACGGACTGTAAACGACAAGACTTTCATGATCGTTAATGATACCAACCAGGGTGAGGGGACGCTGAAGGTTCCGGTGGCTGAATATCTTGGTCCCGAGTATGTATCCCGTTCATGTCTCGAAGAAGAGGAGATTCTCGAGCTGGCCCGGCTCTGCGTCGCCTTGGAGGAGCATTACGGCCATCCCCAGGACATTGAATGGGCATGGGACGCTCAAGACGGGCTCTTCTATATACTGCAGGCCCGTCCCATCACCACTTTACAGCCGGAAAATAATGAGAATGAGCGGGTTGTCTTGGCGCGTGGTTTAGGAGCGTCTCCCGGTATTGCCTACGGCCCGGTAAGAGTGGTGCAGACTCTCAATGATATCAACCAGGTCTATGAAGGCGACATCCTGGTTACGGTAATGACCAATCCTGATATGGTACCTGCCATGAAAAAGGCTGCCGGTATTGTAACCGATGAAGGCGGGCGCACCTGTCACGCGGCCATTGTCTCCCGTGAACTGGGCGTACCCTGCATCGTGGGTGCCAAGGATGCCACCCGGGTATTACAAGAGGGTATGGAAGTTACCGTGGATGCCACCCGCGGGGTAATTTACAAAGGGCGAGTTGAGGAAACACGCGAGCAGGTAAAGGATAAAAGCGATGGCGAATTGGCTGCCGCAAATGTGCTTTTAAAGGAAATGGCGCCGATAACGGCAACCAGGATCTATATGAACCTGGGCCAACCGGATGTGGTCGGGAAGTACAAGGATTTACCCTTTGACGGTATCGGTCTGATGCGTACGGAGTTTATTTTTACCGATCACATTGGCGCCCACCCCATGTATCTGCTGCGTACCGGCCAGGAAGCCATGTTTGTGGACCGTTTGGCGGAGGGTATTGCCGTGGTGGCCCAGGCTGTTTACCCTCGTCCTGTAGTAGTGCGCATGAGCGACTTCCGTACCAACGAATTCCGCGGTCTGAAGGGCGGCGAAGAAGTCGAGCCGGTAGAAAACAACCCTATGATCGGCTGGCGTGGCGTCTCCCGCTATATTTCACCGGAATATGAAGAAGGGTTCCGGCTGGAATGCCGGGCAATGCTGAAGGTGCGGGAGAGGTATCATCTCAAGAATGTTTGGGCGATGCTGCCTTTTGTACGCACCACCTGGGAAGTGGAAAAGGTTTTAGATATTATGGCCTCAGAGGGTTTGAAACGGGGGCTTGATTTTAAGATTTGGCTGATGGCCGAGGTCCCGTCTGTAATTTTTATGGCTGATGCCTTCAGCCCCCTGGTTGACGGTTTCTCGATCGGGTCCAATGATCTGACGCAGTTGATTTTGGGTGCCGATCGTGATTCCGGCATCCTTGACAGTATGGGTTATTTTGACGAGCGCAACGAAGCCGTAAAACGGGCCATTAAGCATCTGATTGAGGTGGCCCACCAATACGGTAAGACGGTCTCCATTTGCGGGCAGGGCCCGTCGGTATACCCGGAGTTTACGGAATTCCTGGTGCGGAATGGTATTGACAGCGTTAGCGTGAACCCGGACACCGTAGCCCATACCCGCCGCCTGGTGGCGTCTGTAGAACAAAAAATAATTTTGCAGGGGTTAAGGAATCGTGATTAAAGGGTTTTAAAATTCGTCATAAGCTTTGCCGCGGGACATAAATTGAAATTAGGGCGGGCTTAAGCCCGCTAAACTTTTATCCTGTTTTTCCTTTTGCTGGCAGGATTAGCGTTAAGGATGTCGAAACTGATCTATTAGCTTGGTAAAGCCGGGAAAATGCCGACCACCGCACGCTTTACGGGCAGCGGTTGGTCTTGTGTTCCTTTCGGAGGTTTGTTATGGCAACGATGCGCCTTTTTTGGGCGATTGACTTACCTTACGAAGTAAAAAAGAAAGTATCCGAAATACAGCAAGAATTTTATAAATTTAATCTGGATGCTAAATGGGTGGCCGGGGAGAATTTGCACCTTACGCTAAAGTTTTTGGGCAGCGTGAGGGAGTCCATGGTAGCCCCGATGGCCGAAGCCGTCAGTCAGGCCGTGGCTTCATTAGAGCCTTTTGATCTCGAACTTGCGGGTTGGGGTACTTTTGGCCGCCCGGCACGTGTCATCTGGATTGGTGTTGGTGGTGACTTGCAGGCGTTCCGGGGTTTGTGGCGTGTAGTAGAGGAAGCTTTGCTGCCGCTTGGCTTTCCCCGGGAAGAAAAAGAGTTTGTACCTCACCTGACCCTGGCGCGGCTGCGTTCCGCCCGTGGGGTTGCAAGACTGCATAGCAAGGCCCCGAAGGTAATTGCCAGGTCCGATACGGTGGCAAGGTTTACCGTTGACAATATTACCCTGATGCAAAGCCAGTTGACAATGCAGGGCCCGGTGTATTCTCCGGTTTCATCCATAATGTTGACTTAGTAAGTTCAGAGTTTCGTTAAGTGAGGTAGGCAATGCTTCTGGTAGCTATTAACGGCAGCCCGCGTAAAAACGGTAACACGGCCCAGGTGCTACGGGTGGCTTTGAGTGAAGCCCAAAGCATGGGTGTGGATACATTACTGTTATACGCGTGGGAGGGTGTGTCTTCAGCGAAACAGCCTTTTTGTATTCACTGCTCCACTCCCTGCCAAAAGACTTGTTTTCAAGGGACGAAACTCGAGGAAATGTTCAATGTCCTGTGCACCGCCGATGCCGTAATTCTGGGCAGCCCGGTCTATTTCGCAACGGTATCCGGACCTTTAAAAGCTTTTTGGGACAAGACGCGCAGTTTGCGCAAAGATTTGGCTCTGTTAAATGTTGTTGGCGGCTGCATTGCTGTCGGCGGCTCGCGTTTCGGCGGGCAGGAAACTACGGTACGTGCAATGCATGATATGATGCTGACGCAGGGTATGACGGTGGTGGGTGACGGCGACCTCACCGGTGATGCCGGTCATCAAGGGGTTTGTGCCCAGCAGCCGGCAGAACAGGATCAGGAAGTATACCAGCGGACCCGTATTCTTGTGCGCCGGGTAGTGGATGTGGCACGGGTGACGAGTGAACTAAGACGGAAAAACCGCTCCCGTTCACATTGACTGTGACCCCCAGGTGCACGCCTGGGGGTTTTTAACGAGCGGGTAGTTTGTGCCGGAGGTGGGCCTGGTGGTTGTTTATCGTCACTGGATTGAAGAACAGGAAGAAAATCTTTCCCCTTATGCTTGCCGGAGCAGGGACAGCAGGGGGCGGCAGCGTCCCGAGCAGCCCTGTACCGTGCGTACCGATTTCCAGCGTGACCGCGATCGCATTATCCATTCCAAAAGCTTCCGGCGGTTGAAACAAAAAACCCAGGTGTTTATCATTCCCGAAGGTGATCATTTCCGGACCCGCCTGACTCATACCCTGGAAGTGTCTCAAATTGCGCGGACCATCGCCCGTGCCCTGCGCCTCAATGAAGATCTTACGGAAGCGATCGCCTTGGGACATGACCTGGGTCATACTCCTTTCGGGCATACCGGGGAAAGTGCATTGGATGAGATCCACCCCGGCGGCTTTCGCCATAACGAGCAAAGCGTTCGTGTCGTTGACTTTTTGGAAGGCGAAGGCGGTTTAAATCTTACCTGGGAAGTCCGCGACGGCATCGCGACTCATACCGGGGAACGGATGCCCGGTACTTTGGAAGGCCAGGTGGTCCGCATTGCCGACCGCATCGCATATATTAATCACGATATTGATGATGCCGTGCGCGGCGGGGTTTTGCAATTAGAGGATCTACCGGCGGAAATCCTGCAGTATGTGGGATACTCGCACCGGCAGCGCATCAATAGTATGGTTACCGACCTTATCAACCATAGTTGGGGGAAGTCGGTTATTACCATGAGTCCTGCTATGCAGCAGGCGGTGGACGAATTAAGGGCCTTTATGTTTGAGAATGTCTACCTGGGATCTGAGGCCAAGGCCGAGGAAGGTAAGGCCCGGCACGTGGTACAGTATCTTTACGAATACTACATAAATTACCCGGAACTTCTTCCCGGCGAACACCGGCAAAGGATTGCCAAATTTGGCACATCCCAGGTGGTATGTGATTATATTGCCGGTATGACCGACCGGTATGCCGTAATGAAATTTCAGGAACTATTTGTTCCCCGTGGGTTTCCAGTGGTGTAACGCCATAAAAATTGTCGAAGGCAGGGCAGGAAAATTTGTGGTGTTAGCGAACTATTTAACTAGTTGCCCGCCTGGCTGTGAAGGTGGTCTAAATTGCAAGGGTTAATTCCCGAAGAACTGGTGGAAGATATCTGTGGCCGGGTGGACATTGTAGAAATTATTTCCGAATATGTCCGCCTGGAGCAGAAGGGGCGTCATTATATCGGCCTTTGTCCCTTTCACCAGGAAACAACGCCTTCTTTTACTGTTACGCCGGAAAAACAGCTTTTTTATTGCTTCGGCTGCCAGACAGGGGGCAATGTTTTTAAATTTATAATGTTAAAGGAAAACCTCAGTTTTCCTGAGAGCGTCCGTTATCTAGCAGGGCGCTTGGGTATCCGTTTGCCGGAATATTCATCGGGGGAACCTGGTAAGTATGAACGTATCCGGCGGGCGCATGCGCTGGCGCGAGACTTTTACCGCCGCATCTTGCAGCGGGATGCCGCGGCTGCCCAAGCTCGGGAATACCTGGTAAGTCGCGGCGTATCGGCGGAAATGCAGGAACGGTTTGAGCTGGGTTTTGCCCCACCACGTTGGGACGCGTTGTTGCGTTTTCTGACTGGGCAGGGATTTCGTCCCCGTGAACTGGTGCAGTGGGGCCTGGCGGTAGAAGGTAGTAACGGACGCTTTTTTGATCGCTTTCGCAACCGCGTGATCTTTCCGGTTTGGGATGCCCAGGGCCGTGTGATTGGTTTCGGGGGACGGGTAATGGATGACTCGCTGCCGAAGTATTTAAACTCCCCTGAAACGCCGGTCTTCAACAAGCGGCAGGTTCTTTACGGCATGCACCTGGCACGGCAGGCCGTAAGAAGTGCAGGTTATGCCGTGATTATGGAAGGTTACCTGGATGTTATTACGGCCCATCAATACGGTATTGAAAACGCGGTGGCGTCCCTGGGCACCAGCCTGACGCAGGAGCAGGGAAAGCTGATATTGCGCTATACCCAGGATGTTTATATTGCTTATGATGCTGATGCTGCCGGCGTCAAGGCGACTATGAGGGGCCTGGACATTTTGCAGGAGCTGGGCTGTCGCCTGAAGGTTGTATGCGTACCGGAGGGTTGCGATCCCGATGATTTTTTGAGAGAACAAGGCCGCGAAGCCTGGGACCGGTTAATATCGCAGGCGGTGCCGCTGCTGGACTACAAGCTTTCCCAGGCCTTGGCGCGCAGCAACTCCGGGTCAGCCACGGCTAAGTTATCCGTACTGCAAGAGGTGTTACCGACTCTGCATCGTTTGTCGAGTGAGGTTGAAAGGGAAGAAGGAGTGCGCAAGGTGGCCGGGGCTCTCAGCTTAAACTGGGAAACGGTATACAGTGAATTAAGGAAATTTAGGGTAAGTAATAAAGAAAATTGGGCAAAATCGGATAAAATTGCTAAAAAGCTGCATAATATAGGTATTAGGCAGACCTCTGCAAGGCAAAAAGCCGAAGCTGGTTTGTTGAGGTCAATCATAGAAGATATATCCTTGGTTGACACCGTACGACAGGAACTGGGGGAAACCTTTTTTACCAATGTAAGCTACCAGCGTATCTTTGATGTTTTGCTAAGGCGTAAAAAGCAGACGGGATTCCAGCCGGCAATGCTGGCTAATTACCTTGAAGAGCGCGAACAGCAAGCGTTGAGCGCTTTACTGGCTGAAACGCCACCTGAAGAAGGGATTTTAACCTTTAATGATTGCCTGGCGGCCCTCAAACGTTTGCACAGGCAGGAAATGAGACGCCAGCTCCAGCTTGATCTGGCGGCGGCTGAAAAGGCCGGTAACCAAGAACTGGTGCGCGAGTTATTGAGGGCAAAACAAGATATTCTAAAAACCCTAGAAAGGGGGGAGCAAATGTGAAGGGAGAAGCGGCAAAACAGCACCTTCAAGAATTAATGGAGAAGGGCAAGAAGAATGGTGTTCTGACCTACAACGAGATTATGGATGAGCTTCAGGACGTTGATCTTTCGCCTGAACAGATTGATGAGATTTACGCCCAATTAGCCAGTATGGGCATTGAAGTTGTGCCGGAAATCCCTGAGTTGGAACTGCAAGGGGAAGACGATGAAGAAGAAGTGGAAAAGACACTTACCGTTCCGGAAGGTGTTGATATAGATGATCCGGTGCGGATGTATCTTAAAGAAATTGGCCGTATTCCGCTGTTGACATCGGAAGAGGAAGTCGAGCTGGCCAAAAGGATGGAGATGGGCGACGAGGAAGCTAAACGGCGTCTTATTGAGGCCAACCTGCGCCTGGTAGTCAGTATTGCCAAGCGCTACGTCGGGCGAGGAATGTTATTCCTTGATCTCATACAGGAAGGCAACCTGGGTCTTATTAAAGCGGTAGAGAAGTTTGACTACCGTAAAGGATATAAGTTCAGCACCTATGCCACCTGGTGGATCAGGCAGGCCATTACACGGGCCATCGCCGACCAGGCTCGCACGATTCGTATTCCGGTGCATATGGTCGAGACCATCAACAAGCTGATCCGGGCGTCCCGCCAGTTGCTGCAGGAGCTTGGCCGCGAGCCGACTCCTGAAGAGATTGCCAAGGAAATGGATATCTCGGAAGAAAAAGTGCGGGAAATTATCAAAATAGCGCAGGAACCTGTTTCCTTGGAGACGCCTATAGGAGAGGAAGAGGATTCCCACCTGGGTGACTTTATTGAAGACCAGGACGCCCAGGCACCGGCGGATGAGGCTTCCTTTACATTGCTCCGCGAGCAACTTAATGAGGTTCTTAAGACGCTCACGGAGAGAGAACAGCGCGTGTTGAGACTGCGCTTTGGGTTGGATGACGGCCGAGCCCGTACTTTGGAAGAGGTAGGTCAGCAGTTCGGCGTTACCCGCGAGCGTATCCGCCAGATCGAAGCCAAGACCTTGCGGAAATTACGCCATCCTAGCCGCAGCAAAAAGCTCAAGGATTACCTTGAATAGCTTGTGTTGACGGGTACCGTTACATGTAGTATAATATACTTTGCGATTGGGCCCATAGCTCAGTCCGGTTAGAGCAGTCGGCTCATAACCGATCGGTCCTAGGTTCGAATCCTAGTGGGCCCACCAAAATTACTCCGGGCGATTAGCTCAGTGGGAGAGCACCGCCCTTACAAGGCGGGGGTCACTGGTTCAAATCCAGTATCGCCCACCAAATATGATTACCAACGCTCTGGTATATATACTATCAGGGCGTTTTTGATTCCGGCAGTGTTAAGATTTCTTGCCGAATCAATAGGGTATGCTAACTACTTAGAAACGCTTGGGGTGTCTCAATGGAACTGTCACCGCGACTTCTTTGCATTGCCCATTTTGTCCCGCCAGGGAAAGTGGTCGCCGATATCGGCACGGACCATGCATTACTGCCCGTATACCTGATTAAAACCGGACGGGTCTCCCGTGTTATCGGGGTGGAAAAGGCCGGCGGGCCCCTGGCGGCGGCCCGTTTGGCGGTAACATCACGCGGTTTCGAGGGGTTCATTGACGTGCGCTGCGGAGACGGCCTTACGGCATTAAAACCCGGGGAAGCCCAGGTGATTGTATTGGCCGGCATGGGTGGTCATACTATCAAAGAAATCCTGGCCAAATCGCCTGGTGTACGGCAAGCGGCGGAACGCCTGGTAATGCAGCCCATGGCGCAGGCCGGCGCACTGCGCCTTTGGCTTGCCGGTCACGGGTGGCGCATTGTCGATGAAGAACTGGTACGGGACGGGGGACGCCTTTTCCAGGTCATTGTGGCCGAACCCGGAAAACAGGAAGTTGACGACCAATTGCTGCAGGAGATAGGGCCAAGGCTGGTGGCCAAAAAACATCCCCTGTTGAAAGAATACCTGGCAGGATTATTAAGGATATACGAGAAGATATTGACTGGGCTTCAGAAAAGCAATCGTCCAGAAGCCCGGGAAAAAGCAGGGAATATTCAAGACAAGATGGCAAAACTAGAGGAGATTTTAGCATGCCTGTAAAGTGTCAAACCGTTGTCACGTTTTTGGAAGAATTGGCTCCCAAGAGCCTGGCGTTGGAAGGGGATAATGCCGGCTGGCAGGTGGGGGACCCGCAGGCCGAAGTATCCCGCGTACTGCTGGCACTGGACATTGACGAGCGGGTAATAGACGAGGCCGTTGACAAAGGAGCCGGGCTTATCATCACACACCACCCTTTTATATTTAAGGGACTGCGCAGCATCCGCCTGGACCTTCCCACCGGGAAAATTATCGGGAAATTGGTGCGCCACAATATTAACCTCTATGCCGCTCATACCAACCTCGACGCCGCCGAAGGAGGCGTCAACAGCGTTTTGGCGGGTAAATTAAACCTGGTAAATGTAAAACACCTGACGCCTGATGGCGAAGGGTTGGGGCGTATTGGGCTGCTGGAAGAACCGGTAACATTTTACGAGTTTGTGGCGATGGTCAAAACTGTTCTGGAAGTACCCGCCGTGAGGGCGGGTGGTCCCGAGGACAGGAAAATCCGCAAAGTTGCTCTTTGCGGCGGATCGGGCAGTGATTTATGGCCCAAGGCCAAGTTCGCCGGTGCCGACGTTTTCGTGACCGGAGATATCAAATATCACGTGGCCCAGGATATTCTGGCCGCCGGCCTGAATTTCGTAGATCCGGGACACTACGCCAGCGAGCGCGTCATCCTGGAGCCACTGCGGGAATTCTTGGTGGAAAGGTGCCGTAAAGCGGGGGCCGGGGTAGAGATCATCGTGTCGGAAACATACCAGGAACCGTTCACTTATTTGTAGTGAGGAGCGCCCGCCCGGGACCCCAAAGGAATGCCCGTAAGGATTTTACCGAAGCAATAAAGGAGGACTACCGGGTGTCATACAAACCGGTCATTAAACAGGTTGGTGAGGTGCTGGCACTGTGCTGGCGGGAAACAAGTCCCCTTGTTGAGGTGGGCGAGCGTATTCCCGCTTTATTCCATTATGCGGCGGAACAGGAGCTGGAGTTGACCGGGCCGCTCTTTAATCTTTATTACAGCCACGAGTTTGACGAATATGAGATGGACTTTGCCACCTGTTTGCCGGTAAACCGGGTGGTGGCGGACAAAGACAAAATCACCTGCATTACCCTGCCGGCAGCCAGGGTTCTCAGCCTGGTACATTACGGGCCGTACGAAAAGATCGTTGAAGCCTATAAGACCGCCCGCGACTATATCAGCGAGCGGGGTCTTAAAATCCTGCTCCCTTCGCGGGAACTATACCTAAAAACCTTTGGGCACACGGATAACCCGGAGGAATTCATCACCGAACTCCAGTTCCCTATTGCTGAGTAGGTATCACTATTGTGTCACTACTGTATCACTATTGTGTTACTACTGTGTTACCATTGTGTTACCACTGTATCACACTGACCGGAGGGAGCGCCGGACGTGGCACTTAAAGCCGTACTTTTCGATCTCGACGGGACCCTTTTGGATTCTATTCCCCTCATCGAAAAAACCTACCGTGAGGTTTTCAGGCAGATGAACCTGCCGTGGAACAACGGCGCGGTGCTCAAGACTATCGGTATTCCCTTGTGGGATGCGTGCCAGCAGTTTGGAGGGGCCCGTGCCGAAGAACTCTTTAACCGCTACATTGAGTACCAGCGCACCATCCACGACCAGTACATCAAAGTGTTTCCGGAGACTGTGGAAACACTAGCGGCGATAAAGAAATGGGGCTTAAAGGTCGGGGTAGTGACTTCCAAACGCCGCGAAATGACCGAACGTGGTATGCGTGTTACCGGCATCGACCATCTGGTGGACATTACCGTAACCAAAGATGACGTTCAGGCGGCCAAACCCAACCCGGAGCCGTTGCTTACGGCACTAGACCTTTTAGGTGTTAAGGCTCAAGAAGCTGTCTATGTCGGGGACAGTTATTATGACATCCAGGCCGGTAAAGCCGCCGGCATTACTACGATCGGTGTCACCTGGGGGGCGGTCCGCAGGGAGGACATGGTGCCGTTCGCACCGGACTACCTGGTGGACAGCTGGGCGGAACTGAGACAGCTGCTTGCCGGTATGAAGTATTAGGATAAAGAGTGCTCCGGGAACCCCGGCGCGACCGCAAAAAAACACTCGGGTCCTACAACGAAAGATCATTATTATGCTATAAAAACGCAAGCTGAAAAGCGGAATCCAGCGAATATCCTTGATTTTTGGGGATTTTGGTGATAACATGAAAAAGGTGAGTAAATCAGGTGATCGCGGGCACTTGATGTCAAGTGCCTGAGGAAAGTCCGAGCTCCATAGGGCAGGGTGCTGGGTAACACCCAGTGGGGGCGACCCCAAGGATAGTGCCACAGAAATGTAGACCGCCCAGCACTCAACCCAGTGAATGAAAGGTTGCCTTTTGTTTGAAGAATAGTTTTTCACGTGAAAGATAATCTTTCAATTACCGGGTTGAGTGCTGGGTAAGGGTGCAACGGTGCGGTAAGAGCGCACCAGCGGCCGGGCGACCGGCCGGCTAGGTAAACCCCACCCGGAGCAAGACCGAATAGGGGGACCATGGAGTGGCCCGCTCCGTCCCCGGGTCAGGTCGCTAGAGGCGTTAGGCAACTAACGTCCCAGATAGATGATCACCCACGACAGAACTCGGCTTATAGGTTTACTCACAAACCCGCTAACCAGAAGGGTTAGCGGGTTTTTGCTTGATAACCCCGAGTACCGTCGCGGTTATCGGGACCTCGCGCCATCTACCCCCAAATGAGCGGTTATTGTCGTGCTTTCTTTGTCTTGCGCTCTTAAGTTAAAAGACCGTTTTGCCGGTAGGCCTCAAAACAGACCCGCACAATACGCCTTTTCAATTGTTCCAGGAATCCCGGCACGGTGTTAGGAACACTGGCCAGCTCCTCGGGAGTCCAGATCTTGATAATCACCGGCGCTAAGCGCCTGTAACGCGTGGCCGTATCTTCCGACAAGCGTGCGCTGACATGGGTGACCAGCAGAGGCATTTCACCGGTGTTTAGCTCCTTGGTGCGCAGGCAGCAGAGCAGATATTACGCAAGGCGATAACCTCTTCAACCAACTGACGAGCTACCACCGGGCCGAGCCCTGCTTCCACCGTCACAAACTCGGTTAGCTCTTTCAGTACCTGGCCCGGCGCCAAAAAATCCGGTGCCTGCAGGCGGTCGGTGGGCAAAAGGGGCCGGATACCTTCAATCATTCGGCTCAAAAAAGCTCCATCACTTTCATCATAGGGCACGGGCGCAGGGTATAACTCGTCCACATAACGGGACGGACCGTTCCCGCGTACCAGCGACCAGGGATCGATAACCTTCAGCAAGTCGGTCTTACCGGCTCCGGTAAACTCCCGGCAGTACATCTTCAGGCATTTTTTCAGCACCAGGTGCCGGGCTTCCGCGAAGTCCCCGCCGGCCAGGATCGGCTCTAGGTATTTCGGGCAAAACAGTGGCAACCTTGCCTGGCGCTGACCCCGGCAGACGTACAGTTCAAACGGTTTAACCCTGTCGATGCCCAGGGCAGCTTCGGTTTCTTCCATGCGGCGGTTGATCTCCTTGACCAGAAGCCGGGCCACCAAAGATTCCTTGCCGATAGCTTATTAAGGCCAAGATTTTTTAATAATAGTATTCTATATATTCGATAATAAAGTTGTTTACTTTTCAGTTGCCATTGACGTAATCAATTATGAAAGAAGCATTAATCGGTTCCAGTATTATTCCAATCAGCTTGCTCCGGGAAAACATAACACATAGTCTGGGTAAGTATGAGCCCGCAGTTAGTATAAAGATAATCACGTTGTCAATTAGGATCCAAAGGTCCGGTGCTCTCACCCTTTCTTCTAAGACTGAAAAGAAATCCTAATCCTAGTAAAATAGAAGCAATGACCCCTGCTGCTGGACTAACAATTGTGAAGTATGCAAGCTCTATCGCCACCAACCTGCCAGCCGTAACCCAGTCTAACAAGGGAATCAGGACATTAAATAGGGCAAATGGGGAACCAAAGATCAATAGGGTAGTCCACTGTATACTAAACCGATTTCGATTGGTAATAGCCTCTAATATTACATCAAATCGTAGAAGAGTTGTACCAACTGCAATACCGATTAAGGATGGTATTGATAAAAGAAGGGTCCCAGCAAGATTCCCGGTACTTCTAGCGTAGTAATCAATATACGGTTGAACCCTCATGACCCCAATTACAATTAAGTAAAACATGGCGATACCAATTAGGTATTGGCGTTTTTTCACTGTTTATTCAGTCCTTTCGAGTTCATAATTAAGACTAATGTCAGTATCATTAGGTTTTAGAGGTATTCCTTGAATTACAAAAGCAGTGCTCCCAGTAACCACCCAATTCACATTAGAATTAGACAAACGATCATAAATTAACTTCAAAACATTGAAATGTTTTCCTGGAAGTAGCTCACTTCTCTTCACTCAATTATTCCTCCATTCAAGATCTATCGCATCTTAGAAGTAACTATACGGATCAAACAAATAGGGGGCTCCCCTGCTTTGGATTATGGCAAGGTTATCCCAAAGTACTGACTTAGTATTTGCTCGCGTTCAGTCAGGGAAGAAATAGGATATACTCTTTTCATCCCCCCTTCCGTTATAGTAAGTGTTTCTCCTGAAAGCGTAACATGGCCAATCTCTGTGGCCATTGTGCATAGTAATTTCTGTGTAAAGTCAGAATCTGGAGACGTTTGATGATAATCACACATTGCTTGGAAATTAGAAAGGCTCCTGGGAGTTTTTGTAAAGTGGTATAGAGAAACCCATTTACCATCTCTCTTTTTCTGAAAGAAATACCCGTACAATATGGAATAATTAGGTTTTATCCTATATACCCCGCTTACATCATTTATTTCTTCTCCTGAAAGTGGCAGAGGGGAACGAACTGAATTACCAAAACCAACATCCACCACATAGTCTTTGTCCAGGTGAACGAGAAGCATCATATGGTCGTATTCAGGTTCAAACGTTCCGTCTGCTCGCTTTACTTGTGCCGAAAGTATGCAAGAGTTAAACCCAAGTTCTTTAAGAAGCCAATGGAATAGGCCGTTCAGCTCATAACAAAATCCGCCTCGCCTATTCTCAACAATCTTATGGAAAAAATCCTCCACATTTAATGTGATTCTTTTACCTTGTATAATGTCTAGATTTTCAAAAGGAACAGTCAGCATATGTTGTTTTTGTAATTGGGACAATAACGTATGATCTGCTTTGTTTCCTCGATGTTCCATTTTAATTCGTTTTAAGTAAGACTTAACGTTCAATCTACATACCTCGGTTTTAAGAACTCGCACTCCATCCCTTAGGCTACGAATTGCAGCCAGGCTAAAACTGATCTGCACCAAAACTAAAGCATCTTACTTTACGTTCCAACAATAATAAAGTAAAGGAAATTACGACTTACGACATCAAACGGTACTAGTTAAAGTGCAAGTCAACGAATAGCCTATGCCGTCCATGCTTTGATGAGCCTTTAGGTTAACGTAGACTTGCAATAACATCAAGCACTTCTGAGAGACTTTTAATGACGGTTACTAATGTATTTATGCTGGGCGAGCTATTACGATCAAGCTATATTCCGTGCAACCCCGCCTTAGAAGCACCTAAAGCATCTTTATCAAACTGGTCACCAATGTAAACTGCATCCTTAGGAGAAACCCCTAATTCTTTTACACTCGCGAAAATGAAACCTAGTTATGTCGTCAACCCAAGCATTGAGCGTTAGCTTGCTTTCAGTCGCAACGTTTTTCAATTTGCGTATACCTGCTTCTGAGATATCAAAAGCATCTACTCGGAAACCTTGATTGACCAGGAAAAGTGCATTTCTGCCTTCACCACAGCCAATATCGAGCACAGAGCTTCCTGGAGAAAGAACATGAGCTAACTGGATAATCTCTTTACTCGGTTTACCAAAGGCATTCGCATTGGGGTTTTGATAGGCATCCTCCCAAAAAGGTCTGCTCATCCTCGGACTTCCACCCCCACTTATTTCCTATTGTTATTTTAAACAAGTTGGAGAACCATTTTCTAGAGCATCCACGACCTGCGGGGCTTTAGAGAGCGTATTGGAAGCTATCGAAGGGGACGATTCGCTTTGGTCTTACTTGCACGCATCGATTTTTGCGCGCGAATTAACTGAGTTTGGTGCTATGTGGCACGGGTGTAACTGGAGTACACACGAGATTTTAGATGATAACCCTTCGGAATTTCCTTATTCGATTAATTATTCTACAGATGAAAATTGGGATTGGTTAGAACCTAAGCTTTTAGAATGGAAGCTTCAGGTTTCGATAAAGGATGGAATTATATCTGTTACGTTCTTTACTTATATCAAAACTAAGCAGATCTTTTGAGGGCTTCCAATCTAATGGGGAAAAATTTTTTTTTATAAAAAAGGATATTGATCAGCATCATAGAATTATAATCTAGTAGGTAATAACAACCAAAATTCCCACAGAAGGCCAGGAATCCTGCTCCATACCTTACAAATACTTGTCTCAAACCCTAAAATATAAACTCTTCCCTTTTATCCATAAGTTGGTATAAATATAACCTGGAAATAAATGATAAGTTTAAAAAGGTTCTTTTTCCGCATATTGTTTGTTGATAAACGGAGGTGTATGGGTATGCGAATACTTCTATTGCAGCCCCGCCCGTCCAAAGGACCGGTATTTAAGCAGCTGATCCAGACAGAACCACTTGGGCTCGAAGTGGTAGCTGCCTCGCTGAGTGAACATGAGGTGCGCATTTTAGACTTGTTTAATGACCGCCGCTTGACTAATGAAATTACTGCATTCAAACCTGATGTAGTGGGGATTAGTTGTTCCTTTACCGTTGACGTTTACAAGACTCTTGCCATAGCCCAATTAGTAAAAACGACCAAGCCGGATGTATTCCTGTTTATAGGAGGTCATCACGCTTCTCTTAAACCTGAGGATTTTTACCACCCGGCAATCGATGCAGTAGTCATTGGCGATGGCGAAGCTGCTGCGCCTTATCTGGTTAATGCTTTAGAGAGGGGTGAGGACCTCACTAAGGTGGCGGGGTTGGCCGTAAACACGCCGGAAGGGCAGGTTTTAACCCCGGAGCGGCCTCTTGTGGTTGATTTGGATGAAGTCCCTATTCCCAACAGAGAACTTACGAAACGATACCGTAACAAATATTATCTTGGAACGCGCCGGCCTTTTAACCTTATGGAAACATCCAGGGGCTGTCCTTATCATTGTAACTTTTGCAGTATATGGAGGTTTCACCGCGGTAAGATTCGTTTTATGAGCCCCGAAAGAGTGGTAGAGGAAGTTAAAACCCTACCCCCCGGGGATGTCCTTTTTACCGATGACAATTTTCTGATCGATATCGACAGGTCTTTTAAGATCGCCGATCTTATCGCGCGTTCCAAGCTGCCGCGCCGGCGCTATATTTTCCAGGCGCGCAGCGACACCATCATCAAACATCCCGATGTAATTAAGAAATGGGCCGAAGTGGGGCTGGATAACGTCTTTATCGGCTTCGAAAAGATCGACCAAGACGGGCTGAACGCGATCAACAAACGGAACTCGGTTCAGAACAACGAAAAGGCCTTGAAGTTTCTGCAGTCTCTCAACATTGGAGTCTACGCATCCTTTATTGTTGATCCTCAATTTACCCGGCAGGAATTTCGCAAGCTCATAGAGTATGTACGCAGGTTAAAGATCAGCCAACCTTATTTCAGCGTTTTAACGCCGCTTCCCGGTACCGAGCTCTATCAACAGGTTAAGGAACGGATAACCACGATGAATTACAACCTGTACGACCTGCTGCATGCCGTACTTCCCACCAAGATTTCCGTAAACCAGTTTTATCAGGAATTTGCCAACCTGTACCGGAAGACCTATTTGAGTTCAAGGAACACGGCGGGTACTTTGAAATGGTTTATAACTAGGCTTATTTCCGGCAAACTTTCGCTTTCGCATCTCCTGAAGTTACTGGAGGGCATACGCTTGACTACCGATTACCGGGCTTACCTAACACCGGAGATATGTCCTTGTGGTACCTGGAAAGAGGAGAAATAACAGGGTAGTCCATTTCGGACTACCTTTTTTACTCTTTGATGCAGACAGTTTTTCCCCTTCTCGAAAACCAACACACAGCATGCTGCGTCTATATAATCAGGAATTTATTCACTGTCCGAAAAAAGGGTTAAAACCCATGTTAAAATCAGGCGCGCGGGCATTATGAAGCGGCACAAATGGTTAACGGCGGCCCTGATCATCGTAGTCATTGGGTACTCAGGTTCTTTGGCCTTATATTTACAAGTGTTCATTTCAGGAGTTATAATTGGATTGTTTTTAACTGTAAAAAACGATGTATCGTTGTTTAAAGTTTAGGCTGGAGTAGGAGAAGAGGCATGCTGTTAGGTCGATTATTGTCATATGGTTCGGAATTCGACCGCGCTGTTTGGATCCGGTTTTGGGGCGAAATAGCTACCTGTACGGCGGCGGCAATGGTTTTTCCCTTGTTTACGGTCCTGCTGTATGACTGGCTGGATACCACCCGCGCGGTTGTAGGGTTGATTGTAGGTATTTCTCCTCTTGCGGCAACGGTAGGCAGTATAGTGGCAGGAGCAATGACTGACCAGTGGGGGCGCCGCCGGATAATGATAGGTTCGCTGGTCCTTGAGGGGCTGTTCTTTTGGAGCTTGATTTGGGCCGAAAGTGTCTTGTCATTTGCTGTTCTGATAGCATGCCAATCATTTTGCGGGGCGTTTTACCGCCCGGCGGCCAATGCCATGGTGGCTGATGTTACGCCGGGTGAAAAACGTGCCCAAGCCTATGGTTTGATGCGTATTGCCGGTAATGTAGGATTTGCGGTAGGACCCTTACTAGGGGCGGTGGCATTTATGGTGTCTCCGAGCGTGATTTTCGGGATTACCGGTACGGTGTTGCTGCTGGTCGCGGGGTTCATAGCCCTGTACTTACCGGAAACCTTACCGTCAGATTATAACAAGTCGAAGGCACATGGTAAATTGATGGAAAACATCAGGGAGTATAAAAACATCTTTGCCCAAAAGACCGTTGGCTTTTTTGTCGTGCTCTATGTTTTGATGGCGTTTGCAGTTACCCAGTTCTATACCAGCCTGCCTCTTTACCTGAAGGAAGACGTAACCGGGTCGGTAACTACTTTTGCGGTATTGCTGTCACTCAATGCCTCTATGGTAGTGGTTTTTCAAATGAGTATCGCCCGCCGGACAGAAGACGCGCCGGTAGGCCGGACTCTGGCTTTTGGGGCGGCACTGTTCGGCCTGGGCCTTTTCGGGTTCGCGGTAAGCAAGTCAATGGCAGTTTTTCTGGCGATGACCGTGATCTTTACGATAGGGGAGATGTATCACGCTCCCAGCAGTATGAAGTATCTTGTTACCATCGCGCCACCGGACAAACGCGGTAGATATGTAGGACTGGAATCCTTACGTGCCCTGGGAATGATGACGGGTCCCGCGGTAGGAGGATGGCTTATGGATCACTTTGGCGGCCCGAGTGTCTTTTATGTTACGGGTTCATTGGGCCTGGTATTAGCGTGGCTGTACCTGGTTTTGGGGCGCCAGATCGTAACCTTAAAAGTTAATGAAGCAAGTGGTGAGGCGGCCTCAAAGGCGGTTCGTTCTGCCTGACAAAGAGGCATTAAAGAAAACATCCTAAAGGAATATTCCTGTGCCTGGACGGAACTGCCCAAACAATTAAAGCCCTGTGCTTTAACCGCTATAACTTCTGGTCGCGCATACGCGAAAAATTTCTCTATAAATCTCCCTAAACAAGTTTTTCCTGGTGTTATTAAAACCCGGCAGTAAGGCAGTTCGTCTAACAAGAAATGGATTGCAGCCAATGGGAAGGCGGAAGGAACATTCCCTTTGCTATGGAATAGCATGGTATTTCAATCTTGATGCTTGTTAAATCGCAAGGGTGAAAGGGGTTAGGATTTGTGCTTAACGTGAGTAGGCAAACCCGCTGGGGCAGGTTATGCCGTTTGCGTGCTGTGTTGTTAACGGTTTGTTTCCTGTTTATGGTGCTGGTCAGCGGATGCCAGGCGGCACCTGAGAAAGAGATTGCGGATAAGGTAAAACCGAGCAGCGAAGTAGAACAGCCAATAAAAGAAAGGCAGGGACCAACCCAACCTGCTGGTGATTATCAGTATGCTTCCTTTTCATACGAAGAAATTGATGTGAATGTTACACCGGCTGTAAAGCCGTACAGCGTAGCCCCTGACCTGAGTAATATTACCAACCCGGAGATGTTTCAGTTGTCTGATGCCGCCAAAGAATTGCTCGTCAAGAACGGCTTTGTCGTCATTCCAAATAACTATAGGGAATTTTTTGAGCTTTACGAAAGGAACAGGTACCAGCCGGTGCCGCTTTTTATCACTACCGATTCCATGCTGCACAACTACCATTTGTTTTTTGACCACTTGCTAAAGGCTGTGGAAACTGAAAAACTTATCCCGGAACTGCAGAAGCTCACCAAGGCAATGCTTGCGGAGAGTCAGAAACAATATGCCGGCCTTAAAGGTACCGCCTGGGAGAATGCCGCCAAAAGAAACATCGGCTTTTTTGCCGTGGCCGACAGGCTGTTGGATCCCAGCGCGGCCGTCCCTCCGGTGGTAAAAAAAGAGGTGGCAAAAGAGCTGGACCTGATCGCAAAGCACCAGGGTATTACTGTTTCGCCGGTTATGAAGATTGGTGCGGAATATGATGTCATGGAAAATCTTAAAGAAGACTATTCGCAATACATCCCGCGGGGACACTACGACAAGTCCGAGGAACTTAAAGCCTATTTCAAAGCCATGATGTGGTACGGCAGGTTGACTTTTCGCTTGAAGAGCGAGGACGAAGTGAAATCCGCCGTCTTGATGACCCTGGCGCTCGATGAAGGTGACAACCTGCTGTGCTGGAACAAGATCTATGAAACGACCAGCTTTTTTGTGGGTAAAAGCGACGACCTTTCTTATGAACAGTTTAAGAAACTGCGTGATGAAATCTACGGCCCAAACGCTGGCTTAGAAGCAGTGGTTTCCGATCAAGAAAAGTGGAAGGCGTTCCTGGATGCGGCAAGTAAGTTAGAACCACCGGCCATCAACTCCATACCAATTTTTGACGAAACCATACAGCCCGACCGGGAAAAGGAAATTAAGGGTTTCCGGTTTATGGGGCAGCGGTTTACTATCGACGCGGCTGTTTTCCAGCGACTCATTTACCGGGAAGTCAAGGAAAACAGCCGGGGTGAACGGCGTATGCTGCCTAAGGGTCTGGACATTCCCGCCGCTATGGGTTCAAAGGAAGCTTATAGCATTTTAAAGTCAATGGGGGAAACGGATTACAGGAATTATCCCGAGAATATGGCCAAGATGAGAGCATATATCGCCGGTTTAGGCAAGGAAATATGGACTCAGAACCTTTACTGGGGCTGGATGTATGCGCTGCTGCCCTTAACTCAGGAAAAACCTGAGGGATATCCATCGTTTATGCGCAATATGGCCTGGACTAGAAAAGAGCTTAATACTTTTTTGGGCAGCTGGACGGAATTAAAACACGACACCATCCTGTATGCCAAGCAGGTTTACGCGGAAATGGGCGGTGGTTGGGAAGATGTCGACGACCGTGGGTACGTCGAGCCCAACCCGCACGTTTATGCCCGCCTGGCCGCGTTGACGAAGATGACCAGGGAAGGTTTACAGGCACGGGGGTTTTTAAACAGCCGGGATCAAGAAAGCCTGGCAAGGCTGGAACAGCTGGCCCTCGCACTGAAAACCATTTCCGAAAAGGAATTGAATAATACCCCGTTGACGGACGAGGAATACGATTTAATCCGTTCGTATGGCGGCCAGCTGGAGCATTTTTGGTTGGAAGCCTTGCGGGACGAAGGGATTAACCACCGCTCGGCGCTGTTTGACAGGCCGGCAGCTCTCGTAGCCGACGTGGCGACCAACTCCAACGGCTGGGTCTTGGAAGAAGCGACGGGTTATATTTATGAAATTTATGCCGTTGTACCCGTGGACGGTGAGTTAAGGATTGCGGTAGGGGGCGTGTATTCTTACTACGAGTTCCCCTGGCCTATGAATGACCGGCTGACCGATAAGAAATGGCATAAAATGCTGGATGAAGGTCATGCTCCGCCCCTGCCGGAATGGACCAAAGTATTTATGGCTCTATGAAGCGGTATAAATGGTTGACGGCGGTCCTGATCCTGAGCATGATAGTCATCGGGTGCCTGGGGTTTTTGGCCGCGACAAACCCTGCTCCGGACATTGAAGGGAATTCCCCGGCTTTCTCGCCTAAAAAACCGCGGCTCGCGGGGGGAAAACCTTTGGACTTGACGCCGGAGACGGTTTGGCAGGCTTATGCTTCAAAAACTTTATGGGGTTTCCAGTTGAAAACCCGGCATTTTGACCTGGACGGAGACGGTACGGGCGAAATTTATACTTTACTGGACGGCAGGTTGAGGGTCGCCGCCGGTGCGAAAATGATCTGGCACTCGCCGGGCGGTTGGTGGGTTGATGATTTTGTCCTGGGGGATGCCAATAACGACGGCATCCCTGATTTGAACCTGCTGGTTTGGAAGGCGGGGAGTTTCGGCCCCTGCAAACCTTTCTGGATTAAGCAGGAAGACCGAAGTATCAAAAACCACTTCTTTATTTTTGATCTGGTTGATGGTTCCTTCAAACCTGTATGGCAGTCTTCGAATTTGGACCGGCCTAATTATGCCGTAATCTTAAAAGATCTTGATGAGGACGGTGAAAATGAGCTAATTGCCGTAGAAGGTAGTTATACAGATTCTAAAGTAAAGAGGATCACTATTTGGAAGTGGAACGGCTGGGGGTTTTCCGTGGCCCGCTGACCATAAGGGTCAGCGGGTTTTGCCTCGCTTGATATAGTACTGTTAAATTCTTGATGGGTAAGGGAATTGACGGTGGTATGACGCTGTGAATCGCTGTAAAGTACATCCATGTAAGGGGGGTGGATCGCCTGATGCTTGATTATGGCAAAGTGATGCTGCGCCCGCTGGAGGAAAGCGACCTGGAAAAGATTGCAGCCTGGCGTAACAATCCGGAAGTCGCCGCTACCCTGGTCAACGTACACGAATCACTGGATATGGTGCGTGACTGGTACGAGAGGATTAAAACCAGCCGCCGCGAACGCAATTTCATAATTATAGACAAGGAGTCCGGCAAGGCCATAGGTCACGCCGGACTGGCTCAACTTAACTTTGTCAACAGGAATGCCGAGCTTTTTATCATTATCGGGGAGCCGGCATTCTGGGGCCGCGGTTACGGGCGAGACGTGGTACGGGCACTTCTGTCCTATGGCTTCCAGGAGCTAAACCTCGCCCGTATCTATCTGGACACGGTGGCCTTTAACGAGAGAGCGTTGAGATGCTACAAGGCATGTGGTTTTGTGGAGGAGGGGCGCCTCCGCAAAGCCAGGTTCAAGCAGGGCCGCTACCACGACGTTATCCTTATGAGCATCCTCCGAGAAGAGTGGATTGATTAATCGTAAAGATGACAGGCTACCATATGGCCCCCGCCGAGATCTTTTAGCTCGGGTGTAATGGATTTACATTCCGGTTGGACCCGGGCACAACGCGTATGGAACCGGCACCCCTCGGGCGGGTCGATCGGGCTGGGTACGTCCCCCTTCAGAATAATACGGCGGCGCTTCGCTTCCATATCCGGGTCCGGAATGGGTACGGCGGAAAGCAAGGCCAGGGTATAGGGGTGCTTGGGGTTTTCGTACAACTCGTGTCCCGGCCCTATTTCCACTATCTTTCCCAGGTACATTACGGCGATGCGGTTGCTGATATGTTTAACCATGGCCAGGTCGTGGGCGATAAACAGGTAAGTCAGCTGGAGTTTGCTCTGCAGTTCCTCCAGCAGGTTGACCACCTGCGCCTGGATGGACACGTCGAGGGCCGAGATGGGTTCATCGCAGATAATAAAGCTGGGATCGGCGGCCAGAGCCCGAGCGATCCCAACCCTTTGACGCTGGCCCCCGCTGAACTCGTGCGGGTAGCGGTTGGCGTGTTCGGGGTTCAGCCCGACCATCTTCAGCAGCTCGTGAACCCTGTCTTGACGCTCCGACGGCGCGACGAGCCCGTGTACATTCAGGGGTTCGGCAATAATATCACTGACGGTCATCCGCGGGTTGAGAGAGGCATAAGGATCCTGAAAGATCATTTGCACCTTTCTGCGGTAGGGCTTCAGCTCTTCCTCGGTAAGGCGCGCGATATCCTGGCCCTCGTATAGGACCTGGCCCTCCGTGGGATCGTAAAGCCGGATGATGGTCCGGCCCACGGTCGTTTTTCCGCAGCCGCTTTCTCCCACCAGACCAAGTGTTTCACCCTTTTTAATCCCGAAGCTGATGCCGTCGATGGCGCGCACGTGTTTGAGCTGCGTGCGCCAAAGACCCCGCTGGACGCGAAACCATTTTTTCAGGTTTTTAACTTCTATTAAATACGGAGTTTCCTGCACGTTCCTACCCCCTTGCCGTGGTATTGGATGCTACCTTATTGAAATCAGGTTTTGGTGCGGCGGGATGTGCCAGCCAGCAGGCCACCTTGTGTTCCGGCCCTAGTTCTGTCAGTTCAGGCTTTTCTTTAAGGCAGATCCGCATTACGTGAGGACAGCGCGGGTAAAAAGCACAACCCTTGGGAGGATCCAGGAGGTCGGGGGGTTGCCCGACGATAGGTACCAGGCGCCTTTTTTCCTTATAGTCCAACCGCGGTACGGATTTTAACAGACCCCAGGTATAGGGATGGCGGGCATTGTAATATATATCCTTGATCTTTCCTACCTCGACAATCTTCCCGGCGTACATAACGATAACACGGTCGGCGAGACCCGCGACGACGCCCAGGTCGTGGGTAATTAACACGATCGAAGTGTTGAGTTTACTTCTTAACTCTTTTAACAGTTCTATAATTTGTGCCTGAATGGTTACGTCAAGAGCCGTGGTGGGTTCGTCGGCAATCAACAGCCGGGGGTTGCAGCACAAAGCCATCGCAATCATAACTCTCTGGCGCATACCCCCACTAAACTGGTGAGGGTACTGAGACAGCCTTTCTTCCGCATTGGGAATTCCGACCAGGCGCAGCATTTCGATGGCTTTCTCCCGTGCTTGACGTTTTTCCATCTTCTCGTGGCGCAGGATGGCTTCTGTGAGCTGGTAACCAATGGTCAGAACCGGGTTGAGGGAGGTCATGGGGTCCTGAAATATCATAGCAATATCCTTACCCCTTATTGCTTCCATAGCTTTTTCGGTTTTTGTTAATAAGTTTTCACCATCGAAGATGATGGAACCGTCTATTATTTCTCCTGGCTTGGGTATCAAACGCATGACGGAAAGGGCGGTAACGCTTTTGCCGCATCCCGACTCGCCGACGATTCCCACGGCCTCGCCTGACCCAACTTCAAAATCTACGCCGTCTACTGCCTTAACTTCACCAGCATAAGTGAAGAATGATATTTTCAGGCCTCTAACCTGTAATAACGGTGTACTATGTTCTGCATTCATACAATACTCCTCCCAACTATCTCCTCATACGGGGGTCAAGCGCATCGCGTAGGCCATCCCCCAGGAAATTGAAGGCCAGCATAGTGATGCTGATAAACGCTGCCGGGAAGAAAAGCTGCCAGGGGTAAGTACGAATCGCCGTGTAACCATCTGAGGCCAAGACGCCCCAACTAGCTACCGGGGCGGATACACCGAGACCAATGTAACTTAGAAAAGCTTCTGAAAAGATGGCTTCGGGTATAACCAGGGTCATAGTAACGATGATTGGTCCCATCGCATTGGGTACTAGGTGGCGCATAATTATGCGCTTGGGGCTGACACCGATGGTACGAGCGGCAAGGACAAATTCCCGTTCTTTCAGACTCAGGATTTCCCCGCGTACAATTCTGGCCATGTTAAGCCAGTAAACAATACCGAGGGCGATGAATATCGGGCCCAAGCCAGGTCCCATAATTACCAACAGCAGAATTACATAAAGGAGAAAGGGCAGCCCGTAAAGGATGTCCACTATTCTCATCATAAAGGCGTCAACCCTGCCACCGAAAAAGCCGCTAATGGCACCGTAGGTTACGCCTATGCCAAGACTTATGAAGCTCGTTATGAAGCCGATAGCAAGCGAAATCCTAGCGCCGTACAGTACGCGCGTAAACAGGTCCCGTCCAAGGTTATCGGTACCAAACCAGTGCTTGGCACTAGGAGGCTGGTTGGTTTCATCGAGGGACTGGTCAGAATAACTATAGGGTGAAAGTAAGGGGCCAAATATGGCCATTAAGGCCAGGATTCCGATGATGATCAAGCCTACGACTGCCAGGCGATGTTTCTTGAGCCTGCGCCAGGCATCCTGCCAGTACGTTGTGCTTGGCCTCACTATCGTTTCCGCATGTGTGGTTACGGTAACAGGTTTGAAGTCTGCATGGTTAAAAAGCGGCGGCATGATTTCACTCCTTTTCCCCGGTCACTTTGATCCGTGGGTCCAGGTAAGCATACATGATATCAACCAGAAAATTGGCGAGGATCAAAATAATGCTGTAAAATATTGTCACACCCATAATGGTAGTGTAGTCACGGTTATAAATACTAGTAACAAATTGACGCCCCATACCAGGAATGCCAAAAATCTTTTCCACTACAAAGCTTCCGGTGAGAATCGCAGCCGTTAAAGGCCCCAGGTAAGATAAAACGGGTAAGAGAGCGTTTTTTAAAGCATGTCTGAGAATAACCACCCGGCCTGAAAGGCCTTTCGCCCAGGCCGTACGAATATAATCCTGGCTAAGAACTTCCAGCATCGTGGTGCGGACCATACGGGCGATAAAAGCCGTTGGCAATGCTGACAGGGCCAGAGCCGGCATAATTACCTGTTCCGGCTTACCCCACATCGCTGCCGGCAGCCAGTGCAGTTTATAAGAAAATATATAAATAAACAGGCTGGCGAGAATAAAGCTGGGCACCGAAAAACCCAGTGTTGCCATAAGCATTACCAGACTATCCTGCCATTGGTACTGTTTCAGGGCCGAGATGACACCAGCGGTGATGCCTAATACCAGCGCAAATCCCAGAGATATACCACCCAAGGCTGCTGAAACGGGGAAGCCTTTATTAATGATGTCGTTGACGGTCATACTTTCGTATTTGAAAGAGGGTCCCAGATCCCACTGGATAAGGTGTACCAGGTAGTCAAGGTACTGTTTCCAGAGAGGCCAGTCCAGGTGATAACGTTTGTTAAGGTTCTCAATAATGGCCTTGGGTAATTCTTTTTCATAAGAAAAAGGGCCGCCGGGGATGCTATGCATCAAAATAAAGGTCAAAGTTACAATGACCCAAAGCGTGATTAAAGAAGCTATCAATCGCTTCAAAACATACCGGGACAAATCATATCAGTCCTCCCCCACTAAAAAACAGGAAAGATAAGGTAAAAAAGATATAAAACAAACGTTGGAGGTATGCCCCCAAGGCATACCTCCAACTGCCTGGCAACAAAAGTGTATCAAAAGTTAGTGTTTGGCAATCCAGGCGCTCTTGAAGTGTGGCGGGCCAAGCGGATCCCAGAAAACATCCCGGACGTAATCCTGCTCGCAGACGTTAAGTGTGTAGAAGTAGATGGGCATAACAGCCATTTCATCCATTAGGATTTCTTCAGCCTCGTGCATGGCTTCCATCCGGACTTTCTGGTCGCCGGTGTTCTTGGCGGTCTCGACTAATTCATCGTAGCGGGCGTTGCTCCACCGGCCGTCGTTCTGGGAGCCACCCGTTACAAACATATCCACAAAGGTCATAGGATCAGCGTAATCACCGATCCAGCCGGCGCGGGCTACATGGAAATCACCTTCGTCACGGCTGTTGAGGTAAACTTTCCATTCCTGGTTCGTGAGTTTAACGTTCTCAATACCCAGGTTGGTCTTCCACATTTCCTGGATCGCTTCAGCGATGGTCTTATGGGCTTCGTGGGTGTTGTAGAGAATGGTGATTTCAGGTAGGCCTTCGCCGTTCGGGTAACCGGCTTCTGCTAATAGCTGCTTGGCAGTTTCTACGTCTTCCTTAAACAGGTCTCCACCGACTTCACGGAAATCGGAGCCGGGTTCGGCATCAGGAATACCAGGGGGTACGAGGGCAAAGGCCGGCAGCTGACCGCCCTTGGTTATTTTTTCAACGATGGTCTTGCGGTCAATCGCCAAGGCCAGGGCCTTGCGGACCTTAGGATCATCAAACGGTTCCTGCTCGGTATTGAAGATATAGTAATAAACACCAAGGTACGGTTTAGTTTGGAGTTTGCCTTCAGCCCTCAGGCGATCCATATCGGCAAGCGGCGGTGACTCGATGGTATCAATTTCACCGTTTTCCCACATAGTAAGGTAAGTAGCCTGTTCTTCTACCATGGTCAAAATCACTTTGTCGAGCTTGACGTTTTCGGCATCCCAGTAGGTGTCATTTTTAACCAATTCCAGTTTGGAATGGTGCTCCCAATTTTCAAGGTTAAACGGGCCGTTACTTACGAAGGTTTCCGGTGCGTTGGCCCAGTCGGGGTTCGCTTCAACGGTAGCCTTATGTACCGGGTACAGGGTGTAGAAGCTGGTTAGACTCAAGAAATAGGGAGCAGGGGCCTCCAGGGTTACCTCTAAGGTCTTTTCATCGAGAGCCTTGACGCCTACCTGGTCGGGATCGGTGATTTCTCCAGCATTATAGGCTTCACCGTTCTTAACATAATACAGCTGGTAAGCGTATTCGCACTCGGTTTCCGGATTGAGGGCCCGCTTCCAAGCGTATTCGAAATCATAAGCGGTAACAGGGTCGCCGTTATTCCATTTGGCGCCGTCACGCAGGTGGAAAGTGTAGGTAAGCCCGTCGGGGGATACGTCCCAGCTCTCAGCCACGGCAGGTTTTAAACCATCTTCCGTTATACGGGTCAGACCTTCAAAGAGCTGGTAAACGGCTGTGCCTTCAGGAATACCGGTAATCTTGGCGGGGTCAAGGGATTCGGGCTCAGTACCTATGTTATGAATCAATACCTGTTCTTCAGCCATTTCGCCCGAAGCAGTACCAGTACTTTCCTCCTGGCCGCCTCCACAGCCGGCTAGTATAAAGACAAAGGCAAATACGGCCATAATTGCCAGTAAGCCGACTACCTTTTTCCAGGGCATACAGTTAGACCTCCTCCATAATAATCTGCCACGTGAACCAATGTTGCGCTAAAATACTCGCTCTGCTTTGTGCTGACCACACCTCCTTTAACGTAGGTTTTACACTGCATTATACCGATGTATTTTAGCCATTTACCCATTCGACGTCTTGCTGGGATTTTCCTTTTTACCTTCGAATATTCTTAATGCGTATATGGTGGGAAAATTGTATATCAAGGAGATAATGCTTCCATGTCCGGACAATCACACCATAATTGGCAAGAACAGCTCTTTTCTCCATTTGCATTTTTTTAGAAAACAAACAAAGCCGCGGAGTTTTCTTCTCCGCGGTTTTGTTTTGTGCGCCCGGCATGGGCGTTGTCTATAGGGTGAAAGTCCCGAGCGACGAAG
>JACDOK010000010.1 GCA_017656185.1 Peptococcaceae bacterium | reverse complement strand
CATAAAACAGGGGTTTGTCATAATATGTAAGGCAATTAAACTTGCAATCTACGGGTATTTTTACTAAGGATCTTTATATTGACATCACTAAATGTTTTATGTACTACCTGTATCACGGACTAAAATCCCTTGTGCCGTAACGTAATTGTGATTATCCCCCGCTACTTTAAGGTTATAACCCTTGCTTTTGTTAACCTCCGGCTCCACGGATGCAACTTTCACCGGGACAATATAATCCAACCAGCTTAAGGCCGCAACTAAAGAAACTGACAGTCCCATGTAACCGGCAAGTTTTATAACACAGTCGTGACAATCCATATTCTTAAGCCTTTCTACCCTAACTTTAGATGCCCTACGTTCTACAGCGGCCCTTAACTCGTGGCGGACAGGTGCCGTTAACGTTTGCTTGTCCTCCAAGCGGTCCCACCCCCACGCCTCACAAGCGAGCCTGCGCAACCAGCCGTACTCAGCGCATTGATCTAGTTCAGATGATAAACACCTGATAATGTTACCGGCATATTGTGCCAGTACCGGTTCCTGGGAAGATACGGCGATACGGTGCAAAACAAGAACAGGAGAATAATCAATAACAGGCCCCCAACTTATCCGCCCCCGTTCGTCAACAGTGAGTAGAAGATCCCTATTACTAATCGCTATCTTATGCCCGGAAACCAGGGACACGGTCATCATTTGACATTCTTCCCGGGAAGTATAGGTACCTTCAACAGCAGTTGTCTCCGCCAATCCTGTTACCGGATTTATGGATAGTGTTGCGTATCGCCCCGGCTCAAAAATATCGGCAAAATCCGCCAAAGCCATCTCGCCAAACCATTCCTGATCTCTATCCCAAACCCATAAACGTTCATGCCCGTCCAAGAAAAATTCCCCCGAGAAATTACCGGCAGACAATAATATCGAGCCTCCTTTCTCAGACCATGAGCGATACTTCTATGATATAAAACCTCCATGGGGAAAACAAGGCAGAGTTTCCAAAGGGTAGAATCAGCGCTGTGCAGTGAAGAAGCTAATCTTGGTTTTCTATGATCAAAGGTTTAAACTTTTTAATAACGGGCTCCCGAATAGTTGGGAGCTTCCACGAGAATTACATCCATTCCGATTTTAACAATTTTCTCCCACGGGATCACAATTTCTTCATCCTTGCCAAAGAAACCGAACATCCTGGGGGACCCCGGTAATATTATGGCATTGATACGCCCGTTCTCCAAATCAATGTCTATGTCTTTAATAAGACCCATGCGCCGGCCGTCCAGGACGTTAATAATCTCCCGCATCCTTAAATCCGATACCTTTAACATGACATAATCACCCCGGTACAATTTATATGCACCGGGGTGACCAGTAAACCATTTAAATTAGTGATTAATTGCTAAATTTACTTGCGATATTCTCCATAATTTCTGTTGACCTGTGCCACAATTCTACGACCTTAAATTTCATTTCTATATTTGTGACATTGGGATTTACCCTGCCCTGCTCATGCTCAGCTTTATCGGCTTTTACGAAGCATAAGGGCGGGAAGAGTACGCACCACCAATTATGCCCGCTTCCCTCACCAATAACAACCCTCACAGCCTCGTAATTACCGGCAGGGGTTACCAAAAAACCGTAACTTTTTTCCGGGAAATCAAAATGCCCATAATAGACGTGAACCGGACAGTCGTTACCTGCCGCAGCCACCGTCTGGGCGGACACCTTTTGAATGTCATCAAGACTGTCCCGAACAACCTTCCGAGCTTCTTCGCGGTTTGAGACATCTTCTAAGCGCGAAGACATAGTCTCAATAATCGCATCCCGTACTTTAAGCTTCAATACCTGATCAGCTTCGCTGTCACTGTTGGCCACAACGTGTAGTCTAATGAGGTTGTTGGGATTGTATGCCTCCACCGTCTGTTGAGCCCAGTGCAGCACCATTGCACCGTTTAATAGTACCACGGCCAGCACGGCTGCCGCGATACCAATCCATCTTTTTTTCATCCTATCTCCTTCCTTCTCCCGATTACACGCCATTTGTTTAAACGTACTTTTTCATATGGTTTAAAGCCGCCTTTTCCAAGCGGGAAACTTGAGCCTGGGAGATTCCGATTTCTTCAGCTACTTCCATCTGTGTTTTACCCTTGAAGAACCGGAGCGTTAAGATATGCTTTTCACGCTCATTTAGTTTACGTAAGGCGTCTTTGATAGCAATACTTTCAAGCCAATTGGAGTCCTCATTTTTCTCATCTGAAATTTGATCCATTACAAAAATTGGATCTCCCCCGTCGTGATAAATCGGTTCAAACAACGAAATCGGCTCCTGGATGGCATCAAGAGCAAATACAATATCTTCACAACGAATGTTTAATTCCTTGGCAATTTCCGTCACCGTCGGCTCGCGCGAATATTTATTGGCAAGATTGTCTCTCACCTGTAAGGCCTTGTAGGCAACATCTCTTAATGAACGTGACACTCGGATGGGGTTATTATCCCGTAAGTATCTCCTGATTTCTCCTATGATCATCGGTACAGCATAGGTGGAAAACTTAACATTTTGCGAAAGGTCAAAATTGTCAATGGCTTTCATCAACCCGATACAACCAACCTGAAACAGGTCGTCTACATACTCCCCCCGGTTGGTAAAACGCTTAATTACGCTTAAAACCAGGCGCAGGTTGCCGTTGATCAGTTTGGACCGGGCCGAGGTGTTGCCATTTTGCATTGCTTTAAACAGTTTCCTCATCTCTTTGGAAGATAGAACCGGCAATTTGGATGTATTGACCCCGCAAATTTCCACCTTGTTTACCACACCAACGGCCTCCCCATATTTTATTGTTTTTCTCAGTATTTCCCCGTATATACGGCTTTATACCCGAGAAAATAAAGGAGCAATGGCATCCTAACAAAAAAAACGGGCCTAAGCCCGATTTTCCAAAAAAGCTCATTCGAGAGTTAAGAGCCGTATTTCTTTTAAATTGGAATATACAATTACGGGTAATTGGTAGTAAAGCCGCATTCCAATTACCAACACCACCATTAACTCAGCAGGTTAAAATTTTCTCTCTCAGCCAATACGCCCGATAAGTAAAGTAATCTTACTTGATCACCAATTACCCGTACTAATGGTATCTTAGCAAGCTAAATACCTCTCATACCACAAACCATGCGGGAAGCAGGCGAATAGAGCTTTATTACCGATTAGTAATTAAGCTAACCGGTACATTTCCTTTTTAAGCCTCCGGATAATCCGTTTTTCCAACCTGGAAATATACGATTGGGAAATCCCGAGGAGGTCGGCTACCTCCTTCTGTGTCTTTTCCTCACCATTATTAAGACCAAACCGCAGTTCCATTATGCGCCGTTCTCTGCCCGAGAGCTTCTCGAGAGCCAACCGTAACAGTTTACGGTCAACTTCTTTTTCAAGATTTTTATAGATTATATCCCCGTCAGTACCCAGGATATCGGATAAAAGCAGCTCATTTCCATCCCAGTCCACATTCAGTGGTTCCTCAAAAGAAACCTCGCTGCGAATTTTACTGTTCCGCCGCAGGTGCATCAAGATTTCATTCTCAATGCAGCGTGACGCATAGGTAGCCAATTTAATACGCTTTTGCGGATCAAATGTATTCACAGCTTTAATAAGCCCGATTGTCCCGATAGAAACCAAATCTTCAATGTTGACACCGCTATTTTCAAATTTTCGTGCAATATATACCACAAGGCGGAGGTTGTGTTCTATCAATTTGTGACGCACGCCAAGGTCTCCGTCTTCCAACCTGCTGATTAACCCTATCTCTTCATCCACCGAAAGGGGAGGTGGCAGTGTCTCGCTGCTGCCGACATAATGTACTTCACTGTAATAACCAAGACTGTTAAGTATGCGCACCACCCAAATTTTTAACTTGTAACTGAAAGGCCGCACTTTATTTTCCATTCCCAATCCCCCTTAACATAAACCCGTGGGTGTTTCTAATAGACACGGGTTTAAAAGAGCATTATAAGATGACTCCGGGCTCAATTGTTTATGATAAACAGCGACAACGACATTCTTGGTGCAAACCCTTTGACGGTCATAATCGATTTCAATCCGGTCGGGCCGGAAACCCAACAACAAACCCCCCGTACACCCCAAAGATTGGTAGGGAATAACACGTAACCTGGTTGACCAATCATTTTCTTTAACGGTTGCCAGGACCGCTTCCAAGTCAATTTGCTGATCCTTTTCATAAAGATCGCGGGCTTCAGGTGGCAGTAATGGTGCAATGGCATCGTACTCAGCCACAATCACGGGATAACCCGTTACCGGATCGCTTAGTTGGTTACCAGTATCCAGCAAAGCATTTACGTTCCGGTGTTTATTACTCACGAATATAGTAACCGGTAACTTTAAAAGCGCTTTACCCCACCGCCGTTTCAGATAAGCCCCTCCCGCTCGCCCTACCAGCCAAATCACAACTAAAGCTAAGGGGACCTCCGGCCAGGTATAGTTTTGCGGCATAGCAAAAGAACTGGTTTTATGGACGCTGTCATTATAAAAAAGATAGCTCAAACCAAAAATAAATCCTCCAACCCCAAAAGACGATAAATAGAAATAGACGGCTGCACGTATCAAGCCACGCGGGGATGAAAGCGCGAAGGCAACTACCAGCATTAATAGTGAGAAAACTATTTTGACATAAATTGGAGTTAAATATATACCAAAGGGTAAAAAGAAGACAGTTGCATACAGGGCGCCTAACATAGCCGCAGTACCTAGTCGGATCCAAGAAGTCTTGAATAATCCAATCCTTGCCGTCAACCAAAGAATGGCGTAGTCCATTACCAAATTCCCTAAAAATACTTCGTCCAGATATATGGTATAGGACACGCCTTCGCCCCCAGTTTTGAATATATATATTACCTTTAATGGATACCTATGACATAATTAAAAAACCCTGGTTAACATTATAACTAACCAGGGTTTTCAAAAGTTGTCGTTGTCTGTCCTGCCGGAAAGTATAATTTTATCGCTTTTCGTCTATCCACGCCTGCGCAAGAAAGCGGGGATCTCAAGATCATCGTGGTTGGTGAAGGGTTTGATCTCAAACGGTTTATCTTTTTCCTGTTCCGCTTTGGTTTCGAAACCGGTGGCTATCACCGTAACACACACCTCATCATTCAACGTCTCGTCAATAACGGCTCCAAAGATAATATTGGCGTCGGGATCAACTGCCTGAGCGATTATTTCTGCCGCCTCGTTAACCTCGAAAAGCCCCAGGGAAGTCCCACCCGTAATGTTCAACAATACTCCTTGGGCCCCCTCTACGGATGTTTCCAAAAGAGGGCTTGATATTGCCATTCTGGCCGCTTCCGCCGCCCTGCCCTCACCCTGAGCAGTACCAATACCCATTAAGGCCGAACCGGTATCCTTCATAATGGTCTTAACGTCGGCAAAATCAAGGTTGATTAGGCCAGGCACGGCAATCAAATCAGAAATACCCTGCACCCCTTGGCGCAGCACATCGTCCGCAATACGAAAGGCCTCGACAATAGAAGTATTTTTTTCAATAACCTGCAGCAATTTATCATTGGGAATGGTAATCAGCGTATCAACACACTCCCGCAACTTGGCAATACCCCTGTCGGCCTGTTGATACCGCTTGCGCCCTTCAAAGGTGAATGGTCTGGTAACCACCCCAACCGTCAAAGCACCCATTTCCCTGGCAATTTCCGCGACAACAGGGGCTGCGCCCGTTCCCGTGCCGCCCCCCATACCGGCGGTAACAAACACCATATCTGCACCTTCAAGCGCCTGCAGAATATCGTCGCGGCTTTCTTCAGCAGCCTTTTCGCCAATTTCAGGGTTGCCTCCGGCACCTAAACCTTTTGTCAACTTGCTGCCGATTTGTATTTTCTGATTGCATAGGGACATTTCCAGAGCCTGCGCATCGGTATTAATAGCAATGAACTCAACACCTTTAAGCCCCGCGCTGATCATTCTGTTCACAGCGTTGTTCCCGCCGCCGCCAACCCCTATGACCTTTATAATAGCCAAGCTTTCTGATTCCATTTCTAGTTCAATCACTATTTTGTCCCCCTTCCGACACTGGCACGGCTGCCATAACTAACTTAAACTGTAAAATTCAACATCTAAACGTAAACCCCTTTTGGAATTCAATAATTATTTCCCAACCAATCTTCGCCGAATTGCTGCCAAGTTATGGAATAACCTAACACCGAAGGCGACTATGGCCGCAATATATATTTCTACTCCCAAACGGTCACCTATATAAACCAAAACGGCAGCAACTAACGCGTTTCCTATAAATCCGGAGAGAAACACAACATTGTCAAATCTTTCGCTTATGGCAGCCCGGATGCCGCCGAACACAGAATCCAAAGCTGCCAGGGTGGCTATCCCCAAATATTTGCTGTACACAGGAGGTACAAACAAAGGCATGTTAAGTCCTATGCCAATTCCTACTATCAAACCTAAAATAGCCAACCAAATACTGGTCCACATTAATTCTTATCCCCTTCCGTCCTTCGCCATTGGCCGGGCATATTCAAAGCGTGCACCTTGATACCCAGGTATTTCCACGCGGTCTGCCATCTCGATTTCAACTCCGATTCCCCAACTGCGCAAAGTTTCCGCCAGGCCACCGGACATTTCCAATAGATTCTTTAACTCTTCAGGATCCCCAATAGCTTTAATTACGTAAGGAGAAGCGACCGGGGTCAGATTGACGTTAATAAATGCCCCCGCCGCCCTGATTTCACTGGTACTTATAAGACGCTGCCCGTTAACGGCAATTGCTTCCGCACCGGCGCTGCGAAGATCGTTAACCACACGCAAAATATCAACGTCCCGTACGGCAAACAATTGAGGATTGGACTCCGGGGGTTCCTGCCGGGGAAAATCCGAAAGCGTCACTATAACCCCGGGGCCTACAACCGGAGTAATTCCCGCTATAATCTTGTTTTTAGCGATTTCACTTTGTAATGCCTTTTTCGCTTGCTCGTTACCCTGGGTAGCCGAAGCGATGGCTTGTTCCAAATCCTCAATCTCAGCCTTAAGACTATTTTGTTCCTTTGCAAGCACCTGTAGTTCCTGGGTTAAGACTTGGGCACGGTCTATGGACATGGTTGTGTCTTCCGGAGGTTCAGTGGAACGCAACTGCACCGCCAGTAAGACCCCAAGAACCACGGTTACCATGGTAAGAGACAAAAGGTGCCACCTATTCAACCCCATCACCGCCTTCGTTGGTTAATGGGGAGGCATATTCCAAAGTAGTGCTTCCTGAATATGCCGGAATAACTATCTCGGGAACTTTCTTAACATCGGCTCTGATACCCCAAAAACCCAAGATATCCAGTACACCACCCGGCATTTCAAGAGCCTTTATCATAGTTTCGGGGTTACCGATCGCACTAATGACAAAGGGAGGCACCAATCTCCGTGTTTTATTGACCAGAACCGTCGGGCCAATACAACGTATTTCACTTGTCGCTAGTAACCGTTCACCATTAATGGCAAGAGCCTCTGCCCCGGCGGCGCGCAGTTCATTTACCACTCTGAGTAAATCCTCATCATGCAGCACATATAAGTTAGGGTCCTGTCCCGGTTGTATCGGTATTTCACTATCCTTAAGAACAACTTCCACTCCCGGCCCGCATACCGGCGCCAAACCGGCTTGTAAGCGGGTGACTTCAACTTTTTGACGCAATTGTGCTAATTGCGGACTGCTCGTAATTTGATCCAGCTCCTCGCGTAATTCATCGACTCGATTTTTCAAAGCATCATGCTTCTGGCGTGCCTTTTCTACTTCGGATGCCAACTGGGTAACTCGTTGAATAGTCACATTGCGTTGATGCTCGATATTAATACGAAACTGGGTGGTCAGCATTAGTCCGAGGGCAATACCTACAACAACTATGGCCCAGTGAAAGCCTCTAATGCGCAATTTCACCACCCCCTTGGTATTTTATTACCGCATCATCTGGATCAACTAAATCAATGTAGAGTACCCTTTGCCCGTTCTGTCTTATCTGCCGTAAAACTTCACGCATTACCAAAATCTGATTTTCCAGGGCCTCAGCCTGTCCTAAGCGTACTTCAATGCCGTCAATGGTAAAGACACTAATCTCATCATCGGCATTGATATGAATTTCGGAGAGTTCAGTTCTGAGTTCAGTAGGAACTGCCGATGCAACTTCCAGCAGCCTGTTAAAATCTGGTTGATCAACAGTTATTCCGGTAATAACTGGTAGTTCCTGACTGATAAGTTCTGCTTTCCGTAAAGGAATTCCTTCTTCATCAACTTCCCAGAAGGCCCCATCGATATACACCAGGGCCAAAGGCTGCCGTTCGCGAACACTTATAACAACGGTAGAGGGCAGATCCCGGTGCACTTCGGCGTCTTTAACGAGAGGCAGGGCTTCGACCCTCTTTTCAGCCGCTGCCAGCTTTGTTTTGAATATATGCGTCCCTTTAACTATGGCTGCTGCCGCGCAAATTTCTTCCTTGGTAAGAAGGCGGTTACCCTTAACCACCAAGGCTTGAATTTCAAACAGAGGGGATCGTACCAGGATAAATGCCGCTATTGCTATTACAAATAGGAAAAAAGCTGTTTCCCAATAGTTCAGTCTTTTGGATGACAACTCCTGATCCCCCTTACTTTTCACAACCATTATATCCTTAAGCAAACTACTTGTCCAAAATAAATAAGGGAGCGTGCCTAGACCCGCTCCCTGTAAATATCCGCCCCCAACTGCCTGTATTTCTCTTCTAGATTTTCGTATCCCCGGTCAATGTGCTCGGGACATTCTATCACCGTGGTACCTTCTGCCGCCAAACCGGCCAAAACCAAAGCCGCTCCTGCTCGCAAATCGGTTGCTCTAACCGTAGCACCGCTTAGTTTTTTTACTCCGCATACAACAGCCGTACGACTTTCAACCTTAATATCAGCTCCCATACGGTGTAATTCCGGTACGTGCTTAAAGCGATTTTCAAAGATGTTTTCTGTTATAAGACTGGTTCCTGGTGTTACACTTAAAAGGGCCGTCATCTGGGGTTGCATATCAGTTGGGAACCCCGGGTATGGCATCGTTCTGATATCGATAGCATATCTTTTTCCCGTAGCACGTACATGCACCGTATTATTTTCCATCTCAACGTCTATACCCGCTTCCCTTAACTTGGCTACCATTGGTTCGATATGTTCAGTAATAACGTTTTGAATGGTAATATCCCCGTTCGTGATAGCCGCCGCCACCATGTGGGTACCTGCTTCAATACGATCTGGTATAACACGGTGTTTACAGGGGTGTAAGCTGCCAACTCCTTTAATACGAATTACTGATGTTCCCGCCCCCTTTATACAGGCTCCCGCCTTATTGAGAAACGTTTGCAGGTCTACAATTTCAGGTTCCCGGGCGGCGTTATATATTATAGTTTCACCTTTTGCTAATACAGCCGCCATTATAATGTTTTCTGTAGCACCTACACTAGGAACATCAAGATGTATTTCACTCCCTACAAGGCGGCCGGCTTCCGCAGTAATATATCCCCACTGTTCCTTGATACTGGCTCCAAGGGCACGAATACCCTTCAGGTGCAGATCCATCGGTCGTGATCCGATATTACAGCCACCTGGTTGCGAAATCCGCACCTTACCAAAACGACCCAAGAGCGGGCCTAATACCAGATTTGAAGCGCGCATACGGCGCATTAACTCTTCGGATACATCACGCGCTTCCACGTTGGATGTGTCCACCGTTATGATTTTACCATTTCTGGAGACAGAAGCACCAAGATACTCCAGCAGGCTGCTCATAACCTCAACGTCTTTAAGGCTTGGGACATCGTAAATAACATTTATGCCGGGACATAAGAGGCTGGCCCCCAAAATGGGAAGAACGGCATTCTTGGCTCCGCTAACATTGATTACGCCCTTTAGGCGGTTTCCTCCATTGATGATAATCCGATCCATAGGTCACCCCGCCTAATGTTTACCTAAAAGCTTTACCTCTAGCTCAAGGTGAATGCCGAATTTGTTATAAACACGTTCTCTTACCTTGGCAATTAACTCTCTTACATCGCGTGCCTTGGCTGTTCCCGTATTAACAATAAAATTGGCATGTTTTAGAGAAACCTGCGCCCCTCCGACAGACATACCCTTACACCCGGCAGCTTCAATCAACCTTCCTGCCGTATCACCCGGCGGGTTTTTGAATACGCTGCCTGCACTGGGATATTCCAAAGGCTGGGTTCTCTTACGCCGATCCAATATGGCCTTTGTTTCTTCCCTGATTAGGGTAGGGCTTTTGGGGAAACATTCCAAAGTTGCAGAAGCAATGATAACCAGTTCCGATTGCAATGAACTTTGGCGGTAGCCAAATTCAATTTCATCCTTACACCTTTGTTCGATGGAACCATCTTCACAGATTACAGAAACATACCTGATAAAATCTGATATCTGACTGCCATGGGCCCCGGCATTCATCGCTACAGCACCCCCGACGGAAGCAGGAATGCCGGCCAGAAACTCTAATCCCCCTAAACCATTTTCACACGCAATACTGGTGATACGGGACAAACGTGCCCCCGCTTCGGCAGTAATGTAAAAACCATTAACGCTTATCCTGCTCAGACCTTTTCCCAGTTTAACAACGATACCGGGTAATCCCTGGTCACTGACTAACAGGTTAGAACCGGCGCCGATAACGGTCAGCGGCAGGCTTTGGGAGTGAGCATAAGCTACTACCCTTTGCAGGTCATCAATACCATAAGGTTCCACAAACACCTCGGCAGGGCCGCCGATACGATAAGTTGTGTGTTTGGCTAAAGGTTCATCGCGTACTATACGACCCTTGAGACCCGAAAATAGTGCCTCATATCGCGGCATTTTTTGCTTCCAACCTTTGCAGGACAGCTACACCACTCTGCCAAATATCCCCGGCACCCATTGTCAGGACCATATCGCCCGGTTCTAAAATGCCCATAAGGTGTGTCACCAATTCTTCCTGAGAAGCAAACAATTGCGGGCATTTGTGACCATGCTTACGAATTGCGTCCACGATAAGCCGGGCCCCTACACCTTTAATAGGTTTTTCACCGGCACTGTAAATTTCATTTATGAGCACAATGTCCGCATCGTCAAATGCCTTACCGAATTCCTTATAGAGGTGGAAAGTACGTGTATACCGGTGAGGTTGAAATACTGCTATCACCCTTTTGGGTTTCTTGTACCGCGCCGCCGCAAGGGTAGCCTTAATTTCGGTAGGGTGGTGAGCATAATCGTCAATAATATGGACACCACAGGATTCACCAATGAGCTGAAACCGCCTTTTTACTCCGCGGAAAGTTTTCAAAACCGGCGCAATCTCATTGAACTCCAGGCCCAAATAACGGCCCACCGCTACCACTGCCGTTGCATTAAGCACGTTATGTACACCCGGAACCGCCAGTTCAAGGCGGCCCAATTTCTCCTTACAGTAGTAAATATCCGCTCCGGAGATAACACCATTGGGTGCGAAGTTTCGTATTACATAATCGGCATTTTCATCCAAACCATAGGTGATCGTCCTAACAGGGATTTTGGAAGCCAATTCGCGCAAAAATGGGTCATCATAGCATAAAACTGCCAAACCTTCTGAGGGAAGGCGGTTTAGAAAAGATCGAAACGCCTTTTGGATATTCTCAATGTTCCGGTAGTAATCCAAATGGTCATTCTCTACATTCGTCACTACGGCTACGGCCGGCTCGAGAAGCATAAAGGACCCATCACTTTCGTCTGCTTCCGCTACCAGGTAATCTCCCCCACCTGCTTTAGCATTACCCCCTAAGTCGCTTACCTCGCCTCCAATAATATAGGTGGGGTCCAATCCTGTCTTTTCAAGAAGAAGAGCCATCATCGCGGTGGTTGTTGTCTTGCCATGGGCACCTGCAATTGCTATGCCCTGCTGGTACTTCATCAACCTGGCCAGCATTTCGGCCCGTGGAATTACCGGTAAACCACGTCTTCGTGCTTCCACGACCTCCTCGTTTTCCGCCGGAATCGCTGTGGAGACTACTACCATTTCAGCGTCCCCCAAATTAGCCGCAGAATGTTCATAAAATACTTTGGCTCCCCGGGCCTGCAGCTTATCGGTAATAGCCGATTTTTTCAGGTCCGAACCGCTAACCCGATAACCTAGTTCCAAAAGCACCCGTGCAATGGCACTCATGCCCGCTCCGCCGATACCGACGAAATGGACACGCCGGGGATTCAGTGACATCGGCATCCTCTCCTTCCTACGAGGGCACCTGCACAGTATACTATGCAAGGTTTTAAAAAGGTGTTACGACCCTTGTCCCATTAAGGCCGAAAATAAGCTAATCAGAACTTAAGAATAAGTATAGTGTCAAATATATCCTTGCTTCAACGGTTATTTCTCTCAACTATGACGTTAGAAACCACATCAAGGATATGTTCAAGCGCATTCGGTTTTCCAAAAGCAGCACTAGCTTTGGCTATTTGTGCCAGTCGTGAGCGATCTTTCATGAGGCCTTTGATATAACCGACTAAAACCTCTCCCGAAAGATCCCGGTCGTGGACTAATATGGCCGCCCCTTGCGATGCTAAAGCCCGGGCGTTATGTTCTTGATGATTCCCGGTAGCATAAGGAAAAGGAACAAGAATACTGGGAAGACCCAGGACAGTTAGTTCAGCAATAGTGGACGCGCCGGCGCGACAAATAACCAGATCGGCTGCCGCCAGTAGGTTGGCGATCTCATAAAAGTAAGGTTCCACCTTAACCTTATCACCCGGTCCGTTGACCTTTAAGCCGCCCTTTGCCAGTTCAGCCATAAACTTCTTATAATCCCGATTTCCCGTAGCGTGATAAAGCCGCAATCCCGGGTATTGGTGCAAAGATTGTATTACCCGTATCATCGCTTGATTGATACTGTAAGCGCCACGACTACCGCCAAAACTTAATACCATAAAATCACCGGAAGACAGGTTTAAAGTTTTTCTTGCTTGTCCCCTCCGGACGGACAGGATTTCGGATCGAATCGGCAGCCCGGTCAAAACGATGCGGGCTTTTTTAGGAAAAAACTTAACCGCATCGAGAAAGGTTATGGCAGTACGATCGGTAAACCGGGAAAGCAATCGATTAGTGACGCCCGGAAAGGCGTTTTGCTCATGGATCATAGTGGGTACCCCTTGACGGGAAGCGGCCAGAATTACGGGACCACAAACATACCCGCCGGTACCGATAACCACGGTGGGACGCCACTCGTGAATAAGACGGGAGGCAATAAAATATCCTCTTGCAGCCGACCAAACAGCCACAACATTTTGCGGTGACAAAGCCCTTTTAAGACCTTGTGCCGGAATGGTTTTAAAAGGAAAACCGGCCCTCGGCACAATGTCCGCTTCCAAACCCTGATCTGTTCCTACATAAAGTACTTCAGACCCGGGCCAGCGTTCCATCACTCCCCTGGCAATGGCCAGGGCGGGATAAATATGCCCGCCGGTACCACCACCGGTAATCATCACCCGCATTTAGCGCGCCGCCTCACTTTCCTACACTATAACGAGATATATTAAGCAATATCCCGACTCCTATGAGGGTGAAGATCAGCGAAGTACCCCCAAAGCTGATAAACGGAAGTGTAATACCGGTAACCGGCATGCTTCCAGTTACCACGCCGATATTAATAATGCTCTGCAGTCCAATACCTGAAGTAATCCCGGTAGCCAAGAGACTCGCAAAAGGGTCGGGTGCCATTACGGCAATGCGCAATCCCCGCCATATCAAAAAGATAAACAGCAGCATAACAAAAGAAGCTCCGATAAACCCCAGTTCCTCACCAATGACGGCAAAAATAAAGTCCGTATGCTGTTCAGGGAGATAGAGGTATTTTTGTTTACCCTGTCCCAAACCGACTCCAAACAGGCCTCCCGATCCTAAAGCATATAAAGACTGAATAATATGAAAACCCGTATCCTGAGGGTCTTTCCAGGGATCAAGAAAGGCCAAAAAACGCTGCATACGATAAGGCGCCATGACAATAGCTGCCGCCACCAAGCCAAGCCCGGTAATCCCCAGGCCGACCATGGTGCTCAACCTGGCCCCCGCGACAAAAAGCATGATGAATACGGTACCCGCCAGTGTTACAGCCGTACCCAGGTCCGGCTGCATTAGAATTAAGCCGGCCGCCACGGCCAAAAACACAAGAAAAGGCAGGATACCTTTGCGAAAATTATGAATGTGGTGGCGATTTCGCGCTAATCCAAAAGCCAGAAAGATTATAAGACAGAGCTTAATTAATTCGGAAGGCTGAAAAGTTAATGGCCCCAAACCTATCCAGCGGCGGGCCCCGTGTGATTCAACGCCAATACCGGGTATCAAAACAACAACCAGCAAAACCAAAGCCAACCCCAGCAAGTAAATGGCATACCGCTGCCATTTCCAATACTCAATATTCATTGTCACGAACATCAAGGTAAGGCCAATTAGAGCCCAAACCAATTGTCGCTTGAAAAAATAAAAACTATCGCCATAATAGACCATTGTACTGTATTCGCTGGCACTAAGAATCATCACCAGGCCGATACTTAATAAGACCAGTACCGTTATAAATAACAGGAAATCCGGTGCCCGCCTTACCTGTCGCATCAACCCGCCTCCTTCGCAAGCTGTCGGACCACGCGTTTAAACAGATCACCCCTCTCTTCGTAACTGGAAAACATATCCCAACTGGCACACGCCGGAGATAGCAACACGACATCCCCACGACGCGCTAAGTCCCGGGCACAGCGGACAGCCGCGGGTATATCGGCAACCTGTTCTATCCTGTGAATACCCTCCTTACGGCAGGCAGCGACAATTTCTGCGGCACTTTCCCCCAAAACAACTACAGCCCTCACACGGTTCTTCATAGCGGCAGCAAAATCTGCGAAACCGCTTCCCTTGTTGCGCCCTCCGGCAATCAGTACTATCGGTTCATGAAAGGCTTGCAAGGCTTTAATAGCTGCCTCGGGATTGGTTCCCTTAGAATCATTAATATATCTCACCCCGTCAATCTCCGCTACAAACTCTAAACGATGGGGGACTCCTTTAAAGGCCTTAATACCCTGTGCTATTTCAGTAGGTCCCAGGCCAAAAGCCCAGCCTATAGCCGTTGCCGCAAGGGCATTTTCTAAATTGTGTGTGCCGGGAATCTGTAACTGATCCGTCGCCAAGATTACTGCCTGCTGATCATGATAATGCACCAATATTTGGCCGTCTTGGACAAAGATGCCTTGTTCCAACTTATGCCGGCAGCTAAAAAATATGACCTCTCCGGGAGTTATACTCGCCATCTCCCTGGTTAAGGGATCATCGAAATTAAGTATCGTCCAATCATTAGGATGCTGCCGGGCAAAAATCCGGGCCTTCGCCGCCCCATATCCCCTCATATCACCATGCCGGTCCAAATGGTCGGGCGTTAGATTTAAAACGGCTGCCACATGAGGGCGAAAAGTTCTGGCGGTTTCAAGCTGAAAACTGGATATTTCAGCCACAATAACGTCATCAGGGCCGTAATCCTCAACAGCACTGATGAGAGGAATACCGATATTGCCTGCCACCAGTGTACGATAACCGGCATTTTTCAGCATTTCACCAACCAGGGCCGTCGTCGTTGTCTTGCCATTGGTACCAGTAATGGCAATTACGGGAGCACGGCAATGCAGCCAGGCCAATTCCACCTCGCCCGTAATCTTAATACCATGCTGCCGGGCCTGAATGAGGGGGGGTACCTCGGGAGGGACACCGGGGCTGGTTACCACCAAATCCCATTGCCCCGGTTTAACGTTGGCATATGAGCCGAGAGCTAACCGTATTCCGGGTAAATCAGAGGCTTTCAGATCAAGTTCGCCGGCGGTCTTTTTATCGGTTAAGGTCACCCGCGCACCTTTAGCCGCGAGAAAACCACTTACTGCACGCCCGGTTTTACCGGCACCGATTACCAATACCTTTTTGTCAATCCAGTTCATGCTTTCACCCCAAGCGGTATAACCCCGCCATTCCTATTACAGCCAGTAAAATACCGGCGGCCCAAAAAGCAGTTACTACCTTAACCTCACTCCAGCCCAGCAGTTCAAAATGGTGATGGAGCGGGCTCATCCGGAAAATACGCCGCCTCCACAATTGATAAGATATCACTTGCAAAATAACGGACACTGTTTCTACGACAAACACGCCACCAATGATCAAGAGGAACAACTCGCTCCTGGAAATCACCGCTGCAGCCGCCAGTACACCACCCAGGGCCAAAGATCCGGTATCGCCCATAAAAACTTTAGCCGGAAAACGATTGTAGTACAGGAAACCCAGACATCCACCAGCTACAGCGCCTAAAATAAGAGCTACCCAACCTTTGTCCATGATGAGGGCAATAACGGCAAATACCGCAGCGGCGATTACCGTTAACCCTGCCGCCAAGCCGTCCAACCCATCGGTCAGGTTAACGGCATTAGCCGTCCCAAGCATAACAAATATCGTAAGAGCTAAAAAAAACCACCAGCCTAAATCTATCGTTATCCCGCCCGGCTGAAAGAAACCGGTAAACGGAATGACAATGTCAGTGCCACGGCCCAATATAAAAACGGCCATCACCGCGACACCCACGGCAATTAAAACCTGGCCCAAAATTTTCTCCCGGGCACGCAATCCAAGAGGACGCTTGAGAGATATTTTGATAAAATCATCTAAGAAACCGATAAAACCATATCCTAAAAACACCAGCAGTACGATTAAGCCCTCTTTAATCCCGGGGATAACAATATCCCGCCCGGGCAATAACGAGTACATAAGTCCCGATGTTATCGCCACCGCCAGCAAAAACATAATACCGCCCATAGTGGGGGTACCGGCTTTTTGGATATGTCTTGACGGCCCGTCAGAGCGCACATGTTGTCCAAATTTAAGCCAGCGTAATAGAGGTATCACTACCGGTCCAAGCACCAGAGTAATCACCAGGGCGACACTGGCCGATAACAAAACGAAACTCAACCGGTATCACCACCGTTACCGAAAACAGATGCCAAGCCTTCAACAACTTCTTCCATGTGCATACCACGTGATCCCTTTACCAGTACTACTTCCCCGCCCGTCAAAATCTTATGGAGATAGGCGACAATTTCTTTATTGGTAGTAAACCACCGTGTTTGTGACCTGGGCATCCCGGCTGCGATGGCGCCGGCCACGATATCCCGGCTTAACTCACCTTTGGCGATAAGCATCGTAACGCCGTTCTGCACACAAGCCCTGCCGACAGCCTGGTGTGCCGTTCTGGCCCGGGGCCCCAGTTCCAACATATCACCAAGGACGGCCACAGAGGGTCGTGTACCCGCCTTATCTCTGAGTACTTCTAATGCTGCCGTCATCGAAGCGGGGTTGGCATTATAAACATCGTTAATGACCGTTATTGTACCGATTTGCAGTATCGCCAACCGCATTGGCGAAAGGGTTACTTTTTGCAAACCCTCTTGAATTTCATCAATGGATAAACCCATTTCACGCCCTACGGCAATAGCAGCCAGAGCATTGATAGCGTTATGCCTGCCCGGAATGGGTAATCTAAAGAATTGTTCCCGGTCTCCTATCTCCGCCCTAAAAATAATTCCTCCCTCTCCAAGCTGATAGGACTTTAAGCGGTATGAAGCGATGCTGTTGTTACCAAAATAGATTATCTTTCCCCGGCATCGCTTTGCTTGCTCCTCCATGTACGGGCTGTCGCTATTCAATACGGCAAATCCATCAGGGGGAATATAATCGAGCAGTTCACCCTTGGCACGGGCGATGTTGGCCACTGAACCCAGGATTTCCAAGTGGGTTTCTCCGATATTGGTAATTACCCCCGCTGACGGGCGTGCAATTTGACACAGTAAACCAATTTGCCCCTGCCCGCGCATTCCCATTTCCACGACAGCCATTTCATATGATTCATCCAGATCCAACAAGGTTAACGGCAAACCGATCTCATTATTAAGATTCCCTTGGGTAGCCAGGGTCTTAAACTTGGATCTTAAAATAGCCGTCACCAGGTCCTTGGTTGTCGTTTTACCCGTACTGCCGGTAATAGCGATTAGGAAAACCCCCGCCTGCTCCCGGTTGTAACGGGCCAGGTCGTGTAACGCTTCTAAGGTGTCGTTTACACGCAACAGCGAAATATCGGGGGGTATCTCAACCTCCCGGCTAACTACTATGCCAGCGGCACCTTTGGCTATAGCGCTGTTCACAAAGTTGTGACCGTCGAAGCGCTCTCCTTTAAGGGCAAAAAATAACTCCCCACCGGCAAGAGTACGGGTATCGGTACTTACCCGCCAGAACACATGTTCAGTAACACCGGAAACAGTAGCTTTTATGGCCCGGCCGATTTCGGCCGCGGACATAGCCTTCATCGATCTTTGTCGTACCCCATTTCTTTCAAGATCTCGGACGCAACCTTACGATCATCAAAAGACAGGCGCGTATTACCTATAATCTGGTAATCTTCGTGACCTTTTCCGGCGATTACAATTATATCGCCGGGCTGGGCACGGTGAAAAGCAAAACGTATCGCTTCACGGCGGTCCGGCACCACTGTGTAATTCTTCCCGGCGCCGGGCCCGTCAAACCCTGATACGATATCGGCAATAATGTCCATAGGGTTTTCACTGCGTGGATTATCGGAAGTAACCACTATAAAATCAGCCCGGTTGGCAGCTATCTTCCCCATTAAAGGACGCTTTGTCTTGTCCCGGTCACCGCCACAACCGAATACGGCTATAACCTTATTACGGGCTATGCCTTGGGCCGCCAGCAGCACGTTATCCAATCCATCAGGCGTGTGCGCGTAATCTATAATAACAGTAAATTCCTGCCCGCAATCAACCCTCTCGAAACGCCCCGGTACCCCGGTAACTCCTGCCAAGGCTTCTTGAATTTCATCCGGGGAGTATCCTTCTGACAGCCCCGCCGCCGCGGCCGCCAGGGCATTATACACATTAAACAGCCCGGTTAAACGCAAGTCCAGGGTAAAATTTCCCCACTGACTTGCCACATCAAACACCACTCCTTCGGCCTTTACCTGCAGGTTGTAACCTTTTACATCAGCAGTTTGTCGTACCCCATAGGTAACCACCCGCCCGCGACCAAGCCGGACCAGTTTCTGTCCGTAACGATCATCGGCGTTGATTACCGCGGTCCCTTTGGGATTCATATCTTTGAAAAGCCGGGCCTTGGCATTGAAATAATCCTCCATATCCTTGTGAAAGTCCAAATGATCCTGGGTCAAATTGGTAAATATGACGCTGTTAAAATCCCGGACATCAACCCTGTTTAAAGCCAGGGCGTGTGAAGACACCTCCATTACTGCCTTCCTGCAGCCTGCGTCGCAAATCTGCCGCAACAAACGCTGCAGATCCAACGCTTCCGGGGTGGTCCGTTCCACCGGCAGCTTTTTATCGCCGATATAGTTACTTATCGTCCCGATTAAGCCCACCTTATGGCCGCCGTGACGATAAATACTGTGCAACAAATAAGTCGTCGTAGTTTTGCCGTTGGTACCTGTCACCCCCGCAAGGTGCAGTACCCGGGCCGGATAATTATAAAAGCGCGCACTAACAGCAGCCAAACCACTCCTCGTATCACAAACCTGTACCCACGGTACACCCGGTGGTGCCGCTGTTGCGTCCTGCAACAACACCGCCGCGGCACCCCGTGTCACAGCATCATTGATGTAAAAATGCCCGTCGGTAACAAAACCTTTTATGGCTACAAATAAAAAGCCCGGCTCAACCTGCCGTGAATCATAGGCAATACCCCTGATATCCACGGAAAGATCGCCGGCACTCGCCACCATTTCAAGTTTTCCAACTAATTCCTTGAGATGCAAACGGCGCACCCCCTGAACAAGCTTCGGCTGGTATATGTTAGCATTTATCGTTCAGGATAGCTTCATCCTTCCCTTGGTTCTTATCATCCTTACGGTGACTCTGCGGCAGGAGGAGCAAATTCGACTCTTACAACTGTTCCCCTTTCAACTTTTTTGCCTGCTGCGGGCGATTGACTCCGGGCCACCCCGCTGCCAACAGGTTCCATACGCAGTTCCAAACTTCCCAGCAGAGTACCGGCCTGTTTAATGGTTAACCCGCTAAGGTCAGGTACGGTAACCTGGCCGGATTGAGTTCTTTCCCCGGCCTTTAAGTTGAGAATCACGGTCGTTCCTTCGCATACTCTTGCCCCGGCCTCGGGAACCTGACCGTAGACAATGCTGCCTTGCCCACGTGCCATAAAATTCAAGCCCTTACCCCGCAATTCCTTTACCGCTTCGTCAAGCGGCAGATTTTCTACATCGGGTACCGCAACTTCTTCGGGTTCTTTATTTTCCTGCCACCAGAACCACGGCTTTTTAGGCTTGGGCAGGTCTTTACGTTCCGGAACCCCCAGGTAATGCAGCGTATCGTCCATCACATTGCGAAATGCCGGTGCCGCTACCTGGCTTCCGAAATAAACCCCACCTTTAGGTTCGCTAACTACAACAAGAATGACAACCTGCGGGTCTTCCACGGGAGCAAAACCTACAAAAGAAGAAACGTAACGCCCGCTGACATAACCGCCCGAAGGGCCTACTACTTGCGCCGTGCCGGTTTTACCGCCGACCCGGTAACCTTCTACATGTGCGTTAACCCCGGTACCTTTTAAAACTACATCTTCTAATAACTTTTTGGCCTTATCACACGTTTCCGGGGAAAGCACATTTCTCACTACCTGCGGTTCAAATTCCTTGACAATATTACCGTCCTTGTCAATGACCTTTTGCACTAACATCGGCTTCATTAACTTACCGCCATTAACCACGGCGGAAACGGCCGTAATCAGTTGGATCGGCGTAACGGCAATGGACTGGCCGATAGACATGGTTGCTAGGTTCAAATTGGTCGCTTTCTTTTCAGGAATCATAATTCCCCGGGCTTCACCGGGAAGATCGATATCCGTGGGATGGCCAAAACCAAACGCTTCTACATATTCATAAAATGTTGGGATACCAATGTCCAAACCCACGGTGATAAATCCCGGGTTGCACGAATTCTGCACTACCTCGGCAAAAGTCTCACTTCCGTGACCGCCGGATTTCCAACACCGGATTCTGCGGTCGGCTACTTTAATGTAACCAGGGTCATAAAACGGCGCGTCCGGATCAAACAAGTTCTCCTCCAACGCCGCCGCCAGCGTGATGATTTTGAACGTAGAACCGGGTTCATAGTTATACCAAATGGCAGGGTTGCGGTCCCATGTCGACTGCTGGTATTCCGGCCAGTGGTTCGGGTCGTACGAAGGACGGTTGCCCATTGCCAAAATGCCGCCCGTTTTAGGGTCCATAACTATTATAACAGCGTTGGCAGGATGGAAGGTATCGACAATTGTATCCAGTTCCCGCTCTACAAAATACTGTATGGTTTCATCAAGGGTTAGTACCAGACTGTGCCCCGGTACCGGTGGGTAGTACTTGTGAAGGGCGGTAGGTATTTCCCGCCCTATGGCATCGTATTCCATTACAATCCGGCCTGGAATACCCCGCAGTTCCTTATCAAAGGTTTTTTCAATTCCGGTAAGACCTTGGTTGTCAATACCCACAAAACCCAACACGTGCGCCGCCAGGTTATCCTTAAGGTAGTAACGCTTGCTTTCTTCTACAAAACCGATACCGGGAAGGTCCATTTCCTTCAATTGTTTGGCTACCTTGAAGTCGACTTTGCGTTTAATCCATTCAAATGATGTCTTTTTAGTCAGCTTTTTATAGATGGTGTCCGGATCGATTTCCAAAACCGCAGCCAGCTTCTGAGCCGTTTCAGTGGGGTTTTTAATTTGTGAGGGAATGGCAAATACGGAATCGGCACTAACGCTGGTAACCAGTTCGTTGCCGTTGCGGTCACAGATAGATCCCCGCTTGGCTTCCACCGGCACCTCGCGCATACGGTTCTCAATGGCCTGTTTGCGCAGCTGCTCCCCCATAAAGAACTGGACCCAAATAAGTCGTCCCAGTAACAAAAAAAACGTGACCACAGCCAGCATAAAAAGGACAATAATCCTCTTGCGGATGAGGATGTTAGTCGCCTGCATACCGCCCCTCCCGATGTCTTAACCCGAAGCCCTCTGCCCCCACCGGCATACCAGATTTAAGAAAGACTCCAACATACCTTGACGAGATTCGTCCTGACCGGCCTGCGATATAACTTTTTCACCAGTCAACCGGTTGGTGCTCGCCGTTGAGTTGCCATTACCGGCCGCATCTTCTGGACTTACATCGGACATAGCAATATAAAACACATCATTTTGGTCCGGTTCCACCATGCCCATCTTGCTGCGAGCTACAACCGCTACCCGGTCCAGGGAGTCAAGACGTCCCAACGCTACTTCCAGACTCTGGTTTTCTTTTTCAACCTTATTAATTTTTGACTCTAATTCTCCCAAACGGTAGCCCACATTAACAGCCTGTGCATGACAATAGTTAACGGCCGCCCCCATAATAAAAGCACAGAAAACCATTAATGTTAAAATTATGCGGTATCCCTTCTCTTGCCGTGCCAACGGTTGCGACCTTACCCGTCGTTTAGGGGAAACCCGTGGTTGTTCCACATGCGAATAGTCAGGCTTTTCCTGCGGTACTACCAAGCTTATTCACCCTTCCCTGTTTTTAGAACATCCAACTTTTCGGCAATACGCAGCCTAGCACTACGTGCCCGGGGATTCCGTGTCACTTCAGCCTCGGAAGGAAAAAGAGGTTTACGTGTCACAAGCTTAATTCTCGGCACCTTATCACAACGGCATACCGGTAGTCCCGGCGGGCAAATACAAGTAGCCGCTTCTTTGCGGAAAAAATCTTTTACAATGCGGTCCTCCAACGAATGATAACTAATGACACAAATCCGTCCCCCCTTTCTTAAAGCACTTACAGCTTGCTGTAAGGAATTTTCCAGTACACCCAATTCATTGTTTACGGCAATACGTAAAGCCTGAAAGGTACGTTTTGCTGGATGCGATCCGCTGCGCCTTGCGCTGGCCGGTATGGCATCCTTTATGATGCGGACCAGCTGCCCGGTGGTCCGTATGGGTTCCTTAGCCCTTTCCCTGATAATGAACTCTGCAATCCTTGCCGCCCAGCGTTCCTCCCCGTATTTCTTGATAATGGCAGCCAACTCCCCGGCAGACAGTTCGTTGACAAGGTCAGCCGCGCTCCAGCTCAGAAGAGGATCCATGCGCATATCCAGCGGGGCTTCGTGCTGGTAACTGAATCCCCGTTCCGGTTTATCCAACTGATAAGACGATACACCCAGATCATAGAGTATGCCATCCACTGCTTCTATAGCTAGCTCATCCAAGACCTCTGCCAATTGGTTGAAGTTGGCCTTAACAAGCTTGTATTGAGATCCGGCTGCCTGCAGCCGTTCTGCCGCTGCCGCCAGGGCCTCCGGATCTTGATCAAGACCGACCAGGATGCCCCCCTCCAGGTGTTCCAGAATCGCCCGGCTATGGCCCCCACCCCCAACGGTACAATCCACGTACACCCCTTGGGGGTTAACTTTGAGGCCGTTAATAACTTCTGCTAGCATTACCGGCTCGTGGTGGAACGTTATAGGCTCGTCCAGCGCCAGCACCCCTTTGAAAAAAAGAAATGTTGTGGGACTTTTGCTCCCAACCTCCGGCGGTCGCCCGGAATATAAACTAGAGGGCGGCCTGGGTGGACGATAGCTTCATTGGCAGGAAGCAAAGCCCCACGATCCTAAAAGTCAATATCAAGATCAACAATCTTCTCGGCGATTTGTTCGTAATCTTCCGCCGCAGATGAGCTGTAGCGCTGCCATTCACTCAGAGACCAAATTTCAACGCGAGATGAAACACCCAATACTACGACATCTTTTTCCAATTTGGCATATTCACGAAGGGGAGCCGGAATTAATATTCTCCCCTGCTTATCCAATTCTAATTCAGCCGCACCGGAGAAAAACAACCGTACGAAAGCTCTGGCATCTGCCTTGGCCATCGGGAGCTTACGCAACTTCTTTTCCATTATTTCCCATTCATGGGCCGAATAAAGAAACAAACAGCGGTCGAGCCCCTTGGTGATCACAAACTTTTCACCTAATCCCTCCCGGAACCGGGCCGGAATAAATAACCTACCCTTGCTATCCATCGTGTGCTGGTATTCTCCAATAAACAACCCGTTCACCCCACTGGGAGGGAATACTCCACCACTTTCCTCCACTTTACACCACACCTTATTCGGCGGCCATTTTAAAACTCCTGCTAAATCCTTCTATTTTACCCCAAAAACTTTCTAAAATAGGAAAACGGTCCTAAGAGAATAGGAGGTAAGGTACAATTGTCAAAAAAACTACCCCTCGCGTTACGCGAGGGGTAGTCAATTGGTAATAAAGGAACTTAGGTAGATATATGTCAGGCCAGAGCATAGTACAACGCAAATAAGGAAGAGTTGCTAATTTGACTTAACCAGGTATGTGTAGCACAAATATGTAGCAAACAAAAGTAAAAAGTGCCTTAATTACTAATCACCTACTTTAAGTAACATTGCAGTGCGCCGGCGGCGGGAGAAGGTGACTATTTGCCGGTAACCCGCTTCCCGCACTAAAGCGGCAGCCCGGCCAAAATCGGCCCCTACTTCTTCCGGGGAATGAGCATCGGAACCGACGGTTACCGGAATACCGTGCGAGCGGCAGATTGTTAAAAATTCAAGGGAGGGATAAATTTCCTGTACGGGCTTGCGCAGCCCTGCCGTATTGATTTCGATACAGGTACCGGCGCGAGCAATAACCCGTGCCGTTTCCTGGTAAAGAGGCCTAAGGTCCGTTCTGGACCGGTAATTGAATTTTTTAATCAGGTCGGGATGAGCCAGGATGTCAAACAACCCTGAAGAGGCAGCACGCTGCAAAAGATCAAAATAACACCGGTATACTTCATCAGGATCTTTACCTTCGTAGCCACTAATGAAATCGGGATTGTCAAACCCCCAGCCGTCAATGTAATGAATCGAACCCAGGACATAATCAAAGGGATACTCCTCTATTATGGCCCGAGCGTCATCTTCCGCGCCGGGAATGTAGTCCACCTCGATACCAAGCCTGATGGTGATTTGAGGATATGTTTTCTGTAGCTCGTGTATTTCAGCAACATAATGGGGGAGTTCCGCTTCCGGCATGGCCAGTTCCGGGTCCCGCTCGGCATTATCCAACCAGTACAGGGGAATATGGTCGGCGAAACCGATTTCCTTGATTCCCTTCCTAATGGCGGCTTCCACGTATGCCGTCGTCGTACCTTCAGCGTGTCCGCACCGCGCGGTATGAATATGATAGTCGGGAAGCACGTGATCACCTCAGCAGTTTTTAAATCCAAATACTTCAAAAAGGACTATTCTTTCCTTAGCAATGCGGAAACCCGGGCAGTGAGATTATAAATCCGTTCTGTAAGCTCTGGCGCCAGGGTGCCAGCGCCGCAGGCAGGCGTGATCAGCGCTTGTTTTTTGAGAAGCTTCTCATCAATACCCAACTGCGATTGATAGTCTTCAAACCTGGCCACTAAAGACGCACTGTCTTCAGCAAAAGCCTTTTCTGAAGTCGGCACAATACCCCATGCCAGATTTCCCCCGCGCTCCAAAAATTTATTGATGGCATTACGGTAAGGCACGACAGAGGAGAAGAACTCATAAGCATCAAAGCTGATAATATCGGTATTACTTTCAGTAAGAATACTCCAGTCCGCAGCAGCACAGGAATGAACCCCACTCAAGGCATTTTCGGCGTGGATGCCTCCGACAATCGCATTTAGGTCTTCCATAATCATCTCACGGGTAACCGTGATGTAGGTAGATTGGCCGTAGATACTGATGCCTGGTTCATCTATGAATAATAGAACCTTTTTGCCGTAAGCAGCGAGCGTACGGGCCTGCCACCGGGCATGCAGGGCTAAATTCTTGACAATGACGTCCCTTATCTGCTCATCATAATAGGCAGGTCTTCCCCCTTGATCTGTCAATTGAAAACCTACCGTAAGAGGTCCCACGATTTGGCCCTTTAAAGCCTGAGCCCTTTCTATTAAATGCGGTACTTCTTCCAAAAAAGCATAAAATCCGGCTGCCGCACTCTCGGGCATCCCGAACTCATTGAGCACGGCTTCGTCACCCTCTTCTATGGCAAGGTAAAGGGCATAGAAATTAGCCAAACGGTCGGCCCAATCGGGAGCATCAGTTGCAAAAAAGACTTTTTCCCCCCTCCGCTCGAGCAGTCCGTTTTCCACCAGCGGGTTCAAGAACTGCAACACAAATCCCTCTTGTGATCCTCGCTGTGGCAGCTGCGGCCAATGCGGTACAGCGGGAAAATTTTTTGCAATTAAGGATAAAGCGTCACGTGGTTCCTTAAAAGGCAGGCTGCCAATCCCAGTGGAAAGACAATTGAAATGCGTCATTTGGACTCTCTCCTTAAAATCAAATATGATATAAAAAAGACCAGCCGCAGGGGCTGGTCTTTAAGGCACAAATTGGTTTAAACCGCCGTTTCGGCGGGGACAACGCTTACCTGCTTTTTGTCCCTGCCTTTGCGATGGAAGGTTACAAAACCATCAACCAGGGCAAACAGGGTATCATCGCCACCCTTACCTACATTCCGGCCGGGGTGGATTTTGGTTCCACGCTGGCGAACAATAATACTTCCAGCAGTAACAAACTGCCCGTCACCACGTTTAATACCTAACCGTTTCGCTTCCGAATCGCGGCCGTTCCGTGAACTACCTACTCCTTTTTTATGAGCCATTAACCCTCACCTCCCGTAACTAGGCCTCGATATTTTCTACCTGTACCTGCGAATAAGGCTGTCTGTGCCCCTGCTTGCGCCGGTAGTTCTTTTTGGGCTTGTATTTAAATACAATAAGCTTTTTCCGGCGCCCGTTCTTGAGAACCTTCAAGTGAACTTTCGCACCGGCAACTACCGGCTGACCAACCACCAGATCTCCGTCCTTTTGAACTGCTAGCACACGGTCAACAGTTACAATATCACCCTCGGCGGCATCCAGTTTTTCCACGTACAAGGTATCTCCTTCCTGCACACGGTATTGTTTTCCGCCTGTTTCAATAATAGCGTACAACTTCTTACCCCCTTCACAGTTGGGACTCGCCGGGAATGGTGGACTGAAGTCGCTTTTGCTACCAGTCCCGTGCGGTTTACACACCGGTTATTGTAACATATTAGTACCCGGTGCTTCAACTGCAACTTAAATTATCAACCTCATTTTTAACACTCCCCACGCAAAACCCTATGGTTCATCTACTAAAGCAACTCTACCGGCACCGCCACATCGGGGACAGGTTGTCATCAACAATTCGCTTAGACTGGGATGTACCTTTTTACGGGTCAGCTCAACCAAACCTAGCTGTGTCAACCCCATAATATGGGTGCGCCGCCGGTCCTTCTTGATTTCTTCGGCCAATACTTCTAATACTTTGTTACGGTGTTCCTCGGTGGACATATCTATAAAATCGATGATAATAATACCACCGAGGTTACGCAGCCGGAGCTGGCGAACAATTTCCACAGCAGCATCAATGTTGGTTTTGAACACGGTGTCTTCAAGATCAATCCGCCCGGTATACTTTCCGGTATTTACATCGATCACGGTAAGCGCTTCCGTCTGGTCGAATATCAGGTATCCCCCACACCGCAACCACACCCGTCTCTCCAGGGCTTTGCTAATCTCCTGGTTAACCCCGTAATACTCAAACAGATCCGCCCTTTTCTCAAGAACAACCCGTTTTTCTAAGCCGGCATCCACCCCGTCCAGCATATTAATCACCTTTCTGTGGTACGCCTCGGAATCAACTACCATCCGGTCTACTTCCTCCGTAAAAAGATCCCGAATGGTGCGTGCCAACAAGGAACGCTCGCGGTATAAAGTTGACGGAGCCGATACCGTACTTGCTTTCGCCTGGATGTCCCGCCACAAACTACATAATAAATCGATATCTTCCTTAAGCGTTTCCCCGTCAACCCCCCTGGCAGCGGTGCGGACGATAATTCCCATACCGTCGGGTTTAATCCGGTTTATGAGAGCTCTAAGGCGCTCCCGCTCCTCTTCGTCTTCAATGCGGCGTGAAATACCAAGGTGATTAACAGTAGGCATCAATACCGTAAACCTACCGGGTAGGTTTACGCGCATTGTCACACGCGGCCCTTTACTGCCCAAAGGATCTTTTGCTACCTGAACCATAATTTCCTGTCCCGGGCGTATAAGTTCCTTGATACTGGGATGCCGTTTTCCTTGCGGCTGCAAGGGTAAAACATCATTAACATATAGAAAGGCATTACGGTCTAAACCAATATCGACGAAGGCGGCTTCAATACCGGGTAAAACATTCTCTACGCGGCCCTTAAACACGCTCCCAACCAAACAAAACTCCTGAGCCGGTTCTATATACAGTTCCACAGGTACCCCATTTTCCAAAAGGGCTACCCAGGTCGTTTCGTTTCGCATACTGGCTATTATTTCTTTTTTGATCACTATCCCCCACCTTTCAAATCTCCCAAACAAGCCTGCCGTTTGAGGACAACAATGCCGTGCGGATAATCACAAAGCGGTCCGGCTGCACTGGCCCTAAATGCTGTAGAGCCGTTAATACCTCATAGGGCCGAACATTCCCCTCCTGACCGGCTTTTAACTCCATACCGATCCTTAATTCCCGGTCCTCAGCGGCAGCATTGATACTCCTGATGCCTGGGCGGATATCTTTTCTCTTAACACCCTTAGACGTTTGCCGCTCCACATAAATCTCCCTGCGGGCCAGGAACGCTTGTAAAGATTCCTGGATTACAGCTAAATCCGGCTTTTTGTTTGTGAATCCTTTAGCCAAATACCGCGCATGATGTACGACCGCCATTAAGTTGGGACTTTCGTCCGGTACCTCGCGGGCATTTAAAACGCTCAGCCCCTTCGGCATTACACGTCCTAACCGGCTCATTACCAGGAACGGTGAAGCAGCCTCGTCCAGTACGATATCAACGTATTCCCTGAGACCTACCATTCCTACCGGAAGAGGGGCGGCAAAAGTCAGCTTGGGGCGGGGATTAAAGCCCTGGGTATAGGACAGCTTCAGTCCTGCTCGCCGCATAGCACGCTCAAAAGCCCGCATAACATCAAGGTGTGACACAAAGCGAGCCGCTCCGTTTTGTCGGTAAGCCACCCTAATGCGTGGCATCACCTCGAGCCTCCTGTAGGTAAGGTTCTATTTCCAATGCCGGGCAAAGACCGCAACCAGTACATTTACCATAACGGCAATCTTCCGTGATCTGACCAGCCAGGGCGCGTTTACGTTCAAGCCAAAGAAATTTCTTGCTGAGACCGGCATCCAGGTGATCCCATGGCAATACATCATCCAAAGTAAATCTCCGCTGGGCATAAAACGCGGGATTAACCCCGGTGTCACGGAAGGCCCGTTCCCATAAATCATAACGGAAGCACTCCCGCCACCCGTCGAGACGGCAACCAAGTTCCCATGCACGATAAAGCACAGGAGCCAGCCGCCGGTCTCCCCGGGCAAAAACGGCTTCCAAAAAACTGGCTTCCGGATCGTGGTAGTTAAATACCAGCCCTTTACCCTTTATCAGCCGTTTGAGTTGGGCCTGTTTTTCACGCAGCACCTCTATCGGATCCTGGGGTTCCCATTGAAAGGGGGTATGGGCTTTAGGCACAAAAGAGGAGGTACTAATGGTAACACTGAGCCGTCCTTTCGGAACACCGGCTTCTTTGCCTTTTTGCAGCACTTTGCGTGCTAAATCGGCGATACCTTCCAAGTCTTCGAAAGTTTCCGTCGGCAGGCCGATCATGAAATAAAGTTTAATGCGCAGCCACCCGGCACTAAACGCCACATACGCCGTTTGGAGTAAATCCTCTTCGGTAACCTGCTTGTTAATCACGTTCCGTAAACGCTGCGTGCCGGCTTCCGGGGCAAAAGTAAGCGTGCTTTTGCGTACCTTTTGGACAGCTTGGGCCAAATCGACGGCAAAAGCATCCACGCGCAAGGAAGGCAAAGAAATACTTACATTCTGGTCGCTATACCGTTTCACGAGTTTGGTAATCAGTTTACGCACTCCGGAATAATCGGTCGTACTTAAAGAAGCCAACGAAAGCTCGTTATACCCAGTATTTTTAAGTATATCCTCAGCTTGTTGCAGAAGTGTTTCCAAGTGTTTCTCACGCACCGGGCGATATACGGCTCCCGCTTGGCAAAAGCGGCATCCCCGCGTACAGCCCCGAAAAACCTCTAACATGGCCCGGTCGTGTACCACGCCCAGGTAAGGTACGATCGGACGCGCAGGAAAAGGAGCATGGTCGAGATCTGAAATGATACGCTTTGTGACTTTTTCCGGTATACCTTCCTCAACAGGAACAATAGACTTGATATAACCCAAAGCATCGTATTGTACATCATAAAAAGAGGGTATATAGATACCATCGATGTGGCTAAGCTCTCGCAGAAGCGACCGCCTGCCCATGCCGGCCCGGCGCTTGGACACCACTTCCACAATTTCATGGATGGCTTCCTCCCCTTCTCCCAAAAAAACGGCATCGATGAAAGGAGCCAGCGGTTCCGGGTTGTAAGCACAAGGGCCACCGGCAATAACTAAAGGGTCGCCATCCCCCCGGTCGCGGGCGTAAAGAGGAATTCCGCCCAAATAAAGCATGTTCAATATGTTGGTATAACTTAACTCATACTGTAAAGTAAAGGCAACCACATCAAAATCACTTATCGGGCGCCGGGATTCCAGGCTAAATAAGGGAAGACCGGAGGTAGTCAATTCTCTTTCCATATCCGGCCACGGGGCAAAAACCCGCTCCATTAATGCGTCATCACGCTGGTTAACGACATGGTAAAGAATTTGTAACCCCAGATGGGACATCCCCACTTCATAAACATCAGGAAAGGCAAAGGCTACTTTAACCTTTACCTTATCCCAATCCTTAACAATACTGTTGTATTCACTACCAACATAACGCGCGGGTTTCTCAACCCGCGGCAAAAGATGTTCAATTTCTAGTGACAATAGCCTGCCTCCTCTAGTACGTCGATGAACCGCTATGTAATATGAAATCACCCGTTTTTTATATTATTACCCGGGGTTAGTACGGTATTTCCTTTTTTCTATTCTCTACCTACTTTGGAAATCCCTCTTTTACTCTTCCCATGGAAATGGTCGCCCCGTGTTCTATTACGGCTTGTACCACCACATTTTCATCCAGTGTACTTACAATATTCCCCTGCCTGTCTACCAGGTAGACAAAATGAAAACGTTGGGGGGTAAAATTACGTATTACTTTCCAGGCCGGTGTGTCTTGCAGACTCACCAAAATGTCAACAGGAAGAATGCCTTTGTGGAACAATTCCTTTTGTTTGGCCAAAAGGTGTTGGGCATATAAATACGGTGCATCTTTTTTTTCCCTGGTAGCCGCGTAAAAAAGGAAAAGGCCTGTAGCAACAATATCAAGCCCACAAACATGGTATATTACCCCTAATACCCCCAGAAAAACCATAACGGCACCCCAAAACTGGCCCCACCCGGCCATTTTATGTGTAGCAACCGGTAAATTTACCCCCCGCTGAATCAGGTACGCTCTCCAAACCCGTCCTCCGTCCAGGGGTAAACCGGGTAGCAGGTTAAAAAGGAACAGCATAATATTACATTGGATAAAGAAAGGCCCGTATTCTTCATGCCAGATTCCGTGGTGTCCCAACCCTATAGCCCCAAAAAACAAAGCCAGGTTGGTAAGAGGCCCGGCTGCAGCTACGATGATTTCTTTCGCAGGGTCCAGGGTCAGTTCATTACTCATTTTGGCCACGCCGCCAAAAGGCATTAGCTCAGCCTCACTTACCCGTACCCCCAGTTTGCGGGCCGCTAACACGTGGGCCAGTTCGTGGAAAAAGACCACCGCAAAGGCTATCATACCCTTTCCCAGTACACCCGCCACAAAATATAGACCTAGGAGAGCAAGGAACCAGTTATTGATATTAATTCCTATACCGGAAATATGACAAATTCTCAAGGTAAGCCCTCTTCCTAGGATTTTTCTTCCGTCGTCAAATTGAAAACATTTAACGGATCAACTAGTTCTTCCCGTTCACGAAACTCAAAATGCAAACCCCAGCCTTCAAAATCTCCTTCAAGTCCCACCCGTCCTATGATTGCTCCCGCCTTTACTTCGTCTCCCTCGGCTACCTGGACCTCCCCCAGGTGGGCATAAAGGCTGGATCGCGCTCCCGAATGAGTTATTAAAACATAAAGACCGTACGAATCGTCTCGTCCAATCCTTGCCACCTTCCCGTCAAATACTGCTCTTACAGGCGTTCCTTCCGGGGCCGTAATGTCAATACCCGTATGAAACCGCTCTAACCCGCTGGAGTCGTCGGTAACCCAACCATAGGCTCTATCCAGGGACCCGGATACGGGCAGGGCAGGAACATTATTCTCCGGTTGTATTACTTCAACTACTTGATCCTTATCCTTATCCTTATCCTTATCATCTCCAGCTACCACTCCTGCCGGTAACGTGTCAAAAAAGGGAAGATCAACGCTAACCGTTTGCAAACCATACTGTACTACGCGATCCATTACCGGCTGATAATTCCATTCGGTGGTAAGGGCATACCGGAGTCCCTCCCGAACCTGTGTACTGAAAAACCCGTTGCTCTCCTTTATACCCAACAGAACCAAAAATATGGTTAAAGCAAGTATCAGTTGAAACAAATAGCCACCTTTACGCCGCCTTGGCGGGGAACTAAATTGTTGTAGGTTCGGCCAATCTACCTTCCTCGTCCTGAAGAATCTCACTACAATCCCTCCAGCCTTTAAGCTACTTAATTCTATGTTAGTTGGGTGAAAATATGACAAGTTGTCCACCTACCGGCTCCCAAAAATAAAAAAGCGCCAAAGCGCTTCGTTTAAGGTATTCCTAATGGGTCACGGGCGTTAAGACCCGCCCCTGATTATCTATGCCGTTTTGTCAAAAAACCAACCATATGACCCAAACTACTTAACCAATACTTTTTAACGAAAAAACTCTTGACTTATGCTAGTAGGTCTCACTCCTTACTACTTTAGTCCACCGTTACTCCTTTCGGTTTTGGCGCCAGTTTGCTCATTAGATTTAATTCCGGTAACCTTTCCTGCACCCGCGTTTTATCTACGCGTACAATTATTAAAGCCCCCAATGGTTTAAAGAATAGGCGTCCTGCGACCTCCCATACCGGCGCCGTCTTAATAATGCAGGAATTTGCCCCGGGCGGAATAAACACCGCCGTATTCCATACCAAACATCTCTCACCAGTGTTTCTAGCCAGCAAGCGCAAAAGCTCCCAGGGAGAAAAAAAATGCGCCTTGGCAAACACGCTGTGCCCTGTCTTGCGGCTGCGCCACCACGCCCACGGGCTCCAAGCGTTTAACGCCGCCACTATCAGGCGTCCCCCAGGACGGACCATGCGCCACAGCTCGCGTACGGCTGCTTCGGGTTGCCCGGTAAACTCCAGAGAAGTAAAGGCTATAACCAGCGTAAAAGTCTCACTTGCGGCTGGAATGGCCTCCATATTACCGCGCAGAAATTGTACCTTGTTTTGGTCCTGTACTTTGGAACGAGCAATTGCCAGCATCGCTTCCGACGTATCAATGCCGGTAACGGATACGCCTTTACCTGCCAAATCCAGTGCCAATCTGCCGGTGCCACAACCGGCGTCTAACGCTTTTTCCCCGGCTTTCGGCTTTGCAATTTTGTAAAAAAGGTCATATTCTAATTTTTCAACCATACTTCCCAAAGGAGTTTCATACCATCGATCATAATCCGCCGCATATTCTTTAAAAAGATCCATAGTGATCCTTTCTAAAAAACAATTTTTTGCCGCCGCACCCAGATATTTAACAGCAACCCTAAGGCTATTAAGTCAGCAAGCATCGCGCTGCCACCATAACTAAAATATGGTAAGGGCAACCCGGTAACCGGCATTATCCCGATGTTCATGCCGATGTTCACAAAGATATGAAATATCAGCATAGACACTATTCCAATAGCTATCAAAGTACCAAAGGTGTCACGGGCCTGTGCGGCGATTTGTACGCCTCGATAAAGTAACATAAAATAAAGTGTGAGCAGGATTATAACACCGACAAACCCCATTTCTTCTGCTAAAACTGAGAAAATAAAATCAGTATGCTGTTCCGGTAAAAAGTTAAGCTGGTTTTGCGTGCCATTGTATATGCCCCGCCCCCATAAACCGCCGGAGCCAATAGCAATTTGCGACTGAATCATATTGTAGCCAGCTCCCTGCCAATCACTCCAGGGGTCCAAAAAAATAATCAAGCGCTGCAGTTGGTATTCCTTTAAAGGCAGCCACACGCCGTAGTTAAGATGCGCCCATATCCACCCAATGGCGGTAAACAGGCCACCTGCCACCAAACCACCCAACAATAATGGTTTCGCCCCCGCCATAAACAGCATTCCTATGGTGATCCCAACGAATACCAGGGAGGTACCCAGGTCGGGTTGCAACATAATCAGCACCATAGGCACACCGATAAAAGCAAACACCGGTAACAAATCACGGAAACGGGACAGCTGTTCTTCCCGTTCCGCCAAGAAAGCCGCCAGGGTAACAATGATTATTATTTTTGCAAACTCGGAAGGTTGAAAGGAAAAAGGGCCGATTTGAATCCAGCGCTGAGCACCTAAAGCCTCCCGCCCGGTAATCAGGACGGCTGCCAGCAACACCAAATTCACCACATACAGTATCTTGTAATACCTTACCAGTTCCTCATAACGCCAAAATAACAAGGTGACAGCCGCCGCCGTTCCTAAAAACACCCACAGAAGCTGCATTTTAACATAACGATAAGCATCCTGAGCGTCATTTCCGGTTACGTGGGTCGCACTCGAAATGGCCACCAGACCCAGCAATAGAATTAACGCTACGGCCAAAATCAAGCTGTAGTCGAGATTTTTAAGTATCCTTCTGGCTTGCATCCTTTCAAACACCTTTCCGCTACAACAAATTATAATGCAGTATAACGGTACAAAAAAGAGGGGAATAATCCCCTCTCTTTTTATGGTCTTTTTTCCACCATGTTTTATGTTGCCACACGTTTTAGTTTTTTCACCGGTATGTTGGCAACCAGAGCCACAGCATTCTCCGACCGGTCCAAAGATATATTAAGGCCTTCTTCGTCAATTTCCATATAGTTAGAGACAACTTTTATCAAATCGGCTTTCATTAACTGAAGAAGCTGCGGGGAAACACTGGCCCGGTCGTGAACCAGCACAAGCCTTAAACGCTCCTTGGCCACATTTTTGCTTCCCGGATCTTCTTTACCAAGTATACGACTTATCAGTCCGAGCAATACACTTCCTCCTTCCCCCGCGCTAGTTACTTAAACCTATAAATTTCCTCAGCCGGCTCAAAAAACCTCCTTCATCCTGCAGGTCAAGTAAAGGCACCGGCTCGCCAAGTATGCGCCAGACAATATTTTTGAAAGCTTTCCCCGACAAGGAATGCTCGTTATCTACGACCGTTTCTCCACGGTTAGTACTGATAACAATCTTTTCATCTTCGGGAATAACCCCCAGCAAATCAATAGCCAAAATATCTACTATATCGTCCACACTCATCATGTTACCGCTCCGTACCATCTTGGTCCGCAGGCGGTTTACGATCAGCTTCGGATCTTTAATACCGACTTTGGATTCCAATAAGCCGATTACCCGGTCGGCATCACGCACGGCAGCCACCTCGGGGGTAGTAACCACAATGGCTTTTCCGGCAGCCGCAACCGCACTCATAAACCCTTGTTCGATCCCCGCTGGACAATCAATGATAACATAGTCAAACATTTCTTTTAATTCGGTACATAATTTCTGCATACTTTCAGGTGTTACAGCTGATTTGTCCTTGGTTTGTGCCGTTGGTAATAAGTGCAGTCCCTCAAAACGCTTATCTTTAATAATCGCCTGCCTCAGGCGACATTCTTCGTTGATAACATTGGTTAGATCATAAACGATCCGGTTCTCGAGGCCCAGAACAACGTCCAGGTTACGTAATCCGGTATCAGCATCAACCAAAACTACTTTATGGCCTAACATGGCTAACCCCGCACCAATATTGGCCGTGGTAGTAGTTTTGCCAACCCCTCCTTTGCCCGAAGTCACAACAATAACTTCGCTCATTTCTTTATGCTCCTCCCTTGGCCTCTAATTTTTACCCTTACCGCTCCCCGCCAGGCGGGAAGGCCTCAATGGTAATGACGCCGTCTCTGACTCTGGCAATTTCTGCTTGTTCTGGGTCGACATTGTCGTCGTCCGGCGGTCGCGAAATATGATTAGCTATACGAAGCTGTGTGGGCCGGAGTCGAAAAGCGATAACAACGGCACTATCATTACCGCCTGCTCCGGCGTGCACAATACCTCTCATTACACCCATAACGATCACATCCCCGGTAGCAGTTACCTGGGCACCGGGATTTACATCTCCCAAAATCACAACATTGCCATCGTAACTCACACTTTGCCCCGAACGGAGAGTGCGCTGGACGAGGATGGTTTCCAGATCATTTTTTCTGTCGTATGCTTGCGGTATAGCCATATTAAAATTCCACCTCGCCTAGTATTTCAACGGTTAAGTCCCAAATCCTGCTAATTAACCAGGTGTATTTTAACTGTTATTTTGGCGAACAACCTCACTCCGTAGTAGGAGCTACTGTTTCGCTTTCGACAGGCAAGTCGAAATAAGCCGAAAGAGCAGCCTTAACAACCGGAGCAGCAGCTGAGCTGCCATGTCCCCCGTGTTCTACAATACACGCCACCGCTACCTCGGGATCTTCAGCAGGCGCATAAGCCACATACCAACCGTGATTATCCTTACCATAGATTTCTGCCGTACCAGTCTTGCCAGCCGTTTCGACAGGGAAATCATGAAAAACCCAGTAGGCCGTGCCGCCAGGACGTGTAACCTGGCGCATTCCCTCCTGCAAAAACTGTATCGTATCTCGGGAAATATCGACACGCCGGATCGGTTCGGGTTTAAACTCCTTTAAGACTTCTCCTTCCGGCGAAGTGATTTTCTCCACCAGATAGGGCCGGTAAAGCATCCCACCGTTGGCAACAGCTGATACATAATTCGCTATTTGCAAAGGAGTATAGAGGTTATAACCCTGTCCGATAGACATATTTAAAGTGTCGTAATCATGCCATTGAAGTTCCCACTCCAGCCGCTCATACTCTTCTTGTACAGAGTTCAACTCCCGCTGGCGTTTTTTTTCTAAACTCTCTTTTTCTTCGGGCGAAGTTGCCTCTTTCATTAAACGCTCATATTTCTCTTTTATATTGTTCAATTGTTGTGTAAGCTGGTCCAGTCTTTTTTGGATCATCATCCGTTTATATTCCACGTTGGGTACGACACCTTTAGCTTCACCAGGCAGGTCAATACCCGTTTTCTGTCCCAAACCGAATTCTGTGGCCATACGGGCTATGGACTCGTATCCGATCATCCGCCCCACAATCCAGAAATATACGTCACAAGATTTTTGAATGGCCTCAATAACATCCAGGGAGCCATGGCCGCGCGGGTATGTCCAGTCAGTATAGAGCCGGTCCCACCAATAATAGCCTTTACAATTAATTCTGTAAGTCGGGTCAAGGTCTTGTTCCAGTGCCGCCGCAGCCGTAACCATTTTAAAAGTTGACCCGGGGGGATAGGTGCTTTGAATAGCACGGTTTATAAAAGGCCGGTCGGGAGACAAGAGCACCTTTTGTACTTCCCCGGTCGTTAATCGCCCGGTAAACATGCCGGGATTATACGCAGGATAACTCGCTATTGCCAAAATGGCCCCCGAACGCACATCTTCCACTACCACCGCCCCGGCTCGGGCTTGTTTGTGTTCACCTTCCTGTAAAGTCTTGATGGTTTTTTCCAGGGCTTCCTCCACCGCTTTTTGAACATCTAAATCAATAGTAAGATGCAGGTTGTTACCCGGTACAGGTTCCTTAACACCCAGCGTTCGAACAGGGTTGGCATAGGCATCCACTTCCACCTGACGCGCACCTTTCTCCCCGCGCAGTTCCTTTTCGTAAACATTCTCCAAACCAGCCTGGCCGTAAGTATCACCCAAGCGATAACCCTCATCCCGGTGTTGCTCTAGCTGCTCCGGGTTAATTTCTTGAATATATCCCAGGGTGTGGGCCAAAAGTTTTCCATAGGGATATTTCCGGCGTGGTTCTATGTCTATCGTCACCCCTGGAAGTTCAGCCCTGTGCTCTTCAATACGGGTTATGACATCCAGGGGAACATCCTTGGCAATTACCACCGGCTCATAAGGCCTAAATTTTCCTTCCCTAATTTTATCCTTGATCTCCGCAACAGGTTTATCCAGTATGCGGCTTAAAAGGGAAATAACCGGAGCAAGCTGGTCTTCGGTCTGACCTACATTAATTAACTGGACCATGTAGACCGGGCGGTTTCCGACAATTTTACGGTTTTCACGATCAAAAATCTCCCCTCTCGGGGCACTAATAGGAATCAAGCGCAGCGTATTCTCCCGGGCAAGAGTACGAAAGTGCTCTGCTTCGAAAATCTGGAGGGATGACAAACGAACCAGAAGTATCAAAAAAATTAGGACTATACCGGTAATAAACGTTTTTATTTTACGCTGTGAAACTTTATGCTTCTTCGGCACTTGAAACCTTCTCCCTACAGGTGACGTAACATATTTTTGTTACTAATGTGATGGTAATAGGGACGAAATACCAGCACTGTAACAGCAGCATTGTAAAAACCCAGAGGTATTAATAAACGCAACAATACTTCGCGCAGAGCAATTTCTACCCCCAATACCAGCAGCAAGAAATAGTTTATGGCCTCAGCCCCAAGGGTGGCTCCAAACCCGATAACACCTATAATAAGCACATTATCTTTGTAAATATTATACTGGCCCAACCCCACAAGACCGCCAATGAGCGCTTTACTAATGGCATTTAGCCCCACAAAGTATCCCGTTAACAGATCCTGGAGCAGGCCAGCCATAAAACCCAAAAAGGCCCCTTTTCTGGGACCATTCAAGATGGCGTGAATGACAACAAGCACGAGAATGAGATCGGGTTTGACCCCCGCCACCTGGACAAAATGCAGTACGGTTGATTGGAGAATAAGGGCTATCCCCACTAAAAAGAGTAATGAGAAGCGAGACAATACTTTATCCTCCCGGACGGGAACTTACAATAATAATAACCTCTTCCAAGTTGTTAAAATCTACATACGGCTCAATTTCGGCTGTTTTGGTTAACCCAGAGGGTTCTTCTCGAATATTTACAATTTTACCGATAGGGATTCCTTTGGGGAAGATACTGCCAAGGCCGGAGGTAACCACCTGTTCAAATTTGGCGATAGGATCATCCTTAGAGATATAAACCAATTTTAAACGGTGCGGGCTGTTTAAGACTCCTTTTACTACGCCGGGAGTACGACTCTGTTGTGCCAGCGCCCCCACACCGCTTAGGGGGTCGGTAATCAACCGGACATCGCAACTATGTTCCGAAACCTGTATGACACACCCCACCAACCCTGCGGGAACGACTACCGGCATGTTTGCCCGCACACCGTCAGCCTTTCCTTTATTCAACCTGATAACATCGAACCAATTACCTGGATCCCTGGCAATCACCTGCGCCACTTCGGTCTCCCATTGCTGCCCGAAAGTACTCTGGTAATCAAGCAAGCGGCGCAGGTGCTCATTCTCAAGTTTATATTCTTTCAATACCGTAATCTGGCCCCGGAGTTGTCTTATCTGCTTCTCCAGCCGGGCTATTTTGTCTGAATTACCCCAAGAAAAAAGCAGCTTCAAGCCCCGTGTAATTTGCTCTCCGGCAGTGGTAGCACCAGCCTGCACATAGGATAATACGTCTCGGGCCGTACCTTCTGTGCGGGTAATATTTCCACGTTCCGGAGCCGTCAGATGCATTACCCCGATGGTAGCGAAAACTAATACAGCTGCAACAATAACCTTGATAAGCCTGGTCCGGGGCAACTAGATCACCTTCTTAGGTTGTATCAGTACCTTACGTAGTATCTCAATATTCTCCAGTACTTTGCCCGTTCCAAAGGCCACTGCTAAAAGGGGTTCATCCGCCAGGTGTACCGGCATGTGTGTTTCCCCGGCAATTAAACGATCCAAGCCGCGCAAAAGGGCTCCACCGCCGGCCATCATAATACCCCGGTCCATAATATCAGCAGCCAGCTCCGGCGGCGTTTTTTCCAGCGTTTGTTTAATTGCTTCCAGGATACTGGTAACGGGTTCCAAGAGGGCTTCATATATCTCGTGCGATGTTACCGTGACTGTCTTGGGCAGCCCGTTAACCAAATCACGACCCCGTACCTCTTCGGTCTGCTCGTCATCCGTCTTGTAAGCCGTGCCGATTTTGATTTTAATTTCCTCGGCGGTACGTTCACCGATCATCAGCTTGTACTTGCGTTTAACATGCTGGATGATGGCCTCATCCATCTCGTCTCCCGCAATACGGATGGAACGGCTGGTCACGATACCTCCCAGTGAAATTACGGCTACCTCGGTGGTGCCGCCGCCAATATCAACAATCATATTCCCGGTAGGCTCATGCACCGGCAGCCCGGCCCCAATGGCCGCCGCCATTGGTTCCTCAATCAGATAAGCTTCCCTCGCCCCAGCCTGCAGCGCTGCTTCACGGACGGCACGCTCCTCTACCGCCGTGACACCCGAAGGCACACCTATTATCACCCGCGGCCTGATTAAGAAGGTTTTGCCCCTAAGCGCTTTGGTCACAAAATACTTAATCATACTCTGGGTGGTATCAAAATCGGCGATAACACCATCCTTCATAGGCCGGATGGCAACAATATTCCCCGGGGTACGACCGATCATTTGCTTGGCTTCATCGCCTACAGCCATAATCTGCCCGGTATCCTTTTGAATGGCTACCACAGAGGGTTCCCGCAAAACAATTCCTTTACCCTTCACGTAGACCAGGGTATTGGCCGTACCCAAATCAATACCCATATCTCTCGAAAACAACACCATGTTTGCCCCAGTCTCCTTTCCGACTAGACGAGCCCTTCAGCCCGTAAACTAGTGTATTTGTTGTCGCCGATAATTATATGGTCTAAGATATTAATCCCTATAACCTCCCCCGCTTCCATTAAACGCTTGGTAAGATCCAGATCTTGCTGACTGGGCGTGGGATCTCCACTGGGGTGATTATGTACCAAAATCAACGATGCGGCACTTTTCTTGACAGCAGCCTTAAACAACTCGCGCGGGTGTACCGACGAGGAATTTAAAGTCCCTATAGATATATTTTCGATAGCAAGCACCTGGTTTTTGGTGTTAAGGATCAAGACGTTAAAATGTTCGCGGTCCAGATAGCGCATTTCTTCCATCACCAGTGCCGCCACTTCCTCAGGGCTCCTGATCACCGGGCGCGCAGCCGCCGGCGCAGCCGCCACCCGGCGCCCCACCTCAAGAGCCGCCTTAATCTGGGTGGCCTTGGCTAAACCTATACCATTTACCTTGCATAACTCCTCCAAACTAACATCCAGTAAACCACGCAGCCCTCCGAAACGGGTGATCAGGTAAGCAGCCAAATCCAAAGCACTGGCTGAAAAAGTGCCGCTTCGTATTAAGATAGCCAGCAGTTCACTGTCCGAAAGCGTTGCCGCCCCTTTGCGAAACAAGCGCTCTCTGGGACGCAACTCTTCCGGCAAGCTCTTAATGGTCAATCGATACTCTACACTCACCACAAACCCCCGTTAAACTAATTCAGTTACGTGCAGCCGGCCTCACAGCGGCCAGCATATCAAATCCGAAATTTTGCAACAGGCTTCTTAATTTTACGATCGGAAGACCAACTACGTTAAAATAACACCCCTCAATACCTTCTACCAGCAGGGCTCCTACTCCTTGAATGCCATAAGCTCCGGCCTTATCCAGGGGCTCACCGGTAGCCACGTAACGGATAATTTCCTCCTCGCTTAAAGAACGGAAGCGTACCCGGGTGCGTTCGTAATCCGTCACCGCGCTACCGGTACCGACATCTACAACGCTAACCCCGGTATAAACCAAGTGCTCCTTACCACTTAACCTCTTTAACATCAATCGAGCCTCGTTTTCGTCCTTTGGTTTACCTAAAATATCACCGTCCCACACCACCGTGTCCGCGCCGATAACCAATCCTCCGGAAATCTGTTCGGCTACAGCACAGGCCTTACGTTCAGCCAGCATCTTTACCTGTTCAGCGGGGGACAACTTTGCGGTCAAAGCTTCTTCAACATTAGCTACCCGGACTTGAAACGGTAAACCGATTTCCCGCAGCAACTGCTGCCTCCGAGGTGATGATGAGGCCAGTATGATCTTGCCACTCATCCTCTTACACCTTACGGTACATTAAATATCCTAAAATAAAGCCAAGAACGGTTAGGGGACCGACGGCAATGGAAAATCCGAAGGTAATAGTCAAAAACCGTAAATCCAACACCCCGGGTCGTATACCAATGGTATTGGTGGTATCCAAAACGGGGAAAGTAGGCGCTAAAAGCTGGCCTAAAAAGCTGCCAGCCAGCCCGCCGATAATCAGAAATATGATAAGCAACCATATACTGGCAGGATTTTTTGCCATCCTTATTCATCCCCCCAGGTCTTGTCCCTATTAAGTTTAGCACTATTAAGAAGTCATTGACAAGCTTTACCCCTATTTGACAGCTACCACCATCTCCAGTTCTACACTGGCATTTAAAGGCAATGCAGCTACTCCTACCGCCGCCCGGGCATGACGACCATTTTCGCCATATATTTCCTGCAATAAATCTGAGGCGCCATTGATCACCCGGGGTTGTTCTGAAAAACCGGGGGCACTGTTAACAAAACCTGTTACTTTAACCACCTGGACCACGTTTTCCAGATTACCGATTAATCCCTTAATGGCTGCCAGGCAGTTAAGAACACACAATCTTGCCGCCTCTTGTCCCTCCTCCGTCGACACATCTTCCCCCACCCGGCCGCGGTATACCATCTCGCCATTCCTCAAGGGCAGCTGCCCCGATGTAAAAACCAGATTACCGGCCTGCATTGCCGGTACGTACGATGCGACCGGCTGCGGCACCGGCGGCAGCTCAAAACCTAACTTCTTAAGCTTGTCCTCAATCATAACAGCATCCTCCTTATCTTACAAATAGGTTGCTTCCTTAAGCATACAATATATGTGTTAAGTTTATTAACATACTATTCCCTTCACCACGGCCAGCACGAACAGGGCATAAAACACTCCTCCCGCCAGCACGAAAAACCAGCTATTGAAAAACCCGTTACGGCGCAAGTAAATATAGGCCGCCAAACCACTGGCAAGAGTTATACCAGCGCTAAAAAACGCGCCTGATGTTAATTGCCAAGGTGTTAAGGCAATGCCAAGGCAGGGCACCAAGGAACTTTGGAAGACCATAGCACCCGTAATATTACCCATTGCCAGCGTATCCTTGCGTTCCCTTATCCAGATAACACTATTGAATAACTCCGGCATTTCGGTGGCTACCGGTGCTATCAACAAAGAAAACAAAAACGGCGCCACGCCCAAATTATGGGCCAGAACGCCCATATTCTGCACAAAGATCTTGGCACCGAAGAAAATGGCCAAAAAGGCACATAGGACCTGGCCGGCAACCAGGCTCAAGGGCGGGTCGGGTAATCGCGGGGCCACGAGCAGGGGTTCCAGCTTCTCGCCTTCCCCAAAGCGCTCCCCTTGCGTGACGGCGCGGACCAGAAAAAGGAAATATCCTCCGATCAACACAACTACAGTGAAAGACCTGATAGCTGGAGGTAAGAAAGCCGCTCCTATAGCAACCGTATAAGTTACCAGGAAAAAGGAGAGATCACGCCGGGCTAAAGCAGCATCCGGAACAATCCTCCATACTCCTCTATGGCGTGCCATGCCTATCGCTGCCAGTCCGGCCATACCGAAGCCGACGGTCGCCAGCATAAAGGGTGCTCCGAGGATAGCACCAGTCCCCACGTGTTGAGCTGCGTTGCTCGTTCCAAAAAGTATCGCCACCACGGGAATCATAGTTTCGGGCAGGGCTGTGCCAAGAGCTGCCAGTACACTCCCCACCGCCCCGCGGGCCAGTCCCAACTTGTTACCTAACCATTCCACCCCGTTACAGAAAAACTTAGCCCCTATCAAAATAACCAACAAGCTGGCTGCCAGACCCGCAAAGATCAAACCCACCACTCCCGTAGATCACCTACATATAAAAAGATTTATGAGTGATCTACGGAGAAATGTTTGGGTAAATTAGGGAGTCTTATCTAACACCAAAAAACACTACTAGTATTATAAAAATGACATAAAATGTACCTCCGCTTATGATCAATAACTTGCTGGACAAATACCGCTTCTGCCTAAAAAACAGGTACGCTATCAGCACGGAAACCCAGGCCATAGCCGCACTCCAAAAAGCACCCGGTGTTAGCTTCCAGGGCGTTAAAACCATTCCTAAAGCCGGGATCAGGGAGCCTTGAAAGGCCATCGCCCCGGTAATATTTCCGAGAGCAAGCGAGTCTTTATTTTCCCCGATCCAGATTACACTGTTAAATTTCTCAGGCATTTCAGTGGCGATTGGTGCAATCAACAGGGCAAAAACAAAAGCCGGTACGCCAAGATGTACCGATAAGAAGGTCACCCCGTCCACAAACAACCGCGCCCCTCCTATAATTGCGCCCAGCGCCAGTAGTACCTGCGTCACTATCAACCATGCCGGGGGATTGCTAAACGCGCGGCCAAAAGCGAGGGGTTCTATTGTGTCATCCTCTTCAAAACGTTCTCCATGCACCCATGTGTAATAAACAAAATAGCCGTAGCCAAGTATCAAACCTATGGCTACCAATTGTCTGCCCCAGGACGGTAAAAATGCCGCACCAATCACAAACGGAAAGACGGACAGAAAAAAGAAAAAGTCAAAAGAAATGGTGGGAGCGGGGACAAGATGGCGTGAAGCACGGTCCTTAATAATCAACGCCGCCGTACCCAATACGACAAAGGCTATCGTAGAGAGCATAAAAGGCGCCCCTAATATGGCACCAATACCAATAGCGTGCCCTAATTCTCCGGTTCCAAAAACAATGGCCAGAATCGGAATGAGAGTTTCCGGCAAGGCCGTACCCACAGCTGCAAAAAGGCTCCCTACCGCACCGTGCGTCAAGTTGTACTTTTTTCCCACCCATTCCATACCGTTGGTAAAATATTTAGCCCCCAGAAGAATTACTACCAGGCTTAACAGTAATTTCAAGACATAGATCATCAAAGCGTAACCCTCCCAGGGTAGCATAGCATATCGAATTTACCATAGCCAATATTATTATTAATCTTTAAGATGCAACACCTGGACCATAGCGTCAAACAGCGGGTTTATCATAGCGTCGATACTTTGAATAAAATTAGGCAAGGGTAAGTCAAGGAGCAAACCGAAACTCCAAATCATCCCGATAAACATTAACAATGCGAAGCCTATTAACTCTCGGTACATCTCATTCTGCAACAGGCGCGGTACTTCAAACCCGATAATGATCGCGAACACAACCATCAATAATAATACTTCCATTTTGCTTGCCCCTTTTTCTATTCAGCTCGTACGATTATGGTGGCAGTAGGTGTATGTAGTTTTCACAACCGCGCCGACTATTATTAGCACCAAGGGACAAAAAGCACCGCCAAACGGCCTGCGGCTTTTTTAGAGACTTTTGAGACCATACTTCTTATCCAACAACCATGCACGGGCGGCGGCCAATAAGTACAGGGATCCGGTAATGATCACAACATCCTGGGGTTTACTCAGGGCAACGGCCTTTTCCACCGCTTGCCCCACATCTTCGACTAGGAAAACCTTATCGATATACTGCCTTGCTGTACCGGCGGGTACCTTCCAATCTCCGGCTCTCCTGTTAGGGGGACGGGTAACGACTACCGTTCTTGCCAGCGGAACAAGGGTCTCTACTACGCCTTCCCGGTCCTTATCAGCCAGAACTCCCAAAACCATCACAAATGTATGACCCGGGAAATATTCCTGAATGGACTGCCGCAGCGCCTTAGCCCCGGCAGGGTTATGGGCTCCGTCCAATACAATGGTCGGTCGCCCGTCCAAAATTTCAAAGCGGCCCGGCCAATGCACGGACTGCAGACCGTCCCGGAGAGCCTGTTCGCTAACGGTAAAATCTCTCTCGGCCAAAACCTCTATGACTGCCACGGCACAGGCGGCATTGGGAACCTGGTACCCGCCCGGCAGTCCTAAACGCAAGTTATAATAACGGGTTTTGGAACTATAAAGGTTGAAAACCTGCTCGCGACCGTCCAAATACGGTTTATCCCACCAGATATCCTTACCCAAGCGGATCATAGGTGCCCCTTTGTCACGGCACACCCCGGCAATTACCTCCAGGGCTTCCCCCTGCGCCCCGGTGACCACAGGAACACCGGCTTTGACGATACCGGCTTTTTCCCTGGCGATTTCCCGGAACGTTTTCCCGAGATAATCGGTGTGATCAAGACTGACGTTAGTGATTACTGCCGCTTCCGGTAACGTAACGTTGGTCGCATCCAGACGGCCACCAAGGCCCACCTCCAGTAACGCCAGGTCAACCTGCTCCCGGCGGAACAGTTCAAAGGCCAGAAACGCGTGGATTTCAAACTCCGTAGGCGCGAAAAAAACATCCCTTGCGGCTTCTTTTAAAACTGGGACCTGTTCTGCAATTAAAGATGCCAATCTTTCTTCAGATACCGGTATGCCATCAATACGAAATCTTTCGGTATAGGAATGCAAATGGGGCGAAGTAAAACTTCCCACGCGGTAACCGGCCCTGGTAAGTATCGCGGTTAACATCGCGGTTACCGATCCCTTACCGTTGGTACCTCCGATATGCACCGTGCGCAGCGCTTTTTCCGGGTTTCCCCCAAGGGCCAAAAGACGCCGCACCCGCTCCAATCCCAGGTTGGAACCATTCTGCGCCAAGTTTTGAATAAACTTGATTGCTTCTTGATAATTCACAGGCCTACCCCTAAACCAAGCAGGCGGCCTGCCGGCCGCCCTTCCCTTCCGTATTAACGCTGTTTAACAATATTACCCTCTTTTATTCCTTGGTTCCCAACAAGCGCAGCCGTGCCTCCAGGGCCATCCGTTTCTGGGTTAACTCCTCCTGCTTGTTCTTCTCTTTAGCAACGATTTCCGCCGGAGCCTTTTTCAAAAATCCTTCGTTGCGGAGCTTACTGTTTACACGGTTAAGTTCCTTCTCCAATTCCTGCAGTTCCTTTTTAAGACGGGCCAATTCCTTGTCAATATCAATCAAACCGGCCAAAGGAATATAAATTTCCGTACCCCGGGCCATACCGTGGGCCGCTTGCTGAGGTTTGGACGCCAGGCTCTTGACTACTTTCACATCAGCGCGTGCCAGGTCGGCAATGTAGTCCTGCCAGGTGTTGATTATCTCATACACCCGGTCATTGCCTGCCACCAGTACCGCCTCGGCCCGCTTGGCTGGAGGTACGTTCATTTCACTACGCAGGTGACGGATGGTACGTATGACCTCGATTATGTCGTTCATCTGTTTTTCCGCCCCGGCATCACGCAGTTCCGGTTTGCTCTCGGGCCAAGGTGCCAGCATCACGGTCTCTCCCGTTTGCGGTAAGTGGTGCCAAATTTCCTCGGTTATAAACGGCATAAACGGGTGCAACAGCTTCAAAGTACCTTCTAAAACCGTGACCAATACGTGCTGGGCAGCAGCCTTTTCTTCCGGTGTACCGCGATACAGCCGCGGCTTGCTGAGTTCAATATACCAATCGCAAAACTCGTCCCAAATAAATTCGTACAATACCCTGGCCGCTTCACCGAGTTCATAAGCCTCCATATTCTCACTTACCCTAACCACGGTATCCTGATAGCGGCTGAGAATCCACCGGTCGGCCAGGGTCAACTCGGCCTTGACGGGCTCACCGGGCTGGTAACCTTCCAGGTTCATAATTACAAACCGGGAGGCATTCCATAACTTATTGGCAAAATTTCGCGCCCCTTCTACCTTTTCAAACTGAAAGCGGATATCGTTACCAGGCGTATTGCCCGTAACCAGCATAAAACGCAGGCTGTCGGCACCGTACTGTTCAATAACTTCCAAAGGATCGACTCCATTACCCAGGGACTTGCTCATTTTTCTCCCCAGGGCATCCAGTACCAACCCGTGAATAAAAACCTCGCGGAAAGGAACCTCCTTCATGAACTTCAAGCCGCTGAAAATCATGCGTGCCACCCAGAAAAAGATAATATCCCGCCCGGTCACCAGTACGGACGTAGGATAAAAGTGCGCCAGCTCCGCCGTTTTTTCCGGCCACCCCATGGTGGAAAACGGCCATAAAGCTGACGAAAACCAGGTATCAAGAACATCAGGGTCCTGTTCCACATTCCGGCTGCCGCAGCGGGAGCACTGGGTAACATCGGTTTTGGAGGTGATAATTTCGTCGCAGTCCTTACAATACCAGACCGGAATACGGTGACCCCACCACAGTTGGCGAGAAATGCACCAGTCCCGAATGTTTTCCAGCCAGTTTAAATAAATCTTGGTAAAGCGCTCCGGTATAAATTTAATTTTTCCTTCCTTTACAACACGAATGGCCGGCTCCGCCAAAGGTTTCATACGCACAAACCACTGCTGCGAAATCATGGGTTCCACTACGGTATTACAACGGTAACAATGACCTACCGCGTGCGTTAAATCTTCCACTTCGGCCAGCAGTCCTTGCTCCTCCAAGTCCCGCAGCACCTTCTTGCGGCATTCCCAGCGGTCAAGCCCCTGGTATGGACCGGCTTCCGCCGTCATATGACCGTCCGTGTCGATAACCTGTATTTGAGGTAATTTATGGCGTTTACCGATCTCAAAATCGTTCGGGTCGTGCGCCGGGGTTATCTTAACGGCCCCGGTACCGAACTCCGGTGATACATAGTCATCGGCAATAATCGGAATCGGGCGGTTCATCAGCGGCAGGATCACCGTGGTACCAATCAGGTGTTGGTACCGGTCATCGCCCGGGTGTACAGCCACTGCCGTATCCCCCAGCATAGTCTCGGGGCGGGTTGTGGCTACCGTTATAAAATCCCTGCCGTCCTCGGTAGGGTATTTAATATAATAAAGATGAGCCGGCAGTTCAACGTGTTCAACCTCGATATCAGAAATGGTGGTATTACATTTCGGGCACCAGTTGACAATGTAATAGTCGCGGTAGATCAGACCTTCCTCGTACAACTGCAAAAAGACCTCGCGTACCGCTTCCGAACATCCCTCATCCATCGTAAAGCGCTCGCGATCCCAGTCACAGGAAGCTCCCAAGCGCCTCAGCTGGTTGGTAATGCGGTCTCCGTAGCGCTGCTTCCAATCCCATACCCGTTCTAAAAATTTTTTACGCCCCAGGTCATAACGGCTGGTGCCTTCTTTAGCCAATTGTGCTTCCACTTTGGCCTGAGTCGCAATCCCTGCGTGGTCCGTACCCGGCAGCCATAAGGTATTATAACCCTGCATGCGGCGCCAGCGGATCAACACATCCTGCAGGGTGTTGTCAAGGGCGTGTCCCATATGAAGCTCGCCCGTGACATTGGGCGGGGGCATCACGATACTGAAGGGCGTCTTGTCCGGTTGTACTTCCGCGTGAAAGTACTTCTTTTCTTCCCACTCGCGATAAAGCCTGTCCTCTACGTCCTTGGGGTTATAGCTCGGAGGCATGTTTTTTGCATCCAAAACAGGTTCCCTCCCGGTTTTTGTCACATCATTTTTATCCTAATGTCTTTTCCGTTACCTGTCAATAAATGCCCATCAAAGCCTTATTATAGGTTTTCCCAGACATATTTACCATATTTCCCAAGTATTTATGAGGTTAAAATAGCTCCCTGAAAACGGAGGCAGGCCATGCGTAAAATCTTGATAATTACGGTTCTACTTTTATTAGGAGCAGTTGCCGTGTGGTTATTTCTTAACTTACCAAAACCGGCACCTAAAGAACAAATAACCGTCAGGGAAACCCAGCGCCTTATTGCCCATATTCCGCATTACGCCGCCGCCGCTCTGGGATACTTTCACGACCAAGGACTCGATGTCACGCTAACCACAAGCGCTACAGGCTATATTGAAGATCCGGGCCAAGCCGATATTATAATTACGCAGGTAGAACGTATCTTTGGAACCCAAGTCAAAGCCTTTGTGGCATTGACCAGGCACGAGCCCTGCCTGCTGCTGGCCCGTGAAAAAAATAAAGATTTTCAGTGGGATCAGGTAAAAAATAAAACCATCATCGCCGGACCACCTGATTCTACCGCCCAAGTAGCGCTCGAAGAGATATTGAAAAAAAATCATCTCATACCTCAAATGCATGTCATTATCGTACAAAACTTACCCCTTCACCTGCGGCGCGGCGCCTTTCTCTCCGGTTCAGGCAGCTTCATTATTCTGCCCGACCCGGCAGCTGCCCGTATGGAAAATAACGGCCAGGGGTGGATTATGGCCTCTCTGGCCGAAGCAGGGGAAATCCCCGCCCGGGTATGTGCCGCTACCCCGGCCTTCCTTTCAGAGCACCCGGATACGGCCGTAGCTTATGCGCGTGCTATCTACCAGGCCCAACGCTGGCTTAAGAAACACGAGGCCGGCGAAATCGCGGCCTTAGTAGGACCTTTTTTCCCCGACATGGGGGTCAAATCCCTTACCCGTGCCATACAGCGCGCCAAAGATACCGGCTTGTGGACAGATACGCCTGTCATTGAACCTGCGCAGTATGAACGGCTGCAGCAGATTTTTGTGGCCGCCGGAGAACTTCCTCAGAAAATCCCCTATGAAAAATTCGCCGCTGCCCAATACGCCCAGGATGCTCTTAACAACATTCCTTTACCTACACCGTAGCATAAAAATGTCGTATAGCTTTTAAAAATATAAAAATAAGAGGGCGATTAAATCGCCCTCTTAATATTACCAGTTAACCAGTTGAAAATTTACCTGGTATTAATTACCGCCTGATAGTCTGTCTCCTTATCATCAGAAGTTATTGCTGCTTCCTTTACCGATACCTCTTCCACACTTTCCGGCACCAATGCCTCTTCCAACACACGGTCCATATGGTCTACCAGAACAAACTTCAGTTCTCTTTTGACATTGGCCGGAATTTCCTCGATATCCTTTCTGTTTTCATATGGCAGGATAACGGTCTTGATGCCGGCACGGTGGGCTGCCAGTACTTTTTCTTTGATGCCGCCTACCGGCAGAACCTTGCCCCGCAACGTAATTTCACCGGTCATCGCCACATCGTGCCGTACCTTCCGCCCGGTTAAGGCCGAAACGACCGCCGTAGCCATAGTAATACCGGCTGAAGGGCCGTCTTTGGGCGTAGCACCTTCCGGCACGTGAATATGAATATCGATCTTCTCGTTAAAAAACTGGTCGATACCGAGGCTTTCAGCACGTGACCGGATGTAGCTGTAACCGGCCTGCGCCGATTCGCGCATTACTTCGCCGAGTTTACCGGTTAAGGTTAAATTACCTTTACCCTTACAAGTGGTAACTTCTATGGTCAGTGTGTCACCACCAACTTCGCTCCAGGCCAGCCCTGTTGCGGCACCAACTTCATCTTTCTTTTCGGCCATGCTATAACGGTAACGCGGAATCCCGAGGAACTGCTCAATATTCCTCATCGTAACGCGTACTTTTGTGGCCTTATTAGACACAATTTCCTTAGCTGCCTTACGGCAAAGGGTGGCAATCTGACGCTCCAGGTTGCGTACCCCGGACTCCCGCGTGTACTCGCGGATAATCCGCCGGATGGCACCCTCGGAAATGGTCAAGTTCTTTTTGGTCAAACCGTGTTCCGTAAACTGTTTGGGAATCAAGTGCCTTAAAGCAATCTGCACCTTTTCTTCCTCGGTGTAACCGGAAATATGAATAATTTCCATACGGTCCAACAAAGGCCTCGGAATATTGTAGTAATAATTGGCCGTAGTAATAAACATAACGTCAGACAGGTCATACGGAACTTCGATGAAATGATCACTAAAGGCGTTATTTTGTTCCGGATCCAGTACCTCCAACAAGGCCGCCGAAGGATCACCCCGGAAGTCCATACTCATCTTGTCAATTTCATCAAGCAGAAATACCGGGTTTTTGGAACCTGCCGTACGCATACCCTGGATAATACGCCCGGGCAATGCTCCCACATATGTCCGCCGGTGGCCGCGGATCTCAGCCTCATCGCGCACCCCGCCCAGCGAAATACGTACGAACTTTCTCTCGATAGCACGGGCAATAGATTTACCCAGCGACGTTTTACCCACCCCGGGCGGACCGACGAAACACAAGATGGGACCTTTCATCTTATTGGACAGTTTACGAATGGCCAGGTATTCCAAGATACGTTCCTTAACTTTCTTTAAGCCGTAATGATCTTCATCCAAAATTGCTTCAGCCGTCTTAATATCGAGGCGGTCTTTGGTAGTCTTAGTCCAGGGAAGAGCTAACAGCCAGTCAAGGTAATTACGTACCACCGTAGCCTCAGCAGCCATAGGCGGCATTTTTTCAAGGCGTTCAAGCTCTTTAAGGGCCTTTTCCTCGACATCCTTGGGCAGCTTGGCTTTAGCAATTTTCTCCCGGTACTCTTCGCCTTCTGCAGCTCGCTCATCTTTCTCGCCCAACTCGCGCTGGATAGCCTTCAACTGTTCCCGTAGGTAGTATTCCTTCTGTGTCTTTTCCATCTGCTTCCGCACACGAACGTTAATCCGGCGCTCTAACTCCAAAATTTCAAGCTCTTTGGCCAGAATACTGCATAATGTCTCCAGGCGTTCTTTGATTTCAACGGCTTCCAGGATCTGCTGTTTATCGTCAATACGCAAAGGCAGGTGGGAAGCGATTATGTCCGCCAGACGTCCGGGTTCCTCGATATTGATGACGGAAACTACCGTTTCCGGAGGAATCTTTTTAGAAAGCTTGACATATTGCTCGAATTGGTTAACTAAATTACGCATCAGCGCTTCCAACTCGGAAGTTTTCTTGAAATCCTCGGAATACTGATATATCTCTACCTTAAAATAGGGATCTTCAGACAGGTATTCCTGGATTTTGGCCCTCGCAATACCTTCCACCAGAACCCGGATGGTACCTCCGGGCAGCTTCAAAAGCTGCTTTACCTCAGCAACCGTGCCTACACGATAAATATCATCCACACCTGGGTCATCGGTTTGGGCTTCTTTTTGGGTGGCCAAAAAAATGATCCGATCATGGATCATGGCTTCCTCTATAGCCTTAACCGACTTTTCACGGCCAACATCGAGATGTATTACCATGTAGGGAACAACCAAAACCCCACGCAGAGGGAGCATCGGTAAAACCTTTCTAGCCGTGTCCACAAGTGCACCTCCTTACTATGACCGCGTTAAAATAACCATCAGACGGCATCTTATCAGATTTATTCTAACATATGAAAGAAGATATCGGCCATAGTAATAGTTGCTAAAGCACAATAAAAAACCCTTTTTACAAAGGGTTTTCCGCCGTTTTTATAAAGTGGAAACATTATATCCCCGCCGGGACCAGCTTTCTATCGGATATGGTGGTATTTTTAACAGCTCGCGGCGTTACCGGTGAAGACATTAATGCGCCACGTAAAACTTCATCCAGGTGCTCCACCCCCTGGATTTCAATACCCTTCATCTTGTGAAAGAGCTCCTGGAAATTTTCCTTCGGTATATACACTTTTTTGGCCCCGGCACGCAGGGCAGCATCCACTTTGGCTACCACACCGCCTACCGGCCGCACATAACCTCTTATGGATACTTCTCCCGTCATAGCCACTTCATTGGATACCGGTGTACCGGTAGCCGCCGAATATATGGCTGTGGCGATAGCCACCCCGGCAGAAGGTCCGTCGATAGGAATACCACCCGGAAAGTTAACATGAATATCGTACTTGTGGTAATCGAAATCCATTGTCAGGCGGAGAGCGGTAAGCACGTTTTCAACAGCACTGCGCGCCAGGCTCTTACGCCTGATGACACGTCCCGTACCGTTAAGTTCCTCTTCATCCACTACACCGGTCACGGTAATACTTCCTTCCCCTTCGGCAGGTACCACGGTAGCTTCGATTTCCAGGAGCCGGCCGCAGCTGGGACCGTATACTGCAAGCCCGTTAACCCGGCCCACTTCAGGGGTACCGGCAATTTTCTGTTCCATACGCAGAGCGTACTGCCCACTATGAATAACCCATTCCACATCGGCAGCGGAAATTGACTGCCGGTTTTCGGTAAGCGCCAGCCCGGCGGCCAGTTGGATAATATTGACGGCATCACGACCGTTAGTGGCATACCTTTTAGCCACCTCTACGGCAGCGTCTTCAATGCTAAAATCTATTTTTCGCACGGCATTGATAATAATTTTGGAAATCTGATCGGGTTCCAGAGGGCGGAAATAGATTTCCATGCACCGCGAACGAATGGCAGGTGGGATCTCTTCCGGCATACGCGTGGTCGCCCCCACCAACCGGAAGTCGGCAGGTAGCCCGTTTTGAAACATGTCGTGGATGTGGCTGGGAATATTGCTATCATCCGGGCTGTAGTAAGCACTCTCCAAAAAGACTTTACGGTCTTCCAATACTTTAAGAAGTTTATTCATCTGTATCGGATGCAGTTCTCCAATCTCATCGATAAACAGGATGCCTCCATGGGCCTTAGTAACAGCGCCGATCTTAGGCTGTGGGATACCGGCCATACCCATAGGACCCGCCCCTTGGTAAATGGGATCGTGCACCGATCCAATGAGGGGATCGGCAATTCCACGTTCATCAAAACGAGCGGTAGTGGCATCCACTTCGACAAACTTGGCATCCGGTTTAAACGGTGTGAACTTATTATTCTTGGCTTCTTCCAGTACCAACCTGGCTGCCGCTGTTTTACCTACACCGGGCGGCCCGTAGATAATAACATGCTGCGGGTTAGGACCACACAGAGCGGCCCGCAATGCTTTTAACCCGTCTTCCTGCCCAATAATCTCGCAAAACTGGGTAGGACGCGTCTTTTCTGCAAGAGGCTCGCTGAGGGATATGGCTCTAAGCTTGCGCAACCGCTCGACTTCCCGGCGTGATTCTTTTTCAACAGCAACTTTACTGCCCTGCTGGCTTTTTAATAGGTTCCAGAAATAAAGCCCGATAACAACTCCAAAAAACACCTGAACAAATGTAAGCAAGCTTCCCATTCCGGCAGTTAACTCCACGAGGAAACCTCCCAAAATATTACTAGTTTTATAATTCTAGTATTACAACTTTTCAAAGGTTTAAACGTAAGCAAAAAACCGCCGAAACCGGCGGTTTTTAAGGTGTCAATTTTAGCGGTTGACATTAAAGCATGTTTTCTTTCTTCTTTTTACTGTTGCGCTCCACCTTTATAATCATAGGCGGTTCCCTCTTAACCACAGTGTCTTTGGAGATTGTGCACTTGGCGACATCCCCGAGAGCTGGTATGTCGTACATCACGTTGAGCATAATCTCTTCCAAAATAGCACGTAAACCACGGGCTCCGGTATTGCGGCGGATCGCCTCCTCCGCAATGGCTTTGAGAGCTTCATCCTGGAACTCCAGCGTAACCCCATCCATCTCAAACAGCTTCTCATACTGTTTGACCAGGGCGTTACGCGGCTTTGTCAGGATGCTTACCAAATCCTCGGTGGTTAAAGGATCCAATGTCACTATGACCGGCAAACGACCCACAAACTCCGGTATCAAACCGAACTTTAGAAGATCCTGGGGTAGAATTTGGCGTAAGATTTCACCAAGTTTCCGGTCTTTTTTAACGGTTAATTCCGCTCCAAAACCCATAGTCTTTTGAGACACGCGGTTTTGGATAATTTTATCGATGCCTTCAAAAGCACCACCGCAGATAAAAAGAATATTAGTCGTGTCCAGCTGGATAAATTCCTGATGTGGGTGTTTACGTCCACCCTGCGGGGGAACGCTGGCTACCGTACCTTCCAGGATCTTCAGTAAAGCCTGCTGCACACCTTCGCCCGAAACATCCCGCGTAATGGAAGGGTTCTCGGACTTACGCGCAATTTTATCGATTTCATCGATATATACGATCCCTTTTTCGGCCTTTTCAACATCGTAATCGGCTGCCTGAATAAGCTTCAATAAGATATTTTCCACATCTTCACCAACATACCCGGCTTCGGTAAGGGACGTAGCATCAGCGATGGCAAAAGGCACATTTAACATACGGGCCAAAGTTTGGGCCAGCAAAGTCTTACCCGAACCCGTAGGTCCTAGCATTATGATATTGCTTTTTTGGAGCTCAACATCATCCGTCTTGCTGCCCGCGTTAATGCGCTTGTAATGGTTGTATACCGCCACGGAAAGAATCTTCTTAGCATGTTCTTGGCCGATTACATATTGATCCAAGTAACTTTTAATTTCGTGCGGCTTAGGGATATCGCGAAGTTCCAACCCTAGATCATCATTCAGTTCTTCTTCGATAATCTCATTGCACAGTTCAATGCACTCGTCACAAATATAGACTCCCGGACCGGCCACCAATTTTTTAACCTGGTCCTGCAGCTTTCCGCAAAACGAACACTTTAATTGGCCTTTTTCATTAAACACTATACCACCTCTTCTACTTGGCCTTCTTGCGGACCTTTATCACCTCGTCAATAATACCATATTCCTTAGATTGTTCAGCGGACATAAAGAAATCACGCTCAGTATCCTGTTGGATTTTTTCCAAAGGCGTGTTGGTGTGTTTAGCAAGCAACCTGTTTAGCACATCTTTCATTCGTAAAATTTCTCGCGCGTGAATATCTATTTCGGTAGCTTGCCCCTGAACTCCTCCTAGCGGCTGGTGTATCATTACCCGGGAATATGGTGTAGCAAATCTTTTGCCTTTCGCACCTGCCGCCAGCAAAAATGCTGCCATGCTCGCTGCCTGCCCAAGACAAATCGTCGACACATCGGGTTGTACATACTGCATCGTGTCATAAATTGCCATTCCGGCTGTTACCAATCCCCCCGGAGAATTAATATAAAGGTGGATATCCTTCTCAGGGTCTTCCGCTTCTAAAAACAGAAGCTGAGCGATTACCAAATTTGCCATACTGTCATCAATGGTACCACCTATGAAAACAATACGGTCTTTGAGCAGGCGTGAATATATGTCATAAGCACGCTCGCCTCTGGCCGTTTGTTCCACCACAATGGGAATCAGATTGCTCATACTTACCCTCCTACCGTTATGCTAAACCATATTATTGGATTTTGTAAAAGGAAACATCCGGTGACATTACTTCTCTTCACCCGTATCGTTTTCCATACCGGCCTCTTCAGTACCTTCTACTATTTTGGCATTTTCTGCCAAAAAGTCAAGGGCTTTTAATCGCAGAAGGTTCTTTTTAAGATTTTTCATTTCATCCCGCTGCTCCAGCATTTCCTTTACTTTATCAGCATCCTGCCGGTAAAACTCCGATAGACGTTTTATTTCCTGCTCGACTTCTTCTTCGCTGACTTCAAGATCTTCCTTTTGGGCAATGGCATCCAGTACCAATTCTTGTTTTACACTAAACTCAGCATCTTGCCTCAATTTTTCACGCATCTGCTCCTCAGTGGTATTAGTCAACCGGTAGTACTGTTCTGCCGTAATACCTTGCTGGGCTAAAGGCTGCATTACTTCTTGCATCATTTGGTCAATTCTACTGTTAATCATACCAGGTGGCAGATCGACCGAAGAATTTTCAACAACCTGGCGCACCAGGGCCTCTTTGACAGCATTATCGCTCCTTTTCTCAGCAGCCTTCTCTAGCTTATTCTTAAGATCAGCTCTTAATTCTTCCAGCGTATCAAACTCACTCACGTCCTTAGCAAAATCGTCATCTAAAGGAGCAAGTTCTTTGCGCCTAATGTTCTTAATGGTAGTCCTAATAACCGCCTCTTTACCCGCCACAGTTTTATCGGCAAAGTCCTCCGGTAGAGTGACCTTTATATCCCTAGTCTCACCCAAAGACATGCCAAGCAGGTTCTCGTCAAAATCATCAGCCACAAAGCCCAGGCCTACTTCGATAGACCGGTTCTCGCCTTGTCCTCCTTTAAAAGGCTTACCATCAACAGTCCCGTAATAATCGATAGTGACAATGTCACCCTTCTCAACCTGACCTTCATCTAGGGTTACAAGCTTGGCATAGCGGTTGCGCAAGCGTTCCAGTTCTGCATTTATATCTTCCTCACTTACCTTGATCTCAGGTTTTGTTACCTCGAGTCCTTGGTAATTACCCAACTCGACTTCAGGTACTACATCAACTTTTGCCTTAAAAATAAAAGGTTTGCCCTCTTCCAGTTGATCTATATCGATTTCCGGTTGATCCACCGGTTCAATACCGGTTTCCTTGACGGCTTCAAGGTAACAAACAGGAAGCAATGATTCCAGCGCTTCATTTATGAGAGGTTCCTTCCCGTAATAACGTTCAAATACGACTCTCGGTGCCTTGCCGGGGCGGAAACCGGGTATCTTGGCCTTACTTCTTAACTTGCGATAGGCTTTATTTATAGCCTCACTCAGGCGTTCCGGTTCTACTTCTACCTCTAGCTGCACCTTGTTTTTCTCAATCTTTTCCGCTGTAGCCTTCATAAAAAATCCTCCTCTAGCTTAACAATTTCCTGTCTTGGTAATTATACTATTAAAATAACGCACTTCCTAAATACCAGATTTACTAGTGGATTATAAACTTTCACAAAAATGAAGAATACCAGGGATTCCCCTGGTCTACCTAGCACACCATATTATAGCATAACGGCTGCCGGCAGGGCAAGCAAGCAGGGAATTTTTTCATTTATCCCGAAAAAGTAAAATCTCAGTTGCAAAGCTAATACATTTTTTCATCACTATTTTGACGACAAGAAAGGAGTTTATTGTATTGTATTTGCAAGAAGGGGATCTGGTTGTTTTCATCGACCAACAGCAGCGTAGTTACCTCAAACGTTTGAAAGCCGACGGGCGCCTTCATACCCATCGTGGTTACATTGACCATAGTAAAGTTATCGGTCTGCCGCCGGGTTCACTTATAAAGACCAGTATGGATAAAGAAGTTTACGTTTTTCGCCCCAGGATGATTGATTATATTATGAATATGCCCCGTAAAAGCGGGATTATTTACCCCAAAGATACCGCCTATATCTTACTGCAGGCCGATATTTTCCCCGGAGCACGGGTAATCCTGGGCGGTGTCGGCAGCGGTGCACTCCTGTTGGCCGTGGCACGTCAGGTAGGCCCCGAAGGTTACGTTTGGGGGTATGATGTACGCCGCGACATGCTCGATTTTGCCCGCCGCAATATCTCCGAATTACTTGGTGAACCTTCTAATGTCACATTAAAACTTGGCAATATATACGAACAAATAGATGAGCAGGATGTTGACTGTATCTTGCTGGATGTCCCGGAACCGTGGAACGCTGTCGAAAACTGCACTAGAGCCTTAAAATCAGGAGGAATTCTCCTAGCCTATACCCCTACCATAAAGCAAGCCGATCTTTTCACTCAAGAACTGCGTCATCATAAGTCCTTTGCCATGATTGAAACCACAGAATTACTGGTACGGGACTGGCATATCAGGGATCGCAGTGTGCGTCCCAATCACCGGATGGTAGGTCATACGGGATTTCTGACGTGGGCCAGGAAAGTCGTCCGGGAGGTTTACAGTTTTGAGCAGGAATAAGACATCTCTGGACGGCAAAACATGGGCACGATACTCCATTAGTATTTGGAGCGACATCGATAAAAGCACGGAAGAGAAAAGGTTGGATCACCCGGCACTTTTTCCCGTTGCCCTTCCGTCAAGGTTTATTGAGATTTATACCCAACCGGGCGACCTTGTATTGGACCCTTTTGCCGGGCTTGGAAGTACTCTTCTGGCAGCACAGCAACTCGGGCGGCACAGCTTAGGTATTGAGTTGTCACCTGAATACGTCGCCCAGGCACGTAAAAGGTTGTCCTCCACCAGGACAAACCGGCAAAACACGGTACTGATCTGTGATGATGCACGCAATTTATTGCACCATGTCGATATCGCAACAGTAAAACTATGCGTAACCTCACCGCCCTACTGGAACATTCTAAATCAAAAAAGAACGGCCGACACTAAGGACAAACGTAATTACGATACTATTGACAATAATTTGGGCAATATCGACAATTATGAATTGTTTTTGGATTCTTTAAGCGAGATTTTTGAAAAGGTTTTTATGACACTCGTTCCCGGCGGGTACTGCATCATCAATGTCATGGATTTACGCAAGAAGGCCAATTTTTTCCCCCTGCACATTGATCTTACCAACAAACTTTGCCGCCAAAATTACAAACTTGATGATATCATTATCTGGGACCGGCGTAAGGAGTATAATAATCTTCGTCCCCTCGGCTACCCCTACGTGTTCCGGGTCAATAAAATACACGAATATCTGCTGATCTTTCGCAAACCTGCTACTTAACTGCTTGTTTAAGAACCACACCCGGCGAAAACGGTAAATAAAAACGGAGCTTGCGGCTTTAAGTTCGTTACACAAAGTACAAGCTAGACAATATTTAAATATAAATAGTATTCCGGTTTTGCGCCTAGATGCGATATATGTTATATTGTGTTGCGAGAGGGAGTCCCGAGGCGACGGCACCGAAACATGCTGTGACCCCCGGCATGGAACAAATAGCCTGTAACCATCTACTGCAGTATATTCAAATGCCATTACAGGTGGCTAGGTGCCAGAGTTCGCCCTCCTTATCAATTTATTAATAATAAGAAACATTAAAGAGGTAGGACATTTTCACGTCAACTACCTCTTTTTGTATGTTTTACTCTATTCGTCTCTTTATTTATGCGGATAACCAAGCTTTTAATTTATCGACATCAATGATCTTAATATGGTCATCTTCCATGGTAATACTTCGTTCATTCTTGAACATGCTTAAGACGGACGTTACCGTCTGACGGGTGACACCTACCATCGACGCCATTTCCTCGTGGGTCAATTTCAGTTTAATTACCGTACCTTCCCCGTCAGAAACCCCGTACTTCGACGCCAGTTTTAGCAGCAACCCGGCCAGGCGCCCCGATGATTGCTGCGATGTAATTTCGTGAACCAACCCTTCTGTTTCCCGCATCCGAGCCGCCAGCAAACGGGCTATCTTTAAGGCCAGTGTCGGGTGGTTGTTCAGCAGTTCCAAAAAATCTTTGCGGCTAATAACAATGACTTTTACCGCTGTAATAGCTTGGGCGAAGGATGAACACTGAACCCCGTTAAGAGCTTCGGCAAGCCCGAAAAATTCCCCTGCATTTCGGATACCACCAACGGTAAGTTTTCTACCATCCGGGTTAAGGCGATATATGCGTACCCAGCCGTCATCTATATAATAGACGGATTCAGCCTTATTACCGGCATTAAAAATGGCATCCCCCGCACTGTAAGTACGGGGAACACCGATTTGGTAAATGGCATCCAGTTCGCGGCCATCCAACTGGAATGCATATCCGCCGTTAAGCATATCAGCCCTCACCTTTCCCAAAATACGGTCGTCTAAACGGCAATCTGTTCTAATTTCTGGGGATCAATAATTATGATTTGCCGCCCGTTAATCTTTATAAGATTTTCCCTTTTAAGATTCTTTAAGACCGTAGAAACCGTCTGGCGGCTTAACCCGCTCATAGAAGCAAGTTCTTCTTGTGTCAGGCCAAATTTAATCTTGATACCTTCCCGGGTGGTTTCACCACACTGCCGGCCAATATTAAGCAGTGTCACCGCCATCCTAGCAGATACCCTGCCGGAAACGATACTATGGAGCATAGATTCTGCATAACGCATTCTTGCGGCCAACAAACTTGCTACTTTAACCGCTAATTCAGGGTGTTTTTGCAGGACACTATCAAACTGTTCTCGAGATAGCAGTACCAGCTTGACATCGGCAATGGCCCGCGCAAAACAGGTACGTTTCCCGTGATATAACGTCTCAGACACGCCCATCAATTCACCGGGGTTCCTAATTGAACCAACCGTAATTTCACGCCCGTCAAAACCTAAACGATAGATTTTAACATAACCATCCTCAATATAATATGTCCGGTCAGCAACCTCATCAGCAGAAAAAATAATTTGACCTTTGGGATAACGGACAACGGTACCTTCCTCTAAAATGGCTGCAACTTCCGGTTGATCCAGAATAACACGGTAGCCGGGATTATTGTCATTTTGTACTGCCGACATATTAGACATAATTCCGCCCCCAAATTAATTAAACCGATTAACTTACTAAATAAATTTCTCTTTAGTTATTATATATAATTCCGCATCACCCGGCAAGAACGTTCTATATGGGCCATACCGTGCCAATTCCGGGAAACACCTAGCCATGCAAACCCAATACCAGGTCTTACCCATTTAAACAAGCAAATAAAAACCCGACCTTATCACCAGGTCGGGTAACAAGAACTGGTATATTTACGGTTTAACCCGTTAATGGAGTTTGTAGAAAGTGTCATTAATGCCCATTCACTTCAATCGGTAACGCTTTCTTGGTTTATTTCATCATTCTTCATCTTCTTCATCTTCTTCATCTTCTTCATCTTCTTCATTATCGGTACTATCATCACCGTTTGTGTCCTCATCATCCGTTTCGTCGTCCTCATCCCCTTCGCTGCTCTCATCCTCTGCGCTTTCTTCCTGCGCGGCAATGATTCTTTCCATTATAACTGCCATTTCGGCCCTGGTAATGGCGCTGTTAGGATTGAACCTGCCATCGGAGTTCCCGACCATAATACCTTCTTGATACAGGGCCATAATATAACCGACATCCTCCGGGGAAAGCAAAATCCCGTCTTTAAAAGGAACATCAGTTGTATCTACCGGTTCTAAACCCAAGGACTTGGCAATCCAGACGGCAGTCAGGGCCCTTGTGGCTTGAACATGGGAATGAAAACGATTCAGGTTGATAATGCCTTTATGGATACCCTTCCAGACTGCTCCCCTGGCCCATTCAGGCATATCATTGAGGTTAGCGTCTTCAGATTCATCTTCATCATCGTTATTGGTCTGCTCTTCCCCAGTTTGCTCTTCGTCATTCCGGTCTTCATCAGTTTGTTCTTCGTCTGTTTGATCTTCGTCAAGCTGGCCATCCTCATTTTGTTCTTCGTCGTTTTCCTCTTCTTCAACTTCTTGTTCTTCGTCATTTGCTTCTGCGGGATCATCCGGTGTGATCCTCATTAGAAGGGCGATAAGCTCTGCCTGGCTAATGGGCTTGTTGGGCTTGAAGGTACCGTCCTCATACCCGGCAAACAACCCGATCGCCGCCATCGTATTGATGTGAGACCTTGCCCAGTGTTTTCCCACATCCGTAAAGTTATTGTCGTCCTCTACCCCTTTTCTGACCACTTCATTATATTTTTGCACGAACTGCTGACGGATGTTGTTTTTAACCTTAACCTTTTTGGCCTTACCCTTCAAATCCGCCTTATCTACAACTTTGGACCCACCTTTTGCAGCGTTTCCCCACCCGTGTCCATTTCCGGGCTTAGCCCAGGCAATTCCGGCAGAAAACGCTACTACCAGTAAAAGGGCAACAATTATCGATAGTACCCTTTTCAATGCCACTACCCCCTATCATTTTTTTATAAAAACATTTCGTACCGTTGCTTCTTTTCCTGGGGTACTATCGTACAATTTTTATAGGACTAAAGTCCTGAATTACCCCACAGACAGGTTATAGGTCGTACAGGGCCTCATAAACCAAATAGATCTCACAGTGTCCTCTTCGAAACCGTACTTCGAATACAGGTTGACTGCCTTTTCGTTTGTACTAATTACAACCAGCTTTACTTCTTTACAACCAGACGCATATAATGTTCTTACGGATTTTTCTAATAATATCTTGCCAATACCTATACCTTGATAAATCGGGTCAACAGCAATCGCCTTAATCCAACCCACATTGCTCACTATACTTAACTCATAAACACCTGCAGGGTTTCCATTATATAAACATATCCCCGCTAGACCAGGATTTTGTTTGCACTTTTCTATAAGTTCATTTAGTTCCTCACTGGTCATACGCCCTGCATTCGGGCTATTTACAAAAGCCCTATTTACTATTCCCTGGAACTCCCGTTTGTAGGCATTTGAAAAATTAGTTAGTTTTATATCTCCAGAGACACACTTTTCTATACTTCGCTTGCTCTCTCGATGTTTTAATACCACCGCTTTGTATACTTTCGTAAAACCATATTCTTCAATTGTGGGTATAAGATAACTTTGTGATGGATAGATTCCTAGCTTTATCCCTTTGGGCTTAAGATTAGAGCAATAATTCATTGCGTTTTCGAGTAACAGTTTGAACTCTGCCCTTTCCCTGACATAAATGTTTGAGACAAATACCTCTCCACTCCAATCTACATCCTTTGTAATAACAGCTAGCGTTCCTTTAACCTCTTCGCCTTCCCATAAACTAAAATGCGTTTCTCCAAGATTAAAAGCCCTGCCGCCGAATTCTCTTTCCATATCTTCGTAGCTGTTAATATTGCTGGATCAAAAGTGGTGATGTAGTCATACAACCGCCTTTTTCGCAAATCAGGCAGGGTACAGTAAGGCCTGATTATCATTTCTAATACCTTCTTCCCCGGCTATTTAACAGAATAAAATCGGGAAAGTATCTTCTATTTCAAGCACCAATTCTATCCGTTTGAATGTCAATATCATTAGGTTTCAGTGGTACTCCTTGAATTACAAAAGCGGTGCTGCCAGCAACCACCCAATCCGCGTCAGAAAAGACAAACGATTATAAATTATCGTCTGTAAGAGCTAATTTCAATCTTCAATTAGATCAGTTTGGTCAAAAGAATTAAGTTCTGCCGAAAGATTATTCTTTAAAAGTAAACATAAAAGACCGCTCAAGAGCACCAAGACCAAGTTAAGTAAAAAGAATTCTGATATAAGGATGATTTGGTTTGGCGCCATCTATAATAAATTAAGGGTTTCGGCTTAAAAAACCGAAACCCTTCTGTCCCAAAGCTTTGGTGCGGGCGAGAGGACTTGAACCTCCACGGGGAAACCCCACCAGATCCTAAGTCTGGCGCGTCTGCCATTCCGCCACGCCCGCACGTTAAAAATATACTAAACCGGGCTACTTGTTAGCAACTTGTTAGCAATTTTGGAGTCTACCACAAGTTTGCCAGTGCCCGGAACCCTTGTCATTATTGGTGAGCCTGGAAGGATTCGAACCTTCGACACCCTGATTAAAAGTCAGGTGCTCTAGCCAGGCTGAGCTACAGGCTCACATCTTTTCTTTTATCATTTTCAAGTTTTTGGCTTAACCTTTTGGCTGGGGCGGCTGGATTCGAACCAACGAATGGCGGATCCAAAGTCCGCTGCCTTACCAGCTTGGCTACGCCCCAGTATTTTAGCTATTGGGGTGGACGGCGGGACTCGAACCCGCGACCTCCAGATCCACAGTCTGGCGCTCTAACCAACTGAGCTAAGCCCACCACATTATGCCAAAATGATGACCTCCTGATCACGTAGTCTGGAGGTCAGCCGCGCATCTTAGTATAACAAACAGGTGACGGCGTTGTCAAGAAAAACCCATTTATTGATATAGATCCGTAGATTGCAAGTTTAATTGCCTTACATATTATGGCAAACCCCTGTTTTATG
>JACDOK010000009.1 GCA_017656185.1 Peptococcaceae bacterium | reverse complement strand
CCTTCGTCGCTCGGGACTTTCACCCTATAGACAACGCCCATGCCGGGCGCACAAAGATGAAAAACCCTGCCTACAATTAAGGCAGGGTTTTGGACAGGATCACTAAATTTCATATAAAACGGTAAAGTACTTAAACCACCCAACTTGCCAACTTTTTAGGGTCCTTAATAATAATCTCCCTACCACGCACGTCTATTGAGTGTTCATCTCGAAAAGTATTTAATAAAGACGTTACCGTCTGCCGGGTAACCCCAATCATCGAGGCGATGTCACTATGTGTCAGGCGCAGTTTGATCCGCGTACCTTCGTCGGTATCGATACCACAACGCTCCGAGATCCGTAAAAGCAGCAGTGCCAAACGACCGGGAGCCTGCCAGCAAACCAATTCATAAACTAAGGATTCCGCCGCGCGCATCCGGGCACCTAAAAGTTTGGCGACCTTAACAGCCAAGCGGGGTTCCGTGTTTAACAAATCAATAAATTGGTTTTTAGTCAATACAACCAAATCAACATCGGTAATAGCGCCGGCAAAAAAGGTGCGCTTGCTATGGTATAGAGTCTCGGCCAAAGCCATCATCTCACCAGGGTTCCTAATGCTCCCTACAGTAACTTCCCGGCCATCATCATTGATCTGGTATATTTTTACATACCCGTTCTGGATATAATAAACACGGTCGGCAATTTCATTAGCTGAAAAAATAATATGCCCACGAGAGTAATGTACAGTGGTACCTTTTTCTTCAACCAGTTGCCGCTCATGGTCATCCAGGATTAGTAGTTCTTCGACTTGTGCAACTTGTTCCTGTGAGCCCTTCAACCCCATGTTCCTCCCCCAAAACCATTTTGTACTTTTTTATTATATACTTTTTTATTATATGATATTTCGCCATTATTCTACTGTTTCCTGCTAATATTATCGGCTGAACGGCGTTTAAGATAGGGCTGTCCCAAAGTTAAAAAAGCACAAAAAAACGCCCCGGTAAGGGAGAGAGGGAAACCCGAGGCACAGCACATTCCCTTTGTTCTTCGCAGAATTATAAGGACCAATATCACTTATCGCAATTTATGGATATAGCGGCAATAAAAGTATAACATATGCTCAGATATTAACCAAACGTTTAATTAGGGAAAATTAATTCATTTTGATGGATTCTTGCAGATTAATTCCTTAATACATTGTTTATCCTAATCAGATCCATATTTAATGTTAAACCGAGGACACTAACGGAGGCATAAAAATGACCGGTAATAAGCACCAAATACCTGCGCCTGTTATCGCCGGATTGATAAACAATGCACATAAGGCCTTGCAGGAGTTTATGAATTATAACCAGGAACAGGTAGATGCAATTGTACGGGCCGCCGCCTTGGCCGGGCTGGATAAGCATATGGAACTGGCCAAACTGGCGGTGGCGGAAACGGAACGGGGCATTTATGAGGATAAAGCGGTAAAAAACATCTTTGCCACCGAATACATTTATCACGATATCAAGTACATTAAAACGGTAGGTGTCATTAAGGAAGTAGACGAGGAAGGGTATCTTGAAATCGCTGAACCTGCCGGGGTCATCGCCGCCCTCACCCCTGTTACCAATCCGACCGCGACGACCCTTTTCAAAGGGCTTATCGCCTTAAAAACCCGCAATCCTATTATATTCAGCTTTCACCCAAGTGCCCGGCGCTGCAGTACGGCGGCGGCCCAAATCCTGCGTGACGCCGCTGTAAAGGCCGGCGCACCTGAACACTGTATCCAGTGGATTGAAGAACCGTCTATTGAAGCGGCCCAAGTATTGATAAGGCACCCCGGCATTTCCCTGATCCTGGCCACCGGGGGTGAAAGGATGGTACAAGCGGCGTACAGTGCCGGGCGCCCCGCGTTAGGAGTAGGCCCGGGCAACGTTCCCTGCTATATTGAAAGCACGGCCCAGGTACGGCGGGCGGTACACGATTTGGTAATGAGCAAGACGTTTGACAACGGCATGATTTGTGCGTCGGAACAGGCCGTGATCTGCGATCGCAAAACTGCAGGCCTGGTAGCATCCCTAATGCAGGACCTGGGATGTTATTTCCTCTCGCCGGAACAAATCGAAAGACTTGAACACATTTGCACTTGCAAAGAAGGCTGCACATTGAACCCGGACATCGTGGGCCGCAGTGCCGTGGAAATCGCCGGTATGGCCGGCATTACCGTACCCGCAAACACCCAGATACTGGTAGCCCGTCAGGATGGGGTAGGCCCCGATTATCCTCTGTCACGCGAAAAACTCAGTCCCGTTTTGGCCTTCTACGAGGTCACAGATCACCGCGAAGGTATTGTTCTCAGCCAGAAGGTATAGAGTTTGGGGGTTTAGGCCATTCCGCCGTTATCCATTCGGAAGATAAGAAAATTATCGAGCGCTTTTCCAACCAGGTGCAGGCCGGGCGCATCATTATAAATGCGCCTGCCACTCACGGAGCCATCGGCGATCTCTACAACATACTGACCCCCTCCCTAACGCTCGGCTGCGGTTACGCCGGGCATAATACTACTACCGCCAATATCAGCGCCGTCAATCTGATCAACATTAAAAGGGTAGCAAAGCGCAGGGTCAATATGCAGTGGTTTAAAGTACCCCCCAAAATATACTTTGAAACCGGGGCCCTGCGGTATTTGTCCAAGATGCCCGGCATCGAACGAGTGTTTATCGTCACCGACCATATCCTCCGAGAAATGGGCTACGTCGATAAGGTGGAATATTACCTGTCCAAACGGCAGAACCGGGTCAACATTGAAGTATTTGACGATGTCGAGCCCAACCCTTCGCTAAGCACGGTGCAGAAAGGCTGCGCTCTTATGCAGGAATTCAAACCGGACACTATTATCGCTCTCGGCGGAGGTTCAGCCATTGACACCGCTAAGGGAATGTGGCTTTTCTACGAGCACCCGGAAGTAAAATTCGAATTTATGAAGTTAAAGTTTCTCGACATCCGCAAGCGCACTTACAAGTACCCGCAGGTTAAACGCAAAACCAGGTTGGTCGCCATCCCCACCACAAGCGGCAGCGGGTCGGAAGTTTCAGCTTTCGCCGTCATAACCGATAAAGGCAATGATATAAAGTACTCGCTGGCAGATTACGAACTAACCCCCAATGTGGCCATTATCGACCCGGATCTCGTGATGACGCTGCCAAAGGGGCTGACGGCCGACACCGGGATGGACGTTTTGACACACGCCATCGAAGCCTACGTTTCGGTAATGGCCTCCGACTATACCGACGGGTTAGCGTTGAAAGCTATCGAACTGGTATTTCGTTATCTGCCGCGAGCCTATCATGACCCTGGTGACCGCAAGGCCAGGGAAAAGATGCATAACGCCGCCACCCTTGCAGGCATGGCTTTTACTAACGCTTTCCTGGGGGTCAATCACGCTTTAGCCCACAAACTCGGCGGGGAATTTGATATCCCCCACGGCAGGGCCAACGCCATCCTCCTGCCACACGTGATCGCTTATAACGCTTCACGGCCCACCAAACTAACAGCCTGGCCCAAATACGAATATTACCAGGCACCCCAACGGTACCAAGAAATTGCACATTACCTGGGGCTGCCCGCATCAACCCCGGAGGAAGGAATCACCAGCCTGATTGATGCCATTAAGAAACTAATGCGCGAAATAGATATGCCCGAAACAGTAGAGGAATGCGGTGTTGACGCCCGGGAGTATTTGCGGAAGCTTAGATTAATAGCCGAGAAATCCTACGAGGACCAGACCACAGTAACCAATCCCCGTACCCCGCTGGTAAGCGAGCTGGAAGAAATCCTCAAGCAAGCTTACGGTCCCGGGTTAACCAAAGTTTTACCGGATGAAGCCCGACCGGATAAAATCTTTATACCGGAGGCGGATCAGATTACACACCAGCCGGAATCAGGCTTAACGCACTGAGGAACCTGCTGCCATTAACCCTCATATACTACTAATAATTGGAAGGAGAGTTAATGGAATGCCTGATCATTTTGTAAGGGAATCTTTGCGGTTAAACCGTTTTTGGCTCAGAATTATGAAAGAGCATGCCATAAATACCCTAACCAATCGCCGGCCGCGGTACACAGGTTCAACAACGAGGTTTAGAAATAACTATGGCTGCTCATTAAAAAAAGCGCAGCGCACCTTCTTAAAACCGGCCATTCCCATCAAGGCAACCCGGGAGTAAACTGGCCTTTGCTTTAAAACCATACTCCACAACCATGAGTCGGAACGCACTTGGCACCCGGTAAACCCCGGGCAGGGCTTCTCCCGGTCAGCCTTTCCGATTGGAACCCGGTAACCTGCGGCCCAGCACTACCGGTACGCTGCGCGGCATTGTAATTTTTTATTCTATACTATTATATAATAATCCTTCCAAAATTGCTAAAAGAAGTATAAATTTACAAATCTTTGCCAAGCCCAAACTCCTGTAAGGCGCCCTCCTTCTCGCGCCACCGGGGTTTTACCTTCACCCATAGTTCAAGATACACTTTGACTCCCAACAGGCTTTCTATTTCTTCCCGTGCCAAACGTCCGATCTCTTTAAGCATTCTGCCCCCGCGACCGATAAGAATGGCCTTTTGCGATTCCCTTTCCACATAGATTGTAGCATTGATAACCACCACATTGTTGGGTTTGGTATCCATTTGTTCTATCACTACGGCCACACTGTGGGGGACTTCCTGGGTCGTCAGCTTAAGCACTTTTTCTCTCACCAATTCGGCAATGATAAACCGGTCCGGACGGTCGGTCACAATATCCGCGGGATAATATTGGGGACCGGGCGGCAGGTAAGATATAATCAAATTCTCCAACCGCTGCAAGTTATCGTTGTTTAAAGCTGAAACGGGAACTACTTCGGCGAAATTGAAACGACGAGTCATGTCGTCTATGAAAGGTAATAACCTGTCTTTAGCTACCAGATCAATCTTATTGATCACCAGAAACACCGGCGTATGGACCTTCTCAAGGTAAGAAAGAATGAAATCGTCTCCTGGTCCGGGTTCTCTGTGCGCTTCCATCAAAAACAGGATCAGATCCACATCATTCAGGGTATCCAACGCGGCATCTACCATCCTCCGGCCCAACCGGTGCTTCGGCTTGTGGATACCGGGGGTATCTACAAAAATAACTTGAGCGTTTTCACGTGTCAGCACGGCACGAATACGGTGGCGGGTGGTCTGAGGCTTATTGGAGGTGATGGCCACCTTATGTCTTACGAGATTATTAACAAGGGTTGATTTGCCGACGTTGGGTCGTCCAATAACCGCTACAAAGCCCGATTTGTACGTACTACCCGTTTCGGACACCAAATCACCTTCTCATATCGTAAATAAGATATGGCATTACTATAAGTTACCATTTGGGAACAGTTTTATCAACTGAAATTGAACCAGGCAATTAAGAAACTTGTTACGATCTTTAGATTCACTATGTTTCGACTAATAGTTTTATCCCTATGACGATACAGTCGGCGTGGGTAATTAGTAATTGAGATACTGTCTACTTTCTTTAGGTTGAATTGTTTATATTGTTAATATTTCTAAATATTAAGTTACATTAAAGCGGGCAATTGGGATGTGGGATACAGGATATAAGAGGAAAGTCCTTCCACTTCTCTCTTATTTATGGTAGTATAGATTTATTATAGGGGCGCTTGGGAGGAAAAAGCCAGTACCATGGAAAAAGTTTTGGAACAAATCCTGGCAGAGCTCAAGGAACTGCGTCAAGGGCAAGATGAATTGCGTCGTGAGCAAATAGCCCAGGGCCAGCGCCTTGAACGCCTGGAAAAGGGCCAGGCGGCGCTTGAAAAGGGCCAGGCGGTACTTGAAAAAGGCCAGGCAACGCTTGAAAAGGGCCAGGCGGCGCTTGAAGAACGCTTAATTCGCCTGGAAAACGGCCAGAAAAAGATTCGCAAAGAGCTGTGCTATATTTGGGATGACATTAAAAAGCTTGACAACCGTTTAACTAACCAGGAAGAGAAACTACAAACCTTATCAAAGTAAGACGTTATTGGACTACCTTCCTATTCCTAAGTAACTACTATAGAACGCAGGGGAGGTTTGTAACCCTCCCGTAATCTCAAAGGAATCCAAACATAGATTTCGGGTATTCCGGATTTCTACCGGATCTTTACTGTGTCTCCACCGTGTCTCTATTGTGTTTCCACTGTGTTTCTACCGGATCTCAACCGGATCTCTATTGGATCTCTACCGGATATTCCATTGTAATCAGATCAACTGAAAAGCCGCCGGGAGCAATTCTGCAAGTGTACGTTCTTCAAACAATCCCTTTTCATTCGCCATTAACACCCGCGTATCCAAGCCAAATTCGGCCAAAACCTGCAGGCAGGCCCCGCAGGGACGACAGAAATGCTCACCGTCCGCCGCCACGGCAATAGTTTTGAAATCAAACTTCCCGTCTGAGACGGCCTTAAAAACAGCTACGCGTTCCGCACATATGGTCATGCTGAAGGAGGCGTTTTCCACATTACAACCTGTATAAACCTTGTCATCTGCAGTCAGCAGGGCCGCACCCACCCGAAAACGCGAATAAGGGGCGTAGGCCTGTTCGCGGGCATTAAGGGCGGCTTCAATTAGAGCTTTATCGGACATAGGTGACATAAAACTTCACTCCCTTATGGTCGCTGTGATACGCCCAGCACTCAGTCAACAATAGAGCATTCAAATGTCCCTTCTTGTTCATATAACTCGACTCTTAACGCTCTTACTTATGGTAATCAGCCCTGAGTGCTGGGCACCGCCCTACGTTCTACATAAGTTACGCTCACTCCTCACTGCTTACTGTTCATTGCTTACTGCTTACCGATTACCCGTTCAAGAATCTCATTCTCCCTCTCTCGCATCCGCTCGGCCTCTTCTCCGCCCTTTTCGTGATCGTAACCTAACAGGTGCAGAGCACCGTGGACCGCTAGGCGGGCCACTTCCTGTTCCAAAGAAACCCCGTACTCTGCAGCCTGCCGCTGCGCTGCCGGCAGGGAAATAACAATGTCCCCGAGCATCAAATGCGGTTCCTCGCCGGGAGCACCAGGGTCCTCCTCATTCATTGGAAAAGCCAGAACATCCGTCGTGCGGTCAATACCCCGGTAATTCTTATTGAGACGGTGCATGTATTCGTCATCGACGAATGCCACGCTTACTTCAACAACATCCCCGCGACCTTCGGCAGCCAGCGTTTCCTCTACAGCCCGTTCCGCCAGAGATTCGAGGGCGTCATCCAACAGGGTATCCTCTTGAAAATTACTTACGATGATAGCCATTTTTCGGTTTTCTCCCTTCAACTTCTTTGATGTCAGGGTACTCAACCCTGTTATGGAAAATACCCGTCAGGATACGTACAAATACGCCCGCAATAAGATCCAAGTCGCGGAAGTTCAGATCACACTCATCCAGCTGCCCGTCGGCCTGTTTATCCTTTATGATCTTCCTGACAAGACCCTCGATCTGGCCCGGCGTCGGGTTGGACATGGAACGTACCGCGGCTTCCACCGAGTCGGCCAGCATTACGATACCGGCTTCCCGGGTTTGCGGCTTCGGTCCGTCGTAACGGAAGTCCGTTTCCTGTACCGTACCCTTATCGTCCTGCTCTAACGCCTTATGATAGAAGAAACTAATAAGGCTTGTTCCGTGGTGCTGCTCGATAATATCAATAAGCCTTTCAGGCAGTTTATGCTCCCGAGCCGCTTCCACGCCGTCCTTGACATGCGACGTCAAAATCAGGGTTGATAATGACGGTGCGATTTTATCGTGCGGGTTTTCATTGGTCATTTGGTTTTCGATAAAAAAGTAAGGTCGCCGCACCTTGCCGATATCATGGTAATAAGCACCTACCCGTACTAAAACTGAATCGGCCCCGACCTCTTGAGCAGCCGCCTCGGCCAGGTTTCCCACAATAATACTGTGGTGATAAGTACCCGGCGCTTCCATCAGCAGCCGCCTGAGTAAGGGGTGACCGGGGTTGGATAATTCCAAGAGTTTGACACTGGAAGTAATGCCGAAGGTGTTTTCAAGAAAAGGCAACGCACCGTTGGCTAGAATCGACGATAAGATACCGTTGGCCAACCCCAAAGTCGTACTGGAAGCCAACAGAAGACCCCAGGAAGTATCACTCAAAAGCCCTGCGGTAAAAATAGCCGCCGTATTCGCCAAGAAGACATAAATGCCAGCCCGGGCTAAATCGGAACGCTGGCTCAGTTTGGATACGCTGTAAACACCGGCAATACCTCCCAAAAAGCCTACCAGGGCGAACCTGAAGTCGTTACCGGTCATAACCCCCAGCATTATCGCCATAGCAGCTACTACGATGATCGCCAACCGGGCATCAATAAGAATGGCAATTAACATCCCGGCAGCCGCCACCGGCACACTATAGCCCAACAAATCGGCGTATTCGGGCCACGGCCCCACATTAACAGCGATCAGTACCTTCCCTATGGCCATAACGGTTACCACTATAATGCCGAGAAGATATAAATAACTGACGGAAAATTGTTTCCGTTTTTGCTGGTAAATATACAGAAACACTACTCCCATTAAGAGGGCCGTCAGTAATACCGTCCCGAGAAGAATTTTGAAAGGTACCGGAGGCCGGAGCAATCCGAACGCTTCCAACTTAGACAGGTGTTCGGCGGTTACGACTTCACCCTGCCGAATAATATACTCATTTTTTTGGACGGTGACACGTACCGGAGTCACCGTAGCACGCGCTTCTTTACGTAGTTTCGCGGTTGCCTCGGCATCGAAAAAGGCATTGGGGCGCAAGTGGTACTGTATTAAATTTCGCGCCAGCAATTCATAAGGACGACTGAAGCCCAGGTCATTAATTTGATTGGTAAGATCACGCTTAACCGCATCCAGTTCTTCCTGCCGCACCCCGCCGTCCGTTCCCAGAACCAAATTTACCAGGCGCTTGACCTCTTTTCCCACCAGTTCAGTGTCATCAGGGTTACCGGAAGCCAAAGAAACAATAACATCTGTCGGTAATTCAAAAGGCAGAACAGACTCCAACTGCTGTCCTTTCTCTACCTCAGCTACCTCAGCAGATTGGATATTCCGCACCTCAGTGATAATTCGGTCAATTTCTTTTATTATGGTCTCGCTTACTTGAGGGTCGACCGTATACTGCGGCTCCACCTTCTGTTCCGCCAAACGCCGGGCTTCTTCGGTCTTAGTCTCGTCAATAAAAGTTACCGTTTTCGGAGCAGGAATATCCCGAGGAGCTACGTCTCCTACCTGCAGGTCAAACTGAGCCGGCACATAGCGTACAGAAATAATAAGGGCGAGAGAAATATAAAAAAATAAGAAAGCCCAAACACGCCGGGCCCTTTCACTGCGTACAAAAAACGAGAAGACTTGTCCTATTTTAACCAACAAATGCGGTAGACCCACTACCGTCACTCCTCTTTCGAACCTAATGCCCTTTCATAGGCTTCTACAATCTTCATTACCAGCGGGTGGCGGATGGTATCAGCACCCGTAAAATAGATAAAACTAATACCGGGGACGTCAGCCAAGACCCGTGTAGCTTCTACCAATCCCGAATTCTGCCCCTTGGGAAGGTCAACCTGCGTAACATCACCCGTCACTACGGCTTTGGAGTTAAACCCCAACCGGGTTAAAAACATTTTCATCTGCTCGGGCGTAGTATTCTGGGCCTCGTCAAGGATAATGAAAGAATCTTCCAGTGTCCGCCCCCGCATATAAGCCAGCGGCGCAATCTCGATAATATGCCGGTCAATATAGCGCCGGGTATTCTCCGGGCCCAATACATCATACAAACTGTCATATAAAGGTCGCAAGTAAGGGTCCACTTTTTCCTGCAAATCACCGGGGAGGAAACCCAGTTTCTCACCCGCCTCAACCGCCGGGCGCGTTAAAACCACCCTATTAACATACTTTTTGCGTAATGCATCAACAGCCATCACTACTGCCAGGTAGGTTTTCCCAGTACCCGCCGGTCCGATGCCAAAAACGATATCCTCCTTTTTAACGGCCTCCACGTAACGTTTCTGCCCTAATGTTTTAGGGCGCACTTTCTTACCCCGCGGTGTCACCAGGATGACATCTTTAGCAAGGTCGGTCAAGCCTTCTTGTTGCCCCTTAATCACAGTGTTGATGATATAATTGACATCCTGTAAAGTCAAGTTGTCTCTTTCCCGGTAGAAAGCCTGCGCCTGCTCAATAACTTTACGCGCGCCGGCCACCTGTTCCTCGGTACCGAATAACAACAGGTCGCCGTTGCGGAAAACTACCTTTACTCCCAAGGCTTCTTCTAAAGCATTAAGATGTTCGTCATAACTGCCGCAAATTGCTTTTACTACGTCGGGATCATCAATGGTAATTCTATTTTCCTCGTATGATGTCAAACAGGCAAAACCTCCTTAACTGGGTTTAAAAGGTTTAAGGCGACCGATGTCTTCCATAGTTTCAACCTCAAGTTTTACACGCACCAAAGGTTCCTTTTTGCCGGTGTAAATAACGTTAATTTTGCGGTTCAGTATTTTACTGCCGTCAGGAATAACTTTCCGAATCCGCTTTTCCGCTTCTTCTCGTGCCAGAGCCAAAGCTCTTTCACGACTATGTTCCACCCGGTAAGGTCTTATTTCACGAAAGGTAGTGCTTATGATTTCTACAGGGAGGGGCAAACTCCTCCATTGAGGGGCCTGCCACACTTTGGTCTCACTTTCATAATCCTTAAATGGGGCTTCTCTCGGGCCGCGTATCTTTATCCGGTGCCCGGCAACCTTAAGGCAAATTCTCTGTACTTCGGTCCCCGTAAAACGGCAACCTTCTTCCACCAGGGGCATTTCGCCGTACTCCTCATACCAAACCCGCGCCCGCACTATTCCTTTAGCTTGGACGTAGCGCGGCCCTTCAGGCAGTACGGTTGCCTCGTCCCCTTCTTGCAAAGCGTCGGGAGGCCATATTTCACCGGAGATCAGAACCTGACCGGGCAAAACGGTGTCCCCTTCTTTCACCACCGCCTGGCCGCTCAAGACCAGTATTTCCTCTATTAATCCCGCCTTGGCAGCCACAATGTGGGTCGGCCTTTTCTCTTCGGTAACATCGGGAAGTTTCTTTTCAGCCACCTCAATATATGCCTTGGTACCCCTAATCTGGATTCCTACCCACGAGAGGGACGGCAGTTTTTTCAATACCTCGTCCTCGATACGGGCAACTTCAAAGCGCCACTTGGGCACCCCCGGATACAGACCCGCTTCACGTACCGCCTCGATTATCTTATGGTCGCTAAGTTTAGTATTACCGGTTACCTCTATGAACCACACAAAGGATGAAAGCGTATATAATGCGGCCAGAAACATTACCGCTCCCAAAACCAACATCCGCCGGCGGCGCAGCCGGGATATTAAAAACGGAAAACCCATGCGCTCCTGCACGGAAAACCTGCTTCCGGTACGCCTGGCGATATGCCGGAGGGGTTTTACACCGCTCAGCCGCGTCTTGATAAGGATCCTGTCCGGCCCGAGGCGTTTTATATCCCAAAGGTGAATGCCCCGGCTGTTTGCCATATTAATAAAGCGTTCCAGTGTACGACCGCTGACAATTAAAGATACGCAGCCGAAAAGATAGGCCAGAATGCGTAGAACAAACATTTCGCTCCCTCCGGTCGGTGTGATACGTCCGCTTCGCTCACTGTGATTCGCCCAGCACTCAGGGGTAATTACTGATAGATAGCGCATCAAAGTAACGTTGAAAAACCATAAAGATCACGGAAAACTTCTATTATTCACTGAGTGCTGGGCTGTGATACTACGGTAGGACTTAAAAGCATTCCTTTGAGGTCATATCTAAAGAAAGTTAAGATCATCTTAATTACCAATTACCCTCTGCCTCACTCCTCACTTTTTACTACTTACTGCTTACCAACTGCTTACTAATTAAAACTCACACCCTTAATAACCCCCTCCACGCATATTTCGTCCTGCATTATGTTGCGCAGGGACAGGTCCTGCCCATGAACGGCAACTTCACCGGATTCGACGAGTACACGTACTAACGTGTCCGTATACTCGACAATCCCGCGGTGGTTCTCAATAATTACCTGAACATTACCTACCAAAATGATTTTAGGCAGGTCTAAAGCCACTTCACCCGGGATTTCCAGTATGTCAGCCATGCCTTTGCGTATTTTCCTGCGTATATCTCGCCAAGACATAAGAACCCTCCCCCGTAAAATCTATGCAGGAAAGGGTTCATAAAAGACATGCTTGTGGTAGTTTTGGCATACCCGAATAGCAGAAAATGTTATGAAACTCCCGTATAATTCCGAACGATACTTTTCCAAAATAACACTATAACGCTATAACGTTAACCGGGAGGTTAAAGCACGTGGTACGAGACCCCAAAAAGAAACCTTTAACGGTAGACCAAAAACGCTATACCGAGATGGTCCGCGACCTGGTCCCCAAACCCCCTTACTTTAGGAATGCCGTTCTGGCTTTTATTTTTGGGGGGTTAGTTTGTGTCTTCGGCCAGTTTTTCACCGATGTGTACAGGATAACCTTTCATATGTCAAGTAAGGAAGCCGGTAATCCCGCTGTGGCAACCATGATCTTTATCGGAGCCTTGCTTACCGGCTTGGGAGTGTTTGATAAAATTGCCCGGTATGCGGGAGCCGGCCTGGCGGTACCCGTCACTGGTTTCGCCAATTCTATCGTAGCCTCAGCTTTAGAGTTTAAAAAAGAAGGTTTAGTTTTCGGAGTCGGCAGCAAAATGTTTCTTCTGGCGGGCTCACCGATAACTTTCGGCGTAGTGACCGCGTTTGTGGTCGGGTTAATCTATGCATTATTTGTCTTCTAGAAATGGGGTAGGACATTGGTCAAGAAGATCGGCAAGCAAACCTATAAACCTAACAATCCTCCCGTAATCATCAGCACGGCAGCGGTGGTCGGCCCGTTTGAAGGACAGGGCCCGTTAAAAGAATATTTTGACCATATCTATACTGATCTTAATGCCGGCGAGCGTACCTTTGAGGCCGCCGAGAGAGAAATGCTGCTCAACGCCTGTTTTACCTGTTTAAATAAGGCTGGTAAAACACCGCAGGACGTGGATTTCTTTCTCGCGGGAGATTTGCTGAACCAGACAATTACCTCGAGTTTTTCGGCCCTGGAACTACGCATCCCTTACTTTGGGCTTTACGGTGCCTGTTCCACTTCGGCAGAAGGACTGGCTTTAGCCGCAATGCTGGTAGACGGGGGTTTTGCGTCCTTGGCACTGCCAGGCACGAGCAGCCACAATGCATCGGCAGAAAGACAGTACCGGTACCCTACCGAATACGGCTTTCCCAGGAAACCTCAAGTCCAATGGACCGTAACCGGTGCCGGAGCCGCTTTGATAGCCGCTGAGGGAGAAGGCCCCCGGATTACCCATATGACTATCGGCAAGGTCAAAGATCTCGGAATTAAGGACCCTCTAAACCTGGGGGCAGCTATGGCCCCCGCCGCTGCCGATACCATCGTGCGCCACTTCGCCGATACCGGTCACGGGCCGGAGTATTACGACTTGATCGTAACCGGCGACCTGGGTAAGTTCGGCCATCAACTCACCGTGAAGATGGCCGCTTCCAACGGTGGTTTTGATCTTTCGCAAAATTACCGGGATTGCGGGTTGATGATCTACGATACCGAAACCCAGGACGTCCATGCCGGGGGCAGCGGGTGTGCCTGCTCGGCGGTGGTAACATATGGGTACCTTTACAAAAAGCTGATGGACGGCACATTCAAGCGCATTCTGCTTGTAGCTACAGGGGCCCTGCACAGTCCCGTATCCTGTTATCAGGGTAACAGCATCCCGGGCATTGCCCACGCCGTAAGCATTGAAATGATCTAGCAAGGGGGCTGGGTTATATAATGGATTGGCAAACATACATTTGGGCCTTTTTGGTCGGGGGAGCTCTCAGCATGCTCGGGCAGTTAATCCTGGACTTCACCAATTTCACACCGGGCCATGTCCTGTCAGGGTTTGTCGTCGCGGGGGGCATCCTGGGTGGATTGGGTCTCTATGACAAGTTGGTGGAATTTGCGGGAGCCGGTGCCACCATGCCCATATCAAGTTTCGGCAACGCCCTGGTCCAGGGAGCTATATCCGAAGCAGAACGTACCGGAGTCATAGGTGTTCTGACAGGCATGTTTGAGCTGACAAGTACAGGTATTACGGCTGCCATCGTTTTTGGTTTTCTGGTGGCGGTTGTTTTCAATCCAAAAGGTTAAAAAGCTTAATTAAAAAAGGAGGTGGATCGTCAATGACGGTACAGCAGGATCTTCAGAAGGCCGTCGCTCAATGCCAATCCCTTCTCGGAACTTACCAGGTTGCTGCCTCGAATACCCAGGACCAAATGGCCCAAAAAATGTTCCAAGAGCTTTCCCAGGATATGCAGAGGCATATCGACCACCTTAACAACCGCTTGAGTTACCTGGAAAAGAACAACCCGATGTACCAGCAGCAGCAACAGGTCCAACAGTAATACCCTGCTGCTCATAAAACAGCGCCACCCGAAAGGGTGGCGCTATCAGTCTTATCTTACTCTTTGCGGATTAGAAGGGACGGCGTCTTTTCATCCTCCGGCGTGCAGCCTCAGCCTTTTTTTTGCGTTTAACGCTGGGCTTTTCATAATGCTCGTGTTTCCTGGCTTCAGCAAAAACCCCTGCTTTCTGGCAGGTCCTCTTGAAACGCCGCAGGGCACTGTCAAGACTCTCATTCTTACCAACTCTAACTTCGGCCACCTCTGTCATCCCTCCCCTCCGCCAACCACATACACAGAACACGCATAGCGTGAGTATAGCACTCCTCTACAATAAAATCAATCGTTAATTTTAGCCTGGAGGCCAGGTTAATTCCCGTCCACCCACCAGGTGATAATGGATATGAAAGACTACCTGTCCTGCCCCTTCAAGGCAGTTGGCTACCAGGCGAAAACCCTTTTCTTCCAATCCCTGTTCTTTCGCTACCTGAGCAGCAACTGCCTGAATTTTGCCGAATACCGGTTGATCTTCTGCGGCAATATCGAAGAAGGTGGCCACGTGTTTTTTGGGAATTAACAAAATATGTACCGGCGCTACAGGATTAATATCCTTGAACGCCAGGATGTCGTCATCCTCATAAACAACATCGGCCGGTATTTCCCTGCGTACGATCTTGCAAAAAATGCACTCCTGCAACCAGAAACCACCTCCTTCTCTAAAAGACTCTAGCATTAGTTTGACACTTAATCTGGAAATCCTTCCTTCGTATAGATTATTCCCCGCAGGTAACCTTTTTCTACTGTTTTAATAAAAACTTTTGCCAAATCACCAATATGCAGGGAATCTTTGGGGAGAATTACCCGGAGGTAATTACCCGTATAACCTTCATAGTGTTCTCTGTCATATTCCTGTTCAACCAGGACATCCATGGTTCTTCCTACATACCGGGAAGCAAAGCGGTGCTGCAATTCTTCGCCCAGTGCCAGCATCTCCTTACTGCGCCGGTCCTTCTCCCGGGCGGGTACCTGCCCGGGGTAGCGGGCAGCGGGCGTACCCCGGCGCGGGGAGTACTTGAACACGTGCAGCCGGCTGAAACCCATTTGGCGGACAAAATGCAGGCTGCGTTCAAATTGATCCCGGCTCTCGCCCGGAAACCCCACCATAATATCAGTCGTTACCGCAAGATCCGGAATTAAAGCACGCGCTTTATCCAGCAAACCGGCGTAAAAAGAAGTATCGTAACGCCGGCCCATGCGGCGCAACACCTCGTCGTCACCACTCTGCAGGGGTATATGCAGGTGGGGACAGCAAGCGGGCTCCGAAGCGATAATCTCCAGCAGTTCGCCGGTAATGTCGGTCGGTTCCACCGAGCTCAAACGGAGCCGCCACAACCCCGGTACCTTGACCACATAACGCACCAGGGCCGCAAGATCCCAATCCCCGTCGAGCCCGTGACCGTATAAACCCAGGTGGGTCCCGGTGAGTACAATCTCACGGTGTCCCTTGTCCACCAAAGTACGTACTTCATCCCGAACCCTGTCCGGATCCCTTGAACGCAGGGGGCCGCGTGCATAAGGGATAATGCAGTAGGTGCAGAAGTCACGACAACCCTCCTGCACCTTGACAAAGGCCCGCGTGCGCCGCTCGGCACCCGAGATGGGAAGTTCCTCAAAACAAGTAACCTTTTCAATATCATTTACGGTACATACCGTTTTACCTTCCCCGGCTGCCTGTTCGACCAAATCAACCAGATTGGCGCGGCCACCAAGACCGATCACCAGGTCTACCCCTTCGATGGCTCCGACCTCGTCCGGGGCCACCTGGGCATAGCAACCCGTAACAACCACAATACTGTCCGGGTTGGCCCTCTTGGCGCGGCGAATGAGCTGGCGGGATTTACGATCCCCGATATGAGTAACCGTGCAAGTATTAATAACATAAACATCGGCACCGGCATCGAAAGGCACCACCCGGTATCCCCGCCGGGCAAACATCTCCGCCAGTCCCTGCGACTCATACTGGTTGACCTTGCAGCCGAGAGTGTGGAAGGCGACGGTTTTCATAGTTAAACACATCCCCATCAGGGTCAGTAATTAAGTAGCAAATACAGGAACCTTAAAACGCAACAAATTCCTTAATTCCTGCTTCCTGCTTATCCTCCTAAGTCCCCCCACTCATACAATACGAGGGCCGCGGCTACCACACCGGCCGTTTCGGTGCGCAGAATGCGCGGTCCGAGAGAAACCGGTACTGCCCCTGCCGCCTGCGCCGCCGCGGCCTCACCGGGCGTAAAACCGCCCTCCGGGCCGACCAAAAGATACACCTCACCGGGTTTCTCCCGGGAACGAAGTTCTTCCTTGAAGATTCTGCTATGCTCTTCTTCCCATAAAAAGAACACTGCTGTTTCACAGGGCAAAGACCCCAAAAACTCATCCAGGCGCTGTACCGGTGCCACTTGCGGTACCACGCGGCGCTTACTCTGCCGGGCCGCCTCGACGGCAATCTTCTGCCACCGGTCCCGCCGTTGTCGGGCCTTGGTCTCGGAAAGTTTTACCACAGCACGCTCCGTTACCAAAGGTACAATACCCTTCACGCCCACTTCGGTCGCCTTCTGCACCACCAGATCCATTTTGTCTCCTTTGGCCAGTCCCTGCACCAGTACCACGGACAAATCCGGTTCGCCTCCGGCAGGGTCTTCCCGGATCAGGCGGGCCGACACTCTTCCGGGGTCTATCCCTGTTATCTTGGCCAGATAAGCTTTTCCCCGGCTATCCACTACCGATATCTTAGCCCCGGGCCGCATCCGCAATACCCGGGTAATGTGATGGGCATCGCTCCCATCTAGATAGACGGTACGGCCAATTTTTCCGGAGAACAAAAAAAAGCGCGGAATACTCATCGTTTTAAACCTACCACGCTGGTCCAGCCGTCACGTGTTGCGGTTTGGGACACCCGGAAACCCGTATTCTCCAGCAAGCGGGCCACTTCTTCGCCTCGTTCTTCGGGAATTCCGCCGGTAATATATGTACCCCCGTGCTGCAGCAGGCGTAAAACCCGTGGTGCCGCTTCCATCACGGCATCAGCCAAAATATTGGCCACCACAATATCATAAACCCCCTTGATCTTGTCCAGGAGATGACCTTGTTCCACCGTAATGCGGCCCGACAAGCCGTTGGCGGCAATAGTCTCCCTGGCAACCCGCACCGCAACGGGATCATTATCGACCGCCACCACCTCTTTCGCTCCCAGCAGGGCGGCAGCCATAGCCAGTACCCCGGTACCGGTACCGATATCACAGACCGCAGCACCGGGAAAAAGATAACGTTCCAGCAATTCCAGGCACAGGCAGGTAGTAGGATGACACCCGCAGCCAAAAGCCAGACCGGGATCGACTACCATTACAAGGTCATCGTCCCGGGCGTCATAATCGTTCCAGCTCTGTTTGATCACCAGGCGCCGGCCCACGCGGAAAGGACGGTAATAACGCCGCCACGACTCGGCCCAGTCTTCAACCGCCAATTCGGATACGGTGATAACAGGTCCTTCGTTATCCAAAACCTTGGTAATGGCCGCTCGTAATTTCTCCAAGCGTTCCTGCACACTTTCCGTGACCGGCAGGTAGCCGGAAATGACGACAAAAGAGCGGGAAGCGGGTTCTTCTAAAGCTACCCCGCTCCCCTCTTCGTGAAAGAGATTGGCTACCGCATCGACATGCTCGGGCGGTACTTTAACCTTGATTTCCAGCCAGCTGATGTCTGTAAACGCCATATTTTTATCCACCGAAAGCATCCTTCATTTTCTTAAAGAAACTTTTCTCCTGAGAGGAAAGCTGCTCGCCGCTAAGCTTGGCAAACTCCAGCAGCAGTTTCTTTTGCTTGTCGCTCAATTTCCGCGGCGTAACCACCCGCACTCTGACGTGCTGGTCGCCGCGCCCGTGACCGTTAAGATAGGGAATACCCCGGCCGCGCAAACGGAAAACGGTTCCGGTTTGAGTACCTTCCGGGATTCTAAATTTTGATTTGCCGTCCAGGGTAGGAACTTCGACCTCATCTCCCAGGGCCGCCTGGGCAAAGGTTATGGGCAGTTCCATCACAACGTTATTGCCCTCACGTTCAAAAATCTTGTGCGGCCGGACCCTGATATAGACATAAAGGTCCCCGGGAGGACCACCTCTGCTGCCGGCCTCACCTTCCCCTGCCAGGCGCAAACGTGAACCGTCGTCAACACCGGCCGGAATACGAACCTTAATGCGGCGGCGTTTTTCAACTCTCCCGCTGCCGTGGCAGGTATGACAGAGTACCTCTACAATCTGCCCCCGCCCGCCGCAGCGGTGACAGGGCCGGGTTTGCACAAAGCGCCCGAATGACGTCTGCTGTGCAAAGCTGACCTGCCCGCGTCCCCCGCATTCCGGACAGGTCTTGGGACTGGTACCGGGTGCCGCCCCGCTGCCCCCGCACGTATCACAAGTTTCTACGCGCGGGATGGTAATCTCCTTTTCCACGCCGAAAGCGGCCTCTTCGAAGGCAATTTCCATTTCCACGCGGAGATCCCGCCCGCGCTGCGGGCCGGTGCGGTAACGCCCCCCGGTGCCAAAGATCATATCAAAGATATCACCGAAACCGGAGAAATTGGCAAAGTCCTGCCAGTTAAAGTCCTCAAATCCAAAGCCCTGACCCGTCGGACCGGCGTGGCCGAACTGGTCGTACTGCCGCCGCCGGTCAGGATCACTCAACACGGCATAAGCCTCGGATATTTCCTTGAACTTGGCCTCGGCATCCGGGTCATCTTTATTGGCGTCCGGGTGATACTTGCGCGCCAGCTTGCGGTACGCCTTTTTTATTTCTTCCTGGGAGGCATCACGGCTGACCCCCAGGACCTCATAATAGTCACGCTTGCTCATGCCAATCACCCGTTAACGATAATATGCAGGGGAACAACCCCCTGCCCTATCTTACTTCACTTCGTAGTCGGCGTCCACCGTGTTGCCATCATCTTTCTTTTGATTATCCCCCGCCGCGTCCTGTTGCTGTTGCTGCTGTCGCTGTTGCGCCTGCTTCTGGTACATTGCAGCAGTAAGCTCGTGCAGGGGTTTTGTAAGGGCTTCCATCTTCTGCTTAATGTTTTCGGTATCGTCACCCTTCATCGCTTCTTTTAAGTCTTCAAGGGCTTTCTCCACGCGCTCTACCTGACCCGCGTCAGCCTGATCCCGGAAATCCTTCAAAGCCTTTTCGGCCTGGTAAATCAGGCTGTCGGCATTGTTGCGCACTTCGACTTTTTCCTTACGCTTTTTATCTTCTTCCGCATACCTTTCAGCTTCCTTGACCATACGGTCAATTTCTTCCTTTGAAAGACCGGTCGATCCCGTAATGGTAATGCTCTGCTCCTTACCGGTTCCGAGGTCCTTCGCCGAGACATTGACAATACCGTTAACGTCGATATCAAACTTAACCTCGATCTGCGGCACACCGCGTGGGGCCGGCGGAATACCCTGCAGGATGAACCGGCCCAGGGATTTGTTGTCAGCCGCCATTGGGCGCTCGCCCTGTAAAACGTGAACCTCAACCTGCGGCTGGTTGTCGGCGGCAGTCGTAAAGATCTGGCTCTTAGACGTCGGAATGGTGGTATTGCGCTCAATGATCTTGGTAAAGACACCACCCAAAGTCTCGATACCCAGAGACAGCGGCGTCACGTCGAGCAGCACAATATCCTTGACGTCGCCCGCCAAAACACCGGCCTGAATGGCAGCCCCGATGGCCACACACTCGTCGGGGTTGATCCCTTTGTGCGGTTCCTTGCCGAAGTATTTGCGTACCGCTTCCTGAACCGCCGGAATGCGTGTACTGCCGCCTACCAGCAGGATTTTATCAATATCTTTAGGCTCCAGCCCGGCATCGGCCATTGCCTGGCGGGTCGGACCCATGGTCATTTCTACCAGGTCAGCCGTCATTCTTTCAAATTGAGCCCGGGTAAGGTTCAATTCCAAGTGTTTGGGACCTTCAGCACCAGCCGTGATAAAGGGCAGATTAATAGTGGTCGTCGTTACCGTGGACAGTTCGATTTTGGCCTTCTCGGCGGCCTCCTTGAGGCGCTGTAAGGCCATGCGATCTTTACTCAGGTCAATCCCGTGTTCCTTTTTGAATTCTTCTACCATCCAGTCAATGATGCGCTGGTCAAAATCGTCCCCACCCAGGCGGTTGTTGCCGCTGGTAGCCTTAACCTCGAAGACACCGTCACCTAGTTCCAGGATAGAAACGTCAAAAGTACCGCCTCCAAGGTCGAATACCAGAATGGTCTGGTCTTCTTCCTTATCCAGCCCGTAGGCCAACGAAGCCGCCGTGGGTTCGTTGATAATGCGTTTGACATCCAAACCGGCAATTTTACCGGCGTCTTTGGTAGCCTGGCGCTGAGAGTCCGTGAAGTAGGCCGGTACCGTAATAACGGCCTCCGTCACTTTCTCGCCCAGGTAAGCCTCGGCATCGGCCTTTAATTTCTGCAGGATCATGGCTGAAATTTCCTGCGGCGTATATTCCTTGCCATCAATATTCACCTTGTAATTGGTGCCCATATGGCGTTTAATTGAAATAATGGTACGGTCCGGATTGGATATCGCCTGGCGTTTGGCTACCTGCCCTACCAGGCGCTCGCCAGTTTTGGAAAAGCCGACCACTGACGGGGTCGTCCTGGCACCTTCGGCATTAGGAATAACTACGGCCTCGCCGCCTTCCATAACAGCCATGCACGAATTAGTAGTCCCTAAATCAATACCTATGATCTTACCCATCTTTACGTCCTCCTTCTCCTACGAATTTGGCAACTTTCACCATGGCAGGTCGTAGAACCTTATCCCTAAAATAATAACCCGGTCGCAGTTCAGCCACTATCTTCTGGTCTTCGCCCGGGGAATCGGTTTCTTCATAACTCACGGCTTCATGTTTATTGGGATCAAATTCTTCATTTTCACACTGCATGCGCTGCAGCCCCTGCTTATCTAAAATATCCCAAAGCTGCCGTTTGATCATATCTACACCGGAAACAAAGTTATTTAAATCATTACCGGGCACCTGCAGGGCACGTTCAAAGTTATCAAGGACGGGTAACAGCTCGCCCAACAGCTCTTCGACCGCTTGGCGAAACCACTGTTCTTTTTCCTGACGGGTCCGCCGGCGAAAGTTTTCAAAATCGGCCTGCAGGCGAATCATTCTTTGATAATATTCTTCAGCCCGCGCCTGTTCCCGGGCCAGTTCTTCCTTCAACCGCTCCACTTCGGACAGTGCTTCTTGCCGGTCTCCATCCCGGCTTTTGGCGTTCTCCTCATCCGGTACCGTTTCTTGCTTATCTGTATCTGTATCTTTATCTTTATCTACATCCAACTTTTCGTCTTCGGTTTTGGGCTTACCCGGCTTATCTTCCGAAACCGCTTCACCTGCAAAACGGTTATCTTGCAGTGCCGGCGGTGTTTGTTTTTCTTCCTCAAGCATCACCTGTTGCCCCCTTACTCTCGTGTCTTTCATCCCGCTTTTTGATAATGGTGTCAATCCGCAGAATAGCTTCGGCGATTTCCCCCGCCGCTCTCAAGGCGTAAATCTTGACCGGTGCGGGATCCACCACGCCGGCCTCCAACATGTCACGCACTTCACCGCTGTCACAGTCTATGCCCAGGGCCTTATTGCCGCTTTCGGATTGGGCGGCGATAACATCACCGATTTTCTCCAAGGCGTTAAATCCCGCATTCTCCACAATCTGTGCCAGCGGGCGTTTCAGGGCTTCCACTACGCAGGCCACACCGTGCCCGGACATGCCTCGGACGTTTTCACGTATTTTTTCCACTTCACGGGCTATCCAAAGCTCGAGTGAACCGCCTCCCGGCACCACACCACCTTTCACGGCGGCCTGTACCGCACCGGCGGCATCTCTGGCAATACGCTCCCTCTCACCGACCACCTCTTCGGTAGCGGCTCCTACCAGTATCGTGGCCATAGGCTTGCCGGCACCTTCCCGGATCCAAACCTGTTCCAGCTTTTCGTCGTACACCACGAAACGCGCGCGCCCGAGATAACGGGCCAGTTCTTCCTTATTTTTCTTCAAACCCGTACGTTTTAACATGCGCGCTCCGGTGTGCTCCGCTGCTTTGCGCAGTTCCTTATTTAATACCCGTTGGACCACCATTATGCCGGCATCGGTAAGAATCTCCTCGGCACTGTCCGCTACGCTACGGTCCACCAGCACCAATCCTACGCCCAGTTCGACCAATTTATGCAAGTTGCTTTTAAATTCTTTCTGGAGTTGCAGGTAACGGCTGAACCCGGCTTCTGTCGCCAGGGCCTCGTCTTCGATCTCTTCGGGTTCCAGGGCATCGTCCAGGACCAGCACGGCTGTATTTTCAACCCGGCGGGGCATCTGCCGGTTTACCGGTGTCTTGTTAATAATTACACCCTCAAATACGACGTTTTGGGCGTTTTCCCGCGCCTCTACCGTATCAGACAATTTAAAAAAGGAGTCCCGTAGTTTTTCCTCTCCTACCAACTTGGCCGCCTGTACTACCAAATCGGCAATATCCCCGTGCTCACGCCCGGCCACCAAAGCTACCTGGCGTACACGGGGATCGTCGAGCCCGTTTACGGCCTGCGCTTCCCGTTCCATCAAATCAAGGGCATGCTTCAACCCCAGACGCAAACCTTCGATGACACGGGCTACAGGAACCCCCTTAGCCACAAGGTCAACACCAGTCTGCACCATTTGCCCGGTCATGACCGTAGCCGTAGTGGTACCGTCGCCCACTTCCTCTTCCTGGGCCCGCGCAATGTTGATCATCATACGCGCCGCCGGGTGGGTGGCCTCCATGCGGGTAAGAATGGTTACCCCGTCATTGGTGATAACTACATCACCGAACTGGTCCACAAGCATTGTGTCCAGCCCCTTAGGCCCAAGGGTACCTTCCACCGCGGAGGCAATGGCCCGGATGGCATTGGCATTGGTCATTAAGGCCGCCAGGCGCTCGTTTATCTCTGAGCCCTGGCTGGCCTGCTGCTTTAAGCTCAAAATAAAAGCCTCCTTTATTTACCTGAGCGGGGTCCGTACAGTTCATCCAAAATCCTGGAAAGGTTGTTTGTCAGGTACTCTACCACACTAACCACCTTGTCATACTGCATGCGGGTCGGCCCCAGCACGGCAATGGTCCCTAAAGGATCACCATATAATTGATAGCGGGCGCTGACCACACTGCAGTCCTGCATATCGGCATGCTTTAATTCCTTACCGATACGCACCGTTACACCCTTATCGTCTTCGCCCGTCTCCAAGAGTTCGCGCAGTAAAGCTTCCTGTTCCAAAAGGCTCAACAGGGTCTTGACGCGCTCAATATTATGAAACTCGGGCTGGTTCAACATATTGAACACGCCGCCGAGGTATATTTTCTCTTCTTTGGCGTCACTGCTTTCATCAATGAGTTCCATAATACTCTGTACCAGGTATTTGTAACGCAGTAATTCCAGATAAATCTCGCGGATCAAAGTCAGCTTAATCTCACTCATCTGGTGGCCCTGGATCTTAGCATTGAAAACCTTGGAGATAGTTTCCAAATCACAAGCCGTAATATTCTCGGGCAAATCCATTATCTTGTGATACACTGCGCCCGGCTCCATAACAACCAGGACTATCGCCTGCCCTTTATGCAAGGGTATAAGTTGTATGAATCGTACAATATTCCTGTCTATGTGAGGTGTTACCACCAGCGCGGCGTAATTGGTCAATTGTGCGAGCAGCTTGCCGGTATTCCGGATAACCTCACTGATTTCTTTAACCTTATCACGGTAACTGACGCGAATCAGTTGTTTCTCCGCCTCGTCCAGGGAAGCCGGTTCCATGAGGTGATCGACATAATAACGATAACCCTGGTTGGAAGGTATTCTACCGGATGAGGTGTGTGGTTGTTCAAGATAGCCCATTTCTTCGAGATCGGCCATTTCATTCCGAATGGTGGCTGGGCTGACTCCGAAGTTGTACTTGCGGGCAATAGTACGCGAACCTACAGGTTCAGCGGTCATAATAAAATCCTGCACGATAGCCCGCAAGATCTTCTTTTTTCGTTCATCCAAATCCATATTTCCACACCCCTTTATTAGCACTCTCCCCTGACGAGTGCTAACCCTCCGGCAATAAAATAGCACTGCCTTATGCAATTGTCAAGAGATGGGATCTGTTAGAGAAACCTTTGAAAAACCTCATTGGCAATGGGTAACGCCTTTTCGGTAAGACGCAGGTAATCCCCGGTCCCTTCCAGAAGACCTTCCCCCTGAAGCCGGGTAATCTCATCCTTATATATATCGTAGACATCGACGCCAAAACGCGTGCGAAAATCATTTTTGCTGACACCCTTTAACAGCCGCAGGCCCAGGAACATCGTCTCGGCCATTTGAGTGCGCAGGTCAAGACACTCCCGTTCCACAACGGGCAGTTTACCGGTATAAAGCTTTTCGGCATAGAGCAGTACATCCTTCTCATTGGCCATGCGGCAGCCGTTTAAATAAGAATGGGCCGCCGGGCCAAATCCGCAGTATTCCTCATTGTGCCAGTACCCGAGGTTATGCCGGCTGGCTCGTCCGGGACGTGCGAAATTGGATAGCTCGTAATGTTCAAAACCAGCCTCCCGCAGTATATTCCGGGCCAGGTAATACATCTCGACTTGAAGTTCTTCCGGACAGGGATTAAGGTCCCCTTTGGCCACCGCCTGCCCTAAAGGCGTCTTAGGAACTATTTCCAGGCCGTAGCAGGCTACGTGCTCGGGGAAAAATGACAGTGCCGTCTCCAGGGTAACATGCCATTCATCCATCGTCTGGCCCGGAATACCGTAAATAAGGTCCAGGTTCATATTGTCGAAACCGGCATCCCGTACCATCTTAACGGCTTCATAAACATCCTGCAGTTTGTGTGTCCGTCCCAGGCGTTCCAGGATATGATCCTGTGCCGCCTGAAACCCGAGGCTGATGCGGTTGACCCCGGCCCGGCGCAATGCTGCCATTTTTTCAACTTCCAAGGTCTTGGGGTTGGCCTCCATGGTAATTTCGGCATCCTGCAACAAAGTGAAATGTTCTCTGATGGTATCAAGCACTTTGGCCAGCAGGTGGCCGGGAATGGTGCTAGGAGTACCCCCGCCGAAAAACACCGTAGCCGCTTCGCGCTGGGAAGCGGTAAGTTCCGGGACCCGCATGGTTATCTCCAGGGGAAGGGCCCGCAAATAAAGATCGACATCCACCCGGTCAAAAGGGTACGAGACAAAATCGCAATAATAACATTTGCGCACACAGAACGGGACGTGGACGTAGATACCTACGCTCACTCGTTATCACCAACACTCAGCACGGACATAAAGGCCTCCTGCGGAATTTCCACTCTGCCGACCTGCTTCATCCGTTTTTTGCCTTCTTTCTGTTTTTCCAGGAGTTTGCGCTTGCGGGTGACATCACCGCCATAACACTTGGCCAGCACGTTCTTGCGCAGGGGCTTGATCGTTTCCCGGGCGATAACCTTCTGGCCGATCGCAGCTTGGACAGGAATCTCAAAATAATGGCGCGGGATTAATTTGCACAGGCTCTCTACAATGGCCCTACCGCGGTGGTAGGCTTTGTCACGGTGTACGATACTGGACAGGGCATCCAACGGCTCCCCGGCTACCAGGATATCCAACCGGACCAGGTCGGCCTCGCGGTAGCCCAAAACCTCATAGTCAAGTGAAGCATAACCGCGCGTAGCGGACTTCAAGCGATCGAAAAAGTCATAAATAATCTCTGAAAGCGGGAGTTCATAAGTCAAAATGACCCTGTTTTCGCTGACATACTCCATATTGCGGAACACACCGCGCCGCTCCTGGCAGATTTCCATCACGGCCCCGATATAATCTTGGGGCTGCATTATAGTACACAACACAAAAGGTTCTTCTGTTTTGACAACCTTACCGGCCGGGGGCAAGTCATAGGGATTTTGAACCTCGACGACCTCGCCGCTGGTTTTGGTGACACGGTAAACGACACTGGGAGCCGTCGTTACCAGTTCCAGACCATACTCTCTTTCCAGGCGTTCCTGGATGATTTCCATGTGGAGCAAGCCCAGGAAGCCACAGCGGAACCCGAACCCCAGCGCCTTGGAGGTTTCCGGTTCATAAACCAGCGAGGCATCGTTAAGGGCCAGCTTGTCCAGCGCGTCCCGCAGGCGTTCGAAATCGCTGGATTCTACCGGGTATAAACCGCAAAAGACCATCGGCTTGGCCTTGCGGTACCCGGGTAAGGGCTCTGACGCCGGGCGGCGGGCATCGGTAATGGTGTCGCCCACGCGGCTGTCCTTTACGTTTTTGATAGAGGCTGCGACAAAACCGACCTCGCCAGCACGCAGTTCATCCACCACCACCGGTACCGGGCGGAAAACGCCCACCTCGCTAACTTCAAATTCTTTACCGCTTGACATCATCTGAATAGGCATTCCCTTACGCAAACAACCGTCCATTACCCGGACGTAGGCAATGACGCCTTTATAGGAATCGTAATGGGAATCGAAGATCAGCGCGCGCAAAGGGTCACCAGCATCGCCAGTTGGGGCCGGGATATCCGCAACAATGCGCTCGAGAATTTCGGGTACACCGGCACCTGTCTTTGCCGAAGCCAGAATGGCGGTACTGCCGTCAAAACCGAGAACATCTTCGATTTCCCGCCGGACCGCGTCCGGGTCGGCGCTCAGCAGGTCCACCTTGTTGATCACGGGAATAATGGTTAAGTCGTGGTCAAGGGCCATATACACGTTAGCCAGGGTCTGCGCCTCAATACCCTGGGTGGCGTCGATGACCAGCAGGGCACCCTCACAGGCCGCCAGGCTGCGCGACACCTCATAGGAAAAGTCCACGTGTCCCGGAGTGTCGATGAGATTCAGCTGGTATTCCTGCCCGTCACGGGCCCGGTACATAAGCCGTACAGCCTGCAGTTTGATCGTTATACCGCGCTCCCGCTCCAGGTCCATGGTATCCAACACCTGGTCCTGCATTTCCCGCTCGGTCAAAGCTCCGGTAAACTGCAGCAGGCGGTCGGCCAGGGTTGATTTGCCGTGGTCGATATGGGCAATGATGCAGAAATTGCGAATATGATCTTGGGCCTTTGGCACGACCTAACACCTCGACATCACATCTCAGACTATCCAATCAATTATAGCAACTAAAGAAAGGGAAAGCAAAGGTTCCCCAACAAACAAGGGGTCAGGTCTTGACATTTGACAATAAGCCTTCACAGCCGAATAAAAGATTGTGTCAAATGTCAAGACCTGACCCCACTTACACAGCACAGAGGAATACCCTAAAACCCTTATCCAATCCAGTTAATCCTGTCAATCCCGTCAAAAATACCTGTAATTGACTAACCAGGAAGTAGGAAGCAGGAATTTTCTTTACTCTATTCAACCGTTTCCTGTTTCCTGTTCACTGCTTACTGTTCACTGAAAATGTAGGGGTCCAGCACTCAGGGCCGGCAATGGCAGACAGGAATACTAAAGCACTAGTGGAAAGGTTTAAAACAATGTTCTCTGACTATGATATTTCTTAAATTTACTTAGGTCTATGTCGTTTAGGTTGCCGATCAATACCGGGCTAAATTTATCATGGGCTCGATTATTTGCTTCCGCGGTCTTAGCGCTGTAATTCGCGTAGCAATAAACACACTGGTTAAGACACGTGTTATACATGCCGATGTCTATACTTTCGATACACAAACACTCTCTGCGCTGATTTCTGTCTTTTTTAAACGGTACATTCGTACCCGGCATCTCATTTATTAAGTTACCGTCGATACAGGAATTCGGCTTGATTCCATACGGAGTTAAATCCATTTTTTCCGCGCAAGATCGGAGATCTAACCCATACGAATCTGCAATAGATTTAAACTGCATCACCAAACTCTTTAGAATCTGCTTATGTTTTTCGCTGCGGATGTCCTGGACGGCGAAACCGTATTCTTTGTGCATTTTATTAATCCTTTTTTGAACCTTGGGATATAGCTCTAAAAAGCTAAAAACACATTTACAGGTATAGTCCTTGAGCTCTTTTGTTAAAAACTCAAAATTCCCAATATGGAAGTCGATAGGTGTTTTATTTGATAGTACTATCGGGTCATACCTCCATATTACCCTCTTCTTACCCAGTCTTTGGCTGAGGCGCTTAAAGGTGTTTATTCTGGTTTTGACCTCAGGAACATTGGGTTCTAATTCGGAAGGATAGTTGTTTAGCGTAAATCCAAAGTAGTAGCGGTAACCCATTGCATCCAGGTAGTCCAAATATTTCATGAGAGGAGCAGGGTTTTTGGACCAGAATACAATAGCCGTCACATCTTCGGGACGTAAACTCACAAGTTTCTTCTGCTTCCTGTTAAACGGGTTGACAGTAACGCAAAAACCCTCTTTTACCCTGTTAATAAACCACTCACTGTAAAACGCCGGTATATCTGTTCTCCTGCTGGCACTTATGATCATAGACCTTTCCCCACCTTACCGCTCACTTAAAACGGCCATACTAAATGCCCGGTTGAAACCCACCCATAAATAAGAATAACAAAAGAAACGTCCATAAGCCCAGGATTGCTCCGGTAATCAGAAGCACCACCCCGAACCTTTTCCAGGAAAGACGCGCTAAAACACTGATACTTGCCGAAAAGGAAAGCCATAGGCTTAAAAGAGCCAGAAGAATACTCCCGAATAAACCGCCGGGGCCACCAGGATTACGATACTCCCCACCTGGAAAAAGCCAAAGATACGCTGCAGCACTAACAAAGACGATACTTAAAAGGCCGGTTACAAAAAGTACGGTTGATACCTGCCGGGTCGTAAGCTTTAAACGGTAATACTTGTTGAGGCCGAAACCATACCCTACTATTCCTACCGTATACCATACGGCAATAATGAGCAGAACACGCGCCGTAGTTGCATTGAAGCTCTGCTCCATCACTTTAAAACCGAGGATTAAAAAGGCCGCCAGGACGGCAGGGACTGCCCCCCACCAGCCAATATTCTTTATCAAGGCACTGATTTTCACTTGTATCATCTTCCCTTGCACATTCTCATTATCAAGACGCGATACAGCAGGTAATGGTTTGACGTAAGCGTGACACCTTCTGTGTACCAATAAAAATTCTTTGGGAAAATCCCCTGTATCGGAACGTAGTAAGAAGTAAAAGCAGCCTTTAGGGTGAAGAGATTTAGGACGACCCAAGGAAGGCAGAAGTACAATGTCATATCATTGTTCTATCGATTCTTAATTCCAGAGGTGCACCGTGGAAGAAGATCGTTTACTTGTTGACGGAATACTGCAGCGCAACAGCAGCAGTCTGGCCAGTGCCATCGATAAATACGGTAAACCTGTTTATGCCTTGTGCGCCCGCATCCTGTCCGGCCAGGGCGGACAAGAAGACATCGAGGAATGTGTCAGCGATGTCTTTCTCGCGGCCTGGGGACGCATCTGGGAATACGAGTCGGAACGCGGTTCCTTCCGCACCTGGCTTTTGATGCTGGCCAAATACCAGGCCCTCGACGCCAGACGGCGCCTGTCCCGCAGCAGGGAAACGGCGGCAGTTATTAGCGACCTCCGGCCGGACCACCGCTCTGAAGACGAATTTAACTGCGTTGAGTCCCGGCAGGTACTGCGCAAAATACTACAGGACCTCGACGCCTTTGACCGGGAAATGGTATACCGGCGGTACTACTGTTTTGAGAGCATTGACCGGCTGGCCCGGGATTACGGTTTGACACAGCAGGCCGTACACAACCGTTTGTGGCGTATCCGCCAAAAGATGAAGGAACAACTGCTCACCAACGGAAATACAGGGGTGAAATAGTGGATACAAAGGAATTCAGCCCTGAAGAACAGGAGTTTATCAAAGAGCTGAACGCGGCAGGGATGCCCGAAGACCTGGCAGATTGGCTGGACCAGGAAGGCCCGGTGCCCCCCGCAGGGTCTTTGAACCGCATTAAAGAACGCACCATGTCCCGGTCATCCTGTAAAAAGCGGATGCCGTTTTGGTATGCATTCAGCATCAGAGTTGCTGCTGCCGTCCTGATACTCGCCGTTGTCTTCACGATTGCTGCCGGGCCGCAAAAGGTAGTTGCCGGGATCGAAGGGCTGTTACGCTACGTGCCTGGTTTTACTGCCGGTATCAGTGTTGAGGATGGTGAAGAGCCGGGATTTCTTGCCGCCGCCAGCCCCTTAGTGGTCGAAAGCGGTAAAAAAAGGCTTGAGATACTAGGGCTCTGCGGTAATAACGAGAAGACGGATTTACACATCAGAGCGACCAACGTATGGCGCATAGACGCGAGGTTTGAAAAACCATACCTTATTGATGAAGACGGAGCAAAACTCCTCACCAAAAGCAGTCATACCTACAGCGGTGGTAACGGACCCGTAGAAGGTTGGTTCCGCTTTGCCCCTTTGCCGCAAGACACCAGTTATGTACAGCTGGTAATTCCAGGCCACGAAGAACTAACCACGCGTATTTACCTAGTAAAGGGGGACTCCCTTGCCGGTCTGGATGAAGTGGGGATTTCGGCGTCAGCCCAAGGTATTACCATTACGGCTGTCCCGGAATTGCGGGACACTGAGCTGGTGACAAACCTGGTATTTCAGTTAGACCATCCCAAATCAAAGGTGGTTAGCGTGGGGGACTATCCACGGCAGAAAACTTTGCCGGTACTGAAAGATGACACCGGCAAAGTATATGAATTGCTTGAAAACAATACGCAAAACCTGCGCTTTGCAGCCGTCGATGCAGCCAGCGATGTGCTTAATCTTGCCATACCTGCCCTAGTCATTGAAGAACCAGGTGAAGCTAGGGTGAAGCTGCCCATCCCGGAGGAAGGAGCATCGCACGTTTTAAACAAAAGCGTTAGCCTGGGTCGCAGTACATTCACTATTACGAAAGTACAGACGCTAAACGGGAGGGTGCTGCAGGTCAACGTCGACCTCGGAAAGCCCACCCTACGTACATTGATCGGGTTTAAAGTCGATCCGGTATCAGATCACCCAAGCTGGGGATGGATGGCTAAACTCGATCAACAGACCGGCCAAATACTCTATTTCAAAATATACCCGGATAACCTATCGGAAGGTAATGAAGTAGAACTAATCTTTAAGAAACCTACCGTGCAGGTCGACGGTCCCTGGACGTTTGAGATCGACCGGGCGCAGATCACCAACACTGTCTACCGGGCAGCAGTATCACAAGAAGAAGCCCGGGGACGGACATGGGAAGAGATAGGCAAGTCGTTGTTTAAGCAGCACCTTGAACGGTTTCAAGCGCCGGAATTTGCCGATCAGGCCAGGCTTGAGGCATACAGGATCAATACCGTCCAGGTTACTGAACTTAAAGAAAACGGGTTCGTTTTCACGGTTGATTTCGACGTTAAACCCACCGTGCCCCACACTTACTGGACCGCAGGCAACGGCCGAATGGAGGGAGACTGGATCAAAGGCAAGGTGCAATTCGTTACGGTTGTCAAAACCCAAGACAGCTACTACATCAGCGGGATGGGCACCGGACCCTAGTCTTTTTTCAACCACGCGCGCACTTCTTCGTCCTCGTTCCATTCCCGGATAACCGGGCTGAAACCGCCCAACTCTATCACCAGCACTCCGCCCGGGGTGTTAGCCAGGTATTTGTCCTCGAAGGGAGTTCCCTTTACCTCAATATCACCTAAAGCCAATTTGTATTTCTTAGCCACGTGGGCCCGGATTTCAGCACGCACCTGGGGATGAACATCGTTGGGATCACTAACTTTCTCCGGCTGTTCACGATCAATGGGAGGTTCCATAAACCACAAGACATAACCGCAGCGGCCGCAAACAAAGTTGTCCGCTTCCTGGTTGGCCCAGTCAAAACCAACAAATGTAGCCAGCCGGGTGTTCATAAGGGTGGTGCGGTGCCAAAATTCCCGGTGACCGCAGACGGGACACTGCAGTTTTTGTCCCGCGATCGACCATTCTTTCAGCTCTTGGCTCATGATTTTGACCTCCTTCAGATTTTAGACAGGATTCACAGGATTAACCGGACTAAAATTAGTATAGTTTTGGGTATTCCTTTGGGGGCCTTTGTTTCAGATAGCTTTGTTTCAGACAGAAGCAATATAAATAACGGTTTTCGGCAAAAACCATTTCTAATAGTTTCCCGTCAATATTATAATAAAGATTATAAAGCATCTTAGTTACAGAGGGGAGAAAGTAATGTCACGTCATAAATATTCCCTGTACGCAATCCTTTGTTTATTGCTCTTAGTGATTTCTATCCCGCTTACAGGATGTCAGAACCAGGCCGACAGTGAGTACAAAGCTGCCTCTCAGTCTCAAAACACTGACGATAACAATGACACCGCACCCGTCCTCTACACCTTGCGGACTGATGAGGAAAAATTACTTCTCATCAATTACTTGCCGCTCGGTGCCAGCTATGAAGAAGTTAAAAGTCTCTTTCCTACCGTTAGTGAATTAATGCCGGAAGGTGACCTAGAGAGTCTAGGTAAAAGGGGTCTTTACGAAGCGTTTTTAAACATCCACATTTTTGATAGGGAAGCCAAGTTGGAGTTCAATTTCAAGGATAACCGGTTGTATAGCTATTACTTTCGGCTGGATGAACTTGATAAAACGGTCTCAACAGAGTTGTACCAACACCTGCAGGAATTCTATACGACATACTTCGGTAAATATACCGAGGAACAGCAATCGGAGGGCGGGTATCACTCCCTCTCAAGTTCTTGGTCGGCAGATAAATTTGAACTAGGGGCAACCAATAACGTCTACACAGAAGACAAATGCATATTGTCTTGGGGCTTCCAAAGCAAAGCCAAATAGATTGCAGCTATTAATCATTATCTTTTTTCAACCACTCCCGCAGAACCGGTTAGTCTCTCACTTCCTAAATTTTTTCATCCTCAACGTCAATAAAGGGACCGTCATAGCGTATTTTCTTAAGTCTCTTCTCCATATCGTCGAGTTTCTTTCCTAAGTCATTTACCCGGCGCTGTAAACCGTACACCTTCGCCAGCAGCGTGACGAGAAGAAACGCAGAAACAAGTGCAAGAAGCAACCCTACCAACTTATCACTCTTTCCCAGTATTTATTGACCGATATATAAATATTCCTTCGCCGCAACCCGGCGGTTACCCTTGTCCAAAATGTACGGTAGAGTATCCGGTAGAGATCCGGTAGAAATTCAGTAGAGATTCAGTAGAATATAAAATTCTTTGTTTTGGGTATTCCCAAAAAATCCCAAAACCCCCAATCCTGTTAATCCTGTCTAATCCTGTCTAAAATACGGACCCCAAAGAAATACCCGAACAACCCTAATCTAGTTAATCCTGTTAATCCTGTCTAATTAAATCCCGCGCAAGCGGGGCAAAAGTAGCGGGCAGTTTAACGTCATGCCCAGGACTAAAGTCAGCAGCCACCCTTACAGTGCGCCACCCGCGGCAGCATGAAGCGTTTCCTAAGCATTATAATCCTCCTTTGTTGTTTAACGTTAATTTATACAGTATATGCCAAAAGATGGCAATTTGATAAAGAAGTATATAGAAAACGTTTTAGCCTCCAAGCGCAAGAACATTAAGAATGCCACCATAAAACACAAACCCCTACCTTACGGTAGAGGTCATCAGTCCGTTGGAATAAGCCGGGCACTTACTGTTTTTCACTTTGCGGATTAGGCCGGTATTTAATGATGTCTACATCCTGTACCGTAATCAGTCCCTCCGGCACCATTTCGTCCAATTTGGGGAGGATTTTATTAATGTACTCCTCGGAATCAACAATACTTATCATTACCGGCAGGTCTTCCGACAAACGCAGAATATTGGCACTGTGAATGCGGCTGTTGGCCCCAAATCCAAGAATAGCCCGGGTTACCGTTGCCCCGGCCAGGCCTTCTTTCTTGGCCAGGTTGACTATGGCCCGGTACAACGGCTTCCCTTTATAGCGGTCGGATTCCCCGATATAGATCTGCAGCAGTTTCGCCTTCCCACTAATTTTGACCATACCCGATAATCCTTTCTAGATCATTCGTGCGGTTATAAAGCCCAGCCAAGCAGCGCCCAGTCCCAGAGCTACACTGCCGAAAACATTGGCAAAGGCCAACCATCCTAATCCTTCCTGAATCAGATTCAAAGTCTCCAGCTCAAAGGTTGCAAAGGTGGTAAAAGAACCCAGAAAGCCAATCATAATAGAAACACGCCACAACGGGTCAACCGCTAGTTTGTCAAATAGCAAGACCGCACTGAAACCGATGAGAAAGCTACCTACCACATTAACAACCAAAGTGCCGTAAGGGAAGACAGTGCCATTCAAAGATGAGACCCAACCTGCTAAAAAGTAGCGTGCCAGAGCCCCCAACATACCCGATACTGCAATTAGTACGATTTTCATTAATTATCACCGTTAGAAAATACCTTGCATTTTTCTATGTTTTTATTTCTCAAGGCCAATTTCCTGCAAAAAGTACTTTAAAACCATAAGCATATAATGATATCAATTTTGGTCTGTAATAACCCAGACCACAGCCGGATCAGGCTGATCTCCTCTCCTGCTGCAAAGCCCTGATAAGGGTATAGCAATAATCTTCTGAAAAAAGTGGAAGAGGCACCTGTCAAAAAACAGGTGCCTCTCAAAGACGCATTAGATTGCTTATGTTGCTATACCATCGGGGCTTAGTACCGCCAGTTTAAATCCGGCGCCGCCCGTACAATTACGCTGGCAAGCTCGGCCCAAGTAACGGGATCGCGTGGGCGGAAGCTACCGGTTTGATCACCATTCATGTAATTAAGGCCTGATGCAATGGCTACCGCATTTTTCTTACCTTCGCCGATCTTAGAGGCATCTTTAAAGTTTACAGCCATATCGATAGGCGCGGTGGCAATTTTCTTGTAACCGAGGGCATTGACCAGCCATACAGCCAGGTCTTCTCGCGTCAGGGGAGCGTCGGGTCGTAATTTACCCCCGGCCTTGATAACCCCGCGGTCTACGGCTAATTTTATCGCCATTAGATCCTTGTCGTTATCCGCAACGTCCTGGAAGGGAGACTTAGTCGGGCCTTCCGGGTAGTAGTACCGCATCATAGCAGCTGCCAGTACGCGCAGGCCGTCCCGCCGGTTTACGGTCCCGTTTGGATTAAACTCCTCCGGAGGCGGAAGCAATCCACTGTCCGCCAGCAGGGTTAAAGGTATGCGTGCCCAGTGGGACTGCAGTTTGGTATTATAGGAGAGCGTTTCTTTTTTGGTACCGTCCCGCTTTACCTCTTCGCCCGTATGGGCATCAATGCCGTAGCCGTAATCTAAACAGTAAGCCAGCACGACCTTCTCGGTTTCGTTCTCCCAGTCGTGCATTCGTTCATAACCCAGTGTAAAAGGTTGGTACTCTTTAAATGCCTCCACAGCCTTGGCTTCCGGCAATACGCCTGCAGTAGCTTCAAAAGTTTTCACCGGTCGCTCGTGGCTGTAGAAACGCACAACTTTCCCGGTGAAACGGTCGACCGAAACACTTACAGTACTTTGTTCATAAGGTATACCGTTGACCAAGCGCACGTATGTAAAGTTGTACTCAGGAGGTCCCTCCGGGTAGGCCATCTCCAGTTTCCAATTTTCGGGTTCCTGCTGCAGAACCATTTCGTCCAGGTTGTCCAGCCGTACCAGCTTTAAAAACTCCCGGGCTGCCTGCTGCGCCTCCTGCAGGGAAATGCCTTCACCCTTACGGTCCTGTTTTCCGCGGTCAATTTCGGAATGATACGATCTCACTTCCCCGGTGCGGGCATTGATACTGACCTCCCGGTGTTCATATGGTTTTTCGCGCACCAGGCGGTAGCTCCAGTATTCCTCGCGGTAGCCCGGGCCAACGCTGCTGCCGCCCCCGGAACGTTCCACCCGACCTTCCAGCCCGAGCTTCTTAAAGAAGGCAGCGGCAATTTTCTGTACCTGAACAGGGCTGAGATGCTCTTGGAGCTGATCATAACCCGTTGCCCGTTCCGGCGCCGGAACAGGAGTGAAGTCCCGATCATATTTCCTGGCATCAGCCCAATCCACTATATTGCCACCGGGACCCAGAGCTTTACCTGTTACGGCATCAAACTGGTGGTAAGGTGTGTTGAGGCGATAAACCAGGATGGCGTCCGGCAGTCCTGTGCGCTCCGTCTCCGGATCTACAACATAACAAGGGTAAAGTCCCAGTTTTTCAACTACCCGACTGGTGAACGCTGCAGCGTCCATTTTGGCACCTTGCTCCGGCAGTTCCCCGTCTTCCCGCCACGTGCAGCGGAAATCGGTAACCTGCCCGGACACAGCATCCACCCTGACATAGATGCTGTTGTCATTAAACGGTACTCCATCGATGACCTGGTGCCAGCGGAAACCGTAACTCAGGTCGAGGGCTTCCCCGTAGCGATGCCGGTTGTAATCGGCATCCAGCTGCATCTTGGCCAGCCTTTCCGACTGGTACTTGCGGGCAAAGGCCCGTGCGATTTGCAGTGCCTCCGCGCGGGTAACTACCCGTTTTTTACCTTCCAAGGCACCGGGTTCCGGGCGGTAGTTATAGCCAAACAACTCGCCCGTGTCTGCGGCCAGGGAAACACTGAAATAACCGTAGTCCGGACCGGGCCTGTGCGGGTGATAACTCACGTGCCACATTCTCCGTCCTTCATAGCGGCTGTCGCTGAAATGCACCTCCAGTTCCTTTTCCTTACTCTGCACCACTGCCGGGAAAAGCTCACTGGCCCGCTCGATGGCGTCCTCCGGTGTGGCCAGCATCAATTCTCCTTCCGGTTCGGCCGCCGGCACGCCCGGTGCTGCCTTCTTTACCGGAACGGCTTCCTCTACAACAGTTACAACAGTACCGGCAGCCGCCGCCCCCGCAAAACAAAGGGATACAACCAGTAATACCGCCGTCCACAATAAACTCCTTTTCCTCATAATGACCTCCTTTGCCTTTGTTTAATATATCTCTATTGACTATGACGGCTGATAGAAGAATATGGTTTTGTTAAAGATTAGATAAAATTTATCAAGATTTGTTGAAGGAATTTTTAAACAAACAGATAATATATTAAATAATTAAATGCTTCTTGTACCGGACAATACCGGCCCGAAGGCCGGCCCGGAGCAACAAAACTCTTTGGTATAAGCTTTCTAAGAAGAAATTGCAAATTTTGAATTAGACCACGAAGGTCTTGGTTCTCCAAGAAGGAGTGAGACGTTCGTGGTTTTTTATTTAGCACGTCTTTCTCCCATTCCCTTAATATACATTTCTTGAACAGTCCAGCACTCAGCAGGTGTAACAATAGTTCACATATCGGGTTCGTTAACCAGTGATTAACTTTTATGCTCCTATGTATACTTATTACACCCTGAGTGCTGGGCCGTTTTCTCTTTGCGCCTGTCCCGTTCCACGATATATTATGGTAAAAAAGTACCAACAAGATAGATGGAGGTAACGTCGTGGAATATTTCCGCCTTTTTGTCAAGGAAATAGAACAAGGCCAATTCTATCCCGTGTACCTGCTGCACGGGGAGGAAGTGTTTTTGCACCGCAAAGCTGTGGAACGCCTTAAAGAAGCCTTACTGCCCCCCGGAATGGAAGCTTTCAACTACCAGCAGCTGGACGGTGACGAGATAACGGCGGAACATATTGTCCAGGCGGCCCAAACGCATCCCGTAATGGCCGAACGACGACTGGTCGTGGTAAAACATGCCCCTTATTTCGGTCATCCCAACAACAAGGACGGGGAAAAGTTGGCCCGTTCAGGAGAAAAATCGCTTCTCCGCTACCTGGAACATCCCGTAGAATCCACCAGCCTGGTGTTCTTGAAAAACGGCGCCGTGGACAAAAGGAAAAAGGCCTACCAGCTGGTATCAAAGGTAGGAAAGGTAATGGACTGTCAACCTTTGCGCGCGGCAGACGCCGCCAAATGGGTGGCCAGGGAAGGCAAAAAGGCAGGAAAGCGGTTTACCGATACGGCCTTACATACGCTGGTACAATCCGCGCGGGGTGGTCTGCAGGGATTGCAGAATGATCTCCAAAAGGTACTGGCTTATGCAGCCGAAAAAGACACCATTGATCACAATGATGTATCCGCGGTGGTCGTTCCCTCGGTGGAAACAACGGTTTTTCAGGTCATTGACGCCATCGTGGCCGGAAAAGGCACACAGGCTTTAGAGGGCATCGACTTGCTTTTGGAAGCCAAAGAATCACCCTTTGGCTTTTTAAGCCTGTTGGCCCGCCATTTGCGGATTATGCTGGCGGTCAAAGAGTTAAGACAAGCCGGGTTGACCCCTCAAGAAATGGCCGCGCGGTTAAAAGTCCATCCTTTTTCAGTACGTAAAGCGCTCGACCAGGGGCGTAAATTTGAACGCCGCCGCTTGATAGCACTATTGGAAGAAATTACGGAAATTGACGCCGGCATTAAAAGCGGGCGGCAGGACTTCCGCCCGGCTATGGCCGATTTCATTATTAAAGCATCAACCGGCAGTTAAGTCTTATAGGCAGGATTACTATCGATCCTGTTAATTCCGTCTAAAAATCAAAAACGCGGTTTTAGGAAACCGCGTTGTTGTACATTCTGGTAAGCTGGGATTTCTTCCGTGCCGCCGTGTTTTTATGCAAAATACCTTTGGTCACCGATTTATCAATTCTAACAAGCGCCGCCCGCAGCTTCTCCTGAGCCTCTTCCTTGTTGCCGTTCTGAAGGGCTTGTTCAAAACGCTTGATGGCCGTTTTAAGTTGGGATTTTAACTGCTTGTTGCGCAGGGTGCGCTTGCGGATATACTTGGTACGCTTGATAGCCGTCTTGGTGTTGGCCACTTTTTCACCTCCCAATGGGTGATTTTATCACGTGCTATTGGAAATTGCAAGCACTGTTTCTGGGCTATTACCACTACACAACCACTACATTACGCAATCGCTGGGAGGCAATAAACAGTAACCCACGTAGCCCTAATCCTGCTTAGGACCGTACGCCGATAACGATAACTTGTAGTTAATTAATGGTTCCAATCCCGGTCCACTATTTCCTTATCCCGTTTATCATCCCGTTCTAACACTTTCACAAGCATCGAAGTCAGCGCCCTTCTTTCATCTTCCGTTCCCTCCAACCACAACTCTTGAAGTAAGCGCTGTTCCCGGTTACCCGAGTCGATATGGCCGGCCAAAAATCCCCCCAAACGATAAGCCGCATCCTTGATCCTATCCTCGGACAGTCCTACGAACTCCGCAGCATTTATTCCCGTTCTTAAGACTTTTTTTCCAGTTATCCCAGGAAATACCTGTTTCCAATCTTCTTCACCTCCGGTACTAGTATAAACCTTGAACCCGAGGTTTATTATTCTAAGTCGCTATTTTAAATTTTACTATCTTACCACTGTTTTGTTGATAATAGCCATCGGTGAAGGATTAAATGACTGGCATAGTTGGCGGACAATCCCGGTAATCGCCGGGATTTTCTCAGCGATTTCCATGGAAAGTTCGGTAGAATAGGTAATCTCTTTAGGTTCCACACCGATTATAGTAACTTGTGGCCTGGCGCCGTAAAAAGACACCATTTTCAGGACGTCCAGAAAATGTACTTCGTGCCGCAGCCCCGGGACCGGTTCCGACCCCGCTATTTGCTCAGGAGTAACCAGGTAAACGGATCCCGGTAAGCCGCCCCCCAGCATGCTATCAACGGCAATAACATAACGGCAATTCAGCAGTAGATCCCAGTAGTAATAAAAAGAACCTCCCGCTTCAACAGCCTTCACCCAGGGAGGCAAGTCACTTTTTTGTAATTCCCGAATAACCCGAGGGCCGATACCGTCGTCCTTGAGCAGAGGATTACCCAGGCCGATTACGGCAATTTTTGTCACGATTATCCCTTCCCGTATGTAGTTATATGGGGATGACCTTCTCTTATCCTTATTTACTTTGGTTTAAAATAACCGGTGAAAATTGACTTGAGTTTTTCCACACTGTCTGTTAAAGCAAAATAGATATGCCCTGCCACCATACTTGACAATCCAACCGTAGTTAGATAATGTGCCAAGCGAACATTATTCAGACCACCGAAAAAGCGGCTTAGTTTTTGCAACTTGCCGGTTAAATACAGGACTGCCCCGGTAATTATCTGCAGGGGAAAAAGCAATGCCATCTGGGAATACAGTAACTTCTGCCCGGGATTATACCTGGGATATTTGGGCTTTTTCTTTTTCAAAAACAACTCGTAGGCCACGAATTTTGGCAAAGCAATAATATCCTTTACCCCAGGGAAAATTTTACGGTAATCCCTGGTTACCACGGCATAATAAGCCCGGGCTAAGAAATAAAAGCCAAAAAAATACTGGGCAATAAAATGGGCTTTTCGTGCCGAATCCATACTGCGAAAACCCCAGACCCGTGAGGGTTTATGTATATATAACCCACTGGCCACGAGTATCAGAAAAGACGGTGCCAGCACCCAATGCAACACCCTGATAGGCCAGGAATGGCGGAAAGTTTTTACCCCTTTTAGCCTTATGCCCAGCAAATTATTCTTGAATTTCAACGAATTAACACCCCAATGTAGTTAAACACAAATAATAAATTCCCGTACCGGCGCGCCGGGTATTATTATATGGGTGGCACAGGCAGAGCAAGGGTCGAAAGACCGGACCAACCGGCTGATCTCCACGGGCTCGTTTGCATCGGCCACGGGGGTACCCAGCAAGGCTTCTTCCATTGGTCCGGGCTGACCTGTAGCGTCCTGGGGGGACATATTCCACGCGGTCGGAGTAATTATCTGGTAGTGGGCGATTTTCCCCTTTTCAATGCGCAGCCAGTGCCCCAGGGGCCCGCGCATGGCGCCGGTAAGGCCTGCCCCTTCCGCTTCCTGGGGGATGGCAAAAGGCTTGAATACGGGTTCACCAGGACGCAGTTCTTCCAGCCAGCCCTCCATCAACCGCCCCACCAGTTCCGTTTCCAGCACCCGGGCCATGATCCGGTCCATGACAGAAACACCCCGGCGGTAGTCCCCCCTGATCCAGGACCGGGCTAAGGGCCCCCCCTCTACAGCCTTCCCGTTATAACGAGGGGCCTTAACCCAGGAATAAGCCCCATCCTTCTCCCGGTCAGGTACAGTTTCTTCCGTATATGGATCTTGAGGAACACCTTTATCAGCATACCAGGAGTAACTTAAATCTTCCTTAATAGGCTTTAGGTCAACCTCCTGCACCCGCCCTTCCAGCGCCAGGCCTGCAGGAAAATATCGTTCCCGGTCATGTTCATCTTTAGGAAACAGGCCGAAGTCCAGCATATTGGCATTCCTATTACCGATTTCAAAATAATCGGCATAGGTCTCGGCCAGGGTATGTACATCGGGAATCATCTTGTTTTGAATAAAGTCATTGATTTTTTTTAACTTATAATAAAAATCTATGATCACATCGACAGTTGGAGCCACAGTACTGCCCCCGGCCAGGATGCTATGCGGAAAGGGTGCCTTAGCCCCCAGTAGAGCCATCAGTTCATGGGCCAACCTGCCTATTTCCAAAGCCTCATAATAGTTTTGCAGCATGGCCTCGTTAGCCTTCTTGGATAGCCGAAAGTCTTTTTTATAGCTGGGAACAAAGGGGGGCAAGTCGGGACCCTTCACATAGTCAGACAGGCTTAAAAAGTAAAAATGCCGGATGTGGTTCTGTAACAGGTCGGCACCCAAAATTAGATTGCGCAATATATTTCCGTTGTACGGAGGTCGTACGCCCGCGGCATTCTCCAGGGCAAAGGCTGCCGCCATACCGTGAGCCGAGGAGCAGATACCGCAAACACGTTCGGTGAGGTAACAGGCATCCCGGGGATCCCGATTTTGCAATATTAATTCAAAACCCCGGAAAAACTGGCAGCTACATTTGGTATCCACCACTTTTCCCTCTGAAACCGTTACCTCCACCACAAAAGGGCTGTTTGAACGTGTAACCGGGTTGATGATGATCTTCTTCATACCAGCCAGTCCTTTAACGTTTCTTCTTCAACATTTTCTTAATACTATCTACTAAAATTTGGGCGGGGGTGGTTTGAAGTATCTCTATCCCCGGTTTGGCCGGGGAGAAACCTTTCTTGAGAGTCTTGGGTAATCTACCCTTGATAATACTGGCCACCAAATGCCCGCCGATACCTATGGCGGTTAAAACACCCGTTACAGCGCCCACGCGATTGGCATTGACAGTTACCTGGGGTAAATGGATATCCGGCAGGTGTTCAAAAAAGGGTTCGGTATGGTCGGGAAATTCCGGGCTGACGCAGCCTATGCAGGGCGTATTGGCCTTGACGGGCCAGTTCAGATGCTCCCCGTTCCACTGGCGGTAAGGGCAATCGGCAAAGGTTACCGGCCCCTTGCAGCCTGCTTTATACATGCACCAGGGCTCCCCAGGATGGGCGGAAAAGATACCGCTGTCAAAATAATGCCTGCGCTGGCACAAGTTATGGATAGTCTCCCCGTAAAACAAAGTGGGACGGTTATATTCGTCCAGCTCGGGTTCCCCGTACCACACCAAATGCGCCAGTGTGCCCACAATCCAATCGGGGTGCGCCGGGCAACCCGGCACGTTGATTACCTGCCTGTCCAGTACTTTATGGACGGCTTTGCCGTCAGAAGGGTTGGGGTGAGCAGCATAAGGACCTCCAAAAGAAGCGCAGGTCCCCACCGCCACCACGTAACGCGCCGCTGCGCCCAGTTCCTGCACTGCATCCAGGGCGGTGAAAGGTTTCCCGCGGCGGTTACCGATGACGCAGTACAGGCCGTTGGAGCGAGTAGGAATGGTGCCCTCCACAATTAAAACATATTCCCCGGGGCGTTCAGCTAAAGTATCCTCCAGTACCCCGGTGGATTTATCCCCCTCTGCGGGCATGCCAAAGTGATAATAGCGCAAATCAATCAAATCTGAAATTATAGCCCGGTAGCCCGGGTCAAGAGAATTTAGAAGAGAAATGCTGTCCCCGGCGCAGGTATTGGTACCCAGCCAGATAACGGGGAGGCGGTTTCTTTTCCCTTTTGACAGCAAACTTGTACCTAACCTTGCAGTAACGCCGGAATGCGAACCATGCTTTTGAAAAACCCGGGAAAATTTATTCCTACTAATCATTTTTAACACCTAGAATCATCTTCTCCGCAACTAAAAGAAATATGTGTTACCGGGTATATCTACCTGTTGATGTCCCATAAGAAGATTGCCAAATAACACGCTTGCAAAACTTTCCATCAAAACCCGGGTAATTTTACCCGCACCCGACTAAGGTATAGCTTATCCTTTTTTGGTAATGCTATTTATAGAGTTTCATAAAAGGAGGTGAAATAATGGCTGAAGAAAATGTCCGTCAAAACTGGCTTGGCGTCATTATTCGCTTTGTAGTATCGGCACTGGTTTTAATGATCGTAAGCTGGGCGGCCCCGGGTTTCGTCGTATCAGGCGGGTTTGTCGGTGCCCTGATCGCTGCGGCCGTTATCGCCATCCTGGGGTACCTGGCTGAGGTGCTTCTGGGGGATAAGATTACGCCCCAGAGCCGCGGTTTGGTTGGCTTTATTGTCGCCGCCGTGGTCATCTACCTGGCGCAGTTTATTATTCCCGGTTTACTAAATGTCAGTATTATCGGTGCTCTTATCGCCGCTTTTGTGATTGGTCTTATCGATGCCTTTGTGCCGACTCTGCTGCGCTAGGGTATACACCCCCCTTTTCAGGCGTATATAGCCAAAGGGGGGATTTATTTTGCGCTGGCTCACCTTGTTTGGCGGAATACTTGTCTTTTTTGTGACCGTATGGGTTCAACTGCCCGGACTTACTATACTCAACGGGAATGGCAAGGTCCTGTCGTGGAACATCAGCCGCCCTCACCAGCTTATGAAAATGGCTTGGCCGGCCTATTTTGCAGATGATAATTCCCCCAGCCTGCGTACGGCCATTTTTAACACTCTTAACAATATAACCGGGGTCAATCTGGAGGGACCCGGGGAGATCATTATTTCCCAAATGGGTTACGCCGCCATACCGTCATATTCCCCAACATCAAAGGATACCAAAATTACTTCTGAAACGGGGGATAATAAAGAAATAATAAAAAAGCCCGCCCGAGAAAAGCATGCAGCAACCCGCGTGCCAACAATATGGGATCATGTGAAACCCGCGACCATCACAGATGCAGCATCAAAATCAGCCGTAGTTGGTATCTACAATACTCATACCGGGGAAACCTATCTCCCTACCGACGGCGTGACACGCTTTGACGGTCGGCCGGGCGGCGTAGTTAAAGCAGCGCAGGTAATAGGAGAAACGCTGGTAAAAAAATACGGCATCAGCGTGGTGCGTTCCGAAAAAATTCACGATGTACCGTACAACAGGTCATATTTTGCCTCCTATGAAACGGCCCGCAGTATCATTGAGGCTAACCCTGGTTTAAAAGCCCTCCTCGATATCCACCGGGACAGTAAAAAAGGTACCGATTACCGGGTAGTGGAACTCAACGGGGTTAAGGTAGCGACGATACTTCTCATAGTGGGGTCAGATGCCCGTCAGCCTTTTCCGGAATGGCACAAAAATTTGGCCTTTGCCAATCGCTTGGCAGAAAAAGCCGACGAGATGTATCCAGGTTTATGCCTGGGTGTGAGAGTGCTGCAGGGGCGTTACAACCAGTTTCTGCACCCTCGGGCGGTTCTGGTGGAAATAGGCAGCGTAAACAATACGGAAGAAGAAGCTTTACGGGCCGCCAGGCTCTTCGCGGATGTTCTTGCCGCCGTCCTGTCTGAGGAAACGGTCGCGGGAACATACTAAGAATAGCAGCCTGTTACGGAGAGTGAAGTCATGTGTCTCATAAATATCGCTTTTTAATGGCACTCCTATTAGCCTGCTGTATAATGGGCATCGCCTGGGGAACACACATTTGTTTAATCCACTTTAACAGCATTGTAGCCCCGGAAAAACCTGTGAAGCTTTTACATGTCGTGCGCCTTGACCCGGATCACGTAGCCTGTGAAATTTTAGGCGTACGCCTCGTTTTCGCGCTGCCGGCGGATTGGCAGGTAACCAGGAAGCCGTTAAACAACATCGAAACCTTCAAAGTAGAGCCCGTATGGGAAATTAAAATATAAATATAAATTTAACGGCAAAAGTAAGTTGATGCTTCTTAAGAATAAATACCTTTAATGACAAGGGTGAACTGGTCATGGTATCTTAAAAAAGGGGTGCTGATATTGGTTGAAAAAATAGTCACGCCGGGACGGGTTATTATGGGCAGGCTTAAAAAGGGCGATGACCTTCTTTCGGCCCTTACAGAAATCTGCGTTAAGAATAGTATTACGGCGGGTGAAGTACGGGCCATCGGAGCAGTCACTAAAGCCAGGGTAGGATATTACAAACAGCAAAAACGGGAATATACCTATATCAGTTTTGCCGAACCCCTAGAAATTATTTCGCTGGTGGGGAACATCTCGCTCAAAGACAAAGAACCTTTCGTACACGCCCATATCACCTTAATGGACGAAGAGGGCCATAGCTATGGTGGGCATCTAGCCCCCGGTACCGAGGTATTTGCCTGCGAGTATATCATTCAGGAATATCACACCGGCGATCAGGGGCTGAACCGCGTTTATAATGAGAAAACCGGACTGGCATTGTGGGAAGACGGGAAATAAAAATCGAGATGGGCCTTTACGGCCCATTTTTTTGTTTACAGGGAAATTTTTTTGCTTAAACCAGGACAGCACGGTACGAGCGGCAGGTCGTTTGTCGATCTGCCCCACGCGGCCGGAACCCCGGCAATCCTGACGGCGGAAACAGAATTACTACCCTGGCCGAAGTCGATGTACCGCGGGATCTCCGTGCCTTCAATGATACCGTCTCCCAGCGGTGTGATGAAAGTCACACCGCTTTTTTGTTCCAGCTCACAATCTTTGCCGTTATTTTTCTATAAGATTCTAAACAAACAGCATATCTAATGCCCCCTAAAAAACATGCCTTAGGTATGTGCCGGCGCATACCCAAATCGGGCGTTTCATTGAGTTAATTAAACGGTAAGAAATTTACATTTATCAAAATAAACTAAGGAGGTAATTAAATTGGCAAACCAGGTTAGCATTCACGAAACCATCAACAGCGTTTACCAGAAGGTAAACAGCGACGGCACCACTAATGTGGCCGACCGTTATGAAGCACAGGAAAAAATAAGGTGCAGAAACTTCTGTGACAAGGGCTTAAGCTGTCAGCTGTGCAGCAATGGACCGTGCCGGATTGTACCGGGAAAGATAGAGCGGGGCGTATGCGGCATAGATGCCAGCGGAATGGTGATGCGCAACCTCATTCATAAAGTCACCCTGGGTCTGGCTGCTTATACCCACCATTGCCGTGAAGCGGCCAAGACGCTGAAGGCTACCGCACTGGGACAGTCTCCCTTTTTTATTACTGACACCGCCAAACTTGACCAGTTGGCGGAAACCCTTGATGTTACCGGTGCCGATACCAACGAAAAGGCCATTGGCGTAGCCGATGTCATTATCAGCGCTCTTTCCGAAGACAGCGCATCACCTTCCCTGCTGGTGGAAAAATTTGCTCCCGAAAGCCGTAAAAAGGTATGGCGCGAACTGGGAATTCTACCCGGGGGACCGGCCTCCGAACTGGTCGATGCCAGCGCCCGCATAATGACCAACATCGATACCGACTGGGTCTCCCTGGCCAAACTGGGATTGCGTCTGGGCATTGCGAGCACATACGGAGCCCTCATACCTCTGGAGCTGATCCAGGACATCCTGTTCGGCACTCCTACACCCCACGAAGCCGACGTTGACCTGGGCATCATTGACCCGAATTACGTGAACATCATGCCTAACGGTCACGAGCCCTTTATGGGGGTAGCCTTAATCCAGGCGGCACGCCGCCCGGACGTCCAGGAAAAGGCCCGCCGGGCCGGGGCCAAAGGTGTACGTATCGTAGGATCGATCGAAACGGGCCAGGAACTGATGCAGCGGTTTGACTGCGACGACGTCTTTGTAGGATTGACCGGCAACTGGATTTCCCAGGAATTTGCTTTGACTACCGGTGGGGTGGATCTCTTTGCGATGGATATGAACTGCTCCCTGCCCACGCTGCCGGAATACGCCGCGCGATACGGCACCACGCTGGTTTCCGTTTCCAAACTGGTCAACATTACCGGTGTCGACCTTCATATCGATTACGACCCTGTTAAGGCCGAGGAGCAGGCTTTGGAACTTATTGACCTGGCCATTGCCAACTTTAAGCGCCGCAAGGGCAACCCGGTGCAGCGGGGCCTGAAAAAGACACGTATTGTTACGGGGTTCTCCAACGAAGCCGTTTTAAATGCACTTGGCGGAAGTTTAAATCTCTTATTAGATGTTATCAAGCAAGGTCACATTAAGGGCGTGGTCGCCCTGGTGAGCTGCACCAGCCTCAAAAACGGCCCCCACGATTCCTTGAACGTGCAGGTAGCCAAGGAGCTGATCAAGCGCGATATCCTGGTATTGACCGCCGGGTGCGGCAACGCCGCCTGCCAGGTGGCCGGGTTAAATACCATTGAGGCCCAGGAACTGGCCGGGGAAGGCCTGAAGGCCGTCTGCAGGCAGTTGGGCATCCCGCCGGTGCTTTCCTTCGGGACCTGCACCGACACGGGCCGGTTGGTAATGCTCGTTAACGCGGTAGCCGACGCTCTGGGAGTTGACCCGGCGCAGCTGCCAGTAGCAGTGACGGCACCCGAATATATGGAACAGAAGGCGACGGTAGACGCCTTTGCGGCCGTCGCCTCCGGGCTTTATACCCACGTCTCCCCGGTGCCGCCGGTAACCGGAGCACCGGAGGTAGTGAAACTCTTGACGGAAGATGTGGCCGGCCTGGTAGGAGGCAAAATCGCCGTAGGTGATGACCCCGAAACAATAGCGGACGGTATTCTGGAGCATATCAATAAGAAACGGGCCGGGTTAGGACTGTAGGCCATAGACAGCAAAGCGCCGGGTGGTTGGCCGCCCGGCGCTTCTTTACTCAACTCAGCATTGACAGCAGTTTACGGCGGTTTTTGATGATGATCTGCTGCTTGTCAACCGCAAGCACATCCATCCGGCGCAGGTCATTAAGAATTCTGTTCACCGTCTCGCGGGTTGTGCCGCTGAATTTGGCAAGTTCCTGGTTGGTAAGGGAAAAGTTAATGCGGATACCGGCATCCTCGCGCAGCCCGTATTCCTCGGCAAGATTGAGAAGAGTTACCGCGACACGCCGGGTAGTATCGTGCAGGGCCAGCATCATAATCTTCTCCTGTACGGCACGCAAACGCCTGGCCATAATACTCAACATTTGATAGGCCACCTGCGGGTGGTTTAACAAGAACTTTCTTAAGTCGCTGTTGCGGATAAGATGAACCTCGGCCTCCTCCACCACCTCGGCGGTCGCTGGATAGGTACCGCCGTCGAAAAGAACAACCTCAGCAAAAACCTCCCCGGGGTTTACGTAATGCAGAATGTGTTCCCGCCCGTCTTCCGTCTGCTTAGTAAGTTTAACCACCCCTGTCCGCAACAAGTATACGGTGTTCCCGGGTTCGTCTTCGACAAAAAGAATACGCCCCTTTCGATACTGCCGCTTAAATGTCAGCGCAGCAATTTCTTCAAGGAACGGCGCATCGAGGTCAGCGAACAAAGGGATTTTGGCAAGCTGTGCGACAATCTTATCCATACTTTTATTTTCCTCAAATTATCTTCATATTCCTATCAAGTTTTGATAAATCATGTTCAACCTGTGCCAAACAGCTAATCCTGATTAAAAGTATGATGATTAAGGGAGTTAAAATAAAGAAAGCACCTCCTGCCGGCAAGAGCAGCAAAGAGAGTGCTTTCTTTTCGGATTATGCTATTTTGTCGGCACGTTGGATATCGCCTCCGTAATATTTCCTCTTGAAATACAGGGCCACGTTTACCAGGGCCAGGAGGACAGGCACTTCCACGAGGGGACCGATAACAGTGGCAAACGCCTGCGCAGAATGGATACCGAAAACCGCCACTGCTACGGCGATCGCCAGCTCGAAGTCGTTGCTGGCGGCGGTAAAAGAAATCGTGGTGTTCCTGGGGTAATCGGCACCGATCCACTTGCCCAGGAAAAAGGTGACCAGCCACATAAAAACAAAGTATATCGTCAGCGGAATAACCACGCGAACTACATCAAGCGGCACCGTTAAAATCATTTCGCCCTTAAGGGAGAACATTACTAAAACGGTAAACAGCAAAGCTATCAACGTAATGCGGCTGATCCTGGGGGTAAAGTTCTGCTCGTACCAGTCGCGTCCCCTTGACTTGACCAACACGGCACGGGTAATATAAGCAGCTATAAAGGGTATGCCAAGGTAAATGAAAACGCTCTTGGCAATTTCGCCCATGGAGACATCGACGATGACGCTGGACAAACCGAACCAGGCGGGAACAACTGTCAGGAAGATATAGGCATAAATAGAATAGGTAAGCACCTGGAAAATAGCGTTAAAAGCCACCAGGCCGGTCACGTATTCCGGGCTGCCGCCGGCCAGGTCGTTCCATACCAGTACCATGGCAATGCAGCGGGCTAGACCCACCAGGATTACCCCGGTCATTAAATCCGGCTTATCCGCTAAAAGCAGTACGGCAAGGATAAACATCACTATCGGGCCCACGATCCAGTTTTGAACCAAGGAAAAACCTAACAGTCTTTTATCGTTGAAGACGGTAGGCAGTTCTTCATAGTGAACTTTGGCCAGCGGCGGGTACATCATCAGGATGAGGCCGATGGCAATAGAAATGTTGGTCGTGCCCACCTGAAACCGGCCCCAGAAATCGGCAATTTGCGGGTACACGTACCCCCAGCCCAGGCCGGCGACCATGGCCAGAATAATCCAAAGAGTTAAATACCGGTCAAGAAAAGATAGTTTGCGAGTAACTGATTCCCCCACGATTTATCCCTCCTACTAAAAACACAACCATCACCATCATTACCAACTCTTAGTAAAAAGGACCAGTCCCCAAAATGCTTAGATCATGCCATACCTAGCCTCACCCACACCCCGCTTGAGGTATGGCTACATTCACCGTCTTCAGCAGTCCAAGCTTTTGCTATCCTTCTTGTGGCAGTGCCGTTTCTTGGCTGAGAATCTCGTGCCACAGTTTAAGGCGTTCCTTGGCCTCATCCAGGTCCAGTTTCTCGATAGCGTAGCCGGTATGCACCTGAGATAGTCACCCAGTGCTACTTCGTCGAGCAGGGCCGTATTTACCCGGCGTTTTACCCCGAACACTTCGATCACCGCCAATTTATCCGCCGGGTTCACCCTGATCACCTTGCCGGGAATGCCGAGACACACACGTGCACCTCCACTTTAGAGACAGGTTAATTAGGTAATTATTATCTTTAAGACGTAATGAGCCAGTGCCCTTTTGGTGGCTTAAGCTTCCTCCTGGAGCCATTTCTTGATTTCGTCACGCTTGGGTACACGCCCGGACACCAGCACTTTGCCGTTAACCACCAAGCCGGGGGTCATAAAAACGTTGTAGCTGGTGATTTCGTTGACATCGGTAACTTTTTCAATGTTCGCCTCAATGCCCATCTCGCTGACAACTTCCCGAACTTCTTTTTCAAGGGCCTTGCACTTTCTGCACCCGGGACCTAGGATCTTTATATCCATAAGATATCACCTCCCTGAACCAATTTCGGATGAGTGTCTATCCAAATATTTACAAGGAATACCGCTTATTTAAACCAGAGTATAATAAAAATTATTGATAAAAATTCCCTTAGCAAAAACTCCAATCTAACATATTTCAAAAACTACTAAGACTTAAGATGGATTAACCTACCAACCAACCGAAAAGATAACCGACAACAGTAGCCGTTAACACTACAGTGCCGACGTATACCAGGGTCTTTTTCGTGCCTATTACGTTCCGCACTACGAGCATGTTGGGCAGGCTCAGAGCCGGGCCGGCTAGCAAGAGCGCCAGCGCGGGGCCCCGCCCCATGCCCAGGTCAACAAGCATTTTGACAATGGGCACCTCGGTAAGGGTCGAAAAGTACATCAAGGCCCCTACCACGGACGCTATAAGGTTGGCCAGGATGCCGTTGCCGCCCACCGAGGCCGCGATCCACTGTTCGGGGATGATTACCTTTAAGGCACCGGCCACAAATACACCTACCAATAGGATGGGGAAAATGAGCTTGACAAGCTTGAAGGTTTCTATCAACCAGTCCTTTACTTCTTCCTTACTGAACCACTTGACCAGGACCACACCCAGTGCTACCAACAGAGCTACGATAACCCCCAGCTTGGTAACAAGAGTTACCTGGGCAGTGCCGATCACCAGGATGGCCACCTGGATACCGAAAAAGGCCAGCAATTGGCCGGCAGGCTTACCCTCATCATCAATACCGGCTGCAAAACCGGAAGCACTTTCCGCCGCCTGTGCCTTTGCTTGTTCTTCTTTGCGAAAAACAGCGGCCATAATTAAGCCGATGATAATTGAAAACAAGACGGCGCCGATGGCCCGCCCGGCACCCAGATCAAACCCGAGTTTACGGGCCGTGAGAACGATGGCAAGAAGGTTAATGGCCGGCCCGGCAAACAGGAAGGTTACGGCGGGACCGAGCCCGGCTCCTTTACGGTATATGCCCGCGAAAAGGGGCAGCACCGTGCAGGAGCACACCGCCAGGACGGTCCCCGAAACCGAGGCCACCCCGTAAGAAATGTACTTTTTGGTGGTGGGACCGAAATACTTTAAAACCGCACCCGTGGAAACCACGACCGCGATGCCCCCGGCAATAAAGAATGCCGGTACCAAACAAGTCAGAACGTGGGCCGACAGGTACTCCAGGATTTCGTGATACCCGCTCAGCAGTACTTTGAAAAGATAATCCATCCGTTTCCCTCCTGTGTTATATTAATTGCATCAAAAAATGTTTGTCAGATGTGTTCCGGTGCTGCTTGTTCACTATCATATAATAATATTATTATATTAGCTAATACTAATGAATTTACTGTAATGATATACCTGACCGTGGATTCTGTCAAGAAAAAACTATAAGCTTGATCAAAAGATTTTTAGATAAGTTATCATTATCTGCTTGCTAGGGGGTCCTCTTCTCAGTAAGATATAAGTAATTAAGAATATATTTAAATAATAAGGATGGTCACAGGTAAATGAAGGACATTGCCGACAGGTTCAAAGCTCTCGCGGAGCCGACCCGCCTGAAAATCCTACGCCTGCTGCATAAAAAAGAACTTTGTGTGTGTGAAATCGCCGAAATTTTGCGGATGAGCCAGCCCCGTGTGTCACAGCACTTAAAGGTGCTCCGCCTCGCCGGGTTCATCCGGGAACGCAAGGTCAAACTCTGGAGTTTTTATTCCCTCGTGTCTGGTGCCATAGACGGCTTATTTGCCTCATTGCAGCAAGTGATGCAGACTCCCCTCGAAAAAATCCCCGGGTTTTCCGAAGAAGCGGCCAGATTTGAAAAACTGCCAGATTCCGAGGTGGTTGCGCGGTGCCGGAAGGCCTGCCGGACAGATGAAAACAATTGAACATTTTCTTTAAGGAAGGGGTTCACCGAATGCCGCATGACACTAAAAAGGACATCACCCGCATTGTCCGTGAGCACTATGCCCGTGCCGCCTTGCAGGCCGATAAGGGACCGTCTTCCTGCGGCTGTAGTCCTGATTGCTGTACCGGCAGCAATGACTTATTTGGCATAGGGCATTACAGTAGTGAACAAGTCAGACTGCTGCCAGGCAAATCTGCTTTCGCGTCTCTTGGCTGCGGCAATCCTACCGCTTTGGCAGCCTTAAAGGAGGGTGAAATCGTCCTGGATCTCGGGAGCGGCGGGGGTATTGACTGCTTTCTCGCCGCGCAGTCTGTAGGACCGGAGGGGTATGTATACGGCCTGGACATGACCGACGAAATGCTGGCACTGGCCAAGAAAAACTTAGCCGAGTCCGGCCTTGGCAACGTTACCTTCCTAAAAGGAGACCTGGCCGACATCCCCCTACCGGATAACTCTGTCGATGTTGTAATCTCCAACTGCGTCGTTAACCTGGCACCCGACAAAAAGAAAGTTTTCGAAGAAGTCTTCCGCGTCCTTCGGCCCGGCGGTCGTATCGCCGTCAGCGACGTGGTCCTGAAACGTCCTCTCCCCGCAAAAGTTAAGGACGACCCTGAAGCTTGGGCCGGGTGAGTGGCCGGGGCACTCCTGGAGGAGGAGTGCAAGGACCTGCTGAAGCAGGCAGGCTTTGTCGATATAGATCTTAAAACCGTGCGCGTTTATGACTTGGACACACCGGAGGGCCAGTCCTTGATGCCCGGTATCTCAGAGGCCGCCCGCAGGGAATACAACGGGGCGATTACAAGTACGTTTATTAGTGCCGTTAAACCCTAAACGTCTATGGCTCGCTCCCTTCGGCCGGTCTGTGATACGTTCGTTACGCTTTCTAAAACCCTGTAATTTAAAAAATCCTGTTCATCCTGTCTCGTAAAATAAGGCGGATAACTAATTATGAGAATAGCTGTATTCGCCGACGTACACAGTAACTACTATGCCCTGCAGGCCGTTCTGGACCATATCGCTTACCAAGACGTTAATGGCGTCTACTGCGCCGGCGACCTGGTGGGCTACGGGCCGCACCCCGATGAGGTAATCGACCTCCTGCGGAAAACAAAAATCCCCACCGTGATGGGCAACTATGATGATGCCATCGGCAATGATCGTCTGATCTGCGGTTGCGACTACAAGGACGAAAAAGAAATGAAACTCGCGGAGCGTTCGATAGAATTTACTTCCCGTACCACCAGCAAGGACAACAAGGCCTACCTGCGGGAACTTCCCTTCGAAATTAGGTTTACCGTCCAGGGCCGCCGGGTCACCGTCGTGCACGGCAGCCCGCGCCGCCTGAACGAGTACCTTTACGCGGATACACCGGAGGACGTCTTTAAAGAATGTCTTGCGGAAGTCCAGGCCGACGTCCTGGTCTGCGGCCATACCCACCTACCCTACCACCGGCAGATCGGTGACAAGCATGTCGTCAATGTGGGAAGCGTGGGTAAACCCAAACAAGGCAACCCCAACGCCGTCTACGCTGTCCTCGATTTTGACCAGAACAGGCTTGGCGTGAGTTTTATTGAGGTTCCATACGACGTAGAGGCCACGGCCCGCCTGATTGAGCGGGACCCTGTTCTGCCGAATGAGTTTGCCGAAAAAATCCGCCTGGGCACGGCTTAGAATTCAAGTCAAAAACCGTCCCCAACTTGAAAAATTTTCGGGAGCACGGGAGGATTTCTAAGTTTGCCTTACGAATTAAGGTACAAGTTTAAATGTTAGTAAATCCATTTGAATACTTATTGATAGGCAGGTGATACGATGCTTGTTTTGGAGAATTTTAACGTCACCCTTGATGGCAAGCATATTCTGCATAACATCAACCTCACAATTAAGGCCGGTGAAACCCACGTCTTGTTCGGTCCCAACGGGCACGGCAAATCCACCCTGCTGAACGCCATAATGGGTCTCCCGAGATACCGGGTTTCCGGCCGCTGCTGCTTCAAGGGGCAGGACATCACCTCTTTGTCCGTTGACGAACGCGCACGCCTCGGTATCGGGCTTATGTTCCAGCGTCCTCCTACCATCCGCGGCCTTTCACTACGCAACATTTTAAAAATCTGTGCCCGTAACGATATTGACATCGATACCCTTGCCAGCCAGCTTAAACTCCGTACCTTTCTTGAGCGCGACGTCAACGACGGTTTTTCCGGCGGCGAGCTTAAGCGCTCCGAGTTACTACAGCTCCTGACCCAGCAGCCTGACCTAGCCCTTATTGATGAACCCGAGTCAGGCGTTGACCTGGAAAATATCGGTTTAATCGGCAGTGCCCTTAACCTGCTCTTAGAGAAAGAGAAACCAAGATACCAGGGTTCCGATTGCCAGCTGAAGCATTCACGGCACAAGGCAGGCCTCATCATCACGCACACCGGGCACATCCTGAACTTTGTGGAGGCCGACGTCGGCCACGTGTTGTATGAAGGAAGACTGGCCTGTACCGGCCATCCCCGTGAAATCTTGGCGTTTATCCAACAGAAAGGTTACAGCGAGTGTGTCCGCTGCCTGGTTTAATATTAGAACGAAAGGAGCATCTGTGATGCGTGATCATATTACAACATTGACAGACATTGCGCTGCCGTCACTGGTTCTGAACTCGCCGTTGATGGACAACAGCGACCTGGACCGCTTGTTGAGTGTGGGAGTAGACGCGCACTGCCGCGAACGCTCGGGTTCTTTTGTCCAGGTAGACCACCAGGTACTGCACGCCGGTGCGGCGGAACCGGGCCTGGAGGTTCTCAGCACGCCGGAAGCCCTGAAGCGTTATGACTGGTTGAAAGACTACTGGTGGCAAATAGTTCCCGCCGGCAAAGATGAATTTACAAAGTATGCCCAAGACCATACCCATAATGGTTACTTTATTAGGGCCTTGCCGGGAGCCAAGATCAATTACCCGCTCCAGGCATGTCTCTACTTGGCCCGAGAAGGACTAACCCAGTGCGTCCACAACATCGTCATTGTGGAAGAGGGCGCCGAGCTAAACATTATTACCGGTTGTGCCAGCGGTACCAAAGCAAAGTCCGGTGCCCACATCGGGATTTCCGAGTTTTACGTACGTAAGGGTGCCAAACTCAACTTCACCATGATCCACAGCTGGGCTGAGGACGTTGAAGTACGCCCCCGCACCGGAACAGTCGTGGAAGAAGGCGGAACCTTCATATCCAATTATATCTGCACCCACCCGGTGCGGCTTCTGCAGATGTACCCCGTTTCTTATCTGCGGGGCGAAGGGGCCGTAGCCCGCTACCAGAGCATCCTGGTCGCTCCCCCCGGGTCCAAAATGGACGTGGGGTCACGCGTCGTGCTGGATGCCCCCGCCACCAAATCCGAAATCATCACCCGTACCGTTACTACCGGCGGAAAAATCATCAGCAGGGGGCACCCGGTAGGCCAAGTCCCCGGAGTCAAAGCCCACCTCGAGTGCCGCGGCCTGATGCTCGCACCCCAAGGTTTGATTCATGCCATTCCCGAACTGGAAGCCCGGGCGGAGGGCGTCGAACTGTCACACGAGGCCGCCGTAGGCAAAATTGCCCATGAGGAAATCGAGTACCTTATGGCCCGGGGCCTTTCCGAAGAAGATGCTGTTTCCACCATCGTCCGCGGTTTCCTGAACGTGGACATCCCGGGACTGCCGCCCGCCCTAAGGGACGAAATCGACCGCGCTGTATCCGCCACCCGTGAACAGGGCGCCTAGTTTACTTTACGCCAAACGGAGGATTTTTAGATGAGTGTCAAAGCCGTTACCGTACCGGTGAAACGCTGCTCCAAAGATGGACAATGTATAGAATTGCATGATGATGTGGTACGGGAGTCCTGGCTTACCATCTACGTAAACAATCGCCGGGCGGCATCCCTCGCCTGTACCCCGGACGATCTGGATTACCTTGCCGTAGGCTATCTGTTGTCAACAGGCATCGTCCAAAGCCTCAAAGAAATACGAAGCTGGACATTTAATAGAGATAAAACGGTTGTCCATGTTAGCATCGGCACGTCAAAAATATTTGAAGCCACACCGAATGTGATCCCTTCAGGCTGCGGTGGAAATACATCTCAACAACCGGTACGTGTCCTGCCGCCGGATATGGGACCCCGCATCACCTGTAACCAACTGCTGGCCCTGGTAGAGGTATTTCAAAAACAATCACGGCTTTTTCGGGATACCGGAGGGGTACACAGCGCCGCCCTGTGCACTGAGCACGGGGCGGTAATACATAAAGAAGATATCGGGCGCCACAACGCCGTCGATAAGGTCATTGGGGAAGCGGTTTTAAAAGAAAACACCTTACACGACAAGATTTTAATCACCAGTGGGCGTATTTCCTCCGACCTGGCGTCCAAGGCGGCGCACTGCGGTATTCCCTTCGTGGTATCCCGCTCAGCGCCGACCTGTATGGCCTTAACCATTGGAGAAGAAACCGGGCTTACGATTGTTAGTTTTGCCCGCGCCAACCGCCTCAACGTTTATACCGGCCACTGGCGCGTGGGATAACCATTTTGGCAGGGCCTAAAATTTTTACCATCCCTCTTTAAGAGTGGCCCGTACCAGCTTACCAACTGTAATCTTTTATGACCTCCACGTTAGTATCCAGAAATTTCACAAAGAAAACGCCATCACTTGTCCCGGTGGTAGGGGAATAAGGAGTCAAGCCCTTTTTACCCAAAGTATGGAAATTTTTTTTATTCATCATTGACTTAATGTCATTAAGCCATTAGAATTATCATCAAACAATTGAATATCTATTCAAATATTCATGATATGGATATGTAAGGAGGTTTATCTTGAAGACAAGAAATGATACCTGCCAGGCCTTTTGTGTTGACGGTGAAACCGTAAAACAAGTCAAAGAAAAGATGCTGCCCGACGGTGAAGCGGTACGCATGGCAGAGACCTTTAAGGTTCTCGGTGACCGGACCAGGATCAAGATCCTTTACGCTTTACTGCAAAAAGAATTATGCGTTTGTGAATTGTCAGCAGTAGTTGGCCAGAGCATTTCCGCCATTTCTCACCAATTGCGTGTACTAAGAGGTGCCAGATTGGTCAAATACCGTAAAGAAGGGAAGAATGTCTATTATTCCATAGACGATGAACACATAATTTTGCTTTTTGAACAAATGTTGGATCATGTTCGACACGGATAGGCAATATATACCCTCGGACTCTACCCTGTTAAGCGCAAAGATTTATAGATTAAGAGGTGCCATATATGAAGTATATTCTGGAGGGGCTCGATTGTGCCAATTGCGCAGCAAAGATAGAGCGAGAATTGAATAAGGTTGAGGGCTTAAGCAACGCCAGTGTGAATTTTGCTACCCGGGCTGCCACGCTCGACCCTGAATTTGAAGCAAAGGCGCAAGAGATCATTAATAGAATTGAACCGGGTGTGAAGCTGCTTCCTGCTGAAGAAGCCGGCAAGCCAGGGAACCGGCCCAGTATAGAGGAAGAAAATGAAAATTCCAAGCGCCATCTGATTAGAATTATTGCTACCACTTTATTGTTTATAGGGGGTATGATTTTTAAGCAGGTTCTGCACAATACACCTTATGCTTTCGGAGAATACATGGTATTTATGTCAGCCTATCTTCTCGTAGGAGGCCCGGTGGTATGGAAGGCCGTTAAGAATATCCGCCGCGGTCAGGTCTTTGATGAAAACTTTTTACTGACCGTTGCTACGGCAGGGGCTATAGCCATTCACCAGATACCGGAAGCCGTAGGTGTAATGCTGTTCTTCGCCGTGGGTGAGTTCTTCCAGGACCTGGCAGTCAACTGTTCTCGCCGTTCTATTTCTGCTTTAATGGACGTACGTCCCGATTGCGCCAACCTGGTCATAGACGGAAAAAGCCGGAAAGTATCTCCTGAAGAGGTAACCGTTGGACAGCTCATCGAAGTCAAACCGGGAGAGAAGGTACCACTGGATGGTGTAGTGGTGGAAGGAAGCTCTTTTGTAGATACTTCCGCACTGACCGGGGAATCGATACCCCGCAGAGTGGAACCGGGAGAAGAAATTCTTTCGGGCGTAATCAATGGGAGCGGTCTTTTAAAAGTCAAAGTCACCAGGAAATTTAAAGAATCGTCCGTTTCTAAGATTCTCGAACTGGTAGAAAACGCTGCCAGCAGAAAAGCCCCCACGGAAAAGTTTATCACCAGGTTTGCCGGCTGGTATACCCCGGCTGTAGTCTTTGGTGCTGTGGCGGTGGCGATTGTACCGCCGCTGGTAATTCCGCAGGCTACTTTTGCCGAATGGATTTACCGGGCGCTGATCCTTTTGGTGATCTCCTGCCCCTGTGCCCTGGTTATTTCCATACCGTTAGGATACTTCGGGGGCGTTGGAGGGGCATCACGTGCCGGTATATTGGTCAAGGGTGCCAACTTCCTGGACGCCCTGACCCGGGTACACACGGCCGTTTTCGACAAGACGGGGACCCTTACCAAGGGAGTTTTCAAGGTTTCCCGTGTGGTGACCAAGAACGGCTTCACGGAAGACGAGGTTCTGCGCTGGGCGGCAATGGCCGAGGTGCACTCCAGCCATCCCATTGCCAAATCCGTGCTGGAAGCTTATAAAGGTGAGGTCGACCCCGGGAAAGTGAAAGAGTACCAGGAGATTAAGGGCCACGGCGTCAAAGCGACTGTCGGGGGAAAGACGATTCTGGCCGGAAACGACCGGCTGCTGCACGTAGAAGGGGTGAAGCATGACGATTGTGACGTGGCGGGAACGGTAGTTTATGTTGCTGTTGACGGTGTTTTTGCCGGCTATCTTATCATCGCGGACGAAATCAAGGAAGACACGGCCCAAGCTTTGGCGCAGTTGAAGAAACTGGGAGTAAAGCAAACGGTAATGCTGACCGGAGATGATAAAAACGTCGCCGCCAGGGTCGCGCAAGCAGTAGGCGTGGATACCTATTTCGCCGAACTGCTGCCCCAGGATAAGGTCTCTAAGGTCGAAGAAATAGAAAAAGACCTGCGTACCAATAATGATGCCAAATTAGTTTTCGTGGGTGACGGAATTAACGATGCTCCTGTCATTACCCGCGCCGATATCGGCGTAGCCATGGGAGCCCTGGGGTCGGATGCGGCGATTGAAGCCGCCGATGTGGTGCTGATGGACGATAGCCCGAGCAAACTGGCCAAAGCCATTCAAATAGCCCGCTACACCAGAAAGATCGTGACCCAAAATATCGTATTCGCACTCGGGGTTAAAGGCCTGTTCGTTGCACTGGGAGTACTGGGCTTAGCTACCCTGTGGGAAGCCGTCTTTGCGGACGTGGGCGTGGCATTAATAGCTATTTTCAATGCTACCAGAACCTTGCGGTACGCACGAGTTTCCTCTTAGTTTAATGCAAGATCATGGAATGCCATCTTCCGGTGACCGCCGTTGGCCGGACCAACAGATAGATCATCCCCTTTTTATGTCACCCTTCAACCTCTATGCAGTTGGCAATATCCTTATCCGCGAAATAAATAAATCATAGACCAAAATTGACTAAAACAGTCGGCATACTTATGATATATTTGAAATTACTAAAGGAGATACCTATTGCTAGGGGAGATATATCCAATATCGAATCTAGAGGTGATCAGGAATGAGGCGGATTTATCTTGACCACGCGGCTACGACCCCCGTAAGGTCTGAGGTTGCCGAGGTAATGACGAGATATTTGACTGCCAATTGGGGCAATCCCTCCAGTCCTCATTCAACCGGCCAAGAAGCCAGGAAGGGCATGGATGATGCAAGAAAATACATCGCCAATCTAATTAATGCTTCTCCGGAAGAAATAATTTTCACCAGCGGAGGCACCGAAGCCGATAATTTTGCCCTCAAAGGCGTGACCTATACCAGAGACAAGAAGCAGCATTTTATAACCACGAAGATAGAGCATCACGCCGTCCTTCACTGCGCGGAAGCGTTAGAAAAGGAGGGCCATGCCGTTACTTATCTTGACGTGGACAGCGACGGGCTGGTGGACCCGGACGATGTACGCCGCGCCATCCGCAAAGACACGGCGTTAGTAAGCGTGATGCTTGCCAATAACGAAGTCGGCACGGTAGAACCGGTAGCGGAAATCGCGCGCATATGCCGTGAGCACGGTGTTTTGTTCCACACCGACGCCGTTCAGGCCGTAGGCCAGATCCCAGTGGATGTCAAAAAGCTCGGGGTGGATTTGTTGAGCATGTCCGCCCACAAGCTGTACGGGCCCAAAGGTATCGGGGCCCTCTATGTCCGTAAAGGAGTTAAGATCGCCCCTATATTGTACGGTGGGGCTCAAGAGCGCGGGAGACGGCCGGGTACGGAAAACGTCCCGGGAATCGCCGGGTTTGGCAAGGCCGCGGAGCTGGCAGCGGCAGAATTGAACGAACACCGGGAAAAGCTGACCCGCCTGCGGGAAAAGCTCATAGAAGAGATATTTAGGCGCATCGAAGACGTTAAACTTAACGGCCACCGCCGGCGCCGCCTGCCGGGCAACGTCAACGTCAGCATCAAGTATGTAGAAGGTGAATCCATACTTTTGAACCTCGACTTGAAGGGTATTGCCGCTTCCAGCGGCTCGGCGTGTATGTCCGGGACTCTCGAACCGTCCCACGTGCTGCTGGCTATGGGAATACCCCGCGAGGTGGCCCACGGCTCTTTAAGAATGACTCTGGGTACGTCCAATACCGAAGATGATATCGATTACGTCGTCGACGTTCTGGAAGAAACCGTAAAGAAACTGAGGGCGATGTCCCCGCTCGCGTCTCCCGGGAGGTGTTAAGATGTATTCAGAAAAAGTAATGGATCACTTCACAAACCCCCGCAACGTAGGGAAAATCGAGAACGCGGACGGCGTGGGCCGGGTCGGAAACCCGGCATGTGGTGATATTATGCAGATCAGCATCAAAGTTGACAACAACAGGATAACGGACATCAAGTTCAAAACCTTCGGCTGCGCGGCGGCGATTGCCACGAGCTCCATGGTGACCGAAATGGTTAAAGGGAAAACCGTTGAAGAGGCGAAACAGATTACTAACCGCGCCGTGGCAGAGGCTCTGGACGGGCTGCCGCGAAACAAGCTGCACTGCTCAAATCTGGCGGCCGACGCCCTGCACAAAGCCATTAACGACTACCTTTCCCGGTCCAAACAGGCTGAAACTGACCGGGCTGTAGAATAAAACGGGGAGGCATAAAAGCATATGCGGCAGGGGGTATTTCCCCGGCTCAATGAGGACACTGTTAACCACGAACTGGATTGGCAACGAAGCCAGAACCGGTACGGCAATCCGGAGAAAGCAGTGGTTGCCATGAGCGGCGGAGTTGACAGCTCCGTCGCGGCATACCTGCTCAAAAACTCCGGTTTCGATGTCATCGGCATTACTATGCAGGTATGGCCCGTGATCGACGAAGGACCTTCCCTGCCGCGGACTTGTTGTTCCCTGGGTGCGATTAATGACGCCAGGAACATAGCGTGGTCCCTGGGTTTTCCTCATTACGTCCTTAATTTTCGCGAACCCTTCGAGCGGATGGTTGTCGATCCTTTCATATCCGAATACCTGGCCGGGCGCACGCCAAACCCGTGCGTTGCATGCAACAAATACATCAAGTTCGATCTTCTCCTGCGGCGCACCGCGGAACTGGGCGCAAGGTGGCTGGTCACCGGCCATTACGTGCGGGTCTTCTACTCGCTGGAACACAACCGGTACCTTATGCTGCGGGGCATTGACGATCAGAAGGACCAAAGCTATTTCCTTTACATGCTCACGCAGGATCAACTGTCACGCATCCTGTTTCCGCTGGGAGGACTTAAGAAAAGCCAGGTACGGGACATAGCCCGCAAGGTGGGATTAAAAGTGGCCGCCAAACCGGAAAGTCAAGAAATATGCTTTATTCCTGACGGAGATTACAGAAACTTTGTTAATGAAAGAAGACCCGGCGCGGCGCGACCCGGTCCCATTGTCGATACCGAAGGCAAAGTTTTGGGTGAACACTCAGGTGTGCATCACTACACCATCGGCCAGCGCCGCGGGCTGGGGTTGGCCTTGGGCCGGCCCGTTTACGTAGTGGCGCTGGATCCCGCTGAAAACACCGTGGTCGTGGGTGACAAGGAGGACCTGCAGGTCAGCACCTTCACGACTACCGAAAATAATTTCATCCTTTTTGACAGGTTGACCGGCCCCGCAGAAGTAGAAGTTAAGATCAGATATACCACCCCTGCCGTAAAAGGGATTATAGCGCCTCTGGAAGACGGGCGCGTACTGGTCAGGCTTTCCGATCCGCAGATGGCGGTTACCCCCGGCCAGGCCGCGGTATTCTACCGCGGCGACCTGGTGGTGGGAGGCGGTACCATCGAACGGAGTTTCAAACAGACCTCATAGCGGCTTTGGCTATTAGGTGGTTAGCGAGGTTCAACAGAACTGATCTTGGCCATTTTTTTAACGTCAGCGTCAGAAACGGTACTCAACCCGTTTAAAAATGCTTCCTGAAAGCTGCCGATACCTTTAGCCGACGAACTTTCATAAGCAATTTCTCCCACCACGCCATATGTCGCTAAAGCATTGGCTGCGTCGTTGATTACATTGTCACCAACAGCCACAAAAGCGCTTATTACCGCTCCCAGCAAACACCCCGTCCCTACCACTTTTGCCATCCACGGGTGACCGTTTTGAACCATCTTTATTCGGTTCCCGTCACTAACGACGTCAACCTCACCCGTGACGGCAGCGACTGTTGAAAACGCCCGGGCAGCCTTTTGAGCGAGAGCAGCAGGATCAAGTGCCGTAGTACCGTCAACTCCTCTTACGTCGGCGGTTTCACCGAGCAGAGAGGCAATTTCGCCGCTGTTCCCTCTAAGAACAGTAATGTTGACTTCATCCAAGATTCTCTTTGATATGCCCGTTCGATACGGGGTCGCTCCCGCCCCCACGGGATCAAAAACAACAGGAACACCAGCTTTATTGGCAGCTTTACCGGCTAAAATCATTGCCTCGACCAGCATCTGATCTGGTGTTCCAATATTTAAAAGCAGTGCATCCGCCATCCGAACCATGTCTTTAACTTCTTCTTTTGCATACGCCATCACAGGTGACGCACCAATCGCCAGCAAACCATTGGCGGTAAAATTCGTTACAACCACGTTTGTTATGCAGTGAATCAAAGGTTTTTTACGTCTTACGTTTTCAATGTTACTCGCAATCAAGCAACACCATCCTTCTATAATAATTTTGGCTTGCTATGCACCTACCACGTTATAACCGGCGTCTTCCACGGCCTTTACCAGAGCATCCCGGCCAGCGGAACCGGTTACGGCCGCTTCCTTTTTGTCCAGGTCTACCTTGACGCTCTCCACCCCGGGGACGCCTTTGAGAGCTTTTTCGACAGCCATTTTACAATGATCGCAGGTCATCCCCTCGATTTTTAACGCGATCTCACTCATTTTTCATACCTCCGTTCCTTATTATTTAACCGCTTTTTTAAGCGCCTGGTCCAAATCATATATCAAATCATCAATATGCTCCAAACCTATGGAAAGTCTGATCATCTCGGGGGTAACTCCAGCCGCCCTTTGTTCGTCTTCCGTTAATTGGGAATGGGTGGTGCTTGCAGGGTGTATGACCAGAGACTTGGCATCCGCCACGTTCGCCAGCAGCGAGAATATCTCAAGGCTCTCCATAAATCTTTTACCCGCTTCAACGCCACCCTTGATACCAAAAGTAAATATGGAACCCGCGCCTTTCGGCAGGTATTTTTGGGCCAGGTCGTAATATTTATTCCCTTTTAAACTCGGATAATTCACCCACGAAACAAGGGGGTGGTTCTGTAAGAACTCGGCCGCCTTTTTGGCATTTGATACATGCCTTTCAACTCTCAGTGACAGTGTCTCCAACCCTTGCAGAAACAAAAAAGAGTTGAACGGGCTTACAGCGGCCCCGGTATCCCTGAGGAGCTGTACCCTGGCTTTGACAATATAGGCGAGCGGTCCGAAAGCCTTGACATAACTAATACCGTGATAGCTCGGGTCAGCCTCGGTAAGGCCGGGGAATTTACTGCCGGCCGCCCAATCAAATTTACCCGCGTCAACAATCACCCCCCCGATCGACGTCCCATGGCCCCCGATAAATTTTGTAGCCGAGTGAACAACGATATCTGCCCCGTATTCAATGGGCCTGATAAGATAAGGGGTGCCAAAAGTATTGTCAACTATCAGCGGAATGCCGTTTGCATGCGCTATTTTTGCTACTGCTTCGATATCAATGATGTTGATTCTCGGATTGCCTATGGTCTCAATAAAGAGTGCTTTGGTTCTTTCATTTATCGCTCTGCGGAAGTTTTCCGGGTCATCGGGATCAACGAAAACCGTCTTTACACCCAGCTTGGGAAGCGTTACGGAAAAAAGATTGTAAGTGCCGCCGTACAACGTGCTCGCCGAGACTATTTCGTCGCCCGCACCGGCGATATTCAACACGGCGTATGTGATCGCTGCCGAACCGGAAGCCACAGCCAGAGCGCCTACGCCGCCTTCAAGCGCCGCCATTCTCTGTTCAAACACTTCGGTGGTCGGGTTCATGATCCTGGTATAGATATTGCCGAATTCTTTTAGCGCAAACAAGTCTGCCGCGTGTTCGGCATCATTGAATACATAAGATGTGGTCTGGTAAATCGGGACGGCCCTGGAACCTGTAGCCGGGTCCGGTTTCTGCCCCGCGTGTACCTGTAATGTCTCAAACTTCCATTTTCTGTTGTTCATTGAAAAACTCCCCTCTTAAGAAGCCTAAGCGGTTAAAAACTACTTTATTTCATTCAAGTCATATGGTGTTTCTTGATAAACATAATAATTCAACCAATTTGAAAACAACAAATTGGCATGTCCCCTCCATTTTACCAAAGGGTATTTTTGGGGATCATTATTGGGAAAATAATTTTTTGGTACGGTTATGTCCATACCTCTCCCAATATCCCGTTCATATTCCGACTTTAAAGTAAGCGGGTCATATTCCGGGTGGCCGGTTACAAAAATCTGACGCCCGTTTTTTGCTGCGACGATATAAACTCCCGCCTCTTTTGATTCGGAAAGAATTTCAAGCTCATTTATTTTTTCTATATCCGCCTTTTTTACCTCCGCATGGCGTGAATGGGGAACAAAAAACTCATCATCAAAACCCTGCAGCAGTTTCACGTTTTGTCTGCTCGCGGTATGGGCAAAAACGCCAAACATTTTGGCACTAAGGGGATATTTGGGAATGCCGTAGTGATGGTAAAGTCCCGCCTGCGCGCCCCAGCAGATATGGAATGTTGAGAACACGTTATGAACGCTCCAATCCATAATCTCTTTTAATTCTTCCCAATAAGTCACTTCTTCAAAGGCAAGATGCTCAACGGGAGCACCCGTTATGATCATACCGTCGAATTTCCGATCTTTGATGTCCTCAAAAGTATTATAGAATTTAACAAGGTACTCCCGGGGCGTATTTTTAGAATTATGTGTTTTCGGATGCAGCAGCGTTATATCCACCTGCAGGGGTGAATTACCAAGCAAACGTAAAATTTGGATCTCTGTAATTTTCTTGGTGGGCATTAAATTTAAAATCAAGATCTCAAGCGCACGGATATCCTGGTGAAAGGCCCGGGTTTCATCCATGACAAAAATATTTTCGCTTTTAAGCACCTCTTTTGCTGGAAGGTCATCGGGTACTTTTATCGGCATAATGTTAACCTCCAAAGTTAAAAGCTGAACTAAATTGAGTTAATTAATCAATATTCTAAGATTACAGCGTAATAGTTGTCAACGAGTATTAGGTAGGATTAAACCTGTTAAATAGGCTGCACATTGTAACAGTTTTGTAATACCCGCGTTATGGTGTTGTAAAAAAGATGCGATACGGTAGAAAAAAAAGAAAAGGAGGGATATTCTTGAAACGCTTCATTGTGCTGGCAGTGGTAGGATTACTGGTATTGGCCCTGGTAGTGCCCGCCGCATTTGCGTGGGCCGGTAACGGTAATGACCCCCAGGCCAAAAACTTCTTTGACTGGATGTTTCAACAGCACAGGAATTGGGTGGATCAAGCGGTAAAACAGGGGCAGATTACTCCGGAGCAGGGTAAAGCTTGGAAGAACCATTTTGACTACATGCAAAAATTCCATGAACAATACGGCTACTACTGTCCCGGTATGGGTATGACGGGCAGCATGATGGGTGGAATGATGAGAGCACCCTACGGAATGTACGGAACGCCCAACGGAACACCCAGTGGGATGATGAGAACGCCCACCGGAATGATGGGAACCAGTTGGTAAGTAGGACTGGGCTGTTGACAAAGCTCTTGTCAACAGCCCGTCTTTTTTTGAGTGAACAGTAAACAGTGAACAGCAAACAGTAAAGGATACAGATTACAGATTACAGATTACAGATTACAGATTACCATTATAAAGCTTGTAGGATTATGAGGTCAAGTCCAAACTTGTGTGTAAAATCCCTCTGGTAGGGTAGTTGTTTTCAG
>JACDOK010000008.1 GCA_017656185.1 Peptococcaceae bacterium | reverse complement strand
AGATCAAAAGAAATAGGGCGTTGTCCTCGCGTGATTGACGGCCAGCCAACGATGCTCGTCGAGGAACTCGTGGTTGGGGGTACAAAAGGCAAAAAAACGGCGGGCAATGCGGATAAAAAGGTTCTTAAGGTCCGGGACATTATGGATTTCAGTCCCCGCATTAGGCGTCTTTAAGCAGTCTTAATAACTTTTTGCCGTAGTTTGCAATAACCCTGCCATAAATTAGCAGGGTTTTGTTGTTCGATGACGAAACTCAAGAATGGTTTTGCAAAAAACATATTATATCTTGTGCTGCGGCAAATTTATAGTAATTAAAAACTAGTGTGAAAGTATGAAAAAGGCTAAATGGAAAGGAAAATCAATATGGCTGCAACAGATTTTTGGTCTATTGCCCGGGATGTTGTGGAAATGGCAAAAGTACATGGAGCCACTCATGCGGAGGCCTATGTCAGTAAAAGTAAAGAACTGGAAGTTGAGGTGCGCGGCGGTAAGATAGAGACCATTAAAAGCGCCGAGGATAAAGGTTTGGGCCTGCGGGTGTTTACCGGGAACCAGGCCGGTTTTGCCTATACAACCGACCTTTCGGAGAAGGGAATCAAAAGCATGGTACTGCAGGCCCTGGCCAACGCCAGGCAGGTGGCGGGGGATGAGTACTATCGTTTACCCGAGCCGCCGGGCGGTTACACCGATATGGTGCTATTCGATGAAGAAATAGAACGGCATTCCATTGAAGATCGTATTGCTATGGCTCAAGAAATGGAACGGGCGGCACGGGAGTACGACCCGCGCGTCAAAATTATTGAGGGTTCTACCTACCAGGACGGCGAAGTGGAAGTAGGGATTGTTAATGACAGGGGGTTGGAAGCCTGTTACCGGGGTTCTGCGTGCGGCCTGTATATTTCTCTAACGGCTCAGGAAGGTGATGACAGCCAAACCGGTTTTGCGCTCAGTTTTGGACGCCGGTATAGGGCGCTGGATCCGGTTGCTGTAGGGCGTGAAGCTGCTGAACGCGCCATTCGGATGCTGGGCGCCAAATCACAGCCGAGTCAGGAAGTACCCATAGTATTTGACCCCTTTGTGGTTGTGAGCTTGCTGGGGGTTGTGGCGCCGGCGTTAACGGGTGAAGCGGTTCAAAAGGGTAGGTCTTTGTTTGCCGGAAAGGTAAATGAGAAAGTTGCATCGGACCTGGTTACCGTTGTAGACGACGGTACATTGGAAGACGGTATTCGTTCGGCGCCGTTTGATGGTGAGGGTGTACCAACTTCCCGGACGGTGCTTATTGAAAGCGGCCAACTGCGCACGTTTTTACATAACACCTATACCGCTGCCAAAGATGGTACCAGCTCTACCGGTAACGGTGTACGAGCCTCTTTTAAGAGTACTCCTGAGGTGGGTACCACTAATTTTTACATTATGCCGGGCAACGTAACACCAGAGGCCTTGATCGGGGATGTGCAAAGCGGATTTTATGTTAGTGAGGTGATGGGAATCCATACCGCCAATCCTATCTCCGGCGATTTTTCGGTGGGGGCTGCGGGTTTGTGGATTGAAAAAGGTCGTTTTGCCTACCCGGTGCGGGGGGTGGCTATAGCCGGTAATATTAAGGACCTTCTGCAGCGGGTGGATGCCGTGGGCAACGATTTACGTTTCTTCGGTGGAAAGGGTGCACCGACGTTGAGAGTGGCTAAAATGGCTTTAAGTGGAAGTTGAGGTGGCAGACTTGAAAAAGGTTCTGGTTTTGCATGGCCCTAATCTTAACCTGTTAGGGACGAGGGAACGCTCCGTATACGGGGAGCAGACACTAGATGATATCAATCGTGAGATTAGAGCCCTGGGTGAGCATTTGAATGTGGAAGTCGAGTGCTACCAGTCCAATGTTGAAGGTGACCTGATCAACAGGATACATGATGCTGTGGGGCGGGTAGCGGCGGTGGTGATTAATCCCGGAGCTTTGACGCATTACAGTTATGCCCTGCGGGATGCTATAGCTGCTGTAGAAATACCGGTGGTGGAAGTCCATCTTTCAAACGTATACGCGCGTGAAGAATTCCGCCATACTTCGGTACTTGCTCCCGTATGCGCCGGCCAAATCAGTGGGTTGGGCGTAATGAGCTATCTGCTGGGACTGCGGGCGGCGGTGGCATTGGCAGAGAGGAAGTGAGGGGATGATGTCAAGGATCGCAAAACTGCGGGAGCGTATGGTACAGAAGGACCTACCGGCGTTTTTGGTTAGCAGTTCTTCCAACAGGCGTTATCTTAGCGGTTTTACGGGTACGGCGGGATCATTGCTAATTAGTTTGGAAAAGGCCTTTCTGCTGACTGACTTCCGGTATGTGGAACAAGCGCGTGCCCAGTGTCCCGGTTGGGAGATTGTACGTGTTGATAAAGATTTTTATGAAAGCCTGGCCACCATTCTTGGTGATTACCAGATAGATAAGCTTGGGTTTGAAGTTGACTACATTACTTTTCACCAGTACCAGCAGATGCGCGAGGCCTTTAAAGGGGTGTCTCTGGAACCGCTGAAGGGTTTGGTAGAAGAGTTGAGGGTTGTCAAGGACGAGGAGGAAATCGCCGCTATTGCCCGCGCGGTGCGTCTTATCGATAAAACTTTTGAGTATGTTATGAATCACATACGACCGGGCCGTATTGAACGTGAAGTTGTTTTGGAACTGGAGTTTTTTGCCCGCCGCGCCGGAGCTACGGGTATGTCTTTTGAAACCATCCTGGCCTCTGGTGAAAGGGCGGCTTTACCACACGGGGTGGCTTCGGGTAAAGTCATTAACAAAGGCGATCTGGTGGTTTTGGATTGCGGAGCGGTATTGGACGGTTACTGTTCTGACTTTACCCGTAGTTTGGTGGCCGGTGCCGCGCCGGCGCCGTGGCAGCAGGAAATCTACAACATAGTACTGGAAGCGCAGGAAATTGGATTGGAGACCTTGCGGGCCGGGGTCAAAGGGTCGGAAGTCGACTCCGCCGTACGGAACTACATTGCCAAATACGGTTATGAAGAATACTTCGGCCACAGCACCGGTCACGGTCTGGGCATTGATGTCCACGAGGAGCCGCGCCTCAGTGCTGTCAGTGACCGGGTGTTAGAAGAAGGGATGGTGGTAACTGTCGAACCGGGCATTTATCTTCCCGGTAAAGGAGGCGTCCGTATTGAAGATGTGGCTGTGGTTAGAAAAAACGGCTGTGAAATTTTAACTAAAAGCCCCAAAAAGGAATTAATTACGTTATATTAATAATGGCTAAACTATCCAATGAAAGACAGGAGGCGGGACATTGATTTCGACAAATGATTTTCGTACGGGCTTAACCATTGAGCTAAACGGGGAAGTATACCAGGTAATTGATTTTTTGCATGTTAAGCCTGGTAAGGGAGCGCCTTTTGTACGTTCCAAGCTTAAAAACCTGCAATCGGGGGCTGTCATAGAAAAGACTTTTAACGCCGGTGAAAAGGTTCCCCTGGCGCGGCTGGATCGTCGTGAAATGCAGTATCTTTACAATGACGGGGAAAATTACTACTTTATGGATACCGAGAGTTATGACCAGGTGAACCTTACTGAAGACCAGCTGGGTGATAGGATAAAGTTTCTTAAAGATAATATGATGGTCAAGGTCATTTTTTATGAAGAAAAGATTCTCGGGATAGAACTACCTAACACGGTTGAACTTGAAGTTGTTGATACGACCCCGGGAATAAAGGGTGATACTGCCTCCGGTGGCAGTAAACCGGCTACCCTTGAAACCGGTTTGGTAGTGCAGGTGCCGTTCTTTGTAAATGTGGGCGATGTGCTGCAGATTGACACGAGAACCGGCGAGTATCTTAAACGGGTTTAACGGATTAAGTTTACCTGACGCAAGCGCACCCAAAAGCGGTGCGCTTTTATGTTTAAAACCCCTTTTCCAGAGAGATAATACAGTTATGTAAAAGGGGGTAAATTTATGTCGGATCTGAGATCACGCGTATCTTACCTGCAGGGACTTATGTCCGGGCTGGAAATAACGAATGAAAGTAAAGAGGGCCGTGTTCTCAACGGGATTATCGACGTGCTCGGTGACTTTGTCCAAACGGTAGAGGAACTGGAGCGGGAACAGGACAGTCTTGAGGATTATCTTGAAAGTATTGATGAAGATCTATACTCTCTAGAAAATGACTTTTATGGTGATGAGAACGATTATTATAATGATATGGATAAAAACTATGGCGGAGAGTATGGCGAAATCGAATGCCCGGAGTGTTCCAACATCATTTGCGTTGATCCTGACGTTATTGCCGGCGATGAAGCAGTTGAGTTGGAATGTCCCAATTGCCGTGAAACTATTATTATAGACAGTAGAACGGGTGAAAACGACATCGAAAATAAAGACACCGAAACGAAACACTAGATGTTTCCAACGCTCGGTTAAGCTCTCATAAATATGTGTAGACCACGGCCATGCTTGTTGGTGGAAAAAGCATGGTCTTTTTTATGTCTCCAAGAACACGATTAATTGGCATAAAGTGGGAAAACGCCCCATAACTATAGTGCAGGGAGGGACAAACTGGTGAGCAATAGGGTTGCTATATCTGGAAACAATACGGTCTCTTCCGTGAAGGATGCTGTGCTCTGCTTTTTTCCGACGCGATTGCGGCATCTCTTGGCACGGCTTCCCGATCGTATTTGGAGAGACGTGGAGGAAATCAGGGTTCGGATGTACCAACCTCTGATCCTGAACCTGGGGTGGGATGAGTGTTATCTTACGTATCAGGGGCGGCTGACCACAGAAATCAATGAAGGGTATAAGGTGGAAACAGACGATTTATCACGGATTATTCAACTGATTACTAATTCATCTTTGTACGCGGTGGAGGAGGAACTGCGCAACGGTTTTATCACCCTTCCGGGAGGGCATCGTGTAGGTCTTAGCGGCCGTGCCGTTGTGGAGAACGGTAAAGTACGCACGCTTAAATATATCTCGGGTTTAAATTTTAGAATCTCTAAGGAAATCCAGGGCGCGGCAGATACCATCATACCTTACGTGGTTGACAGGCGGGGATGTTGTTACCATACCTTGATTGTTTCGCCGCCGAAATGCGGCAAAACCACGGTTTTGCGTGACCTGATAAGACAATTGTCATATGGGATTCCATCCCGTAATTTACGCGGCCAGACGGTAGGTCTGGTAGATGAAAGATCCGAAATCGCAGGTGCTTACAAAGGCGTACCGCAGCACGATGTTGGGCCGCGTACCGATGTTTTGGATGCCTGTCCCAAGGCAGAAGGCATGATGATGCTGTTGCGGGCTTTGTCTCCACAGGTAATGGCTACTGATGAAATTGGAAGGACTGAGGATGTGGCAGCCTTGGAAGAGGTTTTAAACGCTGGTGTAAAAATACTGGCGACGGCACACGCTTCATCCATTGACGAGCTAAAGCAGCGTCCCGTTCTTAAACGTTTGATGGATCTCAAACTTTTTGAAAGATACATTTTATTGTGTTCCACGCCCCGCCCGGGAACTTTGAAACAGGTCATTGACGGGGTAACCTTGCGCCCATTGGGGGGATGACGATGATCAAACTGATCGGGTGTCTCTGTATTCTAGCAGCCGGTGGATTGTTCGGAGCCAGTAAAGCGGCGGGCTATGCACACCGCCCCCAAGAATTACGTTCTCTTCAAGCCGCTTTAAGTCTTTTAGAAACAGAGATCATCTATGGAGCTACACCTCTACCGGAGGCTCTCCACCAGGTAGCACAAAGAGTCAACCCGATCATTGCCACGCTATTTGTTACTGCCGGGGATGATCTGAGGTCTCAGGACGGCACGAGCGTGTACGAGGCCTGGCAGAGAGCCCTTTATCAGCTCCAGGACAAGTCCCATTTACGATCCAGTGATATATCGGTATTGGCAAACCTCGGGTCGGTACTGGGGGCTTCGGACCGTAATGACCAGGCCAAGCATCTGAAGCTGGCCATTGAAAGGTTAGGGGTTCAGGCTGCCGAGGCCGAGGAACAGGCACGCAAGAATGTAAAATTGTGGCAATACCTGGGTTTTTTTGCCGGGGCGGCCGTAGTTCTCTTATTAATTTAAGGGGGGCAACAGCATTGGATATTGATCTGATTTTCAAGATCGCCGGGGTTGGGTTGCTCATAGCTGCAATTCACACCGTGTTAAAACAGGCCGGTAAGGAAGATTATGCTTTTTGGGCTGTTGTAGTCGGATTTATTGTCGTCATCTTTTGGGTTGTCGGGCTTATTAATGATCTGTTCACTGAAATTAAAACGGTTTTTAAACTGTTTTAGGCAGGTGAAGGGAGCGTGGAAATCCTTCAATATGTCGGTTTTGCTTTCATTGCTACTGTTATAGCGTTGATTTTACGACAACAAAAACCCGAAATTGCCTTGCTCCTGAGTGTTGTAGCAGGGGTAGTAATATTCCTGGCGGTGTTGGACAAGATTGACGCCGTCATTAATGTCTTAACTGATTTGGCTTCTCGCGCCAATGTCAATGTTATTTACTTGGGGGCGATTTTGAAGATCATTGGTATTGCCTATATTGCCGATTTTGGAGCGCAAATATGCCGTGATGCCGGGGAAGGAGCTCTGGGAGCCAAAATCGAGTTTGCGGCCAAAATCTTAATCATGGTTCTTGCAGTACCTATCGTTATGGCCGTCCTTGATACCCTGATGAAAATACTTTCATAGGGGGAGTAAGTTGAGCAGAAGAATTATTGGGCTTATCATTTTTACGTTAATACTGCTGCCCCAAGTGTGTATCGCTGGTGAGGCATCCAATTTACCAGCGATCCAACCGGAGGACACTTTACATCAAATTGACCTGAACCAGGTTGAAAAAAATGTAGATCTGCTCAATCGAGAAATTGGACAGGCGATACCTAATCTTAACTTCAAAGACCTGGTGATTTCTTTAGCCAAGGGCGAAATGGGCTATCACCCGCGTGATTTTGTTAACGCGCTTTTGAAGTATCTTTTCCAAGAGGTGGTTGCTAACGCTCATTTGTTGGGAAAACTCGTTGTTTTGGCTGTAATCTGTGCCGTGCTTAATAACGTGGCAACCGCGTTTGAAAAGGCGAGTGCCGCAAAACTGGCCCAAATGGCCGTCTATCTGGTTTTAATTACCGTGGCCCTCGGTTCTTTTACGGTTGCCCTTCAGGCCGGTCGTGAGGCCGTGGATAACATGGTGGACTTTATGCACGCTATGCTGCCTGTTCTGCTGGTTCTTTTGTGCGCAGTGGGAGGCATAGCCAGTGCAGGCCTGTTCCATCCGGTCATTCTGACCGTTCTTAATGCTTCCGGGTTGATCGTCAAGAATATCGTTTTTCCGTTGGTTTTCTTTTCGGCCATTCTGGGTATGGCCAGTCATTTTGCTTCAGGTTTTTCCATATCAAGACTTGGAGATCTGCTACGCAATGTGGGGCTTGGTATAATGGGCGTCTGCTCCACGGCTTTTCTTGGATTGCTGACCATTCAGGGTGTGGCAGGTGCTGTAACCGAAGGGGTTACCTTTCGTACAGCCAAATTCGCTACGCAAACATTTTTGCCGATTGTCGGTAAGCTGTTTTCCGACTCTATGGAAGCCGTTATTGGATCTTCCCTGCTGGTAAAGAACGCTGTGGGTTTGGCCGGTCTTCTCATCATTTTTCTGATGGCCCTGTTCCCTTTGATTAAGATTATGGCCCTGGTCATTATTTATAAGTTGGCCTCAGCACTGGTGCAGCCTGTGGGTGAGACCAACTTGTCGAACTGCCTAAATTCCTTGGGAAACAGTATGGTAGCTGTTTTTGCGGTGGTGGCTACCACCGGGCTTCTATTCTTTTTTGCCCTGGCGATCATATCCGGCATGGGAAATTTAACTGTGATGCTGCGCTGAGGAGGTTCGGCCTTGGAAACAGTTCAGACCTTGGTGCGCGAACTGGTTATTTTGGCAATTCTTGCGGTGCTGTTGGAACTGCTGCTCCCGGAAAGCGATATGCGCAGGTACGTACGGATGGTACTGGGGCTTCTGGTAATTGTCTCAGTACTGCAGGCCGTAACGGGTTACTGGGGTAATCCTTGGGGGATGGATTTTGAAGTGCTTTCCATTGAAAACGAAGCTGTACGAACTTCAAGCGATATTCTGCGCGACGGTAAGAATCTTTGGGAACAGAACCAGGCCCTGGTAGAGGATCATTATAAAACGGGATTGGCTAAACAAATCAAGGCTTTGACCCGGCTCAACCCTGAGATTGAGGTAACTGACGTAGATGTCAAAATCGCTAAGGGTTCCCAGGGCGGTGCTTTCGGAAATATAGAGGAAATTATCATCAATATTGATCGTGCTCAACCAGGAGGGGATGAGCTTGCGGTCAGCGGGGAGGTGGGACCGGCGGTCCAACCTGAAGTTGCCGACAGGCTGAAGGAGACGGTTGCAGACTTTTATAATCTTCAAGCCGAACAGGTTAAGATCCTATATCGTTAGGGGAGTGACAGGATGTCTTCGTGGTGGGAACCCTTGTTAAAGGGCAAAAAGCAGCAGAATTTGGTACTTCTCCTGATCGGGTTGCTCGGGGTCGCGCTTTTGGTTTTTGGTAGTTTTGGCAGCGGGGGCGGTTCTTCGGGACCACCGCCTATTGATGGGGCAAGTACAGCATCATATAACACCAAAGGTAATAAGCCGGAAAATTCAGGAGATTTATCGCGCATCCAGGCCGAGGAACAGTATCTTTCTGAACAGTTAGAAAACATGCTGCGGCAGATTGATGGTGTGGGGGATGTCGATGTTACCGTAAGATTAGAAGGTTCCAGTGTTACGGAGTATGCCAGAAACCAGGATGTAGACCAGCGTTTTACCGACGAATCGCGCCCCGGGGAAGGCGGCGGGCGGACGATCAATGAGAATAGTACCAGTAACGAGATGGTAGTCATCTCACGCGAAGGTTATGAAGTACCGGTACTGGAAAGAGAAATAGCACCCCGGGTAAAAGGTGTGTTAGTGGTGGCTGAAGGTGCCCGGTCACCAAAAATTAAAAGCCGCATATTTAACGCCATCCAAATTGGGTTGGGCGTCGAGGCTCATAAAATTGTGGTAATGCCTAGAAGATTTTAAAGGGGGTGTAGGGATATATGAAATGTATCACAGTTAACCGGAAGGTACTTTGGAGTTCCTGTTTAATAGTCGTCGCGGTAGCTATTGTTATCGTATGGCAAGCCGGGAAGGTCTTGGAGCAATCTGCCGGCGTTGCACCAACAAATACTCCTGATGTATCCGAACAAAAACCGTGTCCGTCACCGGATCAAACATCTTCCACTGAACCATTACCCGATAATGAAGTATTCGCACCCGAAACTTTGGAAACATCTCTGAAACCCAGTGAGCGGGAAACGGAGTTTTTTGTCGAGTATCGCATGGAAAGAGAACGTGCACGTGACAGGCAAGTGGAATATCTGCAGGAAATTATCGAAGACCCCCAGGCCGGTGATGATGCCCGGGCTAGGGCCCAGAACCGTTTATTGGAAATAAGCGAGATAATAGAGAAAGAGGTTAAGCTGGAAAATATTTTGCGAGCTAAGGGATTTAAGGATGCAATAGTATTTCTGGAGAATAACGCGATAACGGTAGTGGTGCCCGAAACGCTTAGTATGGAGCAGGAAACTTCTATTATAAATCTAGTAGCACACGTTTCTGATTTATTACCTGAAAATATTATAATTATCGGCAACAAGTAATGTCTACTGTATACTTTACGTATCTATGTTCCCAAGTACCGTAAACACATTTATAATAGGACCATAGTTTCTTATCAGTTAGTTGGGTTGGTGCGTGCACAACCCAACTTCGGTTTTAGGAGGGGTTGTTTTTGCACAGGGTTGCCATTACCGATACTACACTACGTGATGCTCATCAGAGTTTATGGGCTACCAGAATGTCTACCGAGGATATGCTGCCAATAGCGGAACAATTGGATAGAGTGGGATTTCATTCCTTGGAGGTATGGGGAGGGGCAACCTTTGACGTATGCCTGCGATATCTGCGGGAAGATCCTTGGGAGAGATTGCGGCTTTTAAAGAGTATGATCAAAAATACCCCCCTGCAAATGCTGTTACGAGGACAGTCCCTGGTAGGCTACGCCCATTACCCCGACGATGTTGTGGAGGCCTTTGTGCAGCGTTGTGTGGCTAATGGTATAGATATCATACGCATCTTTGATGCTTTAAACGATATCAGAAATATGGAGGTTCCCATACGGGCGGCGAAAGAGGCCGGCGCTCATGTGCAGGCCAGCGTGGTATATACTTTGAGCCCGGTACATACCACCGATCACTACATTGATACGGCCCGCCGTTTGGCGGAACTTGGAGCTGACTCTATTTGCATTAAGGATATGGCCGGCTTATTAGCCCCGTATGAGGCGTATGAACTGGTGAAGCTTCTCAAAAGAGAACTACAAATTCCCGTACAACTACACTGTCACTATATCGGCGGAATGGCCTTGGGGTCTTACCTTAAAGCGGTTGAGGCCGGGGTTGATGTCATTGATACAGCTTTTGCACCCCTGGCTTTTGGTGCTTCTCAGCCGCCGGTTGAAACGTTAGTACGCTGCCTGCAGGACTCCTCTTATGATACAGATTTAGATTTGCATAATCTTTTTGACATTGCGGACTACTTTGAAAAAGTAAGACGGGAGCGCGGCTTCGAGCGCGGCGTTACCCGTATTCACGATATGCGGGTATTCGAACACCAGGTGCCGGGAGGTATGATTTCTAATCTGGTCAACCAGTTGGAGCAGCAAAAAGCTGTGCACAAGCTGCCGGAAGTTCTAGCCGAAATACCGCGGGTACGGGAGGAGTTAGGTTACCCGCCGCTGGTCACACCTACCAGCCAGATTGTAGGTACCCAGGCTGTCCTTAACGTGCTTACCGGTAACCGTTATAAATTAGTTCCTGCAGAGGTTAAGAACTATGTACAGGGTCTGTACGGGAGACCTCCCGCACCCGTAGACCCGGAAGTGGCACGTAAGATATTAGGAGACCGGGAACCGATAACCTGTCGCCCCGCCGATTTGCTCGAACCCAAACTGGAAAAAATGAAAGAAGAAATTTCCGATCTAACGGCTAGTGAGGATGATATATTGACTTATGCACTATTTCCCCAGGTTGCACGTAAATTTTTTGAACTGCGGGCTAAAGGAGAAGCGGAAGAAGTGTCTAATACTGGTGCTAAAACCGTCCAAGCGGTGAGCGGAAAGGCGCCTAAGCATAAGGAGGCAAATAAAATGAATCTGGAAGAAATAAGAGAACTTATTAAGCTTTTAGGTGAAACGGATATCACAGAGTTTTCTATGGAAAGCCAGGGCATCAAAATTAGTATCAAGAAGGGACGTGGAGACGGGACCGTTTCATTGGATGCTGCCGGCACGGCAGAGGGGAATCCCGGCTCAAACGCCTTGACTAAAGAGAGGCCGGAACAAGAGGCGGCACAGGAACTAGATAAAGATGTGGTTAAGGTCTTGGCTCCAATGGTAGGGACTTTTTACCGTGCTCCTGCTCCCGACGCCCCGCCTTTTGTGGAAATCGGTAGTGCAGTGAGTGAAGGACAGGTATTATGCATTATTGAAGCCATGAAATTAATGAACGAAATTGAAGCTGATGTTGCCGGTGAAATAGTCGATATATATGTCGAAAACGGCAGCCCGGTGGAATATGGGCAGCCGTTGTTTGCCATTAAAAAGAAGTAATTAAACTATAGGTAAAGGAGTAGTCTATGTTCAATAAATTGCTAATTGCTAACCGGGGAGAGATAGCCTTACGTATCATACGTGCTTGTCGTGAACTGGGTATCCAGAGCGTTATAGTTTACTCGGAAGCAGATAAAGATAGTTTACCGGTTCGGTTGGCGGATGAGGCTTACTGTATAGGTCCTGCAGATCCGGGAAAGAGTTATTTGAACTTCACCAGCATTATCAGTGTGGCGGAACTGTCCGGAGCGGAAGCCATCCATCCCGGATATGGATTTCTGGCCGAAAACAGTCGCTTTGCGGAGATGTGTGAGAGCATAGGGTTGGTGTTCATTGGCCCGCCTTTTGAAGCAATGGAGAAAATGGGTGCCAAGGCCAGTGCCCGTCAAGCTGTAATGGATGCCGGTGTGCCAGTGGTGCCGGGTTCCGAAGGCGTCGTGGAAACTTCCGACCAGGCCTTAAAAATTGCTTCTGAAATTGGTTACCCGGTAATCGTCAAGGCATCCGCCGGTGGTGGTGGACGCGGTATGCGTATTGTCCACAGTAGGGAAGACTTGGTGCGGGCAGTAGATACCGCACGTGTTGAGGCCGAAAAATCCTTCGGCAGTCCGGAGGTCTACCTGGAAAAATATCTTGAGGAACCGCGTCACATTGAAATACAGGTTTTAGGGGATAACTATGGACAGTTGGTTTATTTAGGAGAGCGGGATTGTTCCATCCAGAGACGCAATCAAAAACTACTGGAAGAAGCCCCTTCGAGCGCACTAAATTCGGAACTCCGTCGTGAAATGGGAGAGGCGGCGGTGCGGGCGGCACAAGCTGTAGGTTATACTAATGCCGGCACTGTTGAGTTTCTGCTTGATAAGCAGAACAATTATTTTTTTATTGAAATGAATACTCGCATTCAGGTCGAACACCCAGTGACCGAAATGGTAACAGGAATCGATCTGGTACAGGAACAAATCAAGATCGCTGCCGGTGAAAAGCTGTCCTTTAAACAGGAAGACATTAAGGTTAACGGGTGGGCCATTGAATGTCGTGTTAATGCCGAAGACCCGTATCATAATTTTGTACCCCGCCCGGGTAAAATTACAAATTACATCCCCCCCGGGGGCCCAGGAGTGCGGGTAGACAGCGCTGTCTATCCCGGCTATGTCGTGCCACCGTTTTATGACTCTCTTATTGCCAAGGTAATTGTTTGGGCGCCAGACAGGGAGCAGGCTATAGCCAGAATGGATCGTGCTTTGTCGGAATTCGTTATTGAAGGTATTCCTACAACCATACCCTTTCACCGGCGTGTGTTGAATAACGCGTTCTACAGACGTGGTGAAGTATATACCAACTTTGTACAGCGGCGTCTATGAGTAAAGGCATATATTAGTTGCGCTAGTTTTTTCCATTAGGTATAATCGAAACAAACCGGGAGGTAATGGTATTTATGGATTACCGGAATACGGCGGTATCAGAAACGCAAGGCAAGTTGGGCACCATTCGTATTGCCAATGAAGTGGTGTCCACCATTGCCGGGTTGGCGGCCACCGAAATTCCTGGAATAGTAGGAATGAGCGGCGGTTTACCCGGTGGGATTGCCGAGATACTGGGACGAAAAAACTTGTCCAAAGGTGTTAAGGTCGAAGTAGGGGAAAAAGAAGCGAGAATAGACCTTTATGTTATTACCGAGTATGGAGTAAGAATCCCTGATGTTGCCGGTGAGGTCCAATCCAATGTGAAGAGGACTGTTGAGGATATGACCGGTTTGGCGGTACTGGAAGTAAATGTGCATGTGCAGGGAGTAGCTTTTCCTAAGGAAGAAAAGAAAGGTGATTAGGCGTACTGGTGCGTTGGGCTTAGGAGGCAGCACATGGGGACCTTTGACCGTGGTCTGGTGGCAATATATAGTTTAGCTGTGTCAGCTGCTTTGGTGTTTTCCGTGTTAGTATATCTGGGTTGGGATCCGGTTATACGTTTAGCTGATGACATTTTACAACAAAAACAAGCGCTCTTGACTGGGACAGGCCTTCTGTTTTTGGTTGGTATTAGACTGCTTTGGGCTAGTGTTTTCAACCGGAAGCAGCAGAAACCCGTCAAGCATGCCATTGTGGAGGAAAATGCATTAGGACAGGTAAAGGTTTCATTACAGGCAGTTGAGAGCCTGGTTCACAAAGTGGTGTCGCAGAAACCCGGGATAAAAGAGGTTAAGCCAAAGGTATTATATGATGCTGAAAATATCGGTCTTGAGATAAAGATGCTGGTAGCCCCCGATTTGAGTATTCCGGAAATGTCGAAAGAGATTCAACAAGAAGTGCAGGATAAAATATTGGATGTGATTGGTATTAGGATAGACACTATAAAGATAGCGGTGGAAAACATCGTAACAACCAAGCCGCGTGTCGAGTAGTGAGGTGAACCCATGTATCCATGGTGGTTGGAATTTTTGGAACAGCATTCTGGGAAAATTGGCGGCATTGTGGTAGGGCTTATTTTCGGGTGGTTTGCGATTACCTACGGTTTTTGGAAAGCCCTTTTTGTATTTCTTTCAGCAGTTATAGGCTATTTTATAGGTAGGCGTATTGATGAGCAGGTAGATTGGAGCAAATTATGGAATAAATTAATTTCTAAACACAGGTGAGTTTTATTGGGTAGACGAAGTGCCAGAGAAACAGCTTTTTTATCCCTTTTCCAAATGGATTTTACTAAAACAACTCCGGACCAAGCTTTAGAACATAGTAGAAAGTATACCAGTATCAATGATGAAGATGCGGCTTTTGCAGCCGAGTTGATTTCCGGCGTTACTGCCAATCTTCCCTACTTGGAAAACATTCTGGCTAAGGTCAGCCACGATTGGCGTCCGGAACGTATGGCCAAAACTGATCGCAATATAATGCTACTGGCGTTATATGAAATATTGTTTAGGGATGATATTCCCGACAGTGTGGCCGTAAATGAGGCTATCGAACTGGCAAAAACATACGGTACAGGGCGGTCGGGGCGCTTTGTAAACGGGATTCTCGGTAAGGTTATGGAAAATAAAGAGAAGTTTGTCAATAAAGGGGCTGCCGTACACAGGTAGCCCTGCACTTATTTGGGTTTCTTTTAAGGAGTTCTCTATGCGGATTTTGACAATTCGTGAAGTAACACAATATATCAAAGAATTACTAGATGCCGATCCCTATTTAGCTAACGTATGGGTTAAGGGAGAAGTTACCAACTGCCACTATCATCCTTCCGGCCATGTATATTTAACCCTTAAAGATAATGTTTCCATGCTTAGGACAGTCATTTTCCGTTCCAAGGCCAGGCGGTTAAATTTCCGTTTGGCGGACGGTATGGCGGTGGTAGCTCAGGGCTATGTAAGTTTATTCGAACGTGAAGGGCAATACCAGCTTTACGCTGCATATGTGGAACCCGAGGGTGTGGGCGTAGCCCATTTAAATCTGGAGCAGTTGAAGGCTAAGCTTGAGCGAGAAGGGCTTTTTGACCAGACCAGAAAGAAGGCTTTACCACGTTTTCCCGAGAGTATCGGTATTGTGACTTCCCCGGTAGGTGCTGCTGTTAAAGATATCCTGGCGGTATTGGGCAACAGGTGGCCGCAGGCCCGGGTGTACATAGCGCCGGTAACCGTCCAGGGAGAAACGGCAGCTTATGAAATTGCCCGTGGCATTAACATCCTGTCGCACTCGGGCCTGGTGGACGTTATTATAGTAGGTCGTGGGGGAGGTTCCCCTGAGGAACTAGCTGCTTTTAACAGCGAAGCGGTAGCAAGGGCCGTTTATGCCAGCAAGGTGCCGGTTGTTTCCGCAGTCGGGCACGAAAAAGATGTCACCGTTACTGATTTGGTGGCGGATAAAAGGGCGGCAACCCCGTCGGTTGCGGCAGAGATAGCGACGCCAAACAAGATGGATGTGGTTAACTATGTCAATATTCTTGAAGGGCGGCTGAAAAGGGCTATGTCTGCCTATGTGCGAGGGGTAAAATCTGAACTTCGCAGTATGGCACGCAGCTCTGTTTTGCAGCGCCCGGCTGATTTTATAATCGCGCGGCGCCGTGAGCAACTGGAGCGTTTGGATGATCGCCTGCGCAGGGCTATGCGGTCATTTTGGCAGCAGCGCGCCTACCGGTTGTCTGTACTGAGCGGGAGGTTGGAGGCATTGAGCCCTTTGGCAACTCTAGCGCGGGGCTACAGTATATGTTACTCTTTTAGAAATGAGGTTGTACGTAGTCCCGACGATGTTAAACCTGGTGAGGACATCAAGATATGGTTGTCTGAAGGCGGGCTCCACTGCAAGGTGACGGGACAAATGAGACAATCGTTAAAGTCTATCCTTACTAACGGGAGGCGGAGGTTTTGACAGTTATTATTGACGGCAGACAGACAGCAGTCACAATCAAAGAGGAAATACGGCGGGAGGTTGACGAATGGCGTGTTAAAGGCGTCATTCCCAAACTGGTAGCCATTTTGGTAGGGGATGACAAGAGCGCAGAAGCATACGCCCAAGCCAAGGGTCGTGTTTGTGATGCGGTCGGCATCGCTTTCGAAATAATGAAACTACCGGCGGCCACCGAGGAATTTAAACTTTTGTCTCTTATTGATTCCTTGAACTGCGATCAAAGTGTGCACGGTATTATCGTTGAATTACCGTTACCCGAGCATATCGATCGTGTCCGTGTTTTCGAACGCTTGGCTCCCAACAAGGATGTTGACGGAATACACCCCTTAAACAGGGGTTATTTAATGGCAGGGGTAGAGGGCCTTTTCCCGGCCACACCGTGCAGTTGTATTGAGTTACTGGAGCGGTGGGGTATTGAAATCTGTGGTAAACACGCGGTAGTGATAGGTCGTGGTGAAACAGTGGGTAAACCCCTGATATTTATGCTGCTGCAAAAAAATGCTACCGTTACTGTTTGTCATACCAAAACCGCCGACCTGGCCAAACAAACCCGGCAGGCCGACATACTGATCACGGCAGCAGGGAAAGCCGGTCTTATAACGGGTGATATGGTCCGCCCGGGAGTAGTGGTTATTGATGCCGGTATTAATTATGGTCCGAATGGAATCTGCGGCGATGTGGATTTTAATTCGGTAAAGCCTTTGGCGTCTGCCATTACGCCGGTCCCGGGCGGTGTGGGCAGCTTAACAACTGTTTTGCTGCTCAAAAACTTGTTACGGGCAGTAGGACGTCAGCAAAACAAAAAATAAAAGGGGATCGGTCGATTTGAAAGATATAATGCAGTGGACACTCAAACAGGTTCTTGATAAAGCGGCATCTTCCGATGCAACCCCCGGAGGGGGTAGTGTGGCGGCACTGACCGGGTCACTAGCGGTGTCGATGGTATCCATGGTTGCCAGTCTCACGATAGGTAAAGAAAGGTACGCCGGGGTAGAGTCACAATGCCGGAACATCCTGGGAAAAACCCGCAGCCTTGGCGCAGAATTTGAAAATTTAATGAAGGCTGATATGGCGGCTTTTGAAAATCTGATGGCATGTTTTAAAATGCCCCGGAGCTCTGAGGAAGAAAAACAACAGCGTCAGAAGGCGGTCCAAGAAGCCGTTAAAAATTGCATAGAAGTACCTATGGCTATAGCCCGTGCAAGTGTAACGGCATTGCGCTTAGCGGGTCAAGTTGCGTCTATCGGTAATAAGAATGCCATTAGCGACGCCGGTGTAGCTGTATACCTGGCAGATGCCGCTCTTGGTAGTGCTTTGCTAAATGTTGATATCAATCTCCCTATGGTCAAAGACGAAACATATGCCCGGCAAGTACGTTACGATAAAAAGGAATTAGAGCAACAGGCGGCCAAGCTAAAAGTTGAGGGATTGAAAATTGTTAATCAACGGTTGGGAAAATAAAGAATATTGGGAGAAGGGTAAATATGGCCGAGATGAGTTTCGAAGAAGCACTGGCCCGTCTGGGACAAGTGGTGGATGCTTTGGAAAAAGGGGAAGTACCCCTTGAGGAAGCTCTTGATTTATTTGCGGAAGGCGTTAGACTAAGCAAACACTGCCACAACCTCTTGGAAAAGGCGGAGCAAAGGATTCAGGTTCTGGAAATGGAGGAAAGTTAGGCCGTGGATTTTTTGGCAGCCCTGGCTGAAAAAGCGCATCTTGTTAATGGTGCCCTTGATCGTTACCTACCTGGAGAAAATACTTACCCTCAATTAATTCATCGTGCTATGCGATATAGTGTCTTTTCCGGTGGCAAAAGGCTTCGCCCGGCCTTGACGCTTGCTGCTGCAGAAGCGGTAAAAGGCGACAGCAATGCCGTTTTACCGGCGGCGTGTGCAATAGAGTTGATTCACACTTATTCTTTGGTCCATGATGATTTACCGGCGATGGATAACAGTGATCTTCGCCGTGGCCGGGCCACCACTCATCGCGTTTTCGGTGAAGGCATTGCTGTTTTGGTCGGGGATGCCTTGCTGACTTTGGGATTTGACCTGTTAAGCCAGGCAGGGTCGGAGTTTTCTATACCGCCTGCGAAAGTCCTTCAAGTAGTGCAGGAAGTCGCTGCCGCTTGCGGAACAATGGGCCTTATCGGGGGACAGGTCATTGATCTTACGTTGCTTCCCAAGGAAGCAGACGAAAAAACGCTAGATTATATTCATAGAACCAAAACGGGTGCCTTGTTTCGTGCTTGTGTACGTACCGGAGCTATTTTAGGTGGAGCCGATGAGGATAAGCTGCGTAAATTAACGACCTTTGCTGAGCACTTCGGTCTGGCCTTCCAGATCATTGACGACATTCTTGATGTGGAAGGATCTCCTGAAAAGACCGGGAAGACAGTTGGCAGCGACGCCCGTAACGCTAAAACTACTTATGTTTCTCTCTTCGGGGTGGATGAATCCAGGGTGCGTGCTCACAAATGCTTGGACAGTGCTATAACCGCCCTGGTTGATTTCGGATCGGAAGCTGATTTTTTGCGACACGCAGCGTATTTTTGCAAGACAAGGAAATTTTGAACTATTAACGATGGATGTAGCTGACGGTAATTGATTTAAGATCGTAGTATATGCTATGATTATTTACGCATAGTAAACCACTTGGGCAAGTGACGCAGTATCCTAGTCAGAAGTCCTTTTTTCCGAAAGCGGGCCTAAAAATCCGCTAAGGGCACATCGATGAAGTTCCTGGTGCTGGCTGTCGACGCCCAGTCGGGGGCTGGTACTGGGAGTTAAGGTGATAGGGCACCCCACAAAGGCATGTGGGTGCTTGACCCTGTTACCGCGGAGACCCAAGTGCGTGGATGCCGTAAAGCAATCTATGGCTTGGGATTAAACCTGTACGTGGGGAAAAGCTGCGTGCAGTGTAGCCTGCCTTGAGTGGTAATGGTGGATACCATAAAAGGTGTTTCGTACGAGAGGGCCCTCTCTTACGAGACACTGGTTGAAACCATTACTGCAAAAGAGGCTAGGAAAAGAGGGCTCTGTCGGGGAAAACCCCTAGGCTGTTCTTAAGAGGCAGATCGGGGATTACGGTGTAGTCTAAGTGGCAATCCAGCTCCGGTTTCGGCAACGGGCCGGGAGTAGTCTCAAAGGGAAACCGCCTGCGCGGCGACGGCAGGTGACTACTTGGGAAAACCTGCTGGACCTAAGCTACAATGTTTATCCGGTCTGCTGTCACTTGCCCTGCTTGCCTTTCCTCCTAACGGCGTGAGGTGTAGCTTTTGAACGGGAACTCCCGTGGTTTTAGGGGACACGTATTACTTATAGGCGTTTTAACCCTGGTTATCACCGCCGTTTTTGCCTTTTTAGCCGAAATAATTATACACCGGTTGGATAACTTATACTTATCACTTATTTTTCTTGTACTAGTAATTACTGTGGGAATAGTATTTGATATTGTAGGTACGGCGACTACTGCGGCACGTCACGCTCCATTGCACGCTTTAGCAGCAAAAAGAGTGTTTGGGGCTTCGCACGCTGTTTATCTAGTCCGGAACACCCCCAAGGTAGCCAATATTACCATGGACGTTATCGGCGATATCGCCGGTATTGTGGCAGGTGCCTTAGGTATTTCTCTTATCGCACAGCTGATAAAGATGTATCCTAATTTCAAAATATTCATGCTAAATATAGCCATTACTTCTCTTATCGCAGCCTTAACTGTAGCAGGTAAAGCCTGGGGGAAGAAGGTAGCGGTACAGCGTTCACACGATATTGTTTTTGCTGTCGGTAAACTGATGGCCGGCTGGGAGAAAATGTTTTCCTGGGGCAGGAAACAAATAAACCATAATAAAAAGCGTCGTGTAAAACAATAGTTAAGAGGTGTATTTCTTTTGGGAAACATTTTAAACAAAATTAATAGTCCTAAAGACCTAAAGTCTTTATCACTGGATGAATTAAAACAGCTTGCCGGCGAGATTAGAGAATTTATTATCCAAACGGTCAGCCATACCGGTGGGCACCTAGCGCCTAGTTTAGGGGTTGTTGAATTGACTTTGGCTTTACACCGGGTCTTTGATGCTCCGGCAGATCGCATTATCTGGGACGTTGGTCATCAATGTTATGCCCATAAGATTATCACCGGGCGCCGGGAGTGTTTCGATTCTTTAAGACAGTTTGGAGGTTTGAGCGGCTTTCCCTGTCGGTGGGAGAGTCCTTTTGATCCTTTTGGTACGGGACACAGCAGTACCTCCATATCTGCGGCTCTGGGAATGGCGTTGGCCCGTGATCTGTCAGGCCACAAACACTCGGTAGTGGCTGTGATAGGCGATGGGGCCATGACCGGGGGAATGGCTTTTGAAGCCTTAGATCACGCGGGCCACCTCAAAAAACGCTTGATCGTAGTCCTCAATGATAACGAAATGTCAATTGCACCCAATGTAGGGGCCCTCTCCGGATATTTGTCCCGCCTGCGCACCGATCCAATGTATACCCGTGGAAAGGACGAATTTGAGAGTTTACTGCGCCGGGTGCCCAGCATTGGGCCGCGGATGCTTAGGTGGGTTGAAAGGGTTAAGGACAGTTTTAAATACTTAGTGGTACCGGGAATGTTTTTTGAAGAACTGGGATTTACTTATCTGGGGCCCGTTAATGGTCATAGTATTAAGGATTTAATCGAGGTCTTAAACCAAGCGAAAGCCGCCGACGAACCGGTTTTAGTGCATGCTTTAACGCAGAAAGGAAAGGGTTATGAAGCAGCGGAGAAAGATCCGGGTAAATTTCACGGCGTGGGCCCCTTTGATGTTTTTAATGGTAAAAATAAAAAAAGTTCACGAGTATCCTATACTCAGGTTTTCGGACGGACTATAGTTAATTTGGCGGAAGAAGACGATCACATTGCGGCTATTACGGCGGCCATGACCGATGGCACCGGATTAACAAGTTTTGCAAAACGATTTCCTGACCGGTTTTTTGATGTGGGAATAGCTGAGCAGCACGCGGTAACTTTCGCAGCAGGATTAGCCGCAGAGGGTTATAAGCCTGTGGTAGCGATATATTCAACGTTTCTTCAGCGGGCCTTTGACCAGATTTTGCACGATGTCTGCCTGCAAAAACTGCCCGTGACGTTTGCGCTTGATCGTGGCGGTATTGTAGGTCAAGACGGTCCAACCCATCATGGTCTATTTGACTATTCATATCTACGAATGATTCCTAACCTGGTGGTAGCTGCTCCTAAAGATGAAAATGAGCTGCAGCACATGCTTAAGACAGCCGTCGAGTACCAAGGGCCGATGGCCATACGTTATCCCAGAGGTGCAGGTACGGGATGTCCGCTTGACCAGGAACTAAAACCTTTACCGATTGGTCAGGCTGAGGTACTCCGTAGTGGTAAGGATGCTACCCTTCTCGCCATCGGCAACATGGTTCCCGTTGCAGTAAAGGTGGCAGAGCATTTAGCCGAAAAAGGCTATGACCTGACCGTTATTAATGCGCGTTTTGTCAAGCCTTTGGATGCTGAAACTATTATCAATAGTATCAAGAAGACCGGCCAATTATTTACCCTTGAGGAAAATGTATTAAGCGGAGGTTTCGGTAGTGCCGTATTGGAACTTCTAGTCGCTAAGGGAATTAGTAATGTCAAAATCAAAATGATAGGGATCCCGGATGTTTTTGTGGAACACGGTGCACCAGATATCCTGCGGGAGAAATATGGACTGAGCGTAGACGGCGTGGCACAAACCGTTCAGACTGAATTGCGACGTGCCAATTTCAGGCTGGCTTTAAAACAGAGGTAGCGTATGGCAGATAAAGTACGGTTAGATGTCCTGCTTGTTAAAAAGGGATTATGTCCAAGCCGTGAAAGGGCCCGGTCGGTTATTATGGCCGGGCACGTTTTTGTTAATGGTCAACGTGTTGACAAACCCGGTAAGGCCGTCAGTATGGAGTCGGAAGTGGTGATAAAAGGTAATGATCTGCCGTTTGTTAGCCGCGGTGGTTTAAAGCTTGCTAAAGCACTCAAGGTTTTTAATATTGATTTAAATGATAAAACGGTTTTGGATGTGGGGGCCTCAACAGGAGGTTTTACCGACTGCGTTTTGCAGAATGGGGCACGCAAAGTTTATGCGGTAGATGTGGGTTACGGCCAACTGGCTTGGAAACTTCGGCAAGACCCGCGCGTGGTACCCCTGGAACGAGTGAACATACGATATATGTCTTGTGAACAACTGGATGAAGCTCCCAACTTCGTGACGGTAGATGTTTCCTTTATTTCCCTGACCAAAATCCTACCCAACATTGACCGCCTAATTACCAGAGATGCCCATGGTATTCTCCTGGTGAAACCGCAATTTGAAGCCGGACGGGAAAAAGTGGGTCGGAAAGGTGTTGTTAAAGATCCTGGCGTTCATATAGAGGTTTTATCGAACATCCTTGCTTTTATTAAAAAACTGGGATGGACCACCTGCGGAATAACTTATTCCCCCATTAAAGGACCTGAAGGAAATATCGAATATTTAGTGTATTTTAGTAAACAACAGGAGTCAGAAGATTTTCAGGGCAATATTGCGGTTTTAGTACGGGAGGCGCATTCTAAACTGGGTAAAGGTGGATCCCGATGAAAAAGGTAACCCTGGTTTGTAATCATAATATAACGGACGGTAAGTTGCAGCAGGCATTAAATGAGATTATATCCCTGTTACGGAATCATGGTTTGGCAGTGTCGTTATTTGATTGCGCGCCTGCCAATTTTGACTTTGATGTTTGCTGTCAGGAAGAGTTGCAGGGGATTGATCTGGTGATCGCCCTGGGTGGTGACGGTACCATTTTAAGCAGTGCCCGCCTGGTGGCGGCAAAGGGGATACCGATACTGGGTATTAAATTTGGCAGGTTGGGGTTCCTTAGTGAGCTGGAATTTCACGAATTTCCGTCCACGATACCAAAACTAATTGATGGAAACTATATGATTGACGAAAGGGGAATGCTTGCGGCAGAAGTTTTACGGGCCGGTAAAAAGGTTTTTCAGGCATATTGCCTTAATGATGCCGTATTGTCCAGAGGGACTCTGTTAAGGCCCGTAGGGTTAAAGGTTGATGTTGACGGAAACACCTGGGCTCGTTTTTTGGGTGACGGGGTAGTAGTCTCTACGCCTACAGGTTCTACGGCATATGCTTTATCAGCTGGTGGACCTTTGGTAACTCCCAATGTTAAGGCTATACTTCTTACTCCTCTTTGCCCGCATACTATGTCTTTGCGCCCTTTATTAGTTGACATAGATTGTCGTATTCATATCACGTTTACGGGATTACGACAAGGGGGTATCTTAGTACTTGACGGGCAAAAAACCTACCCTTTGAGGGAAGGTGACGAGGTGGTAATCACCAGTGCACCTTTTCATACCAAACTAGTTCGTTTTAAGCACGGAAACTTCTTTCAATTGGTTCAAAACAAGCTTAGCCGGAATGTTTATGATGGTTAAAAGCAACATTACCCGGATGGTTGATCTGGCCCAGCGGTTCATTGGTGATGTTCTCTCCATAGGTGGCACAGCCATTGATGCTACGGCGGGAAAGGGTCATGATACCTTGTTTTTGGCACAACGAGTAGGGTCTCAGGGTACGGTTTATGCCTTCGACGTTCAGAAGTCGGCTTTGCAGTTGACCAGTGATCTTTTGCGAAAACACCAAGCTTTGGAGCAAGTACGACTTATTTGGGATGGCCATGAACATATGGCGCGATACGTTAAGGAACCCGTTGATGCATGCATGTTTAACTTGGGATACCTCCCGGGTAGTGATAAAAGTATCATTACAAACCTTCCAACCACCTTAAAAGCGTTAAGAGCGGCACTGTCTCTGCTTCGGCACGGAGGCAGGCTCAGTATCCTCAATTACCCCGGGCACGAGGGTGGTAAAGTTGAGGCCCAAGGAGTGGATGATTTCTGTCGCGTTTTGCCGGGACAGCACTATGCTGTACTCAGGTTAACAGCCCACAATTCTTCCGCGGCGGCCCCGTTTTTGATTATTGTGGAAAAGGTGGGTTCTACCGTTGAAAGCCAGAAGGCAACAAATGATACGCCAGTTAATAAGGGAGCAGGTGATTAGCACCCAGGGTGAATTGACAGAAGCTTTACGCCGGTCGGGATTTAACGTAACACAAGCTACGGTGTCCCGCGATATTAAAGAAATGGGATTGGTCAAGGCTTCCGACGGTCATAGGGTGCGCTACCTGATACCGGGCGAGTCAGTTTCCCGTGTTGGTGAAGATCGATTACGGCGCCTTTTCAGGGATTATGTCTGGGATGTGGATTACAGTGATAATTTAGTGCTTGTAAAGACCCTGCCGGGTGCGGCTCAGGGGGTAGCCTCAGGGCTTGACGGGGCTAGGTGGCCCCAAATTTTGGGTAGTGTTGCGGGTGACGATACCATACTGGTTGTTATTAAGCCCAAAGAAAAAGCACGGGAGATTGCGGCACGACTCCGATCTTTTATCGAAGGGTGAGGGAGATGCTTTGCAGACTGGCGGTGAAAGATTTCGCCTTGCTTGACGATCTGGTTATAGAATTTACGCAGGGATTTAATGTGCTAACGGGAGAGACGGGTACCGGAAAATCACTCGTGATTGATGCCGTACAGGTAGTCTTAGGCCGGCGGGCTTCGGCGGATTATGTGCGGACAGGTGCTGACCAAGCCATATTGGAAGCCGTTTTTGATATTGAACAATATCCCCACTTAGTCAACTGGTTAGAGCAAAATGACATTCCATTACAGGAAGGGTTTTTAATTTTGGGACGGAACCTGTACCGCAGCGGAAGAAGCATTTATCGTATTAACGGTCGTACCTGTACCCTTGCCTTGTACCGGGAGGTAGGTCAGAAGCTGGTTGATTTTCACGGGCAGGGTGAACAGCAGTCTCTTCTAAAGGAAGAAAACCATTGCCGGTTTCTGGACGCTTTCGGTGGAGCCCGGTTGGGAGATTATCTTAAAAAGACGGCCATGTTATATGAGAACTGGATCCGGGCAAGAAAGGAATACCAAAAACTAATAGGAGATGAAAAAGAGAGGGCCAGGCGTCTTGATGCTTTGAAGTTTCAAATAGAAGAGATTGATGCCGCCCGGTTACAACCCGGAGAAGACGAAGAGCTGGAAAAAGAACGTTTGTTTTTAGTTAATGCCGAAAACATTGCTCGTTATGCCGGGGAGAGTTACGCAGTTCTGTACGGCGGCATGCACGAGCAAATGTCGGCAATGGATCTACTAGGACAAGCTGTGGATAGCTTAAGGCAAATTGCTTCCTTTATCGAAGGCGGCAGTGATCTTACAGAACGGCTGGATGCCGTAATATACCAGGTACAGGAAGTTGCCCGCGACATAGCGGATATTGTTGAAAGAACCGATTTTGATGCTTCACGGCTCAACTACGTTGAGGAAAGATTGGATTTGATCGGTAAATTGCAGCAAAAATACGGCGACAGCATTGAAGATATTCTGCGTTACCGGGACAAAATAGCCAGTGAGCGCGAGGAGTTAATGTACAGCGATGAGAAGGTTTCCCAACTCAAAGAACGCTTAACCCAGTTGGAAAAGGACTGGAGGGAGGCGGCTGCCGGTCTGAGCCGTATACGCCGCGAGGTGGCACGTGCGTTAATCAAAGGAGTTGTACGGGAACTGCGCGATTTGGAAGTTGCAAACGTGCAATTTCAAGTGGATTTTCGACCGGTAGAGGGTCCCCACCCGCGGGGCGCGGAGGACATTGCTTTTCTATTTTCTCCTAATCCCGGTGAACCCGCCAGGCCTTTGGCTAAGATTGCATCCGGTGGCGAGCTTTCCCGGGTAATGCTGGCTTTTAAAAACTTGCTGTCTTCCGTTGATGAGGTGCCGACCTTGATTTTTGACGAGGTTGATGCCGGTATTGGAGGTCGTGTGCTAAATGCGGTGGCCGAAAAGATGGCTGCTATTGGCCAAAAACGTCAGGTTATCTGCGTGACCCACGCTCCTCAAATCGCCTGTTTTGCCAACCAGCATCTGAAAATAACCAAGGAGAATGATGGTAAACGTACCTATACACGTATTGAAACACTTGATGATGAGGGACGGTTGGACGAGCTTACCAGGATGTTGGGCGGACGCGGTATAACCTCCGCTGTACGTCAACATGCGCGGGAACTACGGCGGCGCGCCGCCGAGAAGCTTGCCACTCAGTAGCATGCTTTGGTATAATGTGATAAGTTTTGACAGGTAGGTGACAGTGTTGCTTACAATAGCCGATGTCGAACACGTAGCCCTTTTGTCGCGATTGGAATTAACGCCGGAAGAAAAAGAAATGTATCGCAGGCAGCTCGCGAAAATCCTTGATTATGCCGCTAAACTACAAGAACTAGATACCGAAAACATTCCACCCACGGCCCACGTGGTACCGCTGCAAAATGTTTTTCGCGAGGATGAGGTAGGCGAACATTTGCCTCCGGAAAAAGTACTTGCCAATGCTCCCGACCGGGAAGATAACTTTTTCAAAGTTCCGCGCATTCTTTAAGGAGTGATCACATTTTGGAACTCTGTGATTACACGGCCCACGAACTGCACGATATGCTGGTGCGGCGTGAGATCTCTTGTGAGGACATATGTCGTTCCATTTTTAAGCGTATAAAACTGTTGGATAAAAAAATTAAGGCCTACATTACTGTGATTGAGGAAGAAGCCCTGATGCGGGCCCGTGACATTGACCAGGAAATCAGCCAGGGTGCTGAGCCGGGGCCTTTAACCGGCATTCCGGTAGCAATTAAAGATAACATTTGTACGGAGGGGCTGCGTACAACGTGTGCTTCAAAAATACTGCATAATTTTGTTCCTCCCTATAACGCTACTGTAATAAACAAACTGCATTCCCAAAAAGTAATCATTACAGGTAAAACTAACATGGATGAATTTGCTATGGGGTCTTCCACCGAAAACTCAGGCTTTTTCCCTACCTCTAATCCGTGGGCACTTGACAGGGTACCCGGAGGGTCAAGTGGAGGGTCTGCGGCGGCGGTAGCGGCGGGGGAAGCTATCTGTGCGCTGGGATCTGATACCGGGGGGTCGATCCGCCAGCCGGCGGCTTTTTGCGGCGTAGTAGGGATGAAACCCACATATGGCGCGGTATCACGCTTCGGCCTAGTAGCTTTTGCGTCGTCCCTCGATCAGATCGGACCGATGACCAGGGATGTTACCGATGCTGCTCTGATGTTAAATGCAATATGCGGCCATGACAGATGGGATTCAACATCAATACCTACTGATTATCCCGATTTTACCACTTTTTTGGTCGACGATATTAAGGGCTTGCGGGTAGGGGTTCCCAAAGAGTATTTCACAGAAGGACTGAGTCCGGAAGTACGAGAGATTATTGAAAAAGCCATTGCGACACTGGAGACCTTAGGGGCCAATATTGTTGAGACAACTTTACCTCATACCGATTATGCCTTGCCGGCTTATTATCTCATTGCTCCGGGCGAGGCCAGTTCCAATCTGGCCCGTTATGACGGGGTACGTTACGGCTATCGTGCTGACGATGCCGATGATGTTGTGGACATGTTCATTAAGAGCCGGAGCCGCGGCTTCGGCGATGAGGTTAAACGGCGTATTATGCTCGGTTCGTATGCCTTATCGGCAGGGTATTATGATGCCTATTATTTAAAGGCTCTGAAAGTCCGCACCCTTATAAAGCGTGATTTTGAGGCGGCTTTTGAAAATTGTGACGTCTTGATATCCCCTACTACACCTACACCGGCTTTTCGCAAAGGGGAAAAAATTGACGATCCTCTAACAATGTATATGTCTGATATTTATACTTTGGCTGTGAATTTGGCAGGGTTACCGGCCATCTCGGTGCCTGGCGGGTTTAGAAACGGGCTTCCAGTCGGGGTGCAGTTTATTGGTAAACCTTTGGGCGAGGGTACACTTCTCAGGGTTGCTTATAGTTTTGAACAGAGTTCTAATTATCGTGGTAAGCGTCCGCCCATAGTCGAGGAGGTGCTGTAGATGGCTTCCTATGAACCAGTTATCGGGTTGGAAGTACACGTTGAACTGGCTAGCAAGTCCAAAATATTTTGCCCCTCTACTACGGCTTTCGGTGGAGATCCTAACACGCATGTATGCCCCGTGTGCTTGGGGTTGCCGGGGGTATTGCCGGTTTTGAACAAGCAAGTGGTCGAGTTCGGTATACGAGCAGCTCTGGCCCTTAACTGTGAGATTGCTCATTTTTGCAAGTTTGATCGTAAAAACTATTACTATCCCGATTTACCGAAAAATTACCAGATTTCCCAGTACGACCTCCCCTTGGCTTTCAACGGTTACATTTTAATTGAAGGGGAAAATGGCCCGAAAAAAATCGGTATTACCCGCGTCCATATGGAGGAGGATGCCGGTAAATTGGTACACCAGGGCACTATTTCTACCACACCTTACTCTCTGGTAGATTATAACCGGACCGGCGTCCCCTTGTTAGAGATTGTATCAGAACCTGATATATCATCAGTGGAAGAGGCCAAGTCTTATTTGAATAAGCTTAAAGCAATTATTCAATATACCGGTGTTTCGGACTGTAAAATGGAAGAGGGTTCTTTACGGTGTGATGCCAATGTTTCGGTACGCCCGGTTGGTTCCGATAGGTTAGGAACCAAAACGGAAATAAAGAATATGAACTCTTTCAGGGCCCTGCAGAAAGCCTTGTCTTATGAAATAGAGCGCCAAATTGAGGTATTGGAAAGTGGAGGGGAAATCGTCCAGGAAACCAGGACCTGGGATGAAGGTAAAGGCATTACATTACCAATGCGCAGCAAAGAGGAAGCACACGACTACCGTTATTTCCCGGAGCCGGACTTAGTCCCGCTTGTCATTAGTTCGTCCTGGGTGGATAGTATACGAAAAAGTCTCCCGGAATTGCCGGATGAGCGCAAGGAACGCTACGTAAAGGAATTTGATTTGCCGCCGTATGATGCGGGTGTTTTAACAAGTTCTCGTGAGGTAGCGGATTATTTTGAGGCCTGTGTAGATCTCTATCCCTATCCCAAAGTGGTAAGTAACTGGATTATGGGCGACCTGGCCCGTCTCCTAAATGCTCATAACGTTGAAATTGAAAACTGCCCGGTAAAACCGCGGCAGTTGGTAGCAATGCTTAAACTGATAGATAAGAATGTTATCAGCGGCAAAATTGGCAAAACCGTATTAGAGGAAATGTTTGCAACTGGGAAAGATCCGGACGTTATCGTAGAAGAGAAAGGCTTAAGACAAATCACCGACGAAGGGTCTATTGAACCGATTATTGATCAAGTTATTGCCGATAATCCGAAGTCGGTAAACGATTACCGCAATGGTAAAGAAAAGGCCCTGGGATTTTTAGTGGGTCAAGTTATGAAGGCCACTAAGGGCAAGGCCAACCCCGCCATAGTCAACCAGCTTCTACGCAAAAAGTTGAATTAGGTCCCCACGCAGGTACCTGCAAACCATTATCTATATATCTATTTATCATTAATTGACTGGTAAAAAACACATTTTACTAGTCGTACAATACGACATTAAAAGGAGGGAGATATATGACTGAAGATCGCCGTATTACGGTGGTAGATACCACACTTCGTGATGGAGAACAAACGGCGGGTGTGGTATTTGCCAATTATGAAAAGGTGCGAATTGCTAAGTTGCTTGACGAGTTAGGGGTCCACCAGATTGAGGCAGGTATCCCGGTTATGGGTGGAGACGAGCAAAAGGCCATAACGGAAATTTGCAAATTGGGACTCAAGGCCAGTATTATGGGCTGGAACCGGCCGGTAATTAAGGATATTGAGACTTCCATAGCCTGTGGTTGTGATGCTGTCGCCATCTCCATCTCAACGTCGGATATCCATATTAAATACAAACTGCAGGCCAGCAGGGATTGGGTTATTGAGCAAATGACCAAAGCTGTGGAGTTTGCTAAAAAGGAAGGGTTGTATGTTTCCGTCAATGCGGAGGATGCTTCACGCAGTGATCATGATTTTTTAGTTCGTTTCGCTTTGGCGGCCAAAGAGGCCGGTGCCGACCGTTTGCGTTACTGTGACACGGTAGGCATTTTGGATCCGTTTTCAACTTATGAAAAGGTTAGGGCTATTATAGATCAAGTAGGTATCGAGGTAGAAATGCATACCCACAACGACTTTGGTATGGCTACGGCCAATGCCTTGGCGGGGGTTAAGGCCGGAGCGAATTATGTCGGGGTAACCGTTCTCGGCCTGGGTGAGCGTGCAGGCAACGCCGCTTTGGAGGAAGTGGTCATGGCCTTAAAATACATCTTCAACTATGATTTGCACTTTAAAACGGAAATTTTCCGTGATATTGCGGAATATGTCTCCCGGGCTTCAGGTAGGGAACTGCCGGCCTGGAAGGCCATCGTCGGATCTAATATGTTTGCCCATGAATCTGGTATCCATGCCGACGGGATGTTGAAACACCCCCATACTTACGAAGCTTTTTCACCGGAAGAGGTTGGTTTGCAGCGCCAAATGGTGATAGGAAAACACTCCGGTACCGCTGCTGTAAGGGCCAAGTTTGCAGAGTACGGTATCCACCTTACCCGGCACCAGGCTCAAGAGTTGTTACCGGTAGTAAGAGCAACCGCTGTTTCCTTGAAGCGGTCGCTGTTTGATAAAGAGCTGGTTTATATTTACGAAGACTATTTCGGAAAGAGGCATTAGTATGGGACAAACCATTATCGAAAAAATTCTTTCGAACAAAAGTGGATGTAAGGTATATGCCGGGAGTATTGTAGTGGCTGACGTCGACTTTATTATGGGTCAGGACGGGACCTCTCCTCTGGCGATAAGAGCGTTCAGAGATATGGGAGGTAGCCGGCTTTTTGACCCGTCCAAAGTGGCCCTTGTTATTGATCACAGTGCTCCAAGTCCGTCTGAGGGTGTATCTAATTTACATCACGCAATGCGTGAGTTCGCACGTAAAACTGGATGCCGCCTTTACGATATTGGTGACGGGGTCTGTCACCAGGTAATGCTGGAAAGTGGTAGAGTCGGGCCCGGGTGTTTGGTTATCGGGGCCGATTCGCACACTTGTACTTACGGGGCCTTAAATGCCTTTGCTACAGGTGTTGGTTCGACCGACTTAGCGGCGGCACTGATTTCCGGTAAAATGTGGTTTAAGGTGCCTCCAACCATTAAAATTGTTTGCCATGGAAGATTACCTAAAGGTACTTACAGTAAGGATTTAATCCTTTATCTGATAGGTCAGGTATCTGCTGATGGTGCAACATACCGTGCTGTGGAGTTTACGGGAGAAGCTATTGATGCTCTTTCGATGGAGGCCCGGTTCACCATTTCCAATATGGCTATTGAAATGGGTGCTAAGGCCGGTCTTATGAAAGCCGATGAAAAGACAATGGCCTGGATTGACCGTTACGGGAGCTGCAGATCCTTCGAACCGGTGGAAGCTGATCCCGATGCCGATTACGAGTGTGTTTGGGAGTATGACGTTAGCAGTCTCGAACCCCAGGTAGCAAAACCGCACCGGGTTGACAATGTGGTTCCTTTAGCGGAACTGGCCGGTATGCCGATTGACCAGGCTGTTATTGGTACTTGTACGAATGGACGCCTGGAAGATTTAAGGATTGCCTGTGACATCATTGGTGAGCGGCATATATCACCCGATGTCAGGTTTATTGTAGCGCCGGCCTCCAGGAACATTTACCTCCAGGCTTTGAAGGAAGGGATCCTTGAAAAATTGGTCCGTGCAGGTGCCGCCGTTGTTACTCCCGGGTGCGGTCCGTGTGTCGGGACGCATAATGGAGTGCCTTCTGATGGTGAGAAGGTCATTTCTACCGCTAATCGTAATTTTAAGGGACGCATGGGTAACAGTACCGCTGAGATCTACCTAGCATCACCGGCGGCTGTGGCGGCGGCAGCCTTAACGGGCAAGATTACCGATCCACAAGAATTCATAAAGTAGGTGAACGGATGCAATTTAATGGTAAAGCGCACAAATTCGGCGATGACGTGAATACTGATTATATCATTTCCGGTAAATATAAATTTAAGACCTTAAATATGGATGAGTTAGCCAAGCACGTTATGGAAGACCTTGATCCTGAGTTTTATAACAAGATTACCCCGGGCGATTTTATTGTGGCGGGAAAAAATTTTGGATGTGGGTCTTCACGCGAACAGGCACCTCTGGCCATTAAGCATGCCCGTATTGCGGCCGTCTTGGCAAAGTCTTTTGCACGCATATTCTACCGTAATGCTATCAATACAGGCCTACCGGTCGTCGAATGTGACACCGACTTGATAGATCATCAGGATAAGCTGGTCGTGGACTTGGCAGCCGGGTTTATAACCAATAAGACTAAAGGAATTCAACTACAGGTAAAACCCCTGCCCAAGGTAATGCTTAAAATTCTTTCCGATGGTGGTCTGGCAAGTCATTTCCGCAAACACGGCGGTTTTAGTTTCGATAAGTAACGGGTTTAGGAGGTATAAAATTGGCTTACAGGGTAACGTTAATTCCCGGGGACGGGGTTGGTCCGGAGATTACCGATGCTGCCCGGCGTGTAGTGGATGCCACAAGCGTTTCTATCGAGTGGGAAGTAGTTGAAGCGGGCGCATCACAAATTGAAAAATACGGCACTCCGTTACCGGATACTGTTTTGCAATCCATTCGTAAGAACAAGACGGCTCTTAAAGGTCCCCTCACAACCCCCGTAGGGAAGGGATTCCGTAGTGTAAACGTCTCCCTGCGCCAGCAGCTTGACCTTTATGCCTGTGTGCGTCCTGCCAAAAGTTTACCGGGTTTGGCAACACCTTTTAAGGATGTGGATCTTATTATCGTACGGGAAAATACGGAAGATTTATATGCCGGAATTGAACATCGAGTAGGCAGGGACGCCGCGGAAAGTATTAAAATTATTACTCGTCAGGCCTGCGAACGAATCGTGCAGTTTGCCTTTGACCTGGCCCGGCGCGAAGGACGCAAGAAAGTAACGGCAGTACATAAAGCCAACATTATGAAATATACCGACGGTCTTTTTCTGGAAACTGCCCGTAGTGTGGCTGAGCGCAACCAGGATATTGAATTTGAAGATATGATTGTCGATGCCATGGCGATGAAACTGGTACAGACCCCGCAAAATTACGATGTTTTGGTAATGCCCAATTTGTATGGTGATATCCTTTCTGATCTTGCTGCCGGATTAGTCGGTGGTTTGGGTGTGGCACCGGGAGCTAACATTGGTGATGAAGTGGCGGTTTTCGAACCGGTGCACGGCAGTGCGCCGAAGTATACCGGGCAGAATAAGGTCAACCCTCTTGCTACGATTTTATCCGCCGTAATGATGCTGCGCCATTTGGGTGCCTCAGAAGCGGCTGACAAAATAATGAGGGCTGTAATTGCCGTTTTGGAGGAGGGTTCCAGTGTTACTTACGATCTTGGCGGCAAGGCTAAGACAAGCGAAATGGCTGATGCCATCATCCAAAAGATGAAGTAGTTTCCTCACATCAGCACCTTCTTGGGTGACCATACTAGTTCTGAGATAAAGACTCAAGGAGGTGTTGAAGTGGAACATCATACCAATTTCGGCTATGGAGCAGAAAGGCTTCGTCGTTATCACGAGGCCGACTATCCCGGTGGAGTAGTGGTTGACCCTACTCCCATAACCGCAGGAGAAGAGATTACGGTATTCTATAACGGCCTTTTATCTACCAGTGGGGCTGATCAGGTCTATCTTCATTTAGGATTTGGTCCCTCCGATAGGTGGCATAATGTTAAAAGCATGAAAATGTCCCGGACCGGCTGGGGATGGGTGAAAACTTTCGAAGCGCCTATGGAAGAGGAACGTCTGAACTTCTGTTTCCACGACAGTGCCGGCAACTGGGATAATAATAATGGTATGAACTGGAGTTGGACCATCCATCACGGTTCCATTGTAGGACATTAGGGTTTTGAAAACTCCACCTTTACGAAAAAGGTGGGGTTTTTTATTGCTTCAAGTCATAAATCCTTACCTTACAAGGGATAATAACAATTTAAGGATATTAATAGAGGGGGACGGATGGAACTTGCGGGTCTTGATGCTTTCATGGGAATACCCTCCGAAGAGCGTAGGGGGACTGGCTCAACATGTTTATGACCTGACTGCTGCGCTTGCAAAGGAAGGAGTTGAGGTTCATCTTATTACCAGTGGAGCAAGGGGGGCAGCCGATTATGAGGATAACAACGGCGTTTACATATATCGTGTTGCCCCTAGCCCGGTTTCAACACCGGATTTTTTGACATGGGTAATACAGTTTAACCTGTCATTAGTAGAAAGTGCTATTCAGGTACTGAAAGATATTGGTGATGTTCAGGTTGTTCATGCCCACGACTGGCTGGTAGCTTATGCGGCACGGGTATTGAAACACGCTTACCGGCTGCCATTGGTAACGACCATTCACGCGACTGAATTTGGCCGCCATAACGGTCTCCATAATCCCGTCCAGAATTATATCAGCAGCGTAGAATGGTGGCTCTGTTACGAATCTTGGCAGATAATTGTGTGCAGCCGTTATATGCATGGGGAAGTAAAGTATATTTTTCAAGTACCGGACGATAAGTTGCAAATTATCTATAACGGTGTTGATCCGGCCAATTTTACCGCTAAATCGGAGCAGGCACAACGCAATTCTTTCGCAGCCCCAAACGAGAAGATAGTATTCTTTGTCGGCAGGTTGGTTCGTGAAAAGGGTGTTCAGGTGCTTCTTGAAGCTGTCCCCAAGGTTTTACAGCGTCATCCCGATACCAAGTTCATAATAAGCGGTAAGGGGCCTTATGAAAACAACCTCAAGGATTTAGCTTTTCGGCTGGGTATCGCGCAACGGGTATATTTTACCGGTTATATCGGGGACGATATTCGGAATTCGCTCTATGATTGGGCTGATGTTGCGGTATTTCCCAGCTTATACGAACCATTTGGTATTGTGGCCTTGGAGGCTATGGCCGCCAAAACGCCGGTCATTGTATCGGATACCGGTGGCCTCAAGGAAATTGTGGATGACGGGGTGGATGGTCTAAAGGTTCATCCGGGAGACAGTGAAGATCTAGCCAATAAAATTGTCGCTGTTCTTACCAATCCTTCTGCGGCCAGGTTAATGCAGGAAAGGGCCTATCGTAAAGTAGTAACTCAATTTGACTGGCAGAGAATTGCCCGGCAGACCAAGGGGGTATATAGCAAAGTATGGCAATCACGCCAAAAAGTTGATTGGCCGGCAAAATATAACCGCAGAGGGCATTTCTTCGGTAAAGTTTATGAATTATTTGCCAGACATTAGATCTTGCAAGGATCCGGAGGCGTTAGTTATGAAGGCAATAATTATGGCTGGTGGGAAAGGGTCTCGCTTGAGACCTCTCACCTGTAATCGTCCTAAACCAATGGTTCCGATACTAAACCGGCCGGTGATGTCTTATGCTATTGACCTTTTAAAAAAGTACGGGATAAGGGATATCGGCGTTACGCTGCAGTATTTATCGAATGTGATCAAGGATCACTTCGGGAACGGCAGCGAGTATGGTGTTCATATGTACTACTTTATTGAAGAAAGTCCTTTAGGTACGGCGGGCAGTGTCAAGAATGCCGAGTCTTTTCTTAATGAGTCGTTTGTAGTGATAAGTGGTGATGCATTAACCGACCTGGACATTGGAAAAGCAATAAGGTTTCACAAGGAAAAGGGCGCTATTGCTACACTGGTATTAACAAGGGTTAATTCTCCTCTCGAGTACGGGGTTGTTATTACGGAAACGGGAGGGAGAATTAGGCGTTTTCTGGAAAAACCGAGCTGGAGCGAGGTTTTTAGCGATACCGTCAACACGGGTATTTATGTATTGGAACCAGAAGTACTAAAGTATTTTGCCACAGGCCAGTTTTTTGATTTTTCTAAAGACCTGTTTCCCCTTTTGCTGCGTGAAGGCGCACCCCTGTTTGGTGTTGTTTTGGAAGGGTACTGGTGCGATATCGGGAATATATCCCAGTATTTGCAAGCGCAATATGATGCTCTTGCGGGCAAGGTACACCTTTCGATTTCAGCTAAACAATACGCTCCCGGTGTTTGGGTTGGCGAAAATGTATCAATGGACAGAACTTGTACCATATCCGGTCCCGTACTGATTGGCGATAATGTCCAAATTGGTCCCCGAGTCCATATCGAGCCTTTTAGTATTATCGGGAGCGGGACCATTGTACAAGGCGGGGCTTCCATAAAGCGCAGCGTTACCTGGGATCACGTTTATATCGGTACCGGAGCATCATTACGGGGGGCCGTTTTAGGCAGTAGGGTACAGGTACAAGCTAACGCCGGCATCTATGAAGGAGCAGTGGTCGGAGATGACTCTATTATTAAAGAACGCGGTATCTTGAAACCGGAAGTGAAACTATGGCCACATAAACTCGTGGAAACGGGTACGACAGTTAGCCAAAGTTTGGTCTGGGGAACACGTCAACGCAAACATATTTTTGGTGGTGAAGGAATAGCAGGACTTGTTAATGTGGAGCTTACACCTGAATTTTGTGCCCGGGTAGCGGCGACGTTTGGTTCTGTGATAGGCCGCGCCCACCAGGTGGGTATCAGCAGCGCGGTCGATCCGGCGACGCGCATGCTTAAAAAAGCCATAATCAGCGGTTTGCAAAGCGCGGGAGTCGAAGCCCTTAATTTTGAGTCGGTTACGACCACGCCTATGCACCGTTTCGCAGTAAGGTCGTATCAGTGTAAAGGTGGTGTACACGTAAAACTGTCGGCACAAGATCCGGACAAAGCGGTGTTAATTTTTACCGATGACCAGGGAAATAATATTGCCAGAGGTATGGAGCGCAAAATTGAAAATCTGATGGCACAGGAAGACTTCGCCCGGGCAGAAATGCAACAAATAAAGAATGCAAGTTTGATTGCGGATACGGCGGAACGTTATGTACAAACCTTATTAAGAAATATTAATGCTAATGCGATACGGCAGGCGAATTACACACTGTATTTACTTTACGATCATCCTAACTTAGAAAAGATAATACCAGCTGTTGTCAGAGGCTTAGGGCTGCAAACACTGGACCTTGACGATTTGTCCCCGAGTGAACGGCCCCGACGCTGGTCGGAGTATCGCAAGTTACTGCCCCTGATTCAACAAAAGATTAAGGAAACAAAAGCTTACGGCTGCGCGATACTGGACGGCAACGCAGAGCATCTCATCTTGGTTGACGACCAGGGGCGCGTTATTAAAGATGATATGCTTACGGCCCTTATAGCATTGTACATTCTTAAGGCGGGGAGCGGGCGGGTGGTGGTTCCTGTCACTGCTCCCAGCGCAATTGAAGATTTAGCGGCCAAATATAAAGCAAAAGTTATTCGAACCAAAACTTCTCCCCAAGACTTTGTAGCCAAAATTCTAAGTGAAGATGTGTCGCAATTTTTCCTGCATTTTGATGCTTTGGCTGCTCTAATTAACATTTTGGCTTTTACAGCTGCGGAGGATGTACATTTATCTAGTCTGGTGGACGAAATTCCTTCGTTCCATCTTGCTAAAAGAGAAATCCCAGTGTCCTGGAACGATAAGGGGCGTGTGATCAGAAAACTAATTGAAGATGAAAGCGGTTACGAACTGGAGTTGCTTGATGGCATCAAAGTAATACATCCCAATGGATGGGCTTTGGTACTGCCGGACCCTGAACAGCCTGTGTGCCGTATTTTTAGTGAGGGAAGTTCTATGGAAATAGCAGAAGAACTAACAGCAATGTATGCCGATAAAATTGACCATATTGTAGGTAGTTCTGATTAAGATGGGGAACAAAAAATTTTTTTACTGGACTGACGAAGCACGGATAAAACCGGCTTCGTCAGTTGTTTTTTAGTCAGGCATAAATATGGTAATCAATATTTGGAAACAGGTTGTTTTGAAGCTCGAGACTATGGATCCATTCTTCTTCAAGGCGATCTTCTAACAGTTGATGCCATAACCCTTTGAAATTAAGAAGATGCTGTTTGGTGCGCTTTACGGCATAATCCACCATTGTTCCTGTGCTCATAATAAAAGCCCAATCACTGGCCTGCGCCAGGAGTAATTCACGGGCGGCTTGGTTTAGTGCCCGTTTGGTCAGTCCTTCACTATGGCGAAAACGGCGGGCTAATGCCGTCATTTCATCGGCGGCCCAATGTAGGTGACGGTAGATCCAATGATTGGCTTCACACAGCCATACTTCGTGGTATCCCTTGTTACCCCAACTGGAGGTGCAGGGTACGGCTACTTGGTTGCAAGGAAACTCTTGTAAATATTCGGAAGGAGTGACCATCTTTATTGTCTTTTGACTATAAGCTACTTTACGTGCTAAAGCTTCCAACCATTGGGGACCTTCAAACCACCAGTGCCCGAATAACTCGGCGTCGTAAGGAGCGACGATTAACGGTGGACGATCCATTAAGGTGGACAGGTAAAAAACCTGGTGTTCACGGTTAAAAACGAAATTGCCGGCGTGAAGATCTGCCTTATAAGCGGCCCGTTCGGGAATGTAAGGCTCCTTATGAGATCCTTTTCCAGTGATACGGTAATATTTTAATCCTGTATTATGCCTGATACCATCCGGGTGAAGGTAAGGTTGCAGATATTCATAATTAAGATCAAATCCAATATCGCGGTAATACTCCCGGTAATCATAGTCGCCGGGATAGCCCTCTTGGGCGCTCCACACTTGCTTAGACGATTCGATATCTCTGCCAAAGGCGGCTACTCCGGTAGGGCAAATAATAGGCGCGAAAATACCATATCGCGGTCGATGGGAGGCATATAGAATGCCGTGCGAATCGGTAAAGAAATATTTAATGCCCTGTTCTTTTAAGTACTTGTCAATCCCAGCGGTATAACCACATTCGGGCAGCCATATTCCTTTAGGGGGCATTCCGAACATTTCCCGAAAAACCTGGACTCCGGTAGCAATTTGCGCTCTTATGGCCTTGGGGTTAATAATAAGTGGTAAATATCCATGCGTTGCTGCCGACGTTATGAATTCAACACAACCGGAAGCATAAATGGCCTTAAAGGCGTTCAGTAGATTACCGTTATAACGGCGGCAAAAAGTGTCCCGGATACCATAAAAGCGATCACGATACATCCGGGTTACCTTTTCAAATGGCGTACCCCGCGTGCGATACACTTCCTTTTCGGTTAATTCCAGCAGTGAGTCTAAATGTTTAACATAACGCCACTGCAAATAGGGGTCCACAAACATTGACAGCAGCGTGGGAGACAGAGAAATGGTAAAACGGAAAGGAACGCCGTCCTGAAGTAATTTCTCCAGGGTCCAAATAAGGGGGATATAGCATTCAGTAACGGCTTCATAATACCATCTTTCTTCAAGAGAAAAATCATGTTCGGGATGGCGGACATATGGTAGATGAGCGTGCAATATAACAGCTAAGTAACCTTTCGACATATCTTATTTTCCTTTCCGATTTTGGATTTGCGGTGAGCTTATGCCCAGAGGGATAATACCCATACGCTCCTTTATCTCTGCAGCAAGCATGGGCGAACTTACTCCGGCCTCAAATCGACCGAATGATTGGTAAATTTCCTCAATCCACATCCACTCTTCGTCCACCCGTTCAGAAATTTTTGCCGCTGGGGTGGTAACGGTATTTGAGCGCAGGAGGGTAACAAATTTCCCTCCCGGTAGGATGCGTCCCAAGTCGAGGCAAAAAGTTCTTTCCGGGGAGCTTGCCTCAATATGCCAGTTGTCTACGTCATCATTAATAGGAATATCGATATATGTATGGGCGTTGGCTCCATTGAATTCAATGCCCGTTACATCATAAAGACGTAAGACCGGACGTGAAGAATGCCAAGCGTCCGGGCCATAGGTACGATAAAACTCTTGTTCCAGGGTTGCTGAAATTTCCCAGTAGGCATAAAGCCAATAAGGATCGCGTGCCAGCAATACCAACCGATTTTGGTTATAATTTTGTGGAAGCTCCAATGGACGGGAAGTCTTTTCACTCTCCGCCGCTGATGGCAGTAGAGTTAACTCTTCTGATATCTCTTCCCTTAAATCATCTAAATGTAAATGATCATTTTTGACGGGAATACTTTGTGATTGGGCCTTGTGGCGTGACAGCCAAAGAAAAACAGCCACGAGGGCAATGACAATTACGCCAATGGCCCATAAAAGAGCAGTCATTGCCTTTGCCTCCTTATCTCCCTCAATTTTCGGTAATTTTCACACATAAGCTACAAATAATAAAAGAAACGCAATACTTTTTTTATTATTCCCAGCAAAAATAGCTTTATTTAAAAACACAGCAACACATTTAGGGGGATTATTTTGGGAAGAGCTATAGCTTTGGGTAATGGTGATATGTTGGTAAGTATTGATGAGGATTTAGTTTTACGGGATTTTTACTATCCTTATGTCGGTATGGAAAATCATGTGGGTGGTGGCCGATGCGATATCGGAATATGGGTTCAGGGCCAGTTTGGGTGGTTAAGCAGCGATGAATGGGAAAAAAAACCAGGTTACCGGTCTTCGACTCTGGTTGGCAATAGTTGGGCTACCAACGGGCGTTTGGGTTTGGCCCTAACCATCGAAGACGTTGTCCATTTTAAACGCCATGTTTATCTCCGGCGGATTGTCGTGCGCAATCTACGCCGGGAAACAAGAGAAATCCGCTTGATTGTACATAATGATTTTTGTATTGGTGGTACCGACATCGGGGATACGGCGGCATTTGACCCCAAAAGTGGGGGTATGTGTCATTTTAAAAGGGATTTTTACTTTTTAATCAACGGGATGGTACAGGAAAACGGCATTTTCCAATATCAGGTACAAAAGAGGTTTGGTGGGTACGGCGGGAGCAAGTACGATGCAGAGGACGGTTTTCTTGAAGGCCGCCCTATTGACCAGGGTTCGGTGGATAGTTCATTTTCTTTGAAGGCCGTCTTAGAGCCGGAAGGAGAGGATGAGTTTTGGGTATGGGTGGTCTGCGGGCGTTCGTTGGAAGATGTTCGTGCTCAGGACGATTATGTTAAAAAAGAAACACCCGCTTTCCTTTTAGAGCAAACAGCCACTTATTGGCGTAATTGGCTGGATGCGAAACAAATATACCGGGGTGGGCTGACTGACGAATTAGCGGCATTTTTAGATTTAAGCCTTTTGATAACCCGTACCCAAATTGATAACAGAGGGGGCGTTCTAGGGGCAAATGATACTGATATTATGGAAACCAACCGTGATCATTATTCCTATGTATGGCCCCGGGACGGTGCGCTGGTAGTTTACGCGTTGGATAAAGCGGGGTATCAGGAGGTCACCGCTTCCTTTTTTACGTTTTGTGCCCGTACCATAACCGGTGAAGGATATTTTTTACATAAGTATCATCCGGATGGGACGCCGGGTTCCAGTTGGCATCCATGGAGTAAGGATGAAACCGCCGGTTTACCGATTCAGGAAGACGAAACGGCGTTAGTGCTTTGGGCTCTTTGGCATCATTTCCGGCGTTATAAAAATTTGGAGTTTGTGGCTTCCCTGTATGAAACTTTGGTGAAACCGGCGGCACACTTTATGTCCGGATACCGTGATCCTGAGACGCACCTGCCACTGCCAAGTTATGATCTATGGGAGGAACGGCGCGGGATCTTTACCTTTACTACGGCAGCAGTCAGCGCGGGCTTAGCTGCTGCTTCCGAAATCGCATCCCTGGTAGGGGATGGAAAATCGAAAAGACTTTGGGCTCAAGCGTCGGCCGAAGTTAAGGAAGCCCTAATACGTTACTTGTATCATGAGGACGTGGGCCGCTTTCTCAGGGGGGTATATCCTGATGGCAATCGTTTAACCCCTGACTATACTCTTGACGCCAGTGTTTTTGGCGTTTTTGCCTTCGGTTTGTTGCCGCCCAATGATCCCAGAGTCATAGGCACCATGCGGGCCGTTGCAAACGACCTGTGGGTAAAAACCGAAGTTGGCGGAGTTGCCAGATATACTAACGATTATTATTTTAGACGTAGTGATGATGTTGAGCGTGTGCCCGGAAACCCCTGGGTAATTTGTACCCTTTGGTTGGCACAATGGTATATAGCTAAGGCTGTTGACGTTGAAGATCTAAACCGGGGCTATGAATTGCTCCAATGGGTCTGGCGTTACCGTATGACCTCGGGGGTATTGCCAGAACAAATTCACCCCTATACCGGTGAACCGCTGTCAGTAGCACCTCTTACCTGGTCTCACGCCACTTTTTGCCAGGTGGCTCTCGATTACTTGGATAAGGTTAGGGCACAAAACTCCTTGCCTGCAGCAGTAGTTCCACAGTAAGATTAGGGGAGAATCATATACAGGAGGAAGTTACCGTGGATAATCCTGATGACACTATTATCAAAGCCATTTTAGAAAAGAGTAAAACAGTTGCGGTTGTGGGGCTTTCACCCAAAAAGGAGCGTGATAGTTATAAAGTTGCTGCTTATCTCCAAAAGCATGGTTACGATATAATCCCGGTATACCCGCGGGAAGAAAAAATTTTGGGGGCGAAAGTATTTCGGGAACTTGCCGATATACCGGGTCAAGTGGACATTGTTAATGTTTTCCGCCGGAGTGACCAGGTTATGCCGGTGGTGGAACAGGCAATACGGCTAAAACCAAAGGCGATATGGTTGCAGCTGGGGATTGTTAACGAAGAAGCCGCAATGCTGGCTGAATCTAAAGGAATAGTTTTTGTAATGAACCGCTGTATTAAGATCGAGCACGAGAGGCTTTTGGGGGATGTAAGGTGCATGTAGTGCTGGTTGAACCGGAAATCCCCCAAAATACCGGCAATATTGCCCGGACTTGCGCTGCTACCGGAACAACTCTTCATTTGGTAAAACCCTTAGGTTTTTCTACTTCTAACAAGTATCTTAAGAGAGCAGGATTGGATTACTGGCATCTGGTTTCCATTCATTACCACGATTCCCTAGCTGACTTTTGGCGTCAATATGCCGGGTGCACTTTTCATTTGGTAACAAAACGTGCGGCCAGGTGTTATAGTGATGTCAGTTATGGTTTGGATGACTTTTTGATTTTCGGTAAAGAAACGCAGGGATTGCCCCAGGAAATTTTGGACCGTTATCCTGAAAAATGTATTCGCATACCGATGCGCCGTGAAGCTCGATCATTAAATTTGAGCAACGCGGTGGCCATAGTTTTATATGAAGCGTTACGTCAGCATGGTTACTGTGGACTTGTCTAGATGATTATTATCCAAGGTAGTGGTCGCGTTGGAGGGTTGCTATGACTATTAAAGAAATTATCGAAAAATGGTATGCCGAGAACAAAGAAATTATCGAAGAGATGAGGAATTACAAGGCTGATAATTACAAGCTCGGATATGCCGACGGCATGGAAACCGCGTTAGATACTTTGAAAATGTATCTGGATCTTTACAGCGATTGATTGACTTTTGGCATTGGGGGTTTAGTAATTGAGTAGCTTTGTGCACCTTCATTGTCATACCGAGTACAGTTTGTTGGACGGTGCGGCTAGAATTAATGATCTTGTGCGGCGTGCGAAGGAACTTGAAATGCCGGCCTTAGCAATTACCGATCACGGGGCTATGTTTGGCATTATTGATTTTTATCGTGCCTGCCGCAGGGAAGGAATAAAACCGGTTATTGGTTGTGAGGTATATGTTGCGCCGCGGTCTGTAAAGGATCGCGTTTCCGGCATTGACGACAAGTTGCATCATCTTGTTTTGCTGGCACAAGATCAGACCGGTTTCCGGAACTTGATGGAGTTAGTTTCCCTGTCTTATACCAAGGGGTTTTATTATAAGCCGCGCGTGGACAAGGAACTTTTGACCCGCTACAGTAAAGGTCTAATTGCTCTAAGCGGTTGTATGGCGGGAGAGGTTGCCTCCGCAGCACTGAGGGACGGTGAAAAACAGGCCTCTGTTATTGCCGGTGAATACCGGGATATTTTTGGTGCTAACTTTTTTATTGAACTACAGGATCACGGCATCAAGGAACAGACTGTCATTAACCGCAGGCTCGTACGAATTGCGCACAAAATGGGACTGCCAATGGTGGCTACTAATGATGTTCACTATGTGAGAAGCGCCGATGCCGAAATACAGGATATTCTATTATGCATTCAAACCGGCAAAAGGGTTGATGACCCTCAAAGAATGAAATTCGATTCGCAGGAGCTGTATTTGAAGAGCTATCAGCAAATGTATGATCTTTTTCGAGAATTGCCTGAAGCATTAAATAACACGGTCGCAATCAGTGACCGGTGCAATGTCGAAATCGATTTTGATTCCATCCATCTTCCCGAATACCAGTTACCTCCAGGATATAATGACGCGCATACTTACCTCCGAGAACTTTGTTACCAGGGGCTGCAGCGCCGGTATGGCACTATTCGTGAAGACATTAAAAAAAGACTGGATTATGAACTTCAAATCATCAAACAAATGGGTTATAGTGCCTATTTTTTGATTGTCTGGGATTTTATCCGTTATGCCAGGGAAAATGGCATTTTGGTCGGTCCAGGGCGTGGTTCAGCGGCGGGCAGTTTGGTTTCTTACGCTTTAGGGATTACCAATATTGATCCCTTGCGCTATGACCTGCTTTTTGAAAGGTTTCTCAATCCGGAAAGGGTATCAATGCCCGATATTGATATTGACTTTTGTTTTGAGCGCCGCGGTGAGGTTATCGATTATGTATTTAACAAATACGGTAGGGACCGTGTGGCACAGATCATTACTTTCGGGACAATGGCGGCCAGAGCCGCGGTACGAGATGTGGGACGTGCTCTAGGTATGTCCTATGCCGAGGTTGACCGGATAGCAAAATTGATTCCACCTGAACTGGGAATGACTATTGAGAAGGCTCTTGAGACCGAAGAGCTCAGACAAATTTATGACCGTGACCCTCAGGTGAAAAAATTACTGGATACTGCGATCGCTTTAGAGGGAATGCCCAGGCATGCTTCTATACACGCGGCGGGCCTTGTCATTAGTAAAGAGACCTTAACATCGTACCTGCCATTATACCGTACTACGGACGGTGGTGTATCTACCCAATTCAGCAAAGATGTAGTAGAAGAATTGGGTTTGCTTAAAATGGATTTGTTGGGTCTGCGTACCCTTACCGTAATCGGGGATGCCGTTGAAATGATCCGAAAACAAAAGGGTATAAGTGTTGATATTGACAATATTCCCTTGGACGATCCCAATACGTATAATCTTTTGTGCCTCGGGGAAACAGCGGGGGTTTTTCAGCTTGAATCAAGCGGAATGCGCAATATTTTACGGGAGCTAAAACCGGAAGTATTTGAAGACCTTATCGCTTTAGTTGCCCTTTACCGCCCCGGACCTCTGGGCAGCGGTATGGTCGAAGATTTTATTAAGCGTAAACACGGGCAGACCAAAGTTGCTTATTTGCATCCCAAGCTTGAGCCTATCTTGAACAGTACTTATGGGGTTATTCTTTATCAAGAACAAGTAATGCGTATTGCCAGTGATTTGGCGGGTTTCTCCCTTGGCGAAGCAGATTTGTTGAGGCGTGCGATGGGTAAGAAAAAACCCGAAATTATCGCGGGTCTTCGTTCCCAGTTTATCGAAGGGGCTAAAAACAATGGCGTTGATGCCGGTATTGCCGGTCAGATTTTTGATTTGATGGCATATTTTGCAGGTTACGGATTTAATAAATCTCACAGTGCTGCATACGCCTTAATTGCCTATCAGACAGCATATTTGAAAGCCAACTACCCCCATGAGTATATGGCGGCTTTATTGACCTCAGTAAAAGATAATACCGACAAAGTCAATATGTACGTGCAGGAATGCCGGCGCGCCGGAATCGAGGTTTTGCCTCCCGACATTAACGAAAGCCGTGAGAACTTTACCGTGGTAGGAGACAAGATTCGTTTTGGATTAGCGGCAATTAAGAATGTTGGTATTTCAGCTGTTCAAACCATTATTACGGCGCGTGACCGGGGTGGTTCGTTCTCGAGTTTAGTTGATTTCTGCGAGCGGGTTGATGCCAGGATATTGAACCGGAGAGTAATAGAGAACCTTATCCGGTCGGGGGCCCTTGACTGTTTTGGCTATAAACGTGCCCAGCTTTTGGCGATTGTTGATGACATTGTCAGGCTGGCTCATAAAGCTGCCAAAGAACGTAGTTCAGGCCAGCTTTCTCTTTTCGGTGTTTGGGATCAAACGGCGGAGAGTACCCTGGATTTACCGGTACCTGATATTGAAGAATATGCGCGTAAAGATTTATTGGCTATGGAAAAGGATGCTTTGGGACTTTTTATCAGCGGGCATCCTTTGGAAGATTACCGGGAGTTGCTCCGGGCTGTCAGTACGGCTAATATATCCGAAATTTCTCAAATGCCTAATGGCAAGCAGGTAATAGTAGCCGGGCAGATTACCGGCATACGAAAAATTACCACACGGAAAGGTGATCCGATGGCATTTATGTCACTGGAGGACCTTACAGCAAGTACTGAGGTGGTGGTCTTTCCTAAAGTCTATAGCGAAAGCAAGATGATTTTGCATAATGATGCTACAGTTGTCGTCAACGGTATGATAAGTTTGGAAGGTGATGAAGCCAAACTTATTGCTGATCAGGTAAGAAGCCTGGACGCAGTTAGTGAAGTACATCTTTACCTCTCTACTAGTGATACTATGTCTGAAGTTAAGAGTATCCTTACTCGTTACAAGGGACGTATCCCGGTGAAAGTTTCCATCAACAGTACAAACCCCGGCGAAGTAACGGATCATTTTAAAGTAGATTTGGTCTCGACTGTGGTGAGGCAGCTTAAGGAGTTAATCGGTTCCCAAGGCGTACGAATCAAATGCCGAAATATAGGCGTTTAGCTAAGAATATGTTGGTTGTGGAAATCTTGCCAACCAAGTTGCAGTGTGTTATCATACCTCTGAAATTTTACTAGGGGGTGCAGATTATGGTTGAACCCTGGGTATATTCCGATTATATCGTTATCAAAGCATTAGAAAACGGTGTTACCATAATGGGACTTACCCGAGGTAGGGATACCAAATTTCATCATACCGAAAAACTTGATAAGGGTGAACTAATGGTGGCCCAGTTTACGGAAAATACGGCTGCCATCAAATTAAGGGGTAAAGCCGAAATCTATTGTAAACATGGTGTCATTAGAACCGGTGAGGATGATACCGAGAGCATCCGGGGTTGACGCCGCGGATGTTTTAGGCAGTAAAATCATTGTATCTTAAGAGGGTTGAAGAGATTTTGAGAAGTAAACCTTCTCAGCCCGGGAGAGGTGCCTTTTGGTTTTTGAGTTGTTTAGAAGATCCAAATATTTCACAGTTAAACAGGATACCAAGCGTGATATTCCGGAAGGGCTTTGGGTGAAATGTCCCGAATGCGGCGAGATTTTGTTTACCAAAGATCTCGATCGCAACTTCAAAGTATGTGAAAAATGCGGATATCATTTTCGCCTTTCAAGTTCGGAACGGTTGCACATTACGGTGGATCCTGGCAGTATGCAGGAATTTGATGCTGAACTGGCCCCAACAGATCCTCTTAATTTTCCTAATTATCAAGAGAAAATTAAGGCTGCCCAGGAAAGTACCGGCCTCAAGGAAGCAGTGGTTACGTGTGAAGCCGCCATTGGAGGCTATCCCGCCGTTGTTGCTGTGATGGATGCCAACTTTATAATGGGAAGCATGGGGACCGTAGTCGGAGAAAAAATAACCAGGGCTGTCGAGAGGGCGTTGGAAAAGCGCATCCCCTTGATTATTTTCTGTGCTTCAGGGGGAGCACGAATGCAGGAAGGCATGCTGTCTCTTATGCAGATGGCCAAGACTTCCGCAGCTTTAGCCAAATTACACGAAGCGGGGATTTTGTATGTTTCGGTACTAACGGATCCCACCATGGGCGGGGTTAGTGCCAGTTTTGGTTTTCTGGGTGACATTATTTTAGCGGAACCGGGAGCACTAATAGGTTTTGCAGGTCCCAGAGTAATCGAACAAACGATTCGACAAAAACTGCCCGAAGGCTTCCAACGGGCGGAGTTTTTACTGGACCACGGGTTTATTGACAAGGTAGTGCCCCGTCCAGCACTAAAGGATATGTTAACTAAGATTTTGACATTGCATCAGGGGGCCTAGTAACATGCCAACGGTATTTGATTTTGAAAAGCCGGTTGTAGAGTTAGAGAATAAAATTGCTGAATTGAAGAAATTTGCAGAGGAAAAGAACCTGCAACTGGACAATGAAATTCAAACGCTGGAGCATCGGGCCGAAGAATTAAAACGCAGCATCTACGGTAACTTAAGTCCCTGGCAGAAGATACTGATAGCACGACACCCGGAACGTCCGGGTACACGCGATTATATAAACGGTATTATGAGCGAATTTATCGAATTGCACGGGGACAGAAATTTTGGTGATGATAAGGCTATTGTCGGCGGGATTGGCCAGTTTGAAAACCATGTAGTTACTGTGGTGGGACACGTTAAAGGTAAAGATACCAAACAAAACATAGCGTGTAATTTTGGGATGGTTCACCCTGAAGGATGCCGGAAAGCTTTACGCCTAATGCGCCAGGCGGAGAAGTTTGGACGCCCCGTGATTTGTTTCATAGATACGCCAGGGGCGTTCTGTGGTTTGGGGGCTGAGGAGCGCGGTCAGGCCGAAGCAATTGCCAAAAATATTATGGTAATGAGTACGTTAAAGATACCAATAATAGTAGTAGTCATCGGAGAAGGTGGCAGTGGCGGCGCTCTAGCTATCGGAGTCGGTAATAGAATATTGATGCAGGAACACGCTGTATTTTCAGTAAGTTCTCCGGAAGCTTGTGCCAGTATCATCTGGAAGGATGCCAGTAAGGCCCGGGAAGCGGCGCAAGTGCTGAAATTGACTGCGCAGGATCTAAAGGATTTTTGTATTGTTGATGAAATAATTCCCGAACCCTTGGGTGGAGCTCACCGGGCTAACGAAAAGGCGTTTTCATTACTGAAAGAAAGCTTAAAGCGCCACCTGGAGGAACTCAGGGCCATGAGCCCTGAAGAACTTGTATCTTCGCGATACCAAAAGATACGTAGCATTGGATGCCTGTAGGAAGGAGTCTTATTCTTGCAACGGATAGCCTTATTAACCAGCGGTGGTGACGCCCCCGGTATGAATGCCGCAATCAGGGCCGTGGTACGTAAGGCCATCTATCACGGAATGGAAGTAATCGGTATTCAGCGTGGGTTTGCCGGGTTTATTGAAGGAGATATGGGACCTATGAATTTGGGTTCCGTTGCCGATATTATCCACCGGGGAGGGACGGTGTTACGGACTGCACGCTCCCAAGAATTTACGACTAGGGAAGGAAGAGCGACAGCCTATGAAAACGTTAAGCGGTTCCGTATTGAAGGTTTAGTAATTATTGGCGGGGACGGCTCATTTAACGGCGCAAAGGTTTTTTATGAAGAGTATGGTGTTCCTGTCGCCTGTATCCCGGCAACCATTGACAACGATATTCCGGGAACGGATTGGTGTCTAGGGTTTGATACCGCTGTCAATACCGTGGTTGATGCTATTAATAAAATCAGGGACACGGCCACTTCCCACGAACGGACTTTTATTGTGGAAGTTATGGGACGAAATACGGGTTTCATAGCTTTACAGGCCGGGTTGGCCGGTGGAGCCGAGTCCATAATTATCCCAGAACTTCCTTATAACATCGAGGAAGTATGTCGAAAATTATTACGGGGTGTTAAGCGCGGGAAGCTGCACAGTGTTATTGTGGTCGCTGAAGGAGCCGGCAGCGCTATGGAAATCGCCAAAGAAATCAAAGCCCGTACCGATCTTGATACCAAAGTCACCATACTCGGCCATATCCAGCGTGGCGGTACTCCCACTGCTCTGGACAGGGTGTTGGGAAGCAGGTTTGGTGCTATGGCCGTGGAGCTTTTAATGGATAACAAAAAGACAGTCACTGTTGGGTATAAAGATGGTAAGTTTACGTACTCGGATCTGGAACGGACTTTAAAGGAGCAAAAGGAAGTGGATTTGCAAGCCTTTCGCCTGGCCGGAATTTTATCAATTTAAGGTAGGGGATTTAATGCGCCATACCAAAATCGTGTGCACTATCGGCCCTGCGTGTGATTCAAAAGAACGTTTGAGAATGTTAATACGTGCAGGGATGGATGTTGCCCGGCTCAACACCTCTCACGCCAGTAAAGAGGAAATTGAAAGGCGTATTGACGATATTCGTGAAGTGGCCGGTGAAGAAAAAGCCAATGTTGCGATATTGTTAGATTTAAGGGGACCCAAGATACGGTTAGGAAAAATTCCAAACGGGCCGGTCGAGCTTAAACAGGGAGAAAAAGTCATTTTAACCACTGAGAATGTGGAGGGTAGCGCCAAGCGTATTCCTGTTAATTATGCTCAACTGACACAGGAAGTTAAGCCCGGCAATACAATCTTATTGGCCGATGGGTTAGTAGGTCTTACGGTGCTCGATGTTACCGAGAAAGAAGTTATATGTGAAGTCAAAAACGATGGGGAAATCAGCAGCCATAAAGGCGTAAACCTGCCGGGTGTAAAAACCCATATTCCCATATTAACGGATCATGATCTTATTTCCCTGGAATTGGGCATTACCAAAGGTGTTGATTTTGTTGCGGCATCGTTTGTACGCCGGGCCGAAGACATATTATCGGTCCGTAAAGTTTTAGAAGATGCAGGTGTCGATATTCATATCATTGCCAAAATTGAAACTTGGGAAGCGGTGCGTAACTTAGACGACGTGATTCAGGTTTCCGACGGCATAATGGTGGCCAGAGGGGACTTGGGACTGGAAATCCCTCCGGAGGAAGTCCCCCTGGTTCAGAAACGGATTATTTTCAAGTGTAATAGAAATGGAAAGCCTGTCATCACAGCAACTCAGATGTTAGAATCAATGATTCATAATCCCCGGCCCACTCGTGCCGAAGCAAGTGATGTGGCTAATGCCATTCTGGACGGGACCGATGCTGTAATGTTGTCTGCCGAAACGGCAGTAGGAGACTATCCCGTTGAAGCAGTGGCGACAATGGCCCGGATATCGTTAAAAGTAGAAGAAGAGCTGCCATATGAGACCAGGCTTTATGATGAGGGTTTCAATATAACCACCGTTACCGATGCCATTAGTTATGCCACGTGCTCAACGGCCGCTGACTTAGGGGCGGCAGCTATAATTACCTCTACGCAAACCGGGTATACCGCTCGTATGGTTGCTAAATACCGTCCAAACTGCCCGATTATAGCCGTTACTCCCCAGGTTCAGGTTCAACGCAGGCTTAATCTTGTGTACGGGGTTAAGGCCTTACTTGTAGAACCCATAAAAGATACGGACGGTATGATCGCAGCTTCGATTGAAGCCGCCCTGCAGTCCGGTCTTATTAAAGGGGGGGATTTGGTTGTAATTACTGCGGGTGTACCGGTTGGTATGCACGGGACTACCAACTTACTAAAGGTACATACCGTAGGTACCGTTTTGGCTCAGGGTATGGGTTTAGGTGATAAGGCCGTTACGGGCACGGTTAAGATTGCTCATAATGCTGAAGAAGCACGGGAAAAAGTATCTCCGGGTGACATATTAGTGGCTCCCGCCACCGACCGTGATTTTGTACCAGCAATGAAAATTGCCGGCGGCATTGTCACTGAAGTCAGCGGATTAACATCTCATGCTGCCATTGTTGGCTTACAGTTCGGTCTCCCAGTTATTGTTGGTGTAGAAGATGCCACGAAGGTTCTTTCTGAAGGGGAAACGATAACTATTGACGGGCAACGTGGTTTAATCTACAGCGGCTTTGCCAAAGTTCTGTAATAGCCCCACTGGTAATTATATAAGAGGATGCAAGACTAGCTGACCGGGGTATCCTAGTAAGGGAGGGATACCCTTGAATGATGTTTTGGATCTTTTATCAACTTTAGGCCTCGGTGGCATAGCTGTAGGTATGGCATTAGAGGCGTTAGGGGTTCCGTTTTTTCCCGGCGGTATTATGATTATCCTGGCCGGTTTTCTTATTAATCAAGGGCGTTTAGAATTTTATCCGGCTTTAACGGCGGCCTTTTTAGGTTATACATTGGGATCTACCAGTGCCTATTTAATCGGGAAAAATATTGGTGAACCGTTTTTTCGCCGTTACGGGAGATATTTGGGCGTACTTCCGGAACATTTTCACCAAGCCCGGGTTTTACCGGCTTCTTCAGTGGGGCTTCTAGTTCTGTTAGGGCGCTTGATACCAGGTATAGGTAATATTACCCCGTATCTTGCAGGATTAGCTAACCTGGAGGCAGGACACTTTATCATATACAATTCCTTCTTTGGTTTGGCTTGGGGAGCTTTATATCTTAGCATTGGTATGTTTTTCGGCCATAACTGGCCGGTAATAATGAACTTGATCCGCCCGCGTTTGGTAGGAATAGGGATTTTAGGGATTTTGCTGGCAGTGGTCGTTTATGCGGTTAAGCAGCGCCGTAAATTTCATCATCAGTAAACATGTTGCTTGGACTTTATAAACGTGTTATAATATTACATGCAGTGCCGAAGTGGCGGAACTGGCAGACGCGCACGACTCAAAATCGTGTTCCCTCGTGGAGTGTGGGTTCGACTCCCACCTTCGGCACCAAAATCAATTGATATAAATAAATCCCTTCGGGGATTTATTTATTTTTAAGGATATCATTTTATAAAATTTTGTTGGGGTTAATTTCCTTGTTGATCCAAGGTTATTTTGTTAGACTATTTAATAAAATATAGCGAATTGGAATGGAGGATTGTAATGAAGGAAAAGGTAGCAGAAATACTTAATGAAGTCAGGCCTGCGCTGCAGCGTGACGGGGGCGACGTTGAATTGGTAGATGTGGAAGATGGTGTGGTAAAGGTTCGTTTAAAAGGTGCCTGTGCTGGTTGCCCCATGTCCACCATGACATTAAGACAGGGTATTGAAAGAACCCTCAAACAAGCTATCCCTGAAGTTAAAGAAGTTGTACAGGTTCCGTAAGTGTGGCTGCATAGAATTGTCATAACAGGTATATAACGCCCGGATGGGCGTTTTTTGTTTTGCACGTTCAACTTGACACCTAAAGTTATACTTAATAAAATAGCTTTGGGAGAAAATAGAATTGGCATCAACACCCTTCGGGTTTTGGTATATAAAAACCAAATAAACTTAAAAAGTAGGGAACTACTCCCTATATGTGTGTTTGATGCCAATTCAATTTTTCTGCCGAGGTATCCTCGGTTTTTTTATTAGCAAAAAGTTACTTTACTTAATGGCAGCAAGGAGGTGAATACAAGTGAACTCAATAACTTTTGTTATTGGTATAATCGCTTTATTAGGCGGCTTTTTGGCAGGTTACGTGCTTCGTAGATATTTGGCTGAGATGAAAATTGCTGCGGCGGAAGACAGAGCCAAAATGATCCTTGATGAAGCAGCTAAAGAGGCCGTTGCCAAAAAAAGAGAAGCGCTTGTTGAAGCGAAGGAAGAAGCTCTTAAACTCCGCAATGATATGGAACGGGAAAATCGGGAACGCCGGGCGGAGTTACAAAGGCATGAACGCCGTTTGGTCCAGAAAGAGGAGGCCCTTGATCGTAAGCTAGAAGCACTAGAGAAAAAGGAAGAAAACCTCCATAAGAAAGACGCAGAGTTGGCACATCTTAAAGAGGAATTGGACAGCCTCTATCAAAAACAGTTGCAGGAACTGGAACGTATCTCCGGAATGACAAAGGATGAAGCACGCCAAATACTATTACGTGACGTCGAACAAGAGATACAGCAAGAAACAGCCCTGATGATAAAGGATATGGAGAACAAGGCCAAAGAGGAGGGTGAACGGCGCGCCCGGGACATCATATCGCTTGCTATTCAGCGATGCGCGGCGGATCACGTTGCCGAGTCAACCGTGGCGGTAATACCACTGCCTAATGATGAGATGAAAGGGCGGATTATTGGCCGTGAAGGTCGAAATATACGCTCTTTTGAAACCCTTACGGGAGTAGACTTGATTATTGATGATACCCCTGAGGCTGTCATACTTTCGGCGTTTGATCCTATCCGTCGTGAAACGGCACGTCTGGCTCTTGAGAAACTAATTGCGGACGGGCGTATCCATCCAGCCCGTATTGAGGAAATGGTGGAAAAGGCGCGAAGGGAAATTGAGGCGCAAATACGTGAGGCTGGTGAAACGGCTGCTTTTGAGGTTAATGTGCACGGCTTGCATTCCGACCTGATTAAACTTCTAGGCAGGCTGAAATTCCGGACGAGTTACGGGCAGAATGTTTTAAAACATTCTATTGAGGTGGCCTATTTGGCCGGTATAATGGCGTCTGAGCTGGGTGCCGACCAGAAATTAGCCCGGAGGGCCGGTCTACTGCACGATATTGGTAAGGCGGTTGACCATGAAGTGGAAGGCCCGCACGTGGCCATAGGTGTGGATTTAGCGAAAAAGTACGGGGAAAGCCCCGAGGTATTGCACGCTATAGCCGCTCATCACGGTGACGAAGAACCAAAGACTGTTGAAGCCGTACTTGTTCAGGCAGCCGATGCCATTTCTGCAGCACGGCCCGGTGCACGGCGCGAGACCCTGGAGTCATACATCAAGCGTTTGACCAAGCTTGAGGAAATCGCCAATTCCTTTAGCGGAGTTGATAAAGCATATGCCATTCAGGCGGGGCGCGAAATTCGCATTATGGTTAAACCCGATAAAGTAGATGACCTTGGTGCGGTTCGCTTGGTACGTGAAATTGCACGTAAAGTCGAAAATGAACTCGATTATCCCGGGCAGATCAAAGTCATTATCATTAGAGAAACCAGGGTGGTCGAGTACGCGAAATAGAAAGCCTTTGGACGGAGGAATACGGTGCGGCTGTTAATGATTGGCGATATTGTTGGAAGGCCAGGCCGCAGAGCGGTACGTGAAAACCTCAAACGTTTAACCCAGGAATGGGATATTGATTTTGTTATAGCCAACGGCGAAAATGCCGCGGGGGGTAACGGTATTACCCAGAGTGTAGCTGAGGAGTTATTTAGCATCGGTATTGATGTTTTAACGATGGGTAATCACGTCTGGGACAAAAAAGAAGTGTTTTCGTTTATCGATACAGATTACAGAATTGTAAGACCGGCCAATTACCCTCCCGGGACTCCAGGAGCAGGTTACGGTATTTTTGAAGTAAAAAGCGGCGCGAAGGTTGCGGTATGCAACCTTTCGGGCCGTGTTTTTATGCCGGAACTGGATTGCCCCTTTAGAAAAGCCGATGAAATGCTAGCCGAAATAAAGGAATATACTCAAGTAACACTACTTGATTTTCACGCGGAAGCAACTTCAGAAAAGATAGCTCTGGGATGGTATCTGGCAGGCCGGGTAAGTGCCGTGGTAGGGACGCATACTCATGTTCAGACGGCAGATGAGCGCATTTTACCTGGAGGTACTGCTTATATCACTGACGTCGGAATGACTGGCCCCCGTGATTCAGTAATAGGTGTTAAAAAGGAGTTAGTTATTAACAAGTTTATTTCAATGTTGCCACAAAGATTTGCTGTTGCCACAGGCCCTTATCAGTTTAATGCTATAGTACTGGATATCAACGATGAGACTGGTCAAGCCCTGGCTATTGAACGTATTCACTTTATGGAAAATTTGGCGAAGTAACCCATTTAAAAAATTTTCCATATATGCACAAGGAATTTTGTTGAATCTGGCGAATACAATTTTAAAAAATTGCCAGAACTTTGACCAGAATCTAAGGAGGTCACAAGATGGAAGTTTTAAAGGTTTCAGCAAAATCTAATCCAAATTCGGTAGCAGGGGCTTTGGCTGGTGTTCTGCGGGAACGAGGGAGTGCAGAATTGCAGGCTATTGGAGCCGGCGCAATAAACCAAGCCATAAAGGCTATTGCAATTGCAAGAGGGTTCGTTGCACCTAGTGGTATGGACTTAATATGTATCCCGGCGTTTACCGATATCATGATTGATGGCGAGGAAAGAACTGCTATCAAACTGATAGTTGAACCGCGCTAATACAAAAGGGGGAGTTCGTTGGTTCAAAAAATGCCGGATGGACGGGCCGCAATCATTACTAAAAACAGTATAATTGTTGATGCTCATTGTGATACGTTAATTCCGTTATGTGAGGGGAAGGAGCGTTTTCGGGAGTATCGGGACAAAGGGCACCTTGACCTGCCTCGATTGGTACGTGGTGGAGTCAAGGTGCAATTTTTTGCAGCCTTTGCCAGCCCGAGGTTTCGGGGACGGTTCCTTTGCCGTGTCTTAGAACTTATAGATACTTTTTATCAAAATGTACAGCAAGATTCGAATGGTAAAGTTGTACTTGTTCGCAATTGTGACGATATTGTGCACGCCGTGAACAACGGCTGCATTGCCGCCTTGTTGACGGTAGAGGGTGGTGAGGCCTTGGAAGGTAGCATACGTGTATTGAGGGTTCTCTACCGTCTTGGTGTAAGGGGACTAGGACTTACCTGGAACGGGAGAAATGAGTTGGCTGACGGGGTGGATGAAAGATTTACCGGCGGTTCGTTAACTGGTTTTGGGGTAGCCGTGGTGCAGGAAATGAATCGGTTAGGCATGCTTGTTGACGTGGCACATCTATCAGAGACCGGTTTTTGGAAAGTAATGGATGTTTCCGTTTCACCTGTAATCGCTTCGCATGCTAATACTCGTCATATTTGTGATCACCCTCGTAACCTCAGCGATAATCAAATTCGGGCCTTAAGTCGTCAAGGAGGAGTAATGGGTATCACCTTTGTTCCTGAGTTTGTGCATAAAGACTGCCCGTCACTGGATGCTTTACTGGATCACATTGACCATGCGGTACAGCTGGGCGGTATCGGGTGCGTCGGATTGGGTTCGGATTTCGATGGTTTTTCTGGGCGCCCGGCGGGTATAGAAGATGCTGCGGGTTACGAAAAACTGGTAGAAGGATTATTGCATAGGGGGTATGATGAGGCTGATATAGGTAAGATTTTGGGAGGTAACTTCCTGAGAGTAATTAGGGAAGTTTTGGGGTAATTAAGTCTATTTTTGCCCTCTTTTACATAAAATAATAATAACGCTTCGTTTTGGAGGGCTGGAAATGGAAAACACGCAGGAACTCCAACAACGAATAAAAGAATTAGAGGATAAACTACTGCAGTTACGTTTAAGCCGGAGAGTTTTATTACATTTATTAGAAAGAATGGAGCAGAAAAAAACCGCCTTTTTGGAAAAATTGGAAAGAGAAAATCGCCGCCTCCATCGTGCCAATCAACATTACGCACAAAGTTTGTTGCAGAAAAATAGACAGATACTGGAGTTAAAATATAAACTAGAGCAGAGATATAATAGTGAGAGTACAGAGCGGTAATAAAAGTACTTTAATACATCGTACTTAAAACGACCCGTAAAAGGGTCTCTTTTTTTTGACTATCCCTTATGGTATTATTATACCAAAGGAGAGCAAGGGATGCGCATTGCGGTAGTTGACGGTCAGGGTGGCGGCATCGGCAAACATATTACCAAAAGACTGCGCGAAGAATTACCTGAAGAAGTGGAAATCATTGCTTTAGGCACTAATGCTTTGGCTACTTCTGTGATGTTAAAAGCCGGGGCTAATGAAGGTGCCAGTGGTGAGAATGCGGTTTGTTATGTCGCCGGACAGGTAGATATTATTATCGGGCCTTTAGGAATAATTATTCCCAATAGTATGATGGGTGAGTTAACCCCCAAGATGGCAGAAGCTATTGCTTGCAGCCCCGGGCGTAAAGTGTTGCTACCCTTGTTGCGCGGTAATGTCAAATTAGTAGGATTAGGCATTCCGGAACCTCTTCCCCATCTGATAGAAGAAGCTGTAGCAGAAATCAAGGCAATGTTAAGCTAGTGTGATAAAGACCTCAGTTATACAACTGGGGTTTTTGTGCATTGTACGGAAATGTTGTGTCAATATGAAGGAGGATTATTTTGGGCTGTAAATTGTTTCTGGTACGGCACGGGGAAACTTTATGGAATCACGCTATGAAGTACCAAGGCCATACCGATGTTCCTCTTAGTGAACGTGGAGTTATTCAAGCCCAGAGATTGGCACGTAGACTGCGTAACGAAAAGTTTGCGGCGATTTATGCAAGTGATTTGCAGCGGACATATGAAACAGCACGCATTTTGGCTGAACCCCACGGTATAGATATTGAAACAAGTCCCGCTCTTAGGGAAATTTGTTTCGGTGCTTGGGAAGGTTTAAGCCGGGATGAAATTAAGGAGCGTTTTCCGGATTTATCTAAGCGCTGGTGGTCGTCTCCTTTGACTACCAGATTGCCACAAGGCGAGACGTTAGGTGAAGTGGCAGCTAGGGCTATAAATTTTCTACTTGCTGTTGCCAGGCAGCATCAGGATCGGCAGGTATTGGTGGTATCCCATGGGGGGACCATCCGTGCTTCAATCAGTGCCCTGCTTGGTTTAGATCTAAATGAATATTGGCGTTTGAGACAGGATAATGTGGCGTTGAATATTCTAGAAGTTTTTGACGATGAACGGGCGATGTTAATACTGTTTAATGATACGGCACATCTTTATTATAATGATATATAAATGAGAGCTGAAATTGCGCGTCGTTGACTTGGATTCGGACCATATGTTATAATTATACATATAATTACATAAGCAAAATAAATAGATTTCGCTGAGTTCTCTTATCATGAGAAACGGGGGACCCATTAACCAAAGGGGTGAATCCAGGTGCTTCGGCAGCTGGTAGGGTAATTGCCTTTATCCGAACCCGTCAGCTAACCCCGTAAGCGTTAAAGGCATTCCATCTTGTAATTACCTAGGCAGTAGAGAGGGTGTTTTTTCGTTTATTCCTAAACCCCGAGCAGAACTCGGGGTTTTAATATGTATAACCTAATGAATATGCTGGCTGTTTTATAGTTTAAATTACAATTAAAGGAGGGAAGGTTTAAAAATGGCCATTAATGATATTGATGCGACAATTCTTACACCGGATGAAAAGCGGCGGATTTCCCAAAAAAGGGCCCGTGAGCTACGGGACAGGATCAGTGATTTTTTAGAAGCAAAGGAAAAGATCCCGACCGGTTTCAAATGCCGCGATGAAATTAATAAGGTAAAGAAACGCTTGATGGGTCTTTTAAAGGCAACAGATGCAGATTGGAATGATTGGAGATGGCAGCTTCGTAACCGCATTAGAAATGTGGACCTGTTAGCGAAGATAGTGGATTTGGATGAGGAACGAAAGGACGCTATCAAGAAGGTAAGTGCGTCATTCCGGTGGGCTATTTCTCCTTATTACACTTGTCTGGTTGTAGTCGGTGGGGTTGATGGTCCACTTTGGAGACAGGCTGTACCCGCAGGTGAAGAACTAGAAGATACTGAGGGTGATTTAGACCCGATGAAAGAAGAATTGACTTCACCGGTACCGGGCATAACTCGCCGCTATCCTGATCGATTAATTATCAATGTTACCAACCAGTGTGCCATGTACTGCCGGCACTGCCAGAGACGCCGTAATATTGGCGAAATCGATACCCACCAATCCCAAGAAGTTTTGGAGGGGGCTCTAGATTATATCCGTTCCAACCCGGAAATACGTGACGTGCTTATTACCGGTGGAGACGCTTTAATGCTAAAAGATGATCAGATCGATTGGCTGCTTGGAGAACTTGATGCCATAGAACACGTTGAGATTAAACGCTTAGGAACACGCACCCTTGTTACCCTACCTCAGAGGATTACTCCGGAACTGTGTGCCGTACTGGCTAAACATCCACCGGTATATATTAACACCCAGTTTAATCACCCGTTAGAGGTGACTGAGGAGGCAGCTCGGGCCTGTGACATGTTGATTAAGGCCGGAGTAGTGCTGGGGAATCAGGCCGTACTTTTAAGGGGTGTCAACAATGACCCGCATGTGATGAAAAAGCTAAATCATGAATTGTTGAAGATTCGTGTTCGACCGTACTACATTTTCCATGCCAAACAAGTTAAGGGGACAAAACATTTTATTACGCCGGTGGATGAAGGCTTGAAGATTATGGAACATTTACGGGGCTACACGTCAGGGTTGGCCGTTCCTACCTATATTATTAACGCGCCAGGTGGTTATGGTAAAACTCCGGTAACGCCTGAATACGTCAAAAAGCGTAAACCGGGAAAAATTGTTTTACGGACATGGGAAAACAGGGTCATAGATTATCCTGACAAAGTCTAGCGGTTTAAGAGCTCCGGGTGAATATTCCGGAGCTCTTTACGTATGCCGACGTGAAAGGCAGGTAGTAATTTTTAGCAAAGGGGGTGGCATAGAATAGGAAGAGACTTCCGGGAGGATGGTTTTATAAATATGGAAGGTTTTGCGCAGAAGTTAATTGTGGTTTTTTTTACTGCTTGTGGGACGCTGTTGGGAGCGGCATTGATTGGGGCGTTGGGTGCGGCCTTGGTGCGCGAACCTCCTATTGCTACGATGTTAAAGCTGGCACAGGAAATCAAGATATGGGCCATTGTAGCCGCTATCGGTGGAACCTTTTCAACCTTTGAGGCTTTCGAATCCGGGCTTTTTCAAGGGGAAATTAAAGCGGTAGTGAGGCAGTTTTGTTATGTTTTAAGCAGCCTTGCCGGGGCACAACTTAGTTATTTTGTCATTTTGACGTTAACAGGTGGTAATAAGTGAAATCAATTCTTCGTCTCCTGGCGCCGTTTATTTTAGGTTTGCTGGTGGGGGGTACAGGGATGACGGTATACTTGGGAGGGCAAATCGATCAGTTAATATTTCGGGTTCAGACTCTTAAGGAAGAAATTGGTGCTGCCGAACAGCAAATCGCCGAACTTGAGAAGAATATTGCCAATCGCCATCAGCAAACGGTTACTAGTATCAAGGTTAATATTAAATTTTCTGATAACCTGACGAAGTTGGAAAAACAAACGGCTCGTTTGGAGATGGAAAAGAAGGTAAAGCAATGGTTGGATCCCTTGTATGGGCAGGAAGTAAACAGCCTTAATCATCAAATGATATACCAAATTGTTAATGAGAGAATTGTAGAAGTAGAGGGGAAGTTATATCAACTCTACACCCGCGTGATATATTTAGGGGAAAATATTGTAATTTACCTCGAAGCCAAAAGAAAACAACCCGAAGTTCCGTATTAAAATTTCAGTACCAGCCACACTATTAAACCAAGGAGTTGATGGCATAATGACTCATAAAGAAATATGGTCCAGAGTTCCTTGGAGTACCAAACCCAGTTTAAAACTGAAAACAGATGAAGTAGGTATTAATTTCGATGCCTTTATTGAGAGTCTGAAAAACGACCTCTCGGATGAAGAGATGGCCCGGATGTTTGGTGTTCCCAGCAGTGTTATAGGACACTTGCGTGACCACTTTATGCGGTTCGGCCTTGACTCTGTAATGGGGCAGGATTGAATGAATTATAGTCTGTCGGGCGGTTGGCATCCTTGTCTTGCTGTGCTATAATAACCATCATATTAAATCCCATTACATAGATAGGGGGACTAAGATGTCTTCCGGTAAATTTGCTTTCGAAGGACTTACTTTTGATGATGTTTTATTGGTTCCTGCGGCATCGGATATTTTACCGCGGGATGTTGATACCTCTACATATTTAACAAAGAGGATAAAGCTGAATATACCTATTATGAGTGCCGGTATGGATACCGTTACTGAAGCAAGAATGGCCATTGCTATGGCGCGCGAGGGCGGGATAGGTGTTATTCATAAAAACATGTCCGTGGAAAAGCAGGCACTGGAAGTGGACAAGGTTAAGCGTTCGGAGCATGGTGTAATTACTGATCCCATCTATCTTTCACCTGAAAATTCCATTTATGAAGCCGACGAGTTAATGGCACGTTACCGCATTTCCGGTGTCCCCATTACCGAGGGCGGTAAGTTGGTTGGTATCATTACCAATAGAGATATCCGATTTGAAACAGATCTCCGTCAACCTATTAGTCGAGTAATGACAAAGGAAAATCTTATTACTGCTCCGGTAGGTACGACTTTGGAAGAGGCCAAGGAGATTTTGCGTAAGCATAAGATAGAAAAGCTGCCGTTAGTTGATGAGGAGTTTAATCTCCGCGGCTTAATTACCATTAAGGATATTGAAAAAGGTGAAAAATACCCTAATGCAGCAAAGGATGCCCAGGGTAGGTTGTTGGTTGCGGCTGCGGTAGGCGTATCACAGGATTTTGTGGACCGGGTTGACGCGCTTGCCAAGTCAAAAGTGGACGCTATTGTTATCGATACGGCTCACGGTCACTCAAGACGCGTTATTGAAGCGGTCAAGTATATTAAACAAAAATATCCCGAGGCCAATATCATAGCCGGTAACGTTGCGACGCCCGAAGCCACCCGTGATCTTATTGAGGCCGGAGCCGACGCCGTAAAGGTGGGTATTGGTCCTGGTTCTATTTGCACTACCCGGGTGATTGCTGGTATAGGGGTACCCCAAATTACGGCTGTGTACCAGTGTTCCCAAGAAGCAGACAAGTATGAGGTACCTGTTATCGCTGATGGCGGGATTAAATATTCTGGTGATATAGCAAAAGCTATTGCGGCTGGTGCTCAAGTGGTTATGCTGGGCAGTCTTTTAGCCGGTACGGAAGAAAGTCCCGGTGAGACGGAAATTTATCAGGGGCGCAGCTATAAAGTCTACCGCGGTATGGGTTCCCTGGGGGCAATGAAGGAGGGTAGTGGTGACCGGTATTTTCAAGAGAGTTCCCCCAAACTAGTACCTGAAGGAGTAGAAGGACGTGTGCCCTATAAGGGAACGGTGGCAGATAACATTTTCCAGCTTGTTGGTGGTCTTCGTGCCGGGATGGGTTATTGCGGTTGCCGTAACATTGAGGAACTGCGAAAAAACACCAAGTTTGTACGCATATCCGCTGCCGGGTTGAGGGAAAGTCACCCACACGATGTAATAATAACTAAAGAAGCACCTAACTACAGCCTCCGCTAACCGCGGGGGTTTAATTTTTATAAAATGTAGAAGCGTGAAAGAAAAAAGGTTAAATAAAATACCTTCTTCCTGCAGGAGAAATGGAAAAAACAGGGAATAGACATGGTATTATATGTAAGTTCTGTTTGTCAGGGGGAAGGTGATCAACTAGATGAACGGTAATTTACACTCTTTAACTGATGTACTCAAGCGTACTCTTTACTTTTTCGAAGCGATGTCGGCCAAGGATCTTGCTCCCTATGTACGTCGTAAAATGCTGCAAGATTATACGCTGGAGCAGGTTGAACAAAAGGTGAATTTATGTTTGCAGCAGCACGAATGCTTTTACCAGAATGAACAAGGCCTTTGGTGTTTAAATATGGAGGGTAACAAAGAGAACAATCAATTTTATCACCAGTTGCTGAAAAAGGGGGCTCCAATGAGCCTCTGGGATGTATATAAATCGAGTCAGGGCAAGAAGAAGAGATTACGGCGCATGATTGCGCAAGAAGGCAACTTAATTTCGGATGGGCGCTTTATTCAGTTGGACAATGGCACGTGGGGACTTACCGAATGGGATGTTGACGCAGCCCAATATCCGTTAAAATACTTGGTTATTAAGGTTTTTCGACTGCACCCGGGAGGGTTATCCTTACCGCAAATCGTTAGTGTGGTTAACAACTGGCGGCCAACTACGGAAGCCTCCGTAGAAGTCATTCTGCATAATTTTCCTTATTTTGAGAAATATAGTGATAATTTATGGACATATAATCACAAGGTACACCGTGTATATGACGACATCATGAAGAAATATTTAGGAATTTTGCGCGAACAAAAGAAGCGTTGGCACTCGGAAAGAAATCAGTGGCAGCAAAAGTACCAGCGTCTTAAGACACAGGTAAATGAAGCAATATCAGCACAAAAAGAAGCAGCGGCAGCACTTGCCCAGCAAAGTGTATTCAAGCAGCAATACGACCAATTGGCCACTCAGCTTTCTGAAAAAGACTTATTATTATCACTCCGCAAGAAGGAAATTCTCCACTACCAGGAACAAGTAAGAAAACTTGAATCAAAGGCCAACAGCATCCTCCACCAGTGCCGTCTTTGGGTGCAGCGTGCCCGTGATGGTGAAGCGGAAAATGAGAGACTTCGTGAAGCGTTGGATGCCGCTCAACGCAACCTTGAAACCATGTTCACTAAACTGCAGGAATACAAGGAGAAGTATCGTGTAAGCCAGGCCAAAATGGCCGAACTAAAAGAAAACCACAGTACCAAAGTGGCAGAGCTGCAAGGCGAGATTATAGAACTTAAGAATAAGCTGACTAAATGTCAGGAGAATGCGGAACGGAAAGCGAAAGTATGGGAAGAAGATATTGATCGCCTGCAAACAGATCTAAAAGAGTCTCTGGAAGCGGGAGAAGATCTACAGCGTTCGGTGCGTTTTCTGCAGCATGAACTAAGGCGTACCCGTGAGGAATACCGCCGGTTAGAAAAAAAATTAAGACATCCTTTGGTACGATGGGTTGCCAAGCTGAGTGTCTTGGTAAACCGTTAGGATTGATAAAAAGCCGCTGATAATCCTGAATACCAAAATCCGTGTCCTTAGGAAAACTAGTTAGGGACACGGTTTACTATTCTTTAGATGCTTATTTTGTAGCGATAAGCAATACAGGTGCGTTTGGGACCGAAATGGAACTTTTCGGATATTTGAACTGACTAAAAAGGTAAAATTGAGTTGAGGGCAGGAGAATGACTTCAAACCAGCGAATAGTGCATTTATTGCCGCTAGGAGGATCAGAGGTAGGATATGGGAGATGAAAATATGTCCGGAAAACCAATTTATATAGGTTTGCTGGGTTTGGGGACAGTTGGACGTGGTGTCTTCCGTCTTTTACAGGCCAATAAATCGCTTATTGAACGCAAGGTGGGGGGACCGGTTGATATCAAGAAGATTTTGGTCCGTGACCTTGCCAAAAATAGAGGTTTACAGGTTGAGCCCGGACTGCTGACCAATGATCCGGAAGCCGTATTGAATGATCCCGAGATTGATATTATTGTAGAATTAATCGGTGGGACCGGTCTTGCTGCGGATTATGTTTTAAAGGCCCTATCCCGGGGCAAAAGCGTAGTGACAGCCAACAAGGATATGATGGCCGAATATGGTAAAAAACTGTTTGCCGAGGCGGAAGCTCATAACTGCGGTCTCTTTTTTGAAGCTTCTGTCGCCGGTGGCATTCCGATCATTAAAGTTTTGAAACAAAGCTTGGCCGGTAATCGTATCCTGCAGATTATGGGAATTGTAAATGGAACTACCAACTATATGTTGACACGTATGAGCAAAGAGGGAATAGATTTTGCTACTGCCTTGAGGGCTGCTCAAGAACAGGGATATGCTGAGGCTGATCCCACTAATGATATTGAGGGTTATGATGCTGCCCGCAAAATAGCGATTTTGGCCTCTATTGCCTTTAACACGCGTGTATCGTTCCAGGATGTTTATGTCGAAGGTATTAGCAATATTGCCGCCGAGGATATCACCTATGCCAGGGAATTGGGCTACACGATAAAACTTTTGGGTATTGCCAAGGATACTTCTCAGGGAATCGAGGTAAGGGTACATCCCGCCCTGTTGCCGGTGACTCACCCATTGGCAGCTGTTAATGATGCTTTTAATGCTGTTTTTGTTCAAGGGGACGCTGTGGGTGAAACAATGTTTTACGGTCGTGGAGCCGGTGAAATGCCCACGGCCAGTGCTGTAATGGCAGATATAATGGATGCTGCTCGGAACTTCCGCCATCACGTGCCGGGGATGATCGGGTGTACCTGTTACGAAACACGATCAATAAAATCAATGGCTCAGGTTGTAAACAAAAACTACTTGCGCCTGAAGGTAGTTGACAAGCCGGGGGTACTGGCACAAATCGCTCAGGTATTCGGAGATAATAACGTTAGTCTTGCTACCGTTATCCAGAAAGAAACTGTAAATAAAAAGGCAGAGTTGGTGTTGGTTACCCACGATGTTGTTGAGCAAAGCCTGCGTAGTGCCTTGGCATCGCTGGAGCTGCTTCCCGTAGTCGAAAAAATATGCAATGTTATCAGAGTAGAGGGCGAGGGGAACAGCTAGCGTATTTATGATAAATGGAGGGGCTCAGTTTGGTGGAGGTACGCGTACCTGCTTCCACGGCCAACTTGGGACCCGGATTTGATTGCCTGGGGATGGCTCTCAGTCTCTATAACACCGTACATATGGAGTATTTGCCTAACGGCTTGGAAATAACGGTTATCGGCGAGGGGAAGGACGAAATACCTCTCGATGACACTAATCTTGTATTCCGGGCGGCAAAAGCTGTTTTTGATAAAGTTCAGGTAGAGCCACCCGGTCTGCATATTGTGCTGGTTAACCAAATTCCATTGGCCAGAGGATTAGGATCCAGCGCGGCAGCTTTAGTTGGCGGGGTAGTAGCGGCTAACGCGTTGTCCGGGAACAATTTGTCCCGTAAGGAGTTGCTCAACCTGGTTAATTTTCTGGAAGGGCATCCCGACAACGTAGGTGCAGCACTTTTCGGAGGCGTCGTTATCTCGGTGCCGACCGAAACAGGCGTGGAGGTTTTTCCATTTGCTCCACCCGCGGTACAAGTAGTGGCTTTGGTTCCTGAATTTCATTTGCCTACAAATATGGTGCGAGAGATTCTGCCCTCGCACGTCGCGTTTCAGGACGCTGTTTACAATATTGGGAGAGCATGTCTTCTAGTAGGTGCGTTGTCCACAGGGCGCACGGAGTTTTTACGCACCGCTATGCAGGATGTACTGCATCAGCCGTATCGCCGGCGGCTGATCGCCGGTATGGATAAAGCTTTGGTGGAGGCTACTGCCGCTGGAGCTTTGGGAGTAGCTCTCAGCGGCGCAGGTCCGACTTTAATCGCGTTATGCCGGAACCGGGATGATAGTAACCGGGTAGGAGATGTAATGCTCCGGGTATTTGAAACCGAAGGAATTAAAGCACGGGTTTTTACTTTAGCCCCGGATACCAGTGGTGCTGTTGTAATTTGAAATATTAGGAGGAAATGTGGAGGAAAGTAATGCTGGTTGTTCAAAAGTTTGGTGGGAGTTCCGTAGGTGACGCGGAAAAGATTAAGAACGTTGCCCAAAGAGTTTACGAAACCAAACAAAATGGGCACGAAGTAGTAGTTGTTGTCTCGGCTATGGGTGACACCACCGATGAACTTATCGCGTTGGCCCGCACATTAACAAGTAACGCTGCGGAACGTGATATGGATATGCTGCTGTCTACCGGGGAACAAGTTTCAGTTGCGCTTCTGGTAATAGCTTTAAAGGATTTAGGTTGTAATGCTGTTGGGTTGACAGGTGCTCAGGCCGGTATCAGAACCGACGGTAAATACGGTAAGGCAAAAATAGTGGACGTTGATCCCCGTCGTTTGAAGGCTGAACTTGCACGTGATCAGGTAGTCGTTGTCGCCGGCTTCCAGGGTATAACTGAAGAAGGTGAGATCAATACTTTAGGCCGTGGGGGTTCCGACACTACGGCTGTTGCTCTGGCGGTGGCTTTGAAGGCGGATCTGTGCGAGATATATACTGATGTGGATGGGGTGTACACAGCCGATCCGCGTGTAGTACCGGATGCGCGGAAGCTGGATATGGTTTCCTATGATGAAATGCTGGAATTGGCAAGCCTGGGAGCTGTAGTGTTGCATCCCAGGGCGGTAGAATTAGCCAAACTTTACAATATGTCTCTAGTGGTAAGATCGAGTTTTAATAAGGAGCCGGGTACGGAAATCAAGGAGGTTGGCAGTATGGAAAGGGCTGCTGTGGTAAGCGGTGTAGCTTATGATGCTAATGTAGCAAAAATTGGCCTGTTTGATGTTTACGATCGCCCAGGCATTGCGTCCATTATTTTTGAAGCTTTAGCAAAAGAGAACATCAATGTTGACATGATTATTCAAGGTGCCACGCGTAACGGAAAACAAGACATTGCTTTTACTGTAAGTCGCGATGATCTCTCCAAAGCTTTAAAGGTGGTCTCGGCGATTCAGCCCGAGGTAGGAGCTAAAGGTTATACCCATGATGAGGGGTTGGCCAAGGTTTCCATCGTTGGCGCCGGAATGGTGAGTCATCCCGGGGTGGCAGCAGCAATGTTTAAGGCGTTAGCTAGGGAGCAAGTGAATATCGAAATGATCAGCACGTCAGAAATTAAGGTTTCGTGTGTTGTGGCGCTCGAGGACTTACATAAGGCTGTAAAGGTATGTCACGAGGAATTTAAGTTGGACGAAAACGAGAAATAACATTTCGTGACTTTAGGCACATTATTCAATTCAACGTTATCAACATGCTTAAACGGTTGAGATAAGCGGTAAGTAAGGGCATTATAAACTTAAAGTGCATGCTGACTACTGGTGGGGTGACGAGGTCTTCAGCTGTTTTATATTGGAACTTGTAGATCAATAGATAAATATCTTGACGCTGTTGGATAAGTTTTGGTATAGTGTGAAAAAGGGAACATATCCTTTTCAGAGGATATCTAGTTCCCTTAGTCACAAAGTCCGTATTTATAACTAAACTATTTATTTTTAGGAGGGGAAATTTTCATGGCGCTACCAAATCCACATGGTCCCGAAAAAAAACTTATGCCTTTGCTCCTTAAGGGTGAGGAGAGAGAAGCTGAAATCAAAAAAGCTGAAAGTCTGCCAAAGGTGTACATGAGCTCGCGTGAAACTTCTGATGTTTTGATGCTTGGCATTGGCGCTTTTACCCCGCTGAGAGGCTTTATGAACAAAGCCGAATGGCAGGGTTGTGTTTATGACCTGAAGCTTCCTGACGGCACGATGTGGCCGATGCCGGTAACGCTTTCGATTACTGAGAACGAACTAAAGGCGGCCGGGATCAAAGAAGGTTCTGAAGTTGCCCTTTATGACAAAGAGTCTGGCGAACTTTATGCCACAATGAAGGTAGAAGAGATTTACACGTACGATAAAGAAGCGGAATGTAAAGAGGTATTTAAAACTTTAGACGCTGAAGGACACCCTGGTGTAGCTAAGGTTATGGCACAGGGCGAGTATAATATGGGCGGCCCAATTAAGGTTATTAACGAGGGTAAATATAGAGAAAAATATCCTAAATACTACCTGTATCCTGAGGAAGCCCGTAAGCTGTTTGAAGAAAAAGGTTGGTCCAGTGTAGTGGCCTTCCAGACTCGTAACCCGATGCACCGCTCCCACGAGTACCTCTGCAAGTTTGCCCTGGAAAGCGGTTTTGTAGACGGGTGCTTCATTCACGCCATTGTTGGTAAACTTAAAAAAGGTGATATTCCGGGCGAAGTTCGCGTTAAGTGTTACGAAGTTTTGGCGGAGAAGTACTTCCCGCAAGAAAGCATTGCTGTCGGTGTATACCCGATGGAAATGCGCTACGGTGGCCCGCGTGAAGCCTTATTGCACGCTGTCTTCCGTCAAAACTGGGGTTGCAGGTATCTGATTGTCGGCCGTGACCACGCTGGTGTTGGTGATTACTACGGTCCCTTTGATGCTCAGAACATTTTTAATGAACTGTGGGAAGGGGCTCTTGAACTGCAGCCGATGAAGATTGCCTGGACCTTCTACTGCCACGAATGCCAGAGTATGGCGAGCCTGCGGACTTGCCCGCACCCCAATGAGTCTCGTGTGATACTTAGCGGTACGAAATTCCGCCGGTTAATGCAGGAAGGTGCTGACATTCCGAAAGAATTTGGGCGTCCTGAAGTCATCGAGATCCTGCGTGAATACTACAAGACGGCTGAAAAGGTTGAAATTAAGAAGGGTGCCTATGAAGACATCACCCCGGACGCTTTGAAGAAATAGGCAGTAAGACAGAATATATGATATATGCAAGACCCACTTCGCTATTGCGGAGTGGGTCTTATTATGCCTAAGATAAAGCATAAGGGATCTCTAATAAAAGCGAAATTATTTCGAAATGAAGGTAAAGGAGATTGTATAACCGTGAAATATGTGGTTGTGCTGGGAGACGGCATGGCCGATAAGGGCTGTGCCGAACTCGGGGGTCTCACTCCACTGCAATATGCTTGTACCCCTAACATGGACCGCATCGCGTCAACCGGTACTTTAGGGTTGGTTAAAACAGTACCGGAGGGCTACGCTCCCGGGAGCGATGTTGCCAATTTGTCGATAATGGGTTATGACCCGGTACGTTACTATACCGGGCGGTCACCTCTGGAAGCCGTAAGTATGGGTATTGAGTTAGGGCCCGAAGATGTCGCATTCCGGTGCAATTTAGTGACATTATCTGGTGACGAACCATATAGTACCAAGATTATGTTAGACTACTGTGCCGGCGAAATTTCCTCAGAGGAAGCCCGGTTGCTTGTTGCCGATATTGACAAAAACTTGGGGAGTCAAAGTTGTAAATTTTATTCCGGTATAAGCTATCGCCACCTTATGGTCTGGCGGGGTGGGCCTTGGGCCAGTATTCTCACGCCGCCGCACGACATATCGGGTAAGTGTGTAGCGAAGTTTTTGCCGCAAGGGGCTGGAGCCCAAGAATTATATGCATTGATGGACAGCAGTTACCGGTTGCTTTCCAATCACGCGGTTAACCGGAACAGGTTGGAACGCGGGCTTAACCCGGCAAACAGCATATGGCTATGGGGCCAGGGAAAAAAACCGGCACTGCCGGAGTTTTCGAAGGAGTTTGGGGTGGAAGGTGCTGTCATTTCAGCAGTTGATTTAATCAAGGGAATTGGCATTTGTGCCGGAATGCGGGTTATAGACGTAGAAGGCGCCACGGGTACTATAAATACCAATTTTGAGGGAAAGGCGCGGGCAGCATTAGAGGCTTTAACAGAAGTTGATTTTGTTTATCTCCACGTGGAAGCCCCCGATGAGGCTTCCCACCAGGGTGATTTGGAAGGGAAAATTAAGGCCATTGAAGCCATTGATAAGTTGGTCTTAGGCTGTCTCCTGGACGGTCTGGACGTGCTGGATAAATATCGGATTATGGTGCTTCCCGATCATCCCACACCGCTTGATATTAAAACCCATTCGGCTGAACCTGTGCCTTTTGCTATTATGGAGAAAAAGACGGGCCGTATGGGGGCGGGCCGAACTTTTAATGAAAATACGGCGGCGGCATCTGGTATGTATGTTTCTGTGGGACATTCCTTAATGAAATATTTCTTGTACGGTTAAATGTGCGTTTGATACTTGGGCGCAACGAAATTAGTTTCTCATACTGCTTCGTAACGGCTTTGGTTCCCCCGGGGTTTTCCTGGCCCAGCACTCAGAACTGTGAACAATAATAAAAGCTTTGAGACTACTTGACAAGCGAGGATCAACATTTAAACTCTTTATTGTCCACTGAGTGCTGGGTTACCAACGCTCCACAATCGCTCCACAATATTCGCTCGCTGGAAATAACTGCCTTGCGATACTTTGAGGAAATTAGCTAAAATACCGCACCCGGGTTTTCCGGTAAGCTATAGCCTATGCGCTTTTCTTACTTTAGCGGATCATTTTTACCATAAGTAGCGCCTTTGAAATGGGTATTTTCGAGGTAGTATAAGGCGTCTCCAGAGCGGGTTAACTTGACTTTTTGTGCTCGGTGGGATACAATAAAAAATGCGTCGGGGCGTAGCTCAGTTTGGCTAGAGCGCTACCTTGGGGTGGTAGAGGTCGCAGGTTCAAGTCCTGTCGCTCCGACCA
>JACDOK010000007.1 GCA_017656185.1 Peptococcaceae bacterium | reverse complement strand
GATGTTCTACGTTGAGTTGAAGGCATTCCTTTGGGGTCTTTATTATTGGACAGGAGAACAGGATTAAACAGGATAATGTTTATTTGAATGCATTCCTTTAGGGTTTCTTATCAGACCATCTGTGCTATTTTGGAAGCGGCCGGAAATACCGGCCTTTTTTGTTTTGTATCCGGTGATCCGTTGAGGAGTTATAGAAAAGCGCCATCTCCAGGGGTTTGTCTTGTACCATCTTTATCCACCTCCGCCACCAGCTTACCGGAGCTCACCTTGCCGGCATGTTAATCTTAGAAAAACCACCCTCATTGCGGTCATTTAATGTTAGCGGCCACATTACTGCCTCTCATTCCAAAGCTTCTGTTGCTTCCACCCCCTGCCAAAATCTCGATAGGTTATAATCTTTTCCTTACTTAACTTATATACTGCCCCCATTTAGAACGAGACAGTTGTTTTCCGGAGAGGTAACCTGATATAACCTTTCCAAGGGGGGCTTTGACAAGTGACTGACGAGAACCAATCAAGACGCAAGCGCTGGACTGCTCAACGCAAAATGGAACTAGTACTTGAGTCTGTTAAAGGACAAACCAGTATCGCCGAGTTGTGCCGTCAGAATGGTATCAGCCAATTAACAGTTCCTACTATACCATAAATCTGCAGATTGACAGGAGGAACTATTGTGCATATCCGTCCTATAACGGCTAAAGATGTTGAGCCTGCCATCTCTGTTCTCCAAGAACAGGGGTGGGACAACCGGCAGCAATTTGAGTTTTACTTTAACCATCCAAGTTGCCACCCTTTTGTCGCCGTAGTGGATGGCAAGGTGGTGGGCACCGCCGTTGGCACCCGGAATGGTAATGTAGGCTGGCTGGGCAATATTTTTGTCTCGTTGAAATTCCGGAGATATGGGATCGGTACCGCACTCACCAGCACCCTCATTGAACACCTGGAGAAACTAGGCTGCCGCACCTTGTTGCTCATTGCCACCGACTTGGGCCGGTCTATCTATGAGCGGCTTAGGTTCACTGCAGTAACTTGTTATCACGTGTTCGAAGGTCCCGCCCTGGCGAACCTACCCCGTCATCCCCTGTTGCGCCCGCTGACAGCCGACGACCTGCCAAGGGTCTGCGAACTGGACCGCTGGGTAACGGGTGAGGATCGATCGGATCTGCTCCGGGCCTTCAGCGACAAGGGGTGGGTTGTAACCAGTGAAAATGGCAGCATATGCGGTTTCTACATCTCCACACCCTGGGGGCGAGGTCCCATTGTGGCTACCGACCCGGATGCCGGGAAGACCCTCCTGGATCTAAGGCGGGCACGGGACGGCGGACCTGACACTGTAGTCAAACACGCAATGACGACAGAAAATGCAGTTGGTCGAAAATATCTGGCGCGTTCTGGATTTAAAGAAATTAATCGACTCACCCGCATGATCCGCGGAGAACCTCTGCACTGGCATCCCGCAGCAATTTGGGGGCAGTTCAATTTTGCATTGGGATAATTATGTGCCTACCAATACAAGCCGTTAACCAATTTAGCCAGTCATACCATTGCCTGCACAACTTGCTCAGGCTTGCTACCAAATGCTCTGAAACTGCCTGTCACAAAACAGTCTAATATTGTTTGGATCTTATACCCTTCGGCATACAGCACTGAACCAATTGACGTCCGTTCTGCAATTCCCCAGTAGACTAATAGGCAAAATACAGATAGCATAAAATCTTTCTACCATTTTGCTCTTCTATAACCTCTTCAACATCGCAGTTTAAAAATACTTCCTTCGTTTGTTTAACCAGGTTTTGGTCATAATTACCTGACCATATGACAAATACAGCACCCGGCTTCATAATTTCCTTTACTCTTCTAAAAAAACTGGTACTATATACTCTACGGTTGCCCTCTCTAACCAGGAGCGCAGGTCCATTATCAATATCCATACTGATTATGTCATAAAGGTTCCTGGTATTCATTACATACTCGTAAAAATCTTTAATGATCACATTTACCCGTTCATCATCCAAACAGTTTTGATTGCTATCACTGAAGTAACTTTTGTTCCACTCCGCAATCGTTGGCTCAATTTCAACTACATCTATGTTGCTTACATTAGAAAACGAACAGGCTTCCTTCACAGTAAACCCCATTCCCAGACCGCCAATCAATATATTCACATAGTCCTTAGACTTTATCCTTTTCATTGCCTCCCTTACTAGCAGTTCTGAAGAAAGGTAATTATAAGAAGCCATAATAAAAACGCCGTTTATTATCATTTCGTATTCTCTTTTCCCGTTTATGAAATGCTCCCACAGCTGCAGTTCTGAACCACAATGCTTTTGCTCTTCAATAAGCTTTCTAGTCATCATCTATATTTCCCACCAATACTATCGTCACCCCAACATACTCTAGAAACCAAATTTATAAAAGCATTAAGAGTACCGTATCAGTGACCTTAACCATTGATCTTAAGCAACAAGGACTTTATAAAGTACGTTTAATACTAAACTAAATAACCGTGATCAAGTTATTCTTGGCAAACACTGGTATTTCCTCTTAGGGAGGACTGAATGTACAAGTTAATCGATCCTCTCTTATCCGACCCAGATAACCTTGCCGCAAGAGTGGGTTACGAGTACTACGTCTATAATGTGGTCAACACTGCCCTCGACCCCAACCTTAAAGCTGGTCAAGCAACTACAGGCTGCGGGCTTTGCCGGTTATCCCGTGATGGCATCAATGATGATGGAAAAAATTATCACATTATCCAAAAAAAATCATATAATACGAGTAAATATGTTTTAGACTCAGGCTCGAGGAGGTTGTCGAATGAAGCGCAAATCAGCAAAGGAACCTGTTTTTCAGGTGAACAATTCCCACGATATGACAAGGGCTAACGGGAATCTCACCGTTGTTGTAAGAGATGTAACAACAGGTGACCCAATTCCTGAATTTAAATTTATTGTCAATGACAATAACGTGGGGGATCCCCAAGTGGAACTCCCCGAGGGCGATCGAGACCCAAGTTTATTTCCTTCATTAAAGCCTGGGGCTAGCCACAGCCCGGTGGTTGCCACGGGAGAAGCCTCGGCCACCTCAACTCCGGTAGCATCCCTGCCAGATGGTAAATACCTTGTTTCGGTACTGGCTCCCGGTTATAAAATGGGAGGCAACTGGGTAACAATGGACGGTACGGACAAGACACTTGAGGTGAAACTGCACCCCCACCCCCTACCGCTGTCCAAAATAAGGGTTCACGTATTTCACGACAACAACCCGGTCAATGGTGAGGACGATTTCCCACTGGAGAGCGGGCTGGAGGGTTTCCTTATTATTGTTAAAGATACAGTGGGCGAAGTAACGGTAGATTATTTCGGTAACCCCCTTGGCACCGAGTATGTACGGGACCCGTCTGGCAACTTAATTCTAGATTCGTCAGGCAATCCAATTCCCATTCCGGGCACCGGGGGTAAGATACTTACCGATGCAAACGGGGATGCTCTGATTGATAACCTCCCCCCTGGTAAATATGAAGTTCAAGCTATACCGCCGGATGGAACGGACTGGATTCAGACTACCACCATTGAGGGCACCCATATAATAGATGCCTGGATAGAGGAAGGCAATGATGGCTACAGTCCGCGGGAAGGCTTTAAAGCCCCTCTGGTATGGATAGGATTTGTCAGGCCAATGGAATTCGAACCACCCCGTCCCTGGGAAACCGGAATAATTATGGGCAGGGTGCGTACCATTATTGAGTTTACACCGCCTTTTCGACCGCTGACATTGGGGGATCCAGTGGACCATCCTTGGATAGCACTCAGTGATATAGGAGCAAATGACCAACAGGTTTATACCGGACGAGGCGACAGCAACGGTAACTTTATAATTAAGAACGTCCCGCCGGGGCTTTACCAGATGGCCATCTGGGACGAACCGTTGGATTACATCATTTCCTTCCGTACAGTACAGGTGGGTCCGGGAGAAATCGTTGATATGGGCGACATAGGTATACCCAGGTGGTTTGGTTATATTAAGGGTACTGTCTTTAATGACCTTAATAGTAATGGGGTTCGTGAACCTGGTGAGAACGGCATTCCCAATATTGAGGTGGGCACTCGATTTAAGGACGGTAGCATTCAGTACCGTACTGTAACAGACATGCATGGGAATTACGAGTTGAACGAGGTCTTTGAGCTGGAGCGCTTTGCCGTGGCCGAGGTAGACTTTACCCGTTTTGCCCGCACCGGAGCCACAGGCACTCCGGATTACAACATTCCGGTACCCAACCCTGCTAATCCTGCCGCTTTGTGTCTGAATTCCCGGGGTAATTACGTTAGGTGCCCTGAAACTTATCCTGGTGCTTTAACACTAGCTGAGCTTACGTGGGCAGCTAAAACCAACAGGATTGATTGGGGCAAAAGGCCATATAACAGGGGAGAAAACGGTGGCATTTCAGGCATAGTTTATTATGCTACGATGCGCAATGAGATCGATCCCAGGTATGCGATAGCTGAAGACTACGAACCTGGTATTCCGAATGTAACCCTTAATCTTTATGCGACAACCGTAGATGCGGAAGGCAGGTTAGTTCAGGGAGACCTTATTAATACCGTTATCACGGACGCTTGGGAACACCCTACGGGCTGTACGGACCCCGACGGCAATCCGGTAAACTGTGCAGAGGTTCCTAATATTTCAAACCAGATAAGACCCGGAGTATTTGATGGTGGTTATGCCTTTGAAACGTATTGGGACCCCTATTATGAGCACCCGGATGCGGTTGAAAAACCGCTCCCTCCCGGTACGTATATTGTAGAAGTTGTGCCCCCCACGGGGTATAAGGTACTGGACAAAGACGGCTCAATTAATACGGACCAGGGTGATGAATTTGTAGGCACCCCTCTTGTTCGCTCGGCGAACGCCAATGGTTTAAATGAAAAAGAACAAAACCTAACACGTGTGCCACCTCCACCGTACTATCCGCTTCCCGCTCCTCAAGACTTGGATCCTAATAAGAAGGTGGTAAAAGTTTCAGAAGGTCTCAATGCCACAGCAGACTTTTTCCTGTATACCGACGTTCCCATCCCTGGTTGCATTGTGGGTTTCTTGCTGGACGATATTAACCTGGAAACCAATCCTGATTTTATATACTACGGTGAAAAAAGGGGTATCCCCAATACGCCAGTGGGAATTCGGGACTTCACCGGCAGGTTAATCACAACGGTCCATTCTGATGTTAACGGCATTTTTGAAGTGCTGCTGCCTTCAACCTATACCCGCAACATACCTACCCCTTCGGGAGTAGCACCAGGAATGTATCAGGTGATCGGTAATGACCCGGGAGACCCGGATAACCCTAATGAACTGTATAACCCCAATTACCAGACTTTAAAGATGGTGTTTGATGTATGGCCTGGCAAAACTACTTATGCCGATGTTGCCCTGTTTCCCATTACAGCCTTTGTAGAAACTCCCGGGGCACAGTTTTCACAGCCTCCACAGTGCAATGTCCCAGCAGATACTCCCCAAATATTTAGGGTAAGCCGCATACAAGTGAACGTAATGCACCCCAATGATGAGAACAGAACTATTAACATTGTGGGTACGGGATTTGGTAATACTCCGGGAAAGGTAACTTTAGACGGTCAGGAAATTGATATCCTGGAGTGGAACAACAAGAAAATTACAGCTCGTGTTCCCTATGATTTTGCTGTTGTAGGGCCGGCGCAATTACTGGTAACCAATTCAGCCGGAAAAGCAAGCCCAACAGGTATCACCTTCCATCTCCGCAAACAAGGTGTATATTGGCCCAATATTGTTCGAGTCAAAAAAGACGGCACAGCTGATTACACTACCATTCAAGATGCCATAGATAATGAACCGGACGGGACAGTTATCGTTGTATTACCCGAAACCTATTATGAAAGCCCTATTCTATACAAAAACGTGAAACTCCAGGGAGTTGGGCCAGGTGGAATAAGACCGGACGGGTCTGCAGTTAAAGGGTCCATTCTTGACGGGCGCTTCTTCCTTTCATATATCAACCAGTGGCTTGATAAACTAGCCAGTATTGATTTTGACGGGCCGGAACTGGTGCCGCCCGATCAGGTAAAAGAAATAACCAGGGGTCAAGTATTGACAGTGGTTGCCAAGTCAGGGGCCTTCAGTGATACATTCAAACCCCAAATAGACGGTTTCAGAATCACCGGCGCCAGAGGCGAAGACGGTGGCGGAATATATGTCAATGCTCACTGTAACCACCTTGTCATCAGCAATAACGTGATCCAAAGTAACGGCGGTGGTTTTGGTGGCGCCATTACCATTGGTAGAGCCTATGTGGGAGATAATTACAACGATAATATACACATCCATCACAACCGCATACTGAACAACGGTGGTATAAGCTTGGCTGGTGGAATTGGCATATTCAACGGTGCCGATAATTACAATATCGAATACAACGAAGTATGTGGCAATTATTCCGCCGAGTACGGTGGGGGCATATCCCACTTTGGCTTCAGCCCCGGCGGTAAAATTCACCATAACCGCATACTGTTTAACGCTTCTTTTGACGAAGGGGCCGGTGTGTTTGTAGGCGGGGAGCAACCAGTTCCGCCGGCAACGCTAACCGCCGGATCTGGAGAAGTAGACATTTACAATAACCTTATTCAAGGAAATATTGCTAACGACGACGGCGGGGGTATCCGGCTCTTACAACCCTTAGATTACCGGATCAATATTTACAACAATATTATTGCCAACAATGTTTCCACCGATCTGGGCGGCGGAATAGCCCTTGACGATGCTTCCAATGTGGTTATAGCTAACAACACTATTGCCAAGAACATTACCACCGCCACAGCAGAGGACAGCGATGGTTTGCCCCACGCTGCTGGGCTGGTAAGTGAAACCAACAGTGCCGCTTTTCAGGCTTACCTGGACACCGTACACCCCGGATCACCCAATTTCAGTGATCCAATCTTGTTTAATAACATTTTCTGGGATAATAGAGCGGGCACCTTTAACCAGTCACTTAACGAAGGTAGGGGAGGCATATCTGGAATTGGAGCCACCGGTGATCCGCAGCCCATTAATGTTATGGACTTAGAGGTATTTGGTACCTCTGCGTTTCTGAATCCTGAATACTGCAGCCTGTCACATCAGTACGCCGGGGGCAGCAATAATATCTACGGGGACCCTGTATTTGCAAGTGAATATGAGACCAAGGTAACCGCACTAGCCTTTAATATGGAACCTGATTTCAAATCCGTAAAAATAGTTACGGTAGTTCCCGAACTTACGGGTGATTATCACATCACCAGCGGTTCTCAGGTGATAGACCGGGGTATCGATAAAGTTACCAAAGGAACAGAAACATTCCATGCGCCGAATAAAGATTTTGACGGGAATACCAGACCACAGGGTGCAGGCTACGATATCGGGGCCGACGAATATGTTGTCGCTCCCTAATCCCGGAAAGGAGTGGTCAAATGGCTATAATTGAAAAGCGCTTCGGTGCAACAGACGGGTGGGTAAACATGCCCGACGGCACCAGCCATTATACATTTGGTTTTGTTGATATTACCGGTATTCCTGAGAAACAGATTTTTGAATACCGGGGTAAAGCTACCTTGCTGGCACCTTTATTGGAGGTGTACCAAGGTGATGAAGTTTATCTTACCTTAACCAACTTGGGTTTGCCCAGCAGACCGGATTTGGACGATACCCATACCATACACTGGCACGGATTCCCCAATCAAATTCCTTTGTGGGACGGAGTACCCGAAGCTTCTATCTCAGTACCGGTAGGCAGAGACTTCACGTATTACTACAAACCGCTGGATCCCGGTACGTATATGTACCACTGCCACTTTGAGCCTGTGGAACACATCCAGATGGGAATGGTGGGTCCCTTAATCGTTCGCCCCCAATTGGAAAAGGATCTTGGTAGAAAATTTGCCTATAACGATGAATCTACCGAATTTGAGCGTGAAGTTTTGATTTTCCTAACCGAATTGGATGCTGAACCTCATTACCTGGTGGCAAACGTTCAGGAATTCGATTGGACAGAATACAGCCCGGAGTACTGGTTGATTAGCGGAAGGAGTTACCCTGATACAGTGAAACCGGGTAATGAACCGACCCTCCCATTGCAGCCGTTTTCATCACTTATTGAGGCGTGTGAAGGGGAAAAAGTACTACTCCGGTTTATAAACCTGGGATTTCAGGAACATAGCATCCAGATACTGGGTGTGCCTTTCAAAGTAGTGGGGCAGGACGCTCAACAACTGCGCGGGTATCACGGGGAAGATATTAGCTACTGGAGAAACACCCTCTATATTGGGGCAGGTCAAACAGTGGATGCAATTTTTACAGCCCCACGTTTGGGAATATATCCCCTTTACAGCCGTAATCACCACAAAAATACCATTGCAGGAATATCATTTGGCGGGATGATTACTGAAGTAAGGGTGCTTCCTGCACCTTAAAGTTTTTCAGCCAAGAGTTCACTGCATTTCAACGGGGCACCTTAGGAAAAAACCACAAAGGAGAGAATGTAAATGTCTCTTATAAACCTTTGGGTAAAGGATGGTTATTTAAGTACCCCCGATGGCAATAGTATATATTTCTGGGGGTTTTCCAAAAGTGAAAACGGACCCGCCCAATTACCGGGGCCTCATATGGTTGTGACACAGGGTGAAACGGTCACCGTCAATCTATATAATACACTGTCTGAACCAGTTTCCATATCTTTTCCCGGCCAAACGGGAGTTACTGTCGAAGGACAGCCGGTACAGCCTCAATACAGTGCCGGCCGATTGGTATCTTTTGTAAACCACGCTGAACCTGGAGATATGGTGTCATATACTTTTACGGCAACCCACCCCGGAACCTTTATTTATGAGAGCGGAACCAACCCGCACGTGCAGATTCCTATGGGATTGTACGGGGGGATGGTAGTGCGGCCGGCTGACTACGATCCAAATGTAAAAGAATATAAAACAGCATACGGTACCGGAACAGACACGGAATTTGACCGGGAATACCTTTTAATAATGGGAGAAATTGACCCTGACCTGCATCAGGCAGTGGAGGAAGGCAGATCATACCTTATCAGTAAATATATGCCCCGTTACTGGACATTAAACGGGCGCTGTGCACCTGACACCATGTTAATGGATAATATGGATCACCTTCCCCACCAGCCTTACAGTTCCATGATAATGGCTCAGCCTGGAGAAAAGGTACTAATCCGGTATATCGGCGCCGGGATTGGCAATCACTCCCTTCACCCCCACGGTAACCATACCAGGATAGTGGGAATGGACGGCAGGCTGCTGAGAAATGGTAATGTCGACCTCTCTTATAAACGTTTTACCGTTCTGGTCGGGCCAGGTCAGACCTATGACCAAATTTATCAGTGGGACGGACTGGGTTATACCCCCGAAAATCCCATTCCCATAACTTTGCCAAATCTGCGGAATATGGGTATTGGTAATGTAGGATGGACCATGTGGAGTGGGAGCCCCTATCTCGGGGTGAAAGGAGACATTCCCAAAGGGGTGACATCCTTTAATGAGTTCGGCGAGTATTATTTTATGCTACACTCCCACAAAGAACCTCAAATTACCAATTGGGGTGAGTTTCCCGGCGGAATGATGACCATGATTGCCATATATCCGTCACTTTCCCCCGACGTTGGAATACTGACGTAATTTCTCTGAAAGGAGTATAAGACCATGGCAACAGTTATTAAAAATTTACAGGTTGCGGCCGGGTCTTTATCCTTACCGGATAAAACCATTCCCTTTTGGGGCTTCGCTAACGCCTTCTTCGGTAGTCCCCAGACTCCCGGTCCCCTAATAGAGGCCACCGTTGGAGATAGGTTAACCATAAGATTAATTCATAATAATTCATTTGCACGCATAGGAGAACCGATATCAATCATTTTTCCGGGACAAGAAAATGTCATGGTAAGAAAAATTCCCAGCGGCCCCCTTATTCCTCAACCTGTCCAACCCCAATACGCCGGAGGGAAAATGATATCACTCACTAACTATTTAGATGAGAATGTAGACTGGCTAATTGAATATAGTTTTACAGCCACCAAACCTGGCATTTATCTATATGAGAGCGGAACCAACCCCGAAAAACAAATTCAGATGGGTGTATATGGCGTTATTGTAATACGACCAAGCGGTTATAACACACCGGATCATCCCAACTACAAAACAGCCTATGGCGCCGGTACAGGTTCCGATTATGATGTGGAAAGAATACTGGTCATAGGTGAGATTGATAGTATTATGCACAATGATGTTGAGCCTGGAGTTTATTACGATATGCTTAAGTTCAAACCTGATTATTGGGTGATTAACGGCCGCTCCTTCCCTGATACTCTCGCTGGTGATAACAATACAAGCCAGCCCTACGGGTCCAAAATAAGCTGTAAGGTGGGGCAACGGGTACTACTACGGGTAATAAACGCCGGGTTTCAAAACCACACATTTTACCTCGGGGGATTTGTTGGAAGGGTAGTGGCCGCGGACAGCTTCCCCCTGATGACCCCAACGTTGGACGCTACCTATGAAAAAACAGGAGTCACCCTAGGCTCCGGACAAAGTTTTGACATTGTATTCACTCCCACTACCCCGGGCGACTTCTACCTGTACGACAGAGAATATCATCACCTAGTTAACAACAACCAGTTCCCGGGAGGAATGATGACCAAAATAGAAGTCACAACTTAAAGAGCAAATTTCAGGCCAACATAGAGTGGGATGGAGCAGCCAACCTTATCCTCTCACACCAGCATATTACTGTTCCCCTGGCCACGCCAGTAGGCGAGGCCAGGGGCTTGTTTGGGATGAGTTAATTTATCGTTTGGCACGGCGGGATTTTGTAAGGAGGAAATATGGAGAAGAAGCCATTTCAAAAATGGATACACTGGTTTCCCCTTTAGGGCCGAACCCCGGTTATGCGGGCTTTTTCAGCCGTGGCCCTGGTTCGGGTAAATTAATACTACCATAGATAGGCAAAGAAATGTATCCTTCGGTGTATTATTGCTCGTAATCTGCCGCGGGTGCTGGTATAAGCTGTTGAAAGCGGTTTTCGGGAACCAGCCAGAGTCTCATTAGAAAATTCGAACTGCCGTAGAGGTGATTTTTTCATAAAGCAGTCAAATAGGTGGTCCGGCTTGGTCCGAAATACGCAAATTACCAGGAGATTTGTTGTGAAGTTTTTTAAAGAATAATCTATAGCCGGACATGGACAATTGTTATATCCGGTTACCGTCTTGCCGGTGAGTTGATAGGGGGGGTTCTTATGTATAAACGTCCTAAATTAAGACTTTTTATGATACTTCTTGTATGCTTTGTATTGGCCGGAATCTATAACCTGTTTGCTGCAAAAGAGCCGGCTTCGACGCTAAATGACATGCAGGGGAAAATAGTGGTTATTGACCCTGGTCACGGCGGTAATGATACAGGCTGTACAGACAATAATAAAATATGGGAGAAGAATATTACCCTTGCGGTGGCTCGCGAGCTGGCCCAACTGCTAGAGGCGGAAGGTGCTGTAGTTAAACTTACCAGAAGCGGGGATTATCAACTCGGCCGGAAGTGGTTTTCTCTTAAAAAAAACCCGGATGACCTGGATGAAAGAGTTGCCGTTGCCTTGAAAAATAATGCGGACATATTTGTAAGCCTGCACATTAACTGCTCTCCTAAAAGAAACAGAGCCGGAGCGGTGGTATTTTACAATCAGGATAATAAATCAGGACAATGTTTAGCACGGCATATCCAGCGGGAATTAAACCACATTCCTGAAATGGTTAAGAGGACAAGCCGTGCCAGGGATTATTACATATTAAACCGCTTAAAAATGCCTGCCGTCGTAGTGGAGTTGGGCTATATTTCAAGCGCGAAAGACCGGCAGCACTTAATCGAACCCGCGTATCAAAAGAAAATGGCCCGGTCGATCTGCACGGGCATAACCAATTATTGTAATGATTCCCATAAGGTTGATTTGTCCGTAAACACAGAGACGCCCACCTATGACAGTACGGTACAAGTCAATAATGATACATTGCCTGATTTATATTTTATACCCAAAACCAGAACCCGGCTCTTTATGGCTTCTGAAGAAATGGATTCAATTGATATGGCTAACGACACGGTCAAAGAGTTGGCCCGGTTAGCACTGGAGCAGTTAGTGGATGGACCCCGGAAAACCGATGAGCTGAGCCCGTGTATACCGGATGGTATTACTTTTAAAAATTTAAAAGTATCGGGCCCCCTGGCCACGGTTGACCTCGGCATGACGAATAAAGAATCCTGTTTGTTAGGTAGTGAGGGGGAATGGGTTGCACTCAGTTCAATTGCCTATACCCTTTTCGAGTTACCGGAAATACGAGAAGTGCAAGTAATGGTCAACGGAAAGCAAAGAAAAACCCTGGCCGGACATATGGATATAAGTAAACCGATATCCCGTGACGAATTGCCTTTAACTAAGGTCGCAGGAGGGATAATGGAAGGAAAAAAACCGAAGGTGGCTATCGTCATCGATGATTGCGGGCAAAGTAACCCCGGGGGGGTAAAGGAAATGCTCTCCATCGATAGGCCGCTTACTTTTGCGGTAATGCCCAACCTGGAAAATTCACGCCGGCAGGCTGTACAGGCAGCGGAGCGGGGATACGAGGTGATAGTACATTTACCCATGCAGCCAGTGAGAGGTAAAGCCAGCTGGCTGGGGCCCGGGGCTATAACCTCTGAAATGACCGCTGAAGAAATACGCAGGGAAGTACGCCGGAATTTTGCTCAGGTACCATATGCTACTGGGTTTAATAATCATATGGGCTCGCTGGTTACTTCCCGGGATGATTTAATCCGCCCGGTGCTGGAAGTGGCCAGGGAAAAGGGATTTTTCGTACTGGACAGCAGAACTTCCGATAAGTCGAAAATTATTCCCCTGGCTCAAAGCATGGGTATAGCCTACACCCAAAGGGATATATTCTTGGACGATGTAAAAAGTGTAGATCATATGAAGAGACAGTTAGACCTTTTGGCGGATAAAGCCCTGGCCAACGGCAGTGCTATTGGGATCGGGCATGTAGGTATGGGTGGAGAAAAAATGGCCAGAGCCATCAAGGAAATGATACCCGTAATGGAAGCTAAAGGAATTGAGTTTGTCTACCTGTGCGAGTTATTGCATTAATCATAACCAAACACCAGGAGGGCAGCATGAAAATAGCATGAAGAATATAATTATAATTCTTGTATTTTGTGTTGCTTTATATTATCCCGGAGTAATGGAATATGCATTCTTTTCCACTGAACATTCTAAAACCGGCTGCAATTATATTATTTATTAGCGCGCGAAGTCGAGGAAAGATAAAGGAAGGGTTTAAACATGGATATTGTGGCTATTATCGCCGAAGGTAAAATCCGCGAGGCGATGGAAAGAGGTGAATTTGACAATCTTTCCTGCAAAGGCAAACCTTTGCAGTTAGAAGATTTATCCGGTATACCCGAGGATTTGAGAGCCGGCTATATAGTACTGAAAAATGCCGGCGTCCTGCCCGAAGAGCTTCAACTTCAAAAAGAGATTATTTCGCTCCAGAAGTTGATAGATTGTTGTCACAATGAAGATGAGGTGAAAAGCTCGTTAACCAAAAAGCTAAATGCGAAGATTTTGAGGTTTAACATGCTGATGGAGAAAAGAAAAACACAAAATTCTTCCGCTTTGAACTTTTACAAAAGCAAGATTTATAAAAAACTGGGGTATTAATGCCCTTAGTTTGCGGTGCAAGGCGATAACACGTGGTTAGCAGGAGAAGGGACTATGACCGTTGGAGAAAAGTTTGGCATTAACAGTCCTAAGCCGGTATGCGTAGGTACGGGGTTTATCGCCCTTGATATTGTAATGGATGGAAGATCTGCACCGCCGAAGTTTTGGGCCGGAGGGTCGTGCGGGAACGTATTGACCATTCTTTCCTATTTGGGCTGGGAATCTTATCCTATTGCCAGGCTGGGGGATGATGAAGCGGCGGTAAAACTATTGCGTGATATGGAAAAATGGAAGGTTAGAACCTCGTTGGTCTTGCGAGATCGTTCCGCTGCTACTCCCATGATTGTTTTAAATCCGGGTAGGAATCGGAACGGAAGATCATGGCGCCGTTCCGGGCCGGCCTGCCCCAACTACAAGACGGGACTGGCCAGGTACAAGCCCGTCTTGGCACAAGATGTGACGACCATCAGCCGGGAAATGCCCGGGTCCCAGGTATTTTACTTCGACCAGGTCTCGCGCAGTTCCATTGAACTTGCCAAAATCACTAGGGATCGCGGGGCACTGGTGGTCTTCGAACCTTCCGAAGTTAAGGAAGCAAAACTTCTCACCGAATGTCTCCAGGTTGCCGATATTGTGAAATACTCCCACGTAAGGTCGGGGCCCGTCCGGGAACTAATGCGGGGGAGGAATGTTCCGCTGGAAATAGAAACGCTTGGTGCGGAAGGGCTCAAGTATTGTTTGCGCGGGGCCGAATGGATATCTATGCCTGCCTATGCAGTAGAGGACGTTCGAGACACCGTGGGCTGCGGTGACTGGTGCAGCGCGGGCATTATTCATATCCTGGGTCGTGCGGGCAGGAAAGGCTTCCTGGAAGCTGAGCCGGAGGATATTGATATAGCATTACGTTTCGGGCAAACGCTTGCGGCCCTGAGCTGTCAGTTTGAAGGCCCGCGCGGGGTCATGTACCGTATACCTAAACAAAAGTTTACAATACTGATCAGAGATATTTGGCATAGTACAACCGATAAAGTCTAATATCCGAGAAGCGCGGATCGTAATAGCTGCCACAATCATAAGCTACCCAAGTAAAGTATCGGTATAATAATTGTTAATATTTCTCACAAAATATAAAACCCCGCTTTTTGAAAGCGGGGTTTGTGGCTGGAAAAAGCTATTTGATGGTTTTCAGCAGCCAGGCCATATTGCGCCCCAAGGTGCGGAAGGTTTCAATGCCTTCTTCGTCTTTCTGCACTTCTCCCGGGCTGAGTCCCACCCCGAGGTTCCAGTAATTAGAGGCGGGGACTATCATCTCCGTAATACCGAAAAAGTAATTGATGGCTGCGTAAGTAAAGGTGCCTCCAGCGCGGCGCATAACGACCACTGCCGCGCCCACTTTGCGCCGCAGGAAATTGCCGTTCCGCAAGGCCACGAATCCGGCCCGTTCAATCAGGGCTTTTACTTCCGCGGTAACGTTGCTGAAGTAAACTGGAGAACCAATGATGATGCCATCGGCCTCCCGCATTTTATCTATGAAAATATTCATATCGTCATCGTCCCAGCTGCACCTGCCGTCCTTATTTTTGGCACAGCGCATGCAGGCCCGGCACCCGTGCACGTTGGTGCCGCCCAGCTGTATAAATTCCGTTGCTATCCCTTGGCTTTCCAATTCTTCTAATACAACACGTATGGCTTGAGCCGTGTTGCCGTTTTTACGTGGACTGCCGTTGAAGGCCACTACTTTCATCCTGTTTCCCTCCTAAGATACGAATTAAAGACTATGGTCCTACCTAACTAGACTTTATTTTTTTAACTGCTTTTCAATGCCAGTTGCTTTTTGTCCTGCTTCTTAATTCAGGTGCTAATAAACGTAAATGGGATAAAAGACGCAGTTTCAGAGTAGAAAAGTTCTTTTTGGGAATCAAGGAATGTTTTGGGGCCGATGGAAGGTTTTCGCCTTGTAAATACCGAATATTTGCTTTAAGCAGTTCTATATAAAAGGGGCTGATTGCTGCTGTGAGGAAAAAGATTTCCGTACTGCTTCTCAGCATTGCAATGGCATTCTGCAGCTTAACTGCCGCCAATGCCGCCAGTGACATTACCATCGAAATTGGCGGGGAAGTACAGCACTATGACCAACCACCGCAGATAATCGGCGGTAGGGTGCTGGTACCCATGCGCGGCATTTTCGAAGCCTTGGGGGCCACGGTGCAGTGGCTTGGGGAAGAGCGGGCAGTAAAGGCGAGCAAGGGAGATGTGCAAATATACCTGAGGATCGGTTCCGCAAGTGCCCGGGTAAACTCAGAAAATGTGACCTTTGACCAGCCGCCCAGGATTATAAACAACCGGACGATGGTTCCTGTCAGGTTTGTGAGTGAAACCCTCGGGGCTGAGGTTAACTGGGACGGGAACGCAAAAAGGGTTTCTATCTGTACGCCGCCGGAAAGCAATCCCGGTGATTCGACCTTGCCGGATCCGCAAAAAGCAGGGACTAATATACTGAGTTCAACAACGGTAACGGTAGAGCAGGCCCAGGCGTGGGCCAGGAGCAGGGGCGCCACGCAGACTTTCATTAACCTGGCGCCGTTATACTGGCGTTTGGCTCCGGAGCGGGGTGTGAACCCGGCGGGTGCCTATGCCCAGGCGGCCAAGGAAACCGGGTTCGGCAGGTTTGGCGGGGTACTGGACGAAAGTTTCAGGAACCCCTGCGGTATGAAAACTACCCAGGGGGGAGATAACTACGACCCTGATGCCCACCAGCGTTTCAGCAGCTGGGAAGAGGGCGTTACGGCTCACCTCGACCACCTGGCCCTGTACGCCGGCGCAACAGGGTATCCCAAAGAGGATACCCCGGACCCGCGCCACTTTGCGGTAATCAAGGGACGGGCCGCGACCTTTGAAGATTTGGGTGGGAAATGGGCTCCTTCTCCTGATTACGGCATAAGTATTGTAAGAGATTACCTGGCAACCCTGCTGGCATACAAATCAGTAAACGGTGAGCAGGAAGCAGTATTAAATAGTCAGTAGTTTGCTCCATTTTGGTTCGTTATCAGTTGAACTGCATCCGGTCGGGACAACAAAGAGCAAAACTAGAGTAGCGATGATAATTGTTATAAGTTTTCGGTAGCAGCCGCTTCAGCCGCCAGTACCAGCGGATATGCTGCCGGGGCAGGTGTAAGCATCGGGTGGGTTCCCATCTGGAAAGTAGCCATCTGGGTAACCGTCATACGGTGTAAAAGACAAGCGCTGAGCAGGTTTACCAGCTCACCTATGCTTTCGCTGCCTACAACCTGGCCTCCCAGCAGAACTCCCGTATAGCGGTCAAAAACAAGTTTCACCATAGTGTTCTGGGTGTTGGGCAATGCACTTGGATGCCGGTTGGGTGCTGAAGCTTCGCCAATTAACACTTCATAACCCTTTTCTTCTGCCGCTCTTTCGGTAAGGCCGGCACAACCGAACGCCTTTGTACCGATGACGGTGGAGAAAACACCCACCGCGCCGGAATTTGTGCGCCGGCGAACAAACAGGTTGGCACCTGCCACCCGTGCTTCTGTCGCTGCTACCGAAGCAAGCATGATGCGAACCGGGTTTCCTGCGAAGAACGAAACCTTGTACGTGCAGTCACCGCAGGCAAAGATATCAGGGTCCGAAGTTGCCATGGTCCGGTCAACTAGAATCCCGCCTGTCGGTCCCAGTGCCAAGCCTGCTTCCTGGGCTAAAGAGGTTGAAGGATACACCCCTGTGGTAACCAGCACCATATCGGCGGGTAGTTCCGAGCCGTCGTCCAGCCGGACACTTTGGACCTTATTTTCTCCGGTCAGTTGCTGAACCCTCTGTTCGGTAATGATTCTTACCCCGAGACTGGTAAGTTCATTTTCAACCTCTAGACAAACTTCTTCATCGAAGCAGGCGTAGAGACAGTAGGGTAAGATTTCTACGATGGTAACATCTAAGCCCTTGTGTTTTCTGATTACTTCGGCCAGTTCGACTCCGATGAAACCGCCCCCGACGATAACCACCCGTTTTGCGGTTTCCAATACCTTTAAGATTTTGGTAAGATGGTTAAGGTCTTTTTTAATGCAAAAAACGTTTTCCTTATCGATGCCGGGAATGGGCGGCAGAGCAGGAATAGAACCTGTTGCCAAAACCAGCTTGGAATACTTAATTTTTTCTCCAGTACTCAAGATAACTTCTTTGGCTTTCCGGTCTATCCGGGTCACTTGCCCAATGAGAATTTCTATGCCCCGGTTTTCTAGTACGTAGTCCGGATTTAAGTTCTGCATAGGATCTTTAAGCGTTCCGAACATATAAGGAATGCCGCACGGAATCAAAGTTCTTTCTTCTTGCCGGATAAGCAGCACGCGTTTATCCCGGTAGTGCCGGCGTGCGGTAGTAGCTGCTGTTACCCCGGCGGTACCGCCGCCAATGACGAGAACGTCATATGATTTTCCCATAGGGTTTCCTCCTTCTAAATAATGGTGCTAGTGTTCACATTCACAAATTTGCAGAAAATTTAAAAAAACATATGTCTATTAACTTCATTTTTCTATACCATATCTGATCAATTAATTCAAGTAACAATGAAAGAGAAATAAACTAAATTACCGGTCTCAATTTCTTGATAAAACGAACACTCTTTTTAGCTATCATCCTGATGCTCATCCAGGTATACCGGCCACTGTCACGCAGGAGGAAAACGGTTATTTTTTTGGTGGCAGCCAAATCTTCATCAATTATCTCTGTCGTGATGTGGTACCGCTTTTTATATTTTCGCCTGGATTCACCGGGCAGGCTCTTTAAAACCTTTTTCAAGCTGCTCAGGGCCACCATAATATCATCCAATTGCCCGGCTACCGGGATAAACCCGGGTATCAAGTCGATTGGTGAAATCGCATAGGCCAGTCCTACTGTTAGCAGGGCTTTCCGTTTTTTGTCCAAATTGCGGTCTCTATAAAGACCGATGATTAATCTGGTATAGGCCGGCACGCGCTTGATGACCGGTACCAGTATTGTTTTGGCCTCATTAAAGTCCATGTCTTGAAACCTCTCTTATCATTTTAACATACAATGACCGGTGGGTGTATCAGGAGCGGATTTAAGTGTTGACGACTAAGCTCCCCAGTCATTTTCAGAGAAAAAAGATAAATAACAGGAAACCAGAAGGCACGCCGATAAATATAAATTTTTTAGCTTTTTCTTTTACATCTTTCCAGGAGGACATCTTGATGAACCAGCCATTGTTAGAAGTTAAGGACCTGAAAACTTATTTCTTTACCAGATCAGGAGTGGTGAAGGCTGTAAACGGAGTGAGTTTTTCCCTTAACGAAAGAGAAACTTTAGGTATTGTCGGGGAATCAGGTTCGGGAAAAACAATTACGGCCATGTCCATTATACGCCTGATCCCAAATCCTCCGGGGAAAATTGTTGGGGGGACAATTCTGTATAAAGGCTCTGATTTGGTAACCGTGTCAGAAGCCAAAATGCGGGAGATTAGGGGTAACCAAATATCGATGATATTTCAGGACCCTATGACCTCCTTGAATCCGGTATATACCGTTGGGTACCAGATAGCAGAGGTACTGATTTGGCATCGGAAAATACATAAGAAAGAAGCCATGGAACGAGCCGTGGAAATGCTTAAACAGGTAGGCATTCCGGAACCTGAGAAAAGGGCCGTTAATTACCCGCACCAGTTGAGCGGCGGTATGCGCCAGCGGGCGATGATTGCAATGGCGCTGGCGTGCAAGCCTAATTTACTAATTGCGGATGAACCTACCACGGCCCTGGACGTCACCATCCAGGCGCAGATACTCGACTTAATGCAAAAACTTCAGGATCAGACCGGCACGGCCATTATTATGATTACCCATGACCTGGGCGTGGTGGCGGAGTTATGTCAAAAAGTACTGGTCATGTATGCCGGGGAACCGGTGGAACAGGGGGACGTCGAAACCATCTTCTATCATCCTAAACACCCCTACACCTGGGGACTTTTGAGTTCACTGCCCGAAGTGGATACCGATGAGAAAAAGAGACTGACCCCCATCAAAGGAGTTCCACCCGACCTGAGATACCTGCCGCCGGGGTGCAACTTTGCCGACCGCTGCACAAAAGCCAGTGAATACTGCCGGTCCGTCAAACCGGTACCGGTGGAAATCGCTCCCGGCCATGTGGTTACCTGTCATTTATATAGCTAATCAAAAGAGGTGGACAAGCCCAAATGCCTGCAGCTGAACCATTATTGAAGGTAGAAGAATTACGAAAATACTTTCCCATTCAAAAGGGCATTATTCCTCACACTGCCGCTCAAGTCAGGGCTGTGGACGGGGTTTCCCTACAGGTATATGAAGGTGAAATTCTGGGGTTAGTAGGTGAAAGCGGGTGCGGTAAATCCACCTTTGGCCGGCTCATTGTTCGTTTGCTGGAACCTACCGGGGGTAAGATAATTTTTAGGGGAAAGGACATTACCCACCTGAGCCAGACCGAGCTTCGTCCTTTGCGGCGGCAGATGCAGATGGTGTTTCAGGACCCTTACGCCTCCCTTAATCCACGCATGACGGTGGGCGATATTGTCGCCGAACCGATGGTGATTAATAACCTGGCATGCGGGAAAGAGTTGAGGGACCGGGTGCGTTCGCTCTTGGAAACTGTGGGGTTAAGCAGTTATCACGCCGGCAAGTACCCGCACGAGTTTAGCGGTGGCCAGCGGCAGAGAATCGGTATTGCCCGGGCCCTATCGGTAAATCCCAGGCTGGTAATATGCGACGAGCCGGTATCGGCTTTGGACGTGTCCATTCAGGCGCAGGTAATTAACCTGTTGGAAGACCTGCAAAAGGACTTCGGGTTAACCTTGATATTTATATCGCACGACCTGAGCGTGGTCAAGCATATCAGCAACCGCGTAGCCGTTATGTACCTGGGCAAAATTGTAGAATTGGCAGACTATCGTTCCTTGTACTCCGACCCCCAACACCCGTATACCCGGGCGCTTCTTTCGGCCATACCGGTCCCCAAACCAAACAGCCGGAAAAACAGGGTGATTCTTTCGGGAGATGTGCCCAGTCCCATCAATCCTCCCACAGGCTGTCGTTTTCACACGCGTTGTCCTGAAAGAAAACAAATATGCCGGGAACAAGCGCCTGAACTGAAGGATATTGGTGCGGGACATTATGTTTCCTGCCACCTTAGATAAGTTGGCGAAGGGGGTGGTGAACGGTCGGGTTGGACAGAAAAACAATTTGCTGCTTATTAACTAATGAGAAAAGGGGAGGTTGAACTGTGCAAAAGAAAATCCTGCTAGTCTGTATGATGATGTTATTGGGATTGTCTCTGCTGATTGCTGGTTGCGGCGGAGAAGGGACAAGCGACCAGGATGCCGGAGCACCGGCACAGAAGTCCGATAACGTCCTTGTTTGGGGTCGCGGCGGTGATTCGGTCGGTTTAGACCCGGCCATCGTTACTGACGGTGAGTCGGCCAAGGTCACCATCAACATTTTTGATACCCTGGTGGAATACGAGCCCGACAGCACTGCGGTCCGTCCCGCCCTCGCTACTGACTGGAGCGTTTCCGAAGACGGAACCGTGTGGACTTTCAAGCTGAGGGAAGGGGTAAAATTCCACGACGGTACTGATTTCAACGCCGATGCTGTAGTCTACAACTTTGAACGCTGGATGCACAAAGATCACCCGCTGAACAACGGTGAGTGCAAATACTGGGCGTACATGTTTAACGGTTACGACGAGGACAGCATGGTCACGTCTGTAGAAGCCACCGGTGATTACGAAGTAAAAATCACCTTGAAAGAGCCGTTTGCTCCTTTCATCCAGAACCTGGCCATGTTCTCGTTCGGCATCGCCAGCCCGGCTGCACTGGAAAAATACGGCGAAGATTTCTTCAAAAACCCTGTAGGTACTGGTCCATTCAAGTTTGTCGAGTGGATTCCGGACGACAAAGTTGTTCTTGAGAAAAACGAGGAATACTGGGGTGAAAAAGCCAAAGTTGATAAACTGGTATTTCGTTCCATCCCCGATAATTCCGCCCGCTTCCTGGAACTGCAAGCCGGAACTATTGACATTATGGACGGGGTAAACCCCGACGACGTGGCGGCAGCTAAGGCTAACGAAAACCTTGAAGTAGTACTCAGACCCAGTATGAACGTGGGTTACCTTGCTATGCATATGGAGAAGGAGCCTTTTGACAACGTGTTGGTCCGCCGGGCCATCAACCACGCCATCAATAAGGAAGCGATCATTGAGGCCTTCTTTACCGGTTTGGCTAAGCCCGCCAAAAATCCAATGCCTCCTTCCCTGTGGGGCTATAATGACGATATTGAACCGTATGAGTATGATCCTGCCAAGGCCAAGGCCCTGTTAGCCGAAGCGGGATATCCTAATGGTTTTAAGACCACTCTATGGGCTATGCCTGTACCGAGACCCTATATGCCGCAGCCGCAAAAGATTGCCGAGGCTATCCAGGCTGACCTGGCTGCAGTCGGCATCGAGGCGGAAATTGTCAGCTACGAGTGGGGTACTTACCTGGAAAAAGCTGAAAACGGTGAACATGACATGATCCTGCTGGGTTGGACCGGCGATAACGGTGACCCCGATAATTTCTTGTACGTGCTGCTGGACAAGGATAATGCTGTAGTAGGCAGCTCCGCAAACTATGCCTTCTACAAGAGTGACGAGGTGCACGACCTGTTAATCGCTGCACAAAAAGAAATGGATCAGGACAAGAGGGCGCAGCTGTACAAAGAAGCCCAGGAGATCATTCACAGGGATGCCCCCTGGGTGCCCCTGGATCACTCCACTCCTCCGCTGTTCATGTATAAGTACGTAAAGGGTTATGTACCGCATCCTACCGGGGTGGAAAAACTGAACACCGTAAGCGTCCAGTAACTGCGTAGTACACAAAATTTAGCCGGCGGCCACTTTCACGGTGCTGCCGCCGGCTAAACCTCAAGTCTTGAGGGGGACAAATAGTGTTTAACTACATTCTAAAGCGATTGCTAATGATTATTCCCGTAATCATCGGAGTATCGATCTTGTCCTTCCTTCTTATCCATTTGGTACCCGGTGACCCGGCCCGCATGATGCTGGGTGAAAGGGCTACCCCGAAGCAATTGGAGGAACTCAGGGAATCCCTGGGATTGAATGATCCGCTTCCAGTACAATACATGCGATTTGCAAACAAGGCCCTGCACGGAGACCTGGGTCGGTCCGTTCGGAGTAAATTGCCTGTGACCGAGGAGATAGCCCGCAAATTCCCGGCTACGCTCGAACTGACCCTGTTTGCCCTGACTATTGCTGTTATTGTTGGGGGACTGGCAGGGATCATCTCGGCGGTAAAACCTTATTCTCTTTTTGATAATATGTCGATGGGAATGGCTCTTTTCGGCGTATCTATTCCTATTTTCTGGTTAGGTTTGATGCTGATATGGCTTTTGGGAGTGAAGTTCCATATATTGCCCCCTTCGGGTCGCATCAGTGTAGGAGTGGAACTGCAATCAATTACCAACCTTTATATTCTCGACAGTATCCTGACAGGTAACTGGAAAGCTCTCAAAGATTGTCTGGCCCACATCATAATGCCAGCCGTTGCCTTGGCCACAATTCCCATGGCTATGATCGCCCGTGTTACGCGGTCCAGTATGTTAGAGGTACTGGGTCAGGATTATATACGCACGGCCTGGGCCAAAGGGCTGCCGGGACGGTTGGTTATTTTTCGCCATGCTTTTAAAAACGCTTTTCTGCCGGTATTAACGGTCATCGGTTTGCAATTTGGCTACCTTCTGGGTGGTGCCGTGATGACCGAGGAGATATTTTCCTGGCCCGGGGTGGGACGCTGGTTGTTTGTAGCCATTACCGCCAGAGATTTTCCTGTTGTTCAGGGCGGTATCTTAATGGTGGCCCTCGTCTTTGTAACGATTAATTTGTTAGTCGATATCCTGTACACCTATGTTGACCCGAGGATTCGCTTCGACTAAGGAGGATTTAGCATGACTACACCTGAAGTAACTGCCGCAGATAAAGCTGCCGATATTGTTATGGAACCTGTCAGCAAGGGGCCCTGGGTGGAAGGATTTCGCAGGCTTCTACGTCAGAAAACAGCCGTACTGGGATTAATTATTGTATGCACTCTGATAATTACCGCTTTACTGGCACCCGTACTTGCACCATACGATCCCCTGGTGCCGGATTTGGTGAACCGGTTGCAGCCACCATCGGCTGAACATCCCTTTGGTACAGACGCTCTGGGCAGGGATATTTTGAGCCGGGTTATTTACGGTTCACGGATATCTATCCAGGTGGGCATTATAGCAGTTGGTATTTCACTGTTGTGCGGTACTTTGTTGGGAGCAATTTCGGGCTATTACGGTGGAAAGCTCGACCTGGTGATAATGCGTTTGATCGATATCCTTATGGCGTTTCCTTACATCCTACTGGCCATTGCCATTACGGCCATGCTGGGGCCGGGATTGACCAACGCAATGATTGCCATAGGGATAGTAGGAATACCCATTTACGCCAGGGTGGTTCGCGGCGCCGTTTTATCGGTTAAGGAAATGGAATATATTGAGGCTGCCAGAGTATGCGGTTGCAGCAATTTTAGGATATTATTCAAGCATGTTCTGCCCAACTGCCTTGCGCCCCTAATTGTGCAGGCAACGCTGGGCATCGGAACTGCTATTCTTGACGCGGCGGGTTTGGGCTTTTTGGGACTTGGGGCGCAGCCTCCTAAACCGGAATGGGGCATTATGCTGAATAAAGGTAAAGATGTCATGCAGATTGCCCCGTGGGTCATTATGTTCCCCGGGGCGGCAATTTTACTGGCGGTCTTAGGGTTTAACCTGTTGGGCGATGGGTTACGGGATGCCTTAGATCCTAGATTAAAGGATTCATAAATAAAACTCAAAATTGTTCATTCGTAAGAACACAGCTAAGGCTGTGTTTTTATTTTTCCCTGACAGAAAAAAGCAGAAGGTATCTCCCGGGGTAGACAGGTATTTAATATACTACCACCGTTACCTGACATAGTTGTGTGGGGTGCTCTGGTAATGCGGAGGTTTCTTGTCCTATTATTAATAATTATTGTGCTGGCCTTTTGGTATGCCCTGCCCCGTAATTCTAGGGAGGAGCCATGGACGATACCCCATCTTCCGCGCCCTGTGGCAGAGAAGAGGATCCTGATTACCTCTGCCGGCCAAAGCACGGACGGCTTAATTATTGCCCAAATGATAAGGGACCTGCATTTGTCCTATTCTTACCGTAGAAAGGCGTATGGTAATGATTTTTCCCAGTGGTTCGCAAGCCTCATCCTGGTTTTAGGATACAGCCATTCGAATTTACAGAAGGTCAACCTGAGTTTTACTGAGGAAATAGAGCGGGTACAGAGCCTAGTAGATGCCGCCCACCGGAACGGCCGTGCGGTTATTGTGGTGCACCTGGGTGGGAAAAACCGCCGCGGGTACAGGGACGACGTTTTGATTAGCCGCTTCGCACCCCAGGCGGATTATCTAATCGTAGTTAAAGAAGGAAACTACGACAACATATTTGGACGGATCGCGTCGCAAAAAGGAATTCCCTTAACGATTTGTAAAGATATAAGGAGTATCAAACCGCCCCTTAACTCTGCGTATCGATAGGTGAAGATTATGCCGGAAAAGGACCGGATCACCCTCTGGACAGGTCTGTTATTAATTGTTGCTGCTGTGATAACCCTGTATTTGCTGGAACCCGTATTTTTCATGATAACCGAGATCGTCGAATCCAGCATAACAAGTACGAACAGCGGCTTGTTGATTTTAGCGGCGGGACTTTACTCATTAACTAAAACAATCGCCGCCCTGCCCTTGCTGTTGGGGAGCTACTTTATAAGCAGCGGACTAGTCAAGAAATTCTGTGTGAATCACCGGTATCGCCGGGCAATCTCCTTCGGGGTTAATTTGGCTGCAGCCGCAGCCATCTATTTTTTAGTTTTCGGGTTGACCCGGTATCACCCGGATCCCTTCATTCCTCTTATTGTTGTAGGTTTCGTACTTTTGATGGCTAAACCGCAGCATAAAAGGCTGCGCCTGGTCCACCAGGCCACCATAACGACACAACTGCTGCTCGGCTGCTATTGGCTTGATGTTAGTCCCTTTTTGGACATCTTTGGTCTAGGGAAAGATGAAATTGCCGTTAGTATCAAGCTGACCGCGTCTTACCTCCAATCCGCATCGGTTATGAACTTTATCAGCTTTTCGTTTTTTATCCCCTTGGTGCTGATCGCGATCATAACTTCGGTGCTCATCAATAATTACTACAAGCAGGTGAAACACATCGAAGCAGCCAAGCAAAAGGAAAAGGAACTCCAGCGTTATAGATTACAATCTGTCCAGGCCAGGTCTCTGAAAGAAATGCACTCTTTGGTGCACGATCTTAAGACCCCCTTGATGACTATTAACGGGTTGTGTTCGCTGCTGGAAATGAAGTATCAGCCGGACGCAAAGGACAGAGAATATTTCTGGCGCATTGACCGATCAGTTGAAAATATGAATGAAATGATTTCAGAAATATTGTATGAAACAACCAAAAGAAAGATCGCCGTTTCTGATCTTGTCAACTATGTCCGGGCACAATTAATTCCTGAAAAAGTCGAACAGGAAATCAATTTTTCAATTGAGGAGGACCTGCCCTTAATCAAAGTAAACCGGGTACGGTTGGCCCGGGCCATCATTAACCTCCTGGAAAATGCCCTGGAAGCAACCAAGGATATGGCTAATGGACGTATAGACATTAATGTATATAGGGAGGAAGGTGGCGTCTGGATTACGATATCCGATAATGGTATCGGTATCCCTCGGGAAAACCTGTATAAAATCTGGAAAACCGGTTTTAGCACCGGGAACACATCAGGGTTAGGATTACCTTTTGTAAGGAAGGTTATCGAGGATCACGGGGGGACTATTGAAGTTTCCAGTGAGGTCGGTGTGGGAACGACTTTTAAAATATACCTGCGGGGGGAAGACGATTGACGGCTACCCATAGGCTTATCCTGATTATTGATGACGAGGAGGATATTCGTTTTACCATAAGTGAAATTTGTTCGCTGGCTGGCTGGGAACCAATAACGGCCGCCAACGGCAGTGATGGACTTTTACTATATGTCAGGAAAAAACCTGATCTTGTGCTGGTGGATCACCATATGCCCCGGATGGATGGGCTGACCACCGTGAAAAAGATGCGGGAGCTTGATAAGGTGACCCCGATCCTGGTGCTTACCGTGGACGAAAGGCAAAAACTCGCGGATGCCTACCTGGATGCTGGTGCTACCGATTTTGCTCTCAAACCCATTAAGGCGCCGGATTTGATCAGTAGAATTAAGGTAAATTTAAGAATCGGGGATTTACAAAAGGAAATGGCCAGGAAGCGGCGAGAATCTTCCGTCGACAAGGGCATTAATAACGCTACGCTGAAGATAATCGTTAATTCCCTGCAAAATAAAGACGGGGCCGTGTCCATTGAAGAAATATGCCAGAGAGTAAACCTGGCATACCCGACAGTGCATAGGTACCTTCAGTATCTGGTCGAAAATGGTAGAGCCGGAGTGGAGATATGCTACGGATCTGTTAGCAAAAGGGGACGGCCGAAAAATAAATATTATTTAGTTGATTAACTAACCCGCCGGGAAGTCCCCGTCCGTGAGGACGGGGATGAGAGGCGGGACTGACGATCATCAAAGCACTTGTTCCGTCTAATTTTCTTCGGTACGATATAGGCATAAAACGGCAACTAAGTAAAGGTGAAGCCGGAAAATGGTAAGCAATACGTCCCATCCCAGAGCCATCCGCAACTACAAATTTCGCATTTACCCCAATAAAGCACAGGAACGCAAACTCTTACGCTGGCTTGAGACCTGCCGCCGGATATACAATACCGCCCTGGCGCAGCGCAGAGACGCCTGGGAACGGGAAAAACGCTCCATCACGCGGGTAGAACAGCAGGCCTGGCTTAAAGAAGCCAAAAAAGAAAACGATTGCTACAGAGAAGTTCATTCCCAGGTGGCCCAGGAAGTATTATTCCGGGTAGAAAAAGCCTTCGCCGGGTTTTTTCGCCGGGTAAAGAACGGTGAAACGCCCGGTTATCCCCGGTTCAAAGGCAAAGGCCGGTATAAATCTATCACCTACACCCAGTTCGGTGAGGGTAAGGGTGCTTCCTGGCACAACGATAAGCTCAAACTTTCTAAGATTGGCCTGGTCAAGATAAAACGGCACCGGGAAATACCCGGTAAAATAAAGACCGTCACCATCAAGAAGGATGCCAGCGGCAGGTGGTACGCTGTCTTTGCCGTTGAAATAGAACTTGAGCAAATAAAGACTCACCCCGGTTCTGCTGTGGGGCTGGATGTTGGGCTGGAAAAATTCGCTGCACTTTCGGATGGCGGTAATATTGAGAATCCCGGGTATTTACACAAAACAGAAAAGAGAATCAAACGTGTCCAGCGCAGTCTTTCCCGCAAGCAGAAAGGCTCAAAAAACCGGGCAAAAGCCAGGCTCAAGCTGGCCAAACTGCACGCGAAGGTCAGGAACCAGCGCCGGGATTTTCTGCATAAAGAAGCCCGTAAACTGGTTAGTAATTACAGTTTTATTGCCGTAGAAGAGCTGAATGTAAAAGGCATGGTACAAAATCACCACCTGGCTAAAAGCATTTCCGACGCGAGCTGGAGTGAGTTTCTTGCCATGCTCTGCTACAAAGCGGCGGAGGCTGGTAGCAGGGTAATAAAGGTAAACCCCTCCGGTACTACGCAGGAATGTTCAAGTTGCGGGAACAAAGTACCCAAAGGTTTGTCGGTTCGGGTACATAAATGCCCTCATTGCGGGCTTGTGTTAGACCGGGATGTAAACGCAGCCCGAAATATACTAAGGAAAGCCCTGGAAGTGGCCTGATAACTTCCCTACCGTGGGGACCACGGGAGGTTACGCCTGTTGGAGCGCACCAGTAGGTGCCCGATGAAGCAGGAAGCTCCTTCCTGAGCGTTAGCGAAGGAAGGGGTAGTTCACGTAGGAAATCTGTAAATTCCATGAGAATTCAGTTATAAGTTTAAGTATAGTGGAGGGTTTTGGCAATGGAGACGGCAAGGCGAGTTAAGGGGTTAACTTCGGCGGTATTTTCTGAAATAGATAACCTGAAGCATAAGCTGCAGGAGAAGGGTATGGATGTCATTGACCTGAGTATCGGCAGCCCCGATCTTCCCCCTGCTCCTCATATCGTAAAAGCCTTGGTTGAAGCTATGTCTGAACCAGGGGCTTTTTCGTATGCTTTGACGGAAGGTTTGCCGGAGTTTAAGCAGACGGTGGCCGACTGGTACCGCATGCGTTTTGGAGTTTCGCTTGACCCTGAGAGGGAAGTACTGTCCTTGATGGGATCGCAGGACGGTTTAGCGCATATCAACCTGGCCTTTGTTAATCCGGGTGATGTCGTGCTTGTTCCCGACCCCGGGTATCCCATCTACCGGACCGGTGTCAAGCTTGCTGAGGGTGAGGTTTACCCGCTTCCTCTGCTCGAGGAAAATGATTTTCTTCCTGATTTTGAGGCTATTCCAGATGAGGTGGCCAAGAAGGCCAAGATGATGATTTTAAATTATCCCAATAATCCGGTCGCGGCTACGGCTGACCTTGATTTCTTCGAACAGGCAGTAGAGTTTGCCCGGGCGAACGAGATTATTCTTTGCCACGATGTGGCGTACTCCGAGCTGGCCTATGACGGTTACCGCCCGCCCAGTATTCTGCAGGTTAAGGGCGCCAAGGACATTTGCGTAGAATTTCATTCTCTTTCCAAAACCTATAATATGGCCGGGTGCCGCCTGGGCTTTGTCTGCGGGTGTGCGAAAGTCCTGGATGGGCTGCGTGTTGTAAAATCAAACATTGATTATGGTGTTTTTAAGGCGGTACAAAAAGCGGGGATTGCTGCCCTGCGCGGTCCCCAGGATTATGTGCGGGCCACGGCAAACCTTTACCAGCGGCGGCGAGATATACTCGTGGACGGGTTGCGAGAAGCCGGGTGGATGATGGAGAAACCCCGGGCTTCCATGTTTGTCTGGGCCCCTGTACCTACCGGTTTCGGATCGTCGCGCCAGTTTGTATGGGAGCTGGCTGAACGTACGGGCGTACTGGTAGTGCCGGGAGACGCCTTCGGCGAGCGCGGCGAAGGTTACGTTCGTATCGGGTTGGTAGCGGATGAGGAACGCCTGGAAGAAGCGGTTAAGCGTATTCATCAAAATTTTGGTTTTTAAAGGTTTTGTAACATAGTAGTGTATGTTCTTTTGCAGCTATTAGATAAGGCAGGTCCTGATTATTTTTCCAAATTATACTATCAAAAGCAATGAACACGACATATGATAAACAAAGAATATTGTAGGGAGGAAGCCTAAAGTTGACTGAAACGGAACGCTGTCACGAGGATGCTTCGAAAGGGCACGGGCATCACATACGTCATGAGCATCATTATGTACATCACGGGCATTTCGGCCATCCGCATTGCCCCGTCGGCCACGTCCATAAAGATTTGTTCTGCCCGCCGGTGCACTGCTTCCCCTTCTTTGTGTGCGACAACCGCGTCCGGCTGCAGTTGGGAGGACTGACCGGAAACCTCAACTTCCAGTTGTTTCGCCTCAAAGGCTGTCAGGTCATCATTGTATTCGAATGCTCCGGGAGTGAGTTATCCGTGACCGGTGTTGTTTGCAATGTGGGTACCGATTTCGTCGATGTAAAAAGGGATGACGGCACCGTCGTCACTGTTTTGACGGCGCGGATTTGCAAGATCGAATGGCTCCAGCCCGAATGTACTCCTTGTGTGCCCATTCCTTGTCCTTCCCACCCCTGTGACCACCCGTGCTAGCAGATTAACAAAGACTTTATACTGTTCCCACGAGAAAACTGCCCGCCGCATGGTGGGTAGTTTAAATTGATTTTGGCCTATATTTCCACGAAGCATATCTTATTGCGCCTGATTTGCCGGATTGTTTTATCGTCTATTTGCACCTGGATGTGCGTTACTTCCGACTCTACCAGCTTTCCGCGAATTAGCTCCTCTTCACCTTCTATCCTCACTGACACCGGGCACCCCAGGAAGGTTGCCAGTCTTAAATGGAGGTGGAGGCCAAAAAAGATATTGAGCAGCGTGGGGTTGCCCGCTACCACTGCAGCGGAAAGCTGAGCCGCGTGGGAAACGGTGCGTTGCTGATCTTGATAATCACCGGGTCGAGCGTAAGGAAACCGTTAGTTACGTCTACGACTGTACCGCAGAAAATGGGCCGGAAATTTTGGCCTAAGATATTTAATTGACGTGCTTTCATGGTAAGCAGGATTTCCTTGCCGAGCATTTCAGCAAAAGGCTGGTTTTCGGAGCGTATATCGTTGTCGGGAAGGCAGAGGCCTTGTTCGAAGTCTTCCTCGTCACTGTTCTTTGCCCAATGCGGTTTTTTTGCGGATTTCTTTTTTGATTTTCCTTTTGACTTTTTAACCGGATTGTCTTTTGCTGCTTCTTGAGGTTCTTCCTTTGGCTCCTTATCAGGTTTTTCGCTCTCAGATGAATTACATTCCTTTAGGTACCATTCTTCCAGTTTATCCACGAGGTCTTTCAGGCTCCGCTTTTGCGGGATTTCGATATTTGATTTTTCCGGGGTATTACTTGTTTTCTCAGGATTATGGGATTTGTCGTCTCTCATCCTCTTTCCTCCTTTTCAGTTAGTCAGCAGGTAAGCCGAGTCCCGCTTATCCTGTCCAAGAGTTTTAATAAAAGGTAGGACTATGGTAATGTATGCCATAACCGCACCCAAGTGTTCCTTTATGGGAGAATTACTGGAAGGATCTACGGTTTGTCTTTATTTCCAGTAGACTTACGGCCCTGGATATATAGCAACCCCATCTACGTTTCAGCAGGTTAGCTACCCCGGAAATACCCGTTTGCCTAAGTCTGCACGGGGCTTTCCGTAGTGTGATCTTAATTACAATAGATATTTAATAGTAATCCGGTAGAAATATCATGGAGATGTAAGAAACCCCAGGGTCCTAGGCCCCGGGGTTTTCGACCATAAACCGGTCTAGGCAGCATCCTTGCCTTTGAGACAACCGTTGTTTTTCTATTCTAATCCTCGACTTCTTGTTCGAATTCTTCTTGTTCAATTTCGTCCTGCTGCTTTGTCTTTTCAAAAGACGCGCATTTGTTGTCACAACCCATTTGGTTGCAATTGCTGGACTGGCAGCTGGATGCAGCGGCAGCGAGAGCGGCAGCGAGAGCGGCGGCAAAAAGGTCGTCGCCGCCGTGGCTGTAACGCTTGAGTTCATTCAGGACAGATTTAACCTCATCCACCATGAAAAAGCCTCCTTCTATCTCTTATCTAGATCTTCCAGTATTAGGATGATCTAGTATACCTTATGCAAATGCTGGTAAAGGTGTTACCAATACATGGGAAAAATTAATATACCGTGAAGCCGAGACTTTTCAGTTGCTAAGACAAATCATAACCCCAGGGTTCCGGACCCTGGGGTTTTCGACCATAAACCGGTCTGGGCAGCATCCTTGCCTTTGAGACAGACCGTTGTTTTTCTATTCTAATCCTTGACTTCTTGTTCGAATTTTTCTTGTTCAATTTCGTCTTGCTGTTTTGTCCTTTTCATAGAGAAACATCTGTTGTTGCAACCCATTTGGTTGCAATTGCTGGACTGGCAGCTGGATGCAGCGGCAGCGAGAGCAGCAGCGAGAGCCAAAGCAAAAAGCTCGTCGCCGCCGCGGCTGTAACGCTTGAGTTCATTCAGGACAGCTTTAACGTCGTCTATCATTAAGAAGCCCTCCTTTCTATGTCATCCTTCTTCTAGATCTTCCACTATTGGAAAGATCTAGCATATCTTATGCAAAAGCTGGCGAAGGTGTTACCAATACCTGGTAATTAATTAGAAAATAAAGAAGAGAAGTGATTAGCACTCACTTCTCACGGGGAAAAGTAACGATATTAATGATAGGTGCTATCCATTTAGAATCTTGGTGCCCAACTTGGCGGTGTTACTGGTTCCGTTCTGGTTGCAGTTGATACACTGGCAGTTGGAGCCGGCAGCAGCCGCAGCAAGAGCAATCGCGAACGCATAAGCGATGTCTTCAGTCCCGAAATGGTCCAGGTTGTTCCTGAGTTTATCCAGGATAGCTTTAACGTCGTCTATCATTAAGAAGCCCTCCTTCCTCCATCTTCACTTGTAAGTGACCCTAACCTAAGGTTCCATTTCAGCTGCAACCTCGGCGATGTTGCCGGCCCCGTTTTGGTTGCAGTTGTAAATTAATAGGATCAGGCGCAGTCCCAGGTCGGGTAGTATGATTTCCTTGGCCGTGCTTAGGTTCATCATGAACTCGGCCAGCATTTCCGGGCTCATGTCCTGGAGCATCACGTTACCGTCTTTGTCGGTGGTGAAATACTGGTTCATTTCTTTGTAAAACACGTTGGCCGTACCGTTCTGGTTAATATTGTAGATCCATAAAACGACCGTTTTAAGACCGTCATTAAAGTTGCTGCCCATGCTTTCAATAGCAATCCCCGGACTCGATGCTGGGAAGGTATCCTGCGCCTGTGCTTCCTCGTTTTCCGTTGCTTCCTGCGGCGTCTTTTCCTCGGGGAGGTCATTCTCACCGGTACCAAGCTCTTCCAGGAGTGCCTCCAGGGAATCTTTAATACCCTGAACAATAGCTTTGTCTTTCATTGATATGTGCCGGAGTACCTCTATCGAGTTTCTGCAGCTCTTTATTATGTCCTTGTCTTTCATTTCGGTACCCCCTTTCAAGAACCCGTTTCGGCGGCAACCTCGGCGGTATTACTGGTCCCGTTTTGGTTGCAGTTGTAGATTAAAAGGATGAGCCGGAGGTCCAGGCCGGGCACTGCAGCTTCCTTGGCGGCACTCAGGTGCTTTAAAAACTCAGCCAGCATCTCCGGGCTCATGTCCCGGAACATAGCGTTGCCGTTTTGTTTAGTACTAAAATACTGGCTCACTTCTTCACGGAACTTATTGGACGTACCGTTTTGGTTGATATTATAGATCCATAAAATGGTTGCTTTAAGTCTCTCATCAAAACGACTGCCGATGCCCTCGATGCTGTCTCCTGGATTTGACCGGACAGAGATTAATTGCTTTTCATCTATGCCATCGGGCAAAACGGGCACCCCCTTATTCCCACAGTATTGTTACATGTTATGACGACAGTAGATAACATGTGACAATTATGGAATATTCTTCCACTAATTATTCTTAATAAGCGTTTGACAGGAGGTGATAAGGCGTATATAATATGACTGCTAGGTCACATGACTAACCGGTCACTCCTTGGATTAGTGATTTGAAGGGGACGAAACGGTAGATGCCTAAACAGACATTCTTTAACTTACCGAAGCAAAAAAGAGACTTAATCACCAGACTGGCCCTGGAGGAGTTTGCCAGCCACGATTACCACAGTGCTTCCCTTTCCAAGATCGTAGAGCGCGCCGGCATTGCGAAGGGCAGCATGTACCAGTATTTTGGGGGAAAGAAAGATCTTTATCTTTACCTATTTAACCTGGTCGGGCAAGCGAAATTAAGTTACATTACCAGTAAGGTACCTGACCCGGAGAGCCTGGACCTGTTTTCTTATTTGAAGGAGTTGATGATGGCCTCCGCGGGCTTTGAAATTCACCATCCCTTGGAGTACCGGATGGGGATGCGGGTGGTATACGGTGACTCCCCGTTTAAGGAGGAGGAACGACAGCAAATGAAAAACGCTGTTGTGGATTTTTATAAGGGTCTGCTTATACGGGGTATTGAGCGGGGCGAACTGGACCCTGACCTGGACGTGGATGCCGCTGCCTTTTTGTTATCGGCCGTTTCGCTAGAACTTGGTTCCTTCATAATGAACCGTCTGGACCTTGATTCCGAAGACCTGCAGTCATCAAAAATTGACTGGGAGGCGTTAGAGCCAATTCTGGACACGGTTATTGCATTAATAAAAAACGGGATAGCACGGCGTTAATTTTTTTGACTATTTAGTGACTGCTCAGTCACTTGAAAGTGAGGTAAAAAATGATTACCGTACAAAACCTGGTTCATTCCTATGACGGCGGCCATACTCTGGCCGTGGATCACATTTCGTTTGAAATTGCTAAGGCGGAGATTTTTGGGTTTCTCGGTCCTAACGGGGCCGGTAAGAGCACTACGCAGAAAGTGTTAACTGGAGTTCTGCCGCTGCAAGGCGGTCGTGTTACGGTAGAGGGGATAGATGTTCGCAGGCCGGGCAGGGAATTCTTTAATATGATCGGTGTGTGTTTTGAACAGCCCAATTTCTACCGCAAGTTTACCGGCCTGGAAAACCTTAATTTTTTCCGCGGGATGTACGACGTGCCTACCCGTGACCCGCGGGAGTTGCTGCGGCTGGTGGGCCTCGGTGGGGCTATGAACAAAAAGGCCGGCGATTATTCCAAGGGGATGCAGCAGAAGCTGATGCTGGCACGGTCGCTGGTTAACAACCCCCGCATCTGGTTTCTGGATGAACCGACCTCGGGGCTGGATCCTGAAAGCGCCCGCAACGTTAAGGAAATAATCTTGGCCGAAAAAAGCAGGGGGACAACTATTTTTCTTACTACACACAATATGTTCGACGCTGAAGAACTCTGCGACCGGGTAGCCTTCCTAAACAGCGGGCGCATTGTGGCAGTGGATACGCCCCGTAATCTCAAGCTGCAGTACGGCGAACGGATGGTGCGGGTAGAATACCGGCAAGACGGCCAACTGGTTACCGCAAGGCTATCTCTCGCCGATGACAAAGAAAAGAAACGCCTTCACGAGCTCTTGGACAGCGGGTGTGTGGAAACACTTCATTCCCAAGAAGCAACCCTCGATGAGATTTTCATCAAGCTCACGGGGAAGGGGCTGAGCTGATGCTGCGCCGGTTGGGTCATTTGATAGTTAAGGACGGGCGGGTGGCAGTCCGGAACCACTACGTCACAGTGGTAGTCATCCTGGCTGCCTTCTATATTGTTTTTACCAACTTCATCGTACCTGATGATATATCTTTAAATCACCGTACGTACATCCTAGATACCACTCCGCAGAAAATTTTACTACGAAAGGCTTTGCAGGAGGACCAAGAAGGGCGAGTTCACCCTGTATCATCCCGCGATGAATTAAGAAAGCGTATGCTTGGTGACCGGAACAGCATCGGTTTGGTAATTGAACCGGGTCCTGAACACCTCCAGATAATTTTTGTTTTTCAGGGTTTTGAAAGTCAGCGCGCCCGCAACCTGTTGGCTGCCGCGGTGGATGATATGGCTATTGATCTTTTCGGATGGGAACGGGCAGCCGAGATCACCACGATAACCCTCCGGGAGAGCGTTTCCGCCCCAAAGCCCCCTTTTAACCTGGCCCTTTTGCCGGTGCTGCTGCTTTCCGAGGCGGCTTTGACGGGCCTTTTCTTTATCGCGGCCATGATTTTTATGGAAAAGGAAGACCGGACTTTACAGGCTTATGCTGTTACACCGGGGGGTATTTGGGAGTACCTGCTGGCCAAAACAATAGTCCTGGCCGCTTTGGCTGTTGGGTTTACTTTGGCACTTATTTTATCAACTATCGGTACGGGTATAAACTTCCTTCAATTGGTAGTTGTAACTCTTCTGGGTAGTGCTTTTGCCTCGTTACTGGGAGCGCTTTTGGCCAATTACTTTAACAATTTGACTGAGTTTATTTTTCCAATGCTGGGAGGCATCGCACTGCTCAGCCTGCCTGCGATAAGCTACTTTTGGCCCAGTTTTTCCCCGGGCTGGATGACATGGCTTCCCACCTACCCGCTTATTTTTGCGCTGCGGGAAATTTTATTCTCAGCGGGAAGTCCTGAAATTGTACGTCAGGCCATCTGGCAGCTGCTGGTCTACAACGTAGTGATTTTGCCGGTCGCCGTGGCGGCCTTCCGCCGCCGGCTGGCCTTTGTCTGACTGAAAGGAGAGTTTGTGTAATGCACAGAGTGATTAATCTCATCCACAAGGATTTTGCCAACAGCATCAGGGATAACATCCTGGTTTATGCTCTGGTAGCCCCGCTGGTAATGGCGTTTTTGCTGCGCCTGTTTCTGCCTACCGCAACAGGTATGTCTTTGAATTTGGTGCTGACGAAGGATGACGCGCAGCCGGGTTTCGTAGCCCAATTGGAAAAGTACGTTGATGTCGAGATCGTTCCCGACCGTGCTGCTATGGAAGAGCGGGTGCTGGCTTTCGATGACGCTGTGGGCGTGTTGGTAACCGGAGAGAACCGGTATGCTCTTATCTTGGAAGGCAACGAGTCGCGCGATGCCGGGGAACTGCCGGGGATAGTGCTGGAACGGATCGCGGCGGGAGAACGGCAGGATTATGCGGTGGAAGAGATAAACCCGGACTATATGCCGGCAGCGCAGGTGACAGGGGTCTTCCTGGCCCTCGGGTGTATGCTGATCGGTGGTGTCTTGATGGCATTCAACCTTATTGAGGAAAAGGAAACGGGCAGCCTGCAGGCGTTAGAAGTAACCCCGCTGAGCCGGGCGGAATTTATTGCCGGGAGAAGTGGAATAACTCTGCTTACCTCCGTCGTTCTTGTTTTTGGGTGCCTCTGGCTGCTGGGGGTCGATAACTTTAACGTGCTGCAAGTTTTGGTCGTTACCCTGTCCGGAACCCTGCTGGCCGTGATCTTCGGCTTTATTGTCGGCAGCGTCAGTGCCAACCAGACTGCCGGTATTGCGAATTTCAAGATCGGTGCGCTGCTGTTTGTGCTCGTGCCCGTCCTGACTTACATCATTCCGGAAGGGTTTAAGTTTTTGCTGTACCCGGTGCCCACTTTCTGGACCTTCGAGGCCTACCGGGCCGTTCTTGTCGAGGCGGCGCCCTGGGGTAAGGTCGGTGTACTGGCTGGGATTAACTTGGCGGTTAATGTGCTGTTCTTAGCCGCGGTTTACCCGTTTCTAAAGAAAAGGCTGGGCTTCGCGGCAAGGTGAGAGTAAGGTGTAAGGTGTGCGAAAGACGGCTAAGATTTCCTTAATTACCAATCCCTGCACTTTACTCTTCCTTCTGCGTCTTCTTTTCGTCCCTAATCTTCCTCCAGTGGTACCAGTATACCGGGAACCCGATCAGGATCAGGGAAAAGTCTTCCACAACCTGTTTGACGTTGTAGTACTTTTGTCTTTCCTGTTCCTGCTTGTGTTCAATCTCAATTTGCTGCTTTAATTCTTCTTTAGTTAGCTGTATATCCTCGTCGGCCATCTGTTTCAGCCGTCTCTCAATTTCCAAAGGCTGCGGTGCGCGGTAGGTGGGCTCCAGGAAAACGTCGACCACGTCGCTGGCCAGCCTGGCGCCGCCAAACAGGACCATCATCAGGGTCGTAAAACACACCATGTACAAGTATATGATGCGTATGTTAGTAGAGAATTTGGCCATTAAAGCGCCCTCCTAAGTTTAATTGATGGGTAAAATGTAGCGGTACATCAGCCAAAAATGGCTGACGCTGCCCGCTATGACAAAAACGTGAAAGATTTCATGAAAACCCACGATACCGGGTACGATGTTCGGCTTTTTTGCAGCATAAATTACGGCACCCGTGGTGTAGAAAAAGCCGCCCGCCACGAGCCATAAAATCCCGCCGGGAGGCACGGCGGAGATAAGCGGGAAGAAGGCGATTACTACCAACCATCCCATCAGGAGGTAACATGAAGTGGAAAGCCAGCGGGGTGCGTGCAGCCAGACGAGTTTGAGCACAAGCCCGCCCAAAGCCAACCCCCACACGGTGGCGAACAAGCTCCACCCCCAACCCCCCCGGAGGGGGATGAGGCAAATGGGAGTATATGTTCCTGCGATCAACACGAAAATCATAATGTGGTCAATTTTGCGCAGGATGGTGGTGCCGCGGTCGGACAACGGCAAGAGATGATAAAGGGTACTGGCGGTATATAACAGGACCAAACTGGTGCCGAAGACGGCAAAAGAGATCAGGTGCCAAGGTTTTTCATCTGCCGCGGCCAGGTAGACCAGCCATACCAACCCGGCGATTGATAAGAGGGCGGCCAACAGGTGAGTTAGTCCGCTTACAGGATCTTTAAATTTAAAGATGATCATCACCCATTTCTTAAAGTTTTTTATCAACTGTCACTAGAGTAAGATGTAAGCCTTAGAAGAATCAGAACAACCCTTTACCTTTCGTGCTGCCGTCAAAGTCAAAAATGGGCCAGTTTCAACGGTACTTCCTCCAAGATAAGATATACCAGTATTATATCAGACAGTAGAAAACAATGGTATCGAAAATGCGGCTGCAAAACAGAAGAGAAAAAATTAAAAATTCCGCAGAAGGGAAATAGGTTCTCAGCATACCGGTAAGACGAGCGGAATAAAAAGAGAGAAAGACATTATTAGACAAAACTATACCATTTAATTCTATAACTTTTAGATTAAAATAGTTATTAGGGTGCCAAAAATCTTATTTAAAAAGGTGTTAAGCCAATGATCAGTAAAACTTGCCCATATTGTAGCCAAAAGTCATACAGCGCTTCAGCCATTCCGTGGATCTGCCCTTATTGTAAGCGGGATATCACTGAAGTCGTTAATGATACTGATACTGGGGATAGTGGGACATCTCTGGAAAGAAAATCGACCCCGGTAAACAGAAACAAGGAGAACGAAGGGAAGCCGGAATAGTATCACATGAATTGTTACCGGGGCACTTTCTCACAGAGGGAGTGCTTCTTGGTTTTTTGTCTGTTCTATCTAGGGCCGGAAAATGGTATGATAGAGTAGCATACAGGGTAACACCAGGTAAGGGCTGATTAAATGTTAAATACACTTTCATCTTGGAGTACATTAATAGATCCGGAATTTTTTATCGAGTACGGGACGCTCGGCTTGTTTTTTGTAGCCTTTGCCGAAGCGTCATTTCTGCCGGTATTCCCCGATTTGATCCTTATTCCCCTCGCTTTGTTGACGACAAAACTGGCCCTCTGGTACGCCCTTATCTGTACGGCCGGGTCGGTGCTGGGCGCGCTTTTTGGTCATTTTCTCGGCTTGCGTTGTGGCCGGCCGCTTTTGGATAAGTTTTTTTCTCGGAAGAAGATCGAACGTGTCGAGCATCTGTATGGCAAGTACGGGGGATGGGCCATAGTAATAGCCGGCTTTACTCCTTTGCCGTACAAGCTTTTCACTATTTCTGCCGGGGTATTTAAGGTTAAAAGGAGTGTACTTCTAATTGCATCTTTAATCGGCAGGGGGGCAAGGTTTTTCCTGATAGCCCTGCTGATAATGTTTGCAGGCGAGCGTACTGTAGAGGTAATAGAAGACTACTCTCTTGTTGCAGCTGCCATACTGGTGTTTTTGATTACCATCGTGGTAATACTGCGGAAAAAAACCGCTTTGTTTACTGTAATGGCGCGGAAAGTATCTGTTATTGCCGATCGGGTGGGAAATTTTGGCCGCAACAATTTGCACCTGATTAGAAGTTATGGATTAATTTTGCTGCTGGGCGGTATTGGATTAGCCCTGTTGTTTTGTATTTTTAAATATTAATGTGAAGTTCTGTTCTTTATAAGTCTTTGGAAATATGCCCGGGTTATTTCCGTAGCCTTTTTAAACCATTTTTTTACTTGTTCCAATGCTTCCTGCGGGCTACCCGCGTTGATTATCAGGAAGGCGCCTGCACCTACGGCTGTCAATATCAAGATCCATATCACCAGAATCCAACCGGACCGTCCGGCTTCCTTACTCGCGGCTCCCTTTGGTGCCATCAATCCCAGCACAACCGGCAGGTCATCCGCGAAAAGGGCGATGCCGTTTTCGGCCGCTGTCTTTGAATTGGTGTAGGTACCTGCTTCTATGAGCAGGGCGGTGGATAGCAGGTCTTGGTTATAGCTGCCGTGGGCCATAAAGATCTCCCGGATGAGGCGGGGATGCTGCTGGTTTACATACGCCATAATGCGCTTGGCAAAATCAAGGTTGGTCTTCATCTTGGGGTTTTGGCGCCCTACTACCAGGCGTAAACGGGCTACTTCTTCCCCCGCAATATTGTCCCGGTAGAAATTTGGGTCCTGGATTCCGTCCCGGTGGATATCAAAGAGGGCCACCGGGTTATGTTTGGTCAGACCTATGGCCGTGCGGCGGGAACGCGTGTAGGCGAGAGCGTCATGTGGGTCATGGGGGGTTTTATAGTGCCTAACATTAACTCCTTGGCGGCGTAGTTCTTCCGCAAACGCATCGCCGACATCGTAAATACCCCCGTGCGCAGGAATGGATGATTCACCGTCACTGGGCAGGTAAGATTCGTCCGTATGGGTGTGGTAAATACCTACCGGCCGTTTCCCCCACGACTGTGACTGTGCTGCTGCCGGAACGTCACGCCCGTTAAAATAGTCCAAATAGGCCAGGTAAGCATCATCCTTACCCAGGAATTCCGCTACGGCTTTTTGGCCGCGGACCTTAATAACCCGGTAATGATTGCCTTCACATGTAATGATCTCGTCCCCTTTGTGGACAACCCGGGAAGTGCGGCTGATGCAGTTTCCGGCGGCATCTATTATTTTTACCCCCTTGCCTACCGCGTGTTCGTCGGGGGTGTGCCAAAAGTTGAAAGGCAATTTTGCTTTGGCCTGCCAAACGGGTATTAGCATTAGTAGCACAAATACAAGAATAAAAGCTTTTTTCCCTATCTGCATTGCTATCACCAAATCAATTTTTTTTGATACAGTAAGTCAATCATTAATAAGATGTCCCAAAATGCACTGGAGCATCACACCCTAAAACATATTTCCCCTCTTTACACAACTTGGACTAAGCGGTATACTATGCTAAATGAACGGCTGAAGCCGTTCCGGTTTGAGTTTGCCGTAGATAAGTTAGTTAGAAGAACGGACAGACTGATATTAGTAATTTAAACCACGGAGGTTTTGCCTGCCGAAGCGGGCCTTCGTGGTTTTTTGTTTTAAAAGGTCACAAAATCTTCTATTTTAGGAGGCGATACGGGTGTGGATGAAGAAAAATGTTTTGGCAGCTTTAGCAGTGATACTGGTTTTGGGGCTGGCCCTGCTGGTTACAGGTTGCGGCGGCGACAATCAAACGGCGACGGAGCCTGAAGATGTTCAGGTTCAAAAACTGAAAGTAGTTACCACAACCTCATTGATTGCGGATATTGTCAAGGCCGTTGGAGAGGACAGGGTAGAAGTGAGCAATATTATACCCCCCGCATCCTGCCCCGGGCACTTTGATGCTAAACCTAGCGACATGCAGGTATTGGCCAACGCCAAGCTGTTTATGCTGCACAACTGGCAGAGCGAAAAGTTTAGTGACGAACTAATCAACTCGGTAGGTAACAAGGAGTTGCAAAAGGTGGTCCTTGACGTCAAAGGTAACTGGATGGCTCCCCCGGTGCATATGGCGGCTATCGACAAAATTACAGCCAGTCTCATTGAGGCTGACCCGGAAAATGCTGAGGCTTATAATGCGGCTGCGGCTGAGCTTAAGGAAGAAGTGGAGCGTATCGGACAGGAACAGAAAAGGAGGCTTGAAGAAGCGGGAGTGAGTAACGTTAAGGTGTTGGTGGCCGATATGCAGGCCGGGTTTATTAAGTGGACGGGGCTGGATATTGTGGGAACCTTCGGTCGTGCTGAGGATATGTCACCCAAGGAGATGGAAGAATTAATTAACCTGGGACGCGAGAAAGGCGTAACTTTGGTAATCGACAACCTGCAGAGCGGTAAAGAGGCCGGGATTGGCATTGCCAAGGAGATTGGAGCCAAGCAGGTAACCCTGAGCAACTTCCCCGGCGGGTTTCCCGGTACCGATACCTGGGCCGACGCGTTTACGAAGAATGTGGATCTAATCCTGAAGACTCTGGGAAGATAGTGCTGTTACGCCAATTAGTTGACCTGTTTCTGTCAACAGGTGCCAGGTCATAAGCGCAAAGGAATCCTATAAAAATGGTGCGGAGGTACTCAATGTCTGCTGTAGCCATTTGCCTGCGGGATGTAGCCGTTTCTTATCGTGAGGACGTGGCTTTAAAGGGCGTCTCTCTGGAGATTAAATCAGGCGAAATGATCGGGATTGCCGGTCCCAACGGGGCCGGCAAGACCACTATCCTTACGGTGATAAACGGTCTGGGACGTCTCATGCACGGTGAGGTAAGGGTATTAGGATACCATATGAAGGCCGGACCGCGTGGGCGCGACTTTCGCCTCAGTCTCCGTGTGGCGCGTTTGCGTAAAATGATCGGGTATGTACCGCAGGGATGTTCCATAGATCCCCGTGTACCGATTCATGTACGGGAAGCCGTGATGATGGGCCGGTACGGGCGCTTTGGCTTATGGGGACGACCGGGTAAAAAGGATTGGGAAAAGGTGGACCGGTTGTTGGAGATGGTGGGAATATCGCACCTGGCAGGCCGGCCGCTCGGACACCTGTCAGGGGGTGAGCAGCAGAGGGTGGCCATTGCCCGGGCACTGGCACAGGAACCACGTATATTATTGCTCGACGAGCCTACCACCTTCCTGGACTGGCGATCGCAGCGTGAAATACTGCACCTTATTGGACATATTCACCGGGAACACGGTTTAACAACACTGATGGTAACCCATGACCCCCGGGAGAGTTTTGATATTTGTGACCGGGTGGTTTTACTGAAGCGCGGGCGGGTAACGGCAGTAGGCCCGCCCGGTGAGGTCCTGTCGGATGCCAATCTGCGGGCCGTTTACGGGGAAAGCCCGCTCTGCTGCCGGGGAGGTCATCATCACTAGTGGAAATTCTAGGCTACGAGTTTATGCAGCACGCGCTGCTGGCGGGGTTTTTGGGGGGCATAGCCTGCTCGGTAGTGGGCGTGTTAGTGGTAAGTATGCAGTTATCCTTCATAGGGGTGTCCATTTCCCATGCTGCTTTTGCCGGAGCCATTATAGCTGTCTTTGCCGGTTTTGATCCTTTGTTCGGAGCTTTCGTATTCAGCCTGGCTGCAGCAGCCGCGATCGGGCCTTTGGCCGATAGAGGAGAATTTAAGCCGGACACGTCACTGGGGATCGTTTTTTCCCTGATGATCGGCCTTTCTTTCCTATTTATGGGATTAATACCGGGACCGAAAACCGAGGTTTTGAATTTAATGTGGGGCAGTATCCTTACCGTCAATGACCTTGATTTGATCATCCTCGGGGTAATAGCCGTCCTGGTGGTAGGTACGATGGTACTGTTCTTCAAAGAGGTTCAGGCCATTGTCTTTAACCGTGAGATTGCGCTGTCAGTAGGGCTGCACGCCTCCTGGATTTTCTACGGTTTAATGTTTTTAACAGGGCTTACTGTAGCGGCATCCCTGCGGCCGATCGGAGGTCTTTTGATTTTCAGCCTCATTCTTAACCCAGCCGCTGCCGCTTATCAACTAACCTATAACCTAAAACGCTTGTTTATACTGGCGGCTGTTTTTGGCGTGTTTTCCTGCTGGACCGGCCTGGCCCTGTCCTACCTGTTTAATCTCCCCAGCGGGGCCGCTATTGTAGTACTTTCAACCCTGATCTTTCTGGTAGCTAATGCGTTTTCACCCAAGCGCAAGGTTAAACGTGTAGAAACGGCAGCGGAGGTAGAAAGAGATGCTTAAAGAGTATTTTAACGCCATGGCGCCTAAATGGGATACCATTATGGGTCCGGAGGTCACTGAAAAATTAAAAGAAATCGTGGCTGGCTGCAGCGTAAGAAAGGGAGCGAAAATCCTGGATGTGGCCTGCGGTACCGGCATTTTAGTTCCGATCTTACTTGAGGCTGTAGGGGAAGGCGGCGAGGTGGTAGGAATAGATTTTGCCCCGGAAATGGTGAGACAGGCCCAGGCAAAAAATTTCGGGTCAAACACCCGTTTCCTGGTGGCCGACGTGATGGACCTGCCTTTTGATGAGGGTAGCTTTGATCAGGTATTTTGCAACGGGGCCCTGCCGCACTTTCCTGACATACCGGCAGCGTTACTCGAAATGAAACGGGTGCTGCGGGGTAACGGGGGCCTGGTAATATGCCATGCGAGCAGCCGTGAGAAGATTAATGAAACCCACCGCCGCATCGGGGAACCGGTTGCTAATGACTTGCTGCCCACGGCTGGGGAACTGAAGGCGATGCTGGAAGAGGCCGGTTACATGGATATTGTTTATGAGGATACACCGGACCGGTTTGTGGTTAAGGCGAGGAAGGCTCTTAATTTTCGACAGGATTAACAAGAGTAGCAGGATTATTAATTACAGGGATGTGGGTATAGGGTTTTAATTTGATCCGTCTCTACACCCTAGATAGGTTACTTTAATGCTTCGTTGAGAAGTTTTTCCGCATGGATGTACGTGGTATCAAACAGCTTCGTATTGCCGTCCCCTTTCCCCAGGAGCAGGGGGATTTCGGTACAGCCGCAGATGATACCTTGCGCCCCACGCTGTTTTAAACTATCAATGATCCTCAGGAAGTTGTCCCGGTCTTCCCGGTCGAAAATGCCCCGGCACAACTTGCCGAAGATAGTGTTGTGAATATATTCCTGTACTGCTTCATCCTCCGGGATGAGCGTCGTGATGCCTTGCTGCTGCAGTTTATCCCGGAAAAAGTTCTGACGCATGGTAAAGCGGGTGCCCAGGAGGCCGGCTTTAGTCAATGATGCTTCCTTGATGGCCTCCGCGGTAGCATCAACGATGCTGATGAGCGGCAGGGAAGTAAGGGCCTGGGTTTGCTCGAAGACATAATGCATCGTGTTAGTAGCAATGGCACCGAAATCGGCACCTGCTCTTTTTAAAGCGTCGGCAGCTTCAGCCATTTTCCAGGCTGCCATTTCCCAATTGCCGTTTTCCTGCCATTCCCTGAACTGCTGGAAAGTCACACTGTAGATAATAATCTCCGGGTAACCGTAATCGCCGAAGCGCTCCACGTATCTGCGCGTGATGTACTGGTAGTAGGCGCCGGTAGACTCGGGACTCATCCCGCCGATAAGACCGATTTTCTTCAAAAATATTCACCTTCTAAGATAGGATTTTTTATAAACCCGTTCTATGCTTTCAAAAGGATTCCTGCTTATGGCCAAAGCCAATAAAGGCCGCATAATGCGCCCCGTTGCACGTTATAAACCCATTTTAGATAACAGTTGAGCGGCATTAAGGCCGGTAATGGCTTCAAGTTCTTCATCGTTAAGACCGAGCTTCTTTAACCCCTCAATCTCTTCCCCCGGGGAGCTGTAAGGGTAGTCGCTGGCCATAAGTACCCGGTGTGCCCCGTGTTCCCTAATCAAGGTACGAAAATCCTCATCCGGAAGAAAACCAAAGCAGCTCGAGGTATCGAAATAGACGTTTTCGCCTACCAGGTTTGCAGCCGCGCGATCCCACATGCAGTACCCTCCCATATGGGCCGCGATAACGGTAAGATGGGGAAAAATGTCCAGAACATTGGCGAGCCTTTCCGGGGTGGCGTGATGAGTTTTGCCGGGACGGTTGTCGTCTCCCATGTGAAAGATAATGAAAAAGTCCTTGGCCAGCCTCTCGTATATTGCCAATGCGCGTTCTTCATCAAGAAAGAACTGCTGGAAATCAGGATGAAATTTTACACCCCTAACGCCTGCTTCTTTTAACCGGGCAATTTCGTCATCAATAGGCTCATAATCCGGATGTAAGGTTCCCAAGCCAATCAATTCATTACCGGATTGGGTGATCGCCCAGTCATTAGCGGCCCGGACCTGGTCGGGCTTGGTGGCGACTGTGAAAAACAGTGCTGTTTTTACCCCGGCTTGGCGGGCAAGGGTATGGTATTCTTCACGGGTACCTTTGTACCGTACCGGTATTTGGTAGTGTTCGGCCAAGTGTTCTACGGCTTTGGCGGCAATTTTGTGGGAGAAGATGTGAACATGGGTATCGATAAACATAAGATTCAGCCTCCATAAGTCTGAACTTTTATGCTCGAAAGTGATAAAGCACTTGTTGAAGTTCAGGCATCAACCTTCTAGGTGTTCTTTGTCATTAAAGAATAACCTTCCTGGTTTGCCTAAATTATTCGGTAATTTTTGCCGTATTTCTTCCTTTGTTGCAGGAATCTGAAGCTTATTTATCCAATATTTCCACAAAATACTTTGCTGGAATTGGAATACGGGCGAATAATTGAGCTGTTTTTTCTGGAGGGAAATATGGCAAAGATTACCTGCTGGGAAGTTAATCAGTGTCCGGAAGAAAAAAAACAGCGATGCCCCGCTTTTACCCAGGATTTAGGGCGCCGGTGCTGGAGAGTTTCAGGCACGGTTTGTGAGGATGACTCTGAAAAAACAGTGGCGGAGAAACTGCCGCGATGTTTGGAATGTGAAGTCTACAATAAGATCAACCGCGTTGAATGGTACCGTACGACGTATTTTCGCTTTGCAATGCTGGTTACCTTACCGTCATTAATAGTATATGCCGTTATGGTTTTCGGTAACCTTTGGGGTGGTGTACAGGTTTCTACCGAAATGTATACGGTACTGGCATTGGGGGGAGCGGTGTTGCTGCTTATTTTTACACTGGCTCCCGCTTACCAAATGTTGAAGCCCATCAAGATTTTGCAGGAAAAGTTAAAGGAAATCGGTACGGGCGACCTGGCGACGGGAGAAGCCGTTATGCCCCGCCGTGATGAGTTCATGCTGCTGGCGATTGCCTTGAATGATCTCAAAGAGGTACTGCGTGATAACGTTCAGAGTATCAAGGACAATGCTGAGGTCCTGGACACGTCGGCTGGGCAGCTTCTGTCCAATGCCCAGGAAACCTCCGCCGGTGCCCAAGAGACGGCTTCCACTATTAACGAATTATCTGCCACAGTTGAAAACGTTAGCGAGAACGTAAATAGGGTAACCAAAAATGCGGAAAGCGTGCTTGAGCACGCTAATGAAGGCATCTCAAACGTACACGAGCTTCAAAAAAGCATGCAGAGCATTGATGCGGGTACCAAAAAAGCCAGTGACGCCGTACAGGAGCTCCATCAGAAATCCGGTGAGATCGGCAAGATCACCGAACTGATCACCCAGCTTGCCGACCAGACTAACCTGTTGGCTTTAAACGCTGCTATTGAAGCTGCGCGCGCCGGTGAGCAGGGAAGAGGTTTTGCGGTGGTGGCCGAGGAAGTACGGAAACTGGCCGAGGAATCAGGTCGTGCCGCCGACGACATCCGTAAACTCATTGAAAGTATCCAAAGCAGAACGGAGCAGGCTGTAGGTGTAATGGAGCAGAACCTGCAGCAGGTTAAGTCGGGTGTCGAGGTAAGCGGGAAAGTAAATAAGTCCTTCCTGGATATTCAGGAGCGTATCAAAGAACTTACCAATCACCTCCAGAGTGTAGCTGCCTCCGCTCAGCAGATGGCGGCGGGGATGAACAATGTGGCCGCTGCTGCGGAAGAACAAAGTTCTGCCAGCGAACAGGTTACCGCCGCCGTGACGACCCTGGCCGAATTGGCAGAGAGATCAAAACAGACCGTTAAGAGGTTTAAAATCTAAAAATCAATATTTTTTTACAACAGCTCATCCTCCGGTATGCTCCGTTTTCGGGGGAGGTCAACATCCACTGTAACCACGGCGTCATTGGTAGGAGAAGGGTTTTTTAAACGTACCCTGAAAACGGAATGCTTCAAAGGATGATGTACAACAGTTTCCCCTTCCAACATTTCCGTCGTGTCGGTAACCTGCCATTGATCGCCGTTTTTTTCTTCAATAATGGCTTCAATGGTATGTGAAGTAACTACTCTGACGCCTACCGTTAAGACGCTGGCTTTTTGTTCTTTCAGGGCAAGAGATTCCCCGCTCGGCAGAATATGGTCTTTAAGTAAGTGCACGATGTTGCGGCTTACCCCCTTAGGGATAAAACCGTTCATATGCTACCGCCTCCTTGTCCCTAATTATATCGCTCTTCACCATATAGCGCCAGCCGTATTTACGGCGACTTTTGTAATTTCGATAGGATTTGACATAAGTTGACCGGGTGCATTAGTCTAAAAACAACCAGGCTTAAATGTTCATAAACGGGGGAGTGGGTTGTGAGCTTTCGTTATCAACATAACCTGGAAGAAAAAATAAACGAGGGCATTTTGACCGAAGTGAACCTGGATGACTCCTTTAACCATGTGTGCAGTGATGAGTGTATGGGTAAGTGCTGTCACCACATTACGATTGCCTTGGATCCCTGGGATATTGAATCTATGGCCCGGTATCTCAATATCTCAGGGCAGGATTTTGTAAACCAGTATGGACGGTTGGAATTTGATCCTATGACCCGGTGGCCGGTTGTTAAATTACGCCATGTTGAAGACGGCCCGTGCATCTTTTTGCTGGACGACGGCCGGTGCCGTATTTACCCAGTTCGTTCACGTAACTGCCGTACTTATCCCGTCGGGCGGGGGGTACGTATTGGAGATGACGGGAAGATTGTTGAAAAGTACTTCATTATTGACGGGCTGCGCCACTGCATCAACTGCCGTCCGGATCAGCCTTCTACCGTGCGCCATTGGCTGCAGGAGGCAGGAGCCTTTAAGTATTATGAACTTTGTGATATATATTTGAAAGTTATTAACTATGCGGTTAATGAATTGAGATGTCATTACTGGATGTCGCCGGTGACGGCCAGGATGATGATGCCGCTTTTGTACGGTCCGGACCTTTTGCGTGCCAAGCTAGGTATTGAAGAAAGGCAAGTCGGTAATGAAGATTTTTACCGCCGGCGGATGAAGGCATTGAAAGTCATCCTTACTGATATTGCGGCTCAGTATGGTTACGGGCCGGGAACCGGGAAAAACCGGGATACTAATAAAACAGTGATGGAGCGAATGAAGGAGATTTTAACACAACCGGGTGACTGCTGAGGGTAAGCAGGAAGCAGTAAGGAGATGAAATGGCAACTTTAACCCTTGGCGTGGGGAATGGTATGACTATCTTCAATAGTTTTTGATCAGGTCTCAAGTTGAGTTTCTTTGTTAATCAGATTAATGAAAACGTTTACCAGATCCGGGTCAAACTGGGTTCCGGCACAGCGTTTCAGTTCCGCGACGGCTTCCTGGCGGGTAAGAGCTTTACGATAAGGACGATCGCTGGTCATGGCATCGTAAGCATCGGCGATTGCCAGGATGCGGCACGCCAGGGGGATATCCTCTCCGCTGAGCCCCAGAGGATAACCCTTACCGTTCCACCACTCGTGATGCTTTAAGATCAGGTCGGCAATGGGAGCCAAGTCGGGAGACGAAAGAGCAATACGGTGACCGATTTCGCAATGCATCTTCATTTTTTCATATTCCCCGAGGCTTAGAGGCCCGGGTTTAAATAATATGGCATCGGAAATGCCGACTTTGCCGATATCGTGAAATTGGGCCAGGAGTCGCAGGTCATCCAAGTTGTTTTTAGACAAGCCGAGGCGATATCCCATTGCGACGCAGTACTTTTCCAAGCGTTGGGAGTGCCCCTGGGTGTTGAAATCTCTTTGTTCCAAGGCAGCTGTAAGGGCTCGTACTAAAGCATTACGATTGCTCTTGCGGCTTAAGAGCTTTTCGCGATACATATTGTTATCGGCTTCTTTAAAGATGTCGTTTATCGACTGGGACGGTTCGTGTCCCGTTGCCGTACCAATGGATAAGTGCAGCGGGATTACCGGTCTGGATTCATTGAAGCGGCTGACGGCGACCCGGATGCGGTGGCATGCTTCTTCGGCGGCGGCTTTACCGGTAAAAGGCAGTAGGACGGCAAATTCGTCGCCCCCGATGCGGGCCACGCAGTCCGTTTCCCGGAAAACTTCCTTGATAATTTGAGCAGCTACCTTAAGGTATTTGTCTCCTTGATCATGCCCCATGGTATCGTTGGCCAGTTTCAACCCGTCCAGGTCACAGACAATGATGGATACCGGCCCGTGGCGGTCGATTTTGATCCGCCGCATTTCTTCCTCAAAATAATTGCGGTTATAAAGGCCGGTTAATTTATCCCGGATGCTGAGATATTTCAATTTTTCCTCTACTTGTTTGCGCTTCGAAATATCTCTAATCGACTCGATGGCTCCGACAAGATGACCCTGGCTGTCGTAAAGAGGGGAAGCTTTAACCCAAAGGTGGGCTCCTTTGCCGTTATAAAGGTTGGGAGCAAATGTCTCCCCGATAATGGTTTTATCTGTATACTCAATATACACGTAAGTTTTGGCAAGGTCCGGGTTGTATGCCTGTATCAGGTCGATAAGTACGGGACGGCGCCTGCCGTAAAACGGGACCGCGTAGACATAGTCACCTTTGCCCAGGATTTCCTCTTTTTCTACGCCTGTCATATCTTCAATGGCTTTATTCCAGGCAATGACTTTGCCGTCCTGGTCGATGACAAAGGTGGCATCGGGAAGAAAATCAATGATATCCAGCAGCCTCTGGTGAGCCTCTTCCAAGTTTTTTTCCGTTTCTTTGTGTTTCGTAATATCGGTGTATATAGCCTGGATGCCTGCAATCTTATTATCAATATATATGGCGGTATTCCTGATCAGAACGGGGATAAGACGACCATCCTTGGCCATACGCAGAGATTCGTGCATTATTTTTCCTTCTTCCAGTACTTGCCGTGTAAGATGTTGGGCCTCGCCCAGTTTATCCGGTGGTGCGAGAAGCTGGTCCAGGTTCAGCCCCTTGATTTCATCTAACGAGTACCGGAAAAGTTCCTGGAAACGCGGGTTGATGTCCGTGATACGGTTTTCTTTGTCGAGGATGGCTATGGCATCCGCTGACGCACGGAACAGGGCTTCAAAATATTTTTTTTGACGTACCAATTGCTCCTCGGCTTTTTTGCGGTCGGTGATGTCCCTGTAACTTTCAATAACACCTGTGATGGTGCCGTTTTGATCCTTGAGCGGGGTGGCAATCAGGCTGACGGGTACCTTCCTCCCGTCGGGACGTTCTGTTTCAACTTCGACTTTGACCCGTGTTTCCCCCCGCAGGATACGCTGCAGGATGCACTGGTCGGTACCGCAAAAATGATGATTAAAAGTTTCCCAGCATAGTTTACCAACGGCCTGGCTTTTGGATGCGCCGGATAAACTGTCCATCTGGGGATTTTGGTTAACCACCTCGAAGCCGACATTGATAATACGTATGGCGTCTCCTGAGCCGTTGAAAATGGCCTGCATGGTGTTTTTTTCTACTTCTAATTTCTGTTCAAGTTCTTTTTTTTGTAAATTCTGCAGGCCCAGCAAAGAGATAAATCTGGCTTGATTTACTAAGTAATCAGCCACTTTTAAGAATTCTTCCTCTGTTACAACGGGTACTTTGCTCAATGCCTGCAAGTAAGTGCTTTTGTCGCAACTGAGTTCACGAGCCTGTTCAACAAAATCATTAATTTGCGGCGGTTCAAAGAACACTTGCCCGACCAGTAACGTAGCCAGGTGATGTCCTTCGATGCTGATGGAAGAGGCGGCATTGACTAAGCCAAAAGGGCAGCGGTGAACGACATATTCTTTGCTTTGGGTTGCGCGGCGATGCAGGAAAAGGTAGTTTTCTTGGCAGACGGAGGCGGCAACCTCATGCTGCTGGTGAAGGTTGCAAATAGCGGCACCTCCGGATTTTGCCAATATTTTCCCTTCCGTGTTGACAATAGCACAGGTGTATCCGGTGGCCCGCCAGAAGTCATCCTGTAACTGGTGGAGTTCTCGGAGGTCTACCAGATTTTCAAAACGGTAATGAAAATCTTTTGGGTTGGATTGAGACAAAGAAAAGCCTCCCTAAATATTTGACAATTTGATGATATGATATATGGTAATAAAGCTCATAATTTTCCTACGACGTGGTAATAACAATTTCCTTCGAGGAGTTCGTTAAGTGGGTGGTGATAATAAAAGGACAGGCTGCTGACATTTGTTTTTGTCAGCAGCCTGCACAGGGAGCGCTGGTGCAATGTTTTCTTATTCGTCCTTACCTTTACTGTTTTTGTCGATGTCATTCAACCTTTTCTGAATAAAGTCGAGCTGCTCCTGGAGATAGGCAGCCTGGTTTTTCAGCCATTCCCGTTCTTCCTGAGGGTTTGGGCCGTATGGTGCCGGTTGAACCTGCCGCGGGGCACTCCATCCGGCGAACCAGCCACGGCCCCAGCCCGGACCGCGGCAGATACGGCGCCAGCCATGGCCACCCCATCCGGGACCCGGGGCGGTTGTAAAACCAGGCATGCCGTATCCGGCGCAGAAACCGGCGCCGCGTCCTGTCATCGGCCCGTAACCAAGCGGTCCTCTACGATCACCACCTGGCATAAATTACACCTCCTTCGTTTTCTTGCTTACTTAAAGTATATGCATATTTTGAGCATATGTCAATAAAAAACTAAAGAAAACCCGCACCTATCTTTACAGATGCGGGTAGTGTGCCATAGGTTAGTAAGGTACTAAGCGGCGTATGCAAAACGGAAGGCCCCTAGGTCACGTGCAACTGGTAAAGAGTGAAGGAAACGGTTGGTTACCCAGGGTTCGAAGAAATAGAGGGCACCCCAAGATGGATCCCAGCCGGAGAGAGCGACCCGGGCAGCCTGCAGCGCTTCGTATGATGCCGGGCGATTGATCCATCCGTTCAATACGGGTTCAAACTGGTAATGACCGTAGGAGCGGTCGTAAATAACACCGGCAATGGTGTTGGGGAACAAGGCGCTCTTTACACGGTTCAATATGACGGCGCCTACGGCAACTTTAACTTCAAAAGGTTGGTCATCCGCTTCGGCGGTAATCAGGCGTGCTAAAAGATCAAAGTCACGGGAAGAAATCAGCCCGCGGCTGACGCTGCTGTTTCGGGAGGGGATCAGTAATTTCTGTCCCGGATAGATAAGGGAGCTTCTTAAATTGTTGGCGCGCATTATATCCCGGTAGTCAATGCCGTACCGGGTTGCAATTTTAAACAGAGTGTCTCCGGGCTTCACCCGGTAGGTATTACGGTAATTGTCGGGGATAACGAGTTTTTGCCCGGGGTAGATTGTATTCGACCAGTAACCGCTGGCCGCCTTAATTTCCTGCACAGACACTCCGAAACGTTGGCCAATGGTATAAAGGGTATCTCCTGGAACTACTGTGTATGAAGCGGCGAAAACTATTGTCACAGGGACGATAACAAGTAGTGCCGTAATGAACGCTATAAGCAGAGAGCGCAAAAAAACTTCCTCCTTTCAAATTCTAGGTATTCTTGCCTTGAATCCCCTCCTTATCCTTTTTATGCAGAAACTTACTTTAGTTCGGTATTATACCTTAGTTAAGGTAGAATGCAATAACGAAATTTCTGCCAACAGGCTAAATAAATTGCCAATTATATAAACAACTTGCCAATTTTCTAAAATGACAAAATTCTGGTTTATGTAAGATTAGACGGACAATCCTCACGGATTGGCCTTTAGAGACATATATGCTTTTTAAGCTTGTCTACCTTAATTTTCTTCTTTATGCATTTTTTACTGGTAGAAGCTGATGGGGACTATTGGTAGAATTTGAAACATCCGGAGGTGTAACAATGGTAAGGCGCCTGTATTTTTTATGCCTGGCCCTGGGACTGGCCGCCGTTCTATACCCTGCTGTTTTTCTATGCTTACACTATGATACCATTACCTCTGAAGCTGAGGTTATGACAGGTAAGGATGTATCTTCGCTTGATGAGGTAAATTCCGTAATCCTGGAAGTTCATGCCAGCAACAACACTGCTGATGAAATGGCGCCGGGGTCTGAAAAAATGAATGACGAACCTAGGAAACAAAATAGCCCGGAAGATCTTGCCGGTAAACCTGAAAACACTTGGGAACCTGCGGAACCTAGACCACAAAATACGGTGTCCCGGAAAAAAACCGGACGGCGTTTGGAAACCTGGGCTTTTTATGTCGAAGACTACCCGGGAGAAAGGCGCGGGTTAATTTCATTGGACGCCTCCGGTCAAGCACTAACGGCAATGGTTTCTTTTGCGTATCATATTGACGGGGAAGGCAACGTTTACGGTCGACCCTATGAAGAGGCTATGCGTAAAGCCAGGAGTAAAGGTATAAAAGTAATTGCGCTTTTCCACAATTTCAGAGACGGTATTTTTCAGCGCCAAGAAGTACACCGGTTGCTTAATACCCCAGAATATCAGAAAAGGGCCGTACAAGGTATTGTTAATATTGTCCAAAGATATGGTTATGACGGCATAAATATGGATTTTGAAGCCATCCCGGTAGTAGATCGCCGGGCATACACTGAATTCCTCAGGGCAGTTGTGACGGCGCTTCCCGCGGCCTACGAAGTCGCAATTTCTGTGCCTGCAAAAACATGGGACAACCCTCAGCATTTTTGGTCCGGTGCTTTTGATTATCAAGCAATTGGTCAACTGTTTGATAAAGTTGTTTTGATGACCTACGATGAACACTTCGCCAGGGGTGCACCCGGTCCCATTGCGTCGATTGGTTGGGTGAGACAGGTGTTAGATTATGCCGTAACACAAATTTCCCCGTCCAAAACCTTGCTCGGGATTGCCGGTTATGGTTATGACTGGCCCCAGGGGAAATGGGCACGCATGGTTTCGTACCGGGATGCACAGGATATAGCTGCTCGACACGGTGTACGTATTCAGTGGGATCAGGTAAGTAGATCGTGGTATTTTCGTTATTATGAAAATGGAACTCCAAGAGAAGTATGGTTTGAGGATGCGCAAAGTACCCGGGAGAAATTGAAGCTGTGCGAGGAATACGGGCTGGCCGGTATTGCTTTATGGCGCCTGGGGCTGGAAGACCACAAACTATGGTCGTTACTGGAAATCCAGTAGAAATCCGGTAGAAATTCAGTAGAGATCATAGGAGACTTTATCCTTCTTGACTTTAGCAACCTTTTACAGTAAAACTACTAAATAAGAATATTCCTAATTAGGAAGGTGTTTCAGGTGTATGCATGGCGTTGGGTAAAAGTCTTAGTATTAATGTTTCTATTGATATTGACGGGCTGTACCGTTACAAGTGAGCGCGATGAAGCTGCGAAGAATGAACCTGATAAAATCAAGGTTGTGGCTTCCATTTTCCCGCTGGCCGATATAACCCGTGAGATTGGTGGAGAACGGGTAGAGGTCGTAACGCTGTTGCCTTCCGGTGCCAGCCCGCACACCTTCGAGGTTACGCCGGGGCAAATGAAAGAACTATCCAATGCCAGGGTGTTAATTCAGGTGGGAGCAGGGCTTGATGACTGGGCGACGAAAGCGGTGGAAGCTGCGAATTCCGAAATTAAAGTAGTTAAGGTAACGGAAGGAATCGAACTCTTGAAATACGAGCATCACCACCACGATGGGGATGCTGCACCCCATGAGGAACACCACCACGACGGTGACGAAGCACACCAAGAGGGCCAACACGAAGGGGACGCTGAAGACAGACCTCACCACGAGGTGGAAGAAGAGCATCACCACGCGGGTGACCCACACGTGTGGACGGATCCCATCCTCGTGCGTGATAACATTGTGCCTGCTATAACTGAGGCCCTTTGCCGGGTGGATCCAGAAGGTTCTGATGTTTACCAGGAGCATATGCGGGCTTATCAGGAGAAACTTACCGAGTTGCATGATGAAATTAATGATAAAGTAAGCCAATTTGCAAATTCGCGGTTTATTGCGTACCACTCGGCCTGGAACTATTTCGCCCGGCGCTATGGCCTGGAAGAGGCGGCTGTCATCCAGGAAGCACCCGGCAAGGAACCGACCCCGACCTGGATTGCCAAGGTCGTAGATTTAGCCCACCAAACAGGAGTTAAGGTCATTTTTGCCGAACCGCAGTTCAACGACCAGGCGGCCCGGGTGATCGCCGCCGAGTTCGGCGGGCAGGTCGTGCAGTTGGACCCGCTTGGCGGTGCGGGCTTGGAAGGAAGGGATAGTTATGTCTCGCTTATACGTTACAATCTGGCTAAGATGAAAGAGGCATTTTCCGGACCAAAGGTCTAATTACTAGGTTGACCAGGGGGGAAGTGGAAAGTTTATGAGGTATGTATTGGTTGTTCTGCTGTTTGTTCTGGGGCTAATTTTGTGCTCCGTAGCCTGGGTCCAAACGGAACCGTCAGCATCTTATGACCAAGGGGAGTTTTTAAAAGCCCGGGTTTTAGAGGTTGTTAAAAGTACATCCTCGTCCCAGGGTGATATAACAGAGTTTATCCAGGATACGCAGCAAGTTACGGTAGAGATACTTGACGAGCCATTTAAAGGAGATGTTTTGACGGTTACCCACGCCAATACGGGGCATTTAGCTTATGATATTGTACTAGAAAAAGGCGATAAGGTATTGTTATGGGGAGAAATAGAAGGTAACACTCTTGTCAACGCTTATATTACCGATTATGTGCGGGATGATTATCTGATTTATTTAGTGATTGCATTTGTCTTAATGTTAGTACTTTTAGGCGGCTTAAGGGGGATAAAATCCGTTATCTCACTTGGCATAACCGGTGCAGCCATTGCATTTGTTTTATTGCCGATGCTGCTGAAAGGGTTCAGTCCGATACCGACAACCGTTCTGGTGTCTGCTGCCGTATCAACTGTAACGTTTGTGATTATCGGGGGTCCTACTAAGAAGACTTTAGCTGCCATTATTGGTACCACTGGTGGTGTTGTTGTGGCAGGTGTCCTTGCCTTGTTGGTCGGTAATGCCGCGCACCTGACCGGTTTTAGCGAAGAAGAAGCTATGATGCTGATGTATATACCCCAGAATATTAGCTTTGATTTTAAAGGGCTCCTATTTGCCGGGATTATTATCGGAGCCCTGGGCGCGGTGATGGATGTTGGGATGTCGATTGCCTCGGCTATGGATGAAATTAAAAAGGTCAACCCTTCGTTAGGTTTGTTACGGCTAATTGGAGCAGGAATGAACGTGGGCCGGGACATTATGGGCACGATGGCCAATACCCTTATTTTAGCTTATACGGGTGCCGCCATTCCCCTGATGCTTTTGTTTATGGCTTATGAAACGCCGCTCGTTAAAGTAATTAATTTGGACATGATTGCCACGGAAGTGGTACGGGCCATGGCCGGTAGCATAGGGTTGATTGTAGCCATTCCCATTACTGCGGTTGTGGCAGGGTTCTTATTGAAAGCTCCTTATAATCATTAGGCCGGGTAATATATTTTTCATTTAACTGCTTGACAACAAGGTAAAGGGAAATTATAATCGAATAAAAGTTAGGAAAAACTAACATTATTAAGTTATCCTTACTTTTGCAGAAAGGGGTATTAGTTTGACAACACAAACGCTGTATTCATTACACTGGCTCCCGTTAGGAACACGGGGTAAGGTAGCGCGGGTTAATGCCGCTGGAAACCTACGTCGCAGGATTCTTGAGATGGGGGTCGGGCCGGGAACCGAAATTATCGTTAACAGTGTAGCGCCGTTAGGTGACCCCATTGAGGTTACGGTCAAGGGGTATCATTTGACATTACGTAAAGACGAGGCCAAAGCCATATTAGTGGAGGTCGGATAGCGTTGGCTGTGTTACCGCTGGGATTTTTGGCACCCGGCCGGGTGGCCACTGTTAAGGACATCATTGGAGGCCGTAATCTGCGTTGCCGGCTAACTGAGTTAGGTTTTGTAGCGGGAGCTAAAGTACGGGTTTTCCAGAACCAGCCGTGCGGGCCGGTGATTGTTTCTTTGGGAGACGGGCGTGTGGCCATTGGCCGTGGTACAGCCCAAAAAATCATGGTAGAAGAGCTAAGTGCTTCATAAGTATTTTTTTACCATCAAAGTTAGGTTAAACTAACAACCGAGGGAGAGGAGGTAAAATTGTGGCTAAACCAGCCAGTGTAATAGAAATGGCGGCACGCAAAGTGGTAGCCCTGGCGGGTAACCCTAATGTAGGCAAGACGTGCATTTTTAACAATCTTACCGGGGCGCGTCAGCACGTCGGTAATTGGCCCGGTGTTACGGTAGAAAAAAAGGAAGGTTATTTCGTTTATAACGGCGAGAAGGTGCGGGTTGTCGACCTGCCTGGTATATACAGCCTCGGGGCTTACTCCGAGGATGAGGTAGTTGCCCGTAACTACCTGCTTTCCGGAGATGCGGGTGTGGTAATCAACATTATTGATGCCTCCAACCTAGAACGCAACCTTTACCTTACGGTGCAGATGCTAGAAATGGGCACTAACGTGGTGGCAGCCCTAAATATGGTTGACGAAGCGGAAGTACGTGGTATTAAGGTTAACACAGACAAGCTGGCCCGGATTTTAGGGATCCCGGTAGTGCCGACGGTAGCCCCGAAGAAGCGAGGCATGGCGGAACTTGTGGCCGCGGCGATGCAAGAAACCATGAAAAGTAGGGAACCGCTCAAAATCCTCTACGGCAAAGAAGTCGAAGAAGAATTGGCAAAGCTGGAAGCCCTTATTGATAAGCACCCCATGCTGACGGCCAAATTATCTTCGCGGTGGTTGGCTGTAAAGCTCTTAGAAGGTGATGATTATGCCCTCCGGCAGGTAGGAAAAGATATTTTGCAGCAGCGCGAGGAGAGCATCAGGCGCATAGAAGAAAACAGCGGTCAGGATGCAGAGTCGTTAATCGTGGAAGGACGTTATGGCTTCATCGCCGGCATTGTCGAGGAGACTGTCACCAGGCGGAAAACACCGGAAGAGCGGCTTACCCTATCCGACAAAATCGATAAGATTGTAACCCACCGGGTTCTTGGCATTCCCATTTTCCTTGCCGCCATGTGGGCCGTGTTTCAGTTTACCTTCACCTTGGGTGATCCGCTGATCGGCTACGTGGAAACGTTTTTTGAGTGGCTGGGCGGCCTGGCGGGTGCCTGGATTACCAACGAGGTATTAGCTTCTCTAGTGGTCGACGGTATTATCGGGGGCGTGGGTTCTGTACTGGTCTTTATCCCGCCCATCTTCTTGCTTTTTCTTGCCATTTCATTCCTCGAGGACAGCGGCTACATGGCACGTGCCGCCTATGTTACGGACCGGTTTATGCATACCCTTGGGTTACACGGCAAGTCATTTATCCCTCTTTTAATCGGTTTCGGGTGCAACGTCCCTGCCGTTATGGCTACGCGCACTCTTGAAAACAAGCGTGACCGCATCATTACCCTTTTGATTACGCCGTTTATGTCGTGCGCGGCGCGCTTACCGGTTTATGTCTTGTTTGTTGGTGCCTTTTTTGCGCAGCGAGAGGGACTAGTAATTTTCTCCTTGTACCTTCTTGGCATCGTTATAGCGATCTTGATGGGAATGCTCTTTAAGACCTTGTTCTTTAAAGGAGAGCAGGCCCCCTTTGTGATGGAGCTGCCGCCTTACCGGATGCCTACCCTGAAAGGGACCCTTATTCATATGTGGGAGCGGGGCTACTCCTTTATCCGTAAGGCCGGGACAATCATTTTCGGTGTCGTGGTACTAATCTGGCTTTTGTCCAATATTCCGTTTGGCGTACCTGTCGAGCAGAGCCTGATCGGCCGCTTGGGTCAGCTTATGACCCCCATTTTTGCACCTTGCGGTTTTGGTACATGGGAGGCGGCTGTAGCGCTATCCTTCGGCATTCTGGCCAAGGAAGCCGTGGTAGGAACGTTGGGGGTAGTTTACGGTGTCGGTGAAGAGGGTCTGGCGACGGCTATTACCCAGTACTTTACCCCGCTTTCGGCCTACGCCTTTATGGCCATGACGCTCCTTTATATCCCGTGCGTGGCCGTAATCGGTGCCATCAAAAGGGAAACCAATTGGAAATGGGCGGGCTTTGCCGTCGGCTACACGTTGGCAATAGGCTGGATTGTAGCTTTCCTGATCTATCAGGGCGGCAAATTGCTGGGCTTAGGATAATAGTCTAATAGTCTAAAAATCCGGCTCCGGTGCTTCCGCCTGCTGATCGCCCCCGCCGGGCGGGGGCTCCCGGAATTACCTTATTAAGTGAAGGAAGAAAATGGAAAAGATATATATATTCTAATAACTTATTTTTATGATGAACATATGCTCAAAAATCTTGCTTGACGGGTATTCCGGCCATAATATAGGATGAAGGGTAAATAATGTTAAATGAGCCCAGGAAAGGGCGTGAACATCAATGAGTAACCTGCAACAGCTTTCTCCGGCCCTGGAAGATTATCTCGAAACCATTCTTGAGCTTTCCGAACAGGAAAAAGTGGTCAGGGTTACAGATATTGCGGCTCGGCTCAATATTGCCAAGGCCAGCGTTGCCCAGGCGCTAAGTAACTTGAAGAAGTTAAAACTTATAACACAGGATAGGTACGGACCGGTATGGCTTACAGCTAAGGGCCGGGCATATGCTGCTGGGGTTCGGCGCCGGCATGAGACGCTTGTGTATTTTCTAGTTAATGTCCTTGGTGTTGATCCTGCCATTGCTGAAAAAGACGCTTGCGAGATGGAGCACGTAGTGAGCTCTCAAACCATGGACCGTCTTGTTGCCTTTCTTGAGTCGAAAAGGTACATTCCGATAGGTGAAGCAAATGTCCAAGAGACAGAGAAGAGTCCCAAAAGGCTTGATGAGCTGGCGGTAGGGAAGCGGGCCAAGGTGGTTAGTGTAAATGCCACTGGTGCTTTCCGGCGCAGGCTGCTTGAGATTGGTATAACACCGGGAACGGAAATTGTTATCGAAGGTGTCGCGCCGCTCGGAGACCCGGTAGAGGTCAATGTGAAAGGTTATCATCTAAGTCTTCGTAAGTCGGAAGCGGCTTGTATACTTGTACAGCCGACATAATTTATGCATTATTTTTCGATTAACAAAAAAGCCCTGGTTTTCAAGCCAGGACTTATAATTTAGTTGATTGTTACTGGGGTATACGTTGTTTTTGTTGTCCAAACCCCTGCAGCACGCGGTCGATAACGATAGCCAGGATTACGATACCAAGGCCGGCTTCGAACCCGTTTCCGACTTCAATACGTGATAAGGCTAACAACACCAGCTCACCCATCCCTTGGGCTCCGATCATTGAGGCAACAACCACCATGGCCAGCGCCATCATGGTGGTTTGGTTAATGCCGGACATTATGGTGGGCATAGCTAAAGGTATTTGGATTTTTGTCAAGAGCTGCATAGGTGTGCAACCAAAGGCTTTGCCCGCTTCCACTACTTCTTCAGGGACTTGGCGTATGCCCAGGTTGGTTAGGCGGATGATAGGTGGGATGGCATAGATGACGGTAGCCATGATCGCCGGCACCTTGCCGAGACCAAAAAACATCATGGCCGGGATAAGGTAAACGAAGCTCGGTAAAGTCTGCATAGCGTCAAGAATTGGCTTAATCGCCGCTTCAAAGGCGTTGCTCCTGGCCATCATAATTCCTGTGGGGATGCCCAAAATCAAAGATACCACTACCGCGGCCCCCACAATGGCGAGCGTTTGCATCATAGGTTCCCACATCCCTAAAACGCCGATAAGAGCCAGGGCTGCGCCCATACCCAAACCTACCGCAATGCGTCTAGTAGCTTTCCATCCAAAGTAACAAGTGGCGATGATTACCAGCCACCAGGGAAGCCACAACAGAAAGTGCTCTGTTTTTACCATTAACCACAAAAGTATTGAGGATACAAAATCGAAAAATGGTTGAAAATGAAGCATACACCATTTAACGGCACCGTCGATATACGGAGCTATGGAAAAATTAACCTCAGGGAATGTGTGCATGTGTCGAGATAGCACCTCTCTTTCAATTGCCATACAAAAGATGAGTGCAAACCTGACGGGCTCGCCAGGTTTGCACTTTCCAACAACCCAAACACTTACTCAACTTAGGAATTAAGGCTGTCTTTTACTTTTTGGGCTACGTCTTCCGGAACCCACTGAGTCCAAATATCTTCTTTCTCACGCAGGAACCATAAGGCTGCGTCCTTTTCTTTTACGTTATTGTCACGCATGTAAGCGAGTGCTTCACTGATAATATCTGAACTGATACCGTATTTTTTGAGAAACTCGGTGATTTCAGGATACTTTTCGGGGAATTCCTTATGGACGCAGATATTTACATGTACGGAGGGAAAGTCACAACCATAGCCGTTATTCCAGAGTTCTTCACTGTAATCCGGTTCTTCGATTTGGGTCAGGTCAAGTTTGCCGAAGATCCAGGTGGGGGCCCAGTAATACCCCACCCACGGTTCACCTTTTTCGTAAGCTGAAACCAGTGAGCTGTCCAGAGCTGCTCCCGAGCCGGGTCGGAAAAGATTATAGGTTTCGTCCAGGCCGTAAGTAGACATTTTTTTCGTTAAAATCTTGTCGGCTTCCCAACCGGGGACGCCTCCGTAGAAACGACCTTTGGTAGGATCCTCAGGATCTTTAAAAAGTTTCCAATACTTGGGAAGATCGTCTATGGTGCGCAGGTCGGGGGCCATAGGTTCAATGCCTCTTTCGGGATCGCCTTCAATGACATAAGTGGGTACAAAGATCCCCTGCACGTTATCGTCGAAATTGGTTCCGAGGTCGATAACGTCTCCGGTTCCTGCGTATTTATCGTACGCTTCCTGCTGGTTTTCCACCCAACATTCCATGTTTACGTCCACATCGCCCTTGGCCAAGCCGGCAAACAAGGGGATGGTTTCGCCCGGCACCGCATCGGTTTCATAACCATAACCGTGTTCGATAATGTATCGTGCTACTTCGTTGTTAAATTGGGCACTGGCCCAGTTGAGACCGGCAAAAACGATGGGTTCTTTCGCTTTTTGTCCTTCATTATTGTCCGAGGTAGCTGGCGAACTACAACCTGCTACGGCTGCAATCAACAATACCAGGCTGGTTATTAGGACAGCAAGACGCAGCACCTTATTTTTGAGCATGTTGAATATCATCCTCCTTAGTAAGCTTATCGATTAGAAAACTACGAGACCAGAAGACTTGACTCACCCCCGAAAAGAAATTTAGCAATTTAGGGGCCAATTATAAAATTAAATTACGGTAAGAACAAGAAAAACTCCCGAGGAAGGCGGGAGTTTTGCGACCAAAAACACCACTGCACCTTCCCTTCACGCTTACGAGGTTAGCTGACGGGCTCGGGCCAGGGATAGCCCTACGTATTAGATACGATTCGCCCCAAAAGATGGATCCCCCGTTCCCTTGGTTGACCAAGGGATTCAGCATTAAAGGTGCTCACGTTTTTTTATTTTATTATTTTATTTTATTGAATTAATATTTTATATAAAGTTCTTTAGAGATAGCAAGTCCATTTATGTGCTGCTTTCGTGGTTATTACGTCCTTACCGGTTGATAAATTGTGAAATGGATTGTATAATGGCTTTTTAATTAATTTAACACAAGGAAATGAACTTTAGGATTGCGAAAGATGGTAAGGAATATGGTTCGACAAAAAATGTTTTCTGGGGGTTAAACTGAGTATGGTTAAAATTCTAGGTTTGAGCGGTAGTCCCCGGGCGGGCGGCAATACCGATGTATTGCTTAACCAGTTTTTGAAAGGGGCAGAGGCCGAAGGGGCCCAGACGGAAAAAATCTACTTGCGGGACTACGTCATCCAGCCGTGCATTGGCTGCGAGCGGTGCCGCAAGGACAAGACGTGTACGAGACTTTTTGACGGGATGCAGCTTTTATATCCCAAGGTGGAAGAGGCGCAGGGGCTGATACTGGGCTCACCGGCTCATAACCTTAATGTTACAGCTTGGGTAAAAGCTTTTATCGACCGCCTATACCCCTATTACAATTTTACTGATGACCGCCCGCGCAAATACTCAAGCCGCTTGGCAGGGCAGGGGCGTAAGGCCATCGTTTACGGTGTTTGCGAACAGAACAGTCATGAAGAGGGTATGGGATTTACCCTGAGCGCCATGCGGGAACCGTTAAGGTTCTTGGGGTATGAAGTCATTAAGGAGTTTTCCGTGGCGGGGATCTTTGATAGGGGAGCGGTACGAGAGGACAAGGAGATCCTGAAGGCGGCGTTTGAGGATGGGCGTAGGCTGGCGCAAGCAATTGGGAAGTGAGCAGTAATCAGTGATCAGTAAGTATGGGCAGTATTTTTTCGTTTGAATAACAAGTAGTCTTATTCACTGTTTCCTGTTTACTGGCTCCAAAGAACATCTATTTAAAAACATAATAAATTACATAATATTACTCCTGTTTATCCTGTCTAAAATCTTTTTTATTTAGCATATAGGGGATGGTAGTTTGGCACCGCAAAGGAAAATTGCCGGCTTTAACGTAGTGAAAGAAGGCGGGCAGCATACGAGGAGCGGTATGGATACGAGCAGACCCCGGACCGGAGAGAGAAAAATCAGTATCGGCATCGGGGGTATGAGCTGTGCCGCCTGCGCGGCACGCATCAATAGAAAATTATCGCGGATGGAAGGGGTTAAGGATACCAACGTCAACCTGGCGCTGGAAAAGGCTACGGTAGTATATGATCCTGCTGAGGTTTCCGTACAGGATGTCGTTGATGCCGTGCACAGCCTGGACTATAAGGTTAAAACCGAGAAAATAGACCTAGACATTACCGGTATGAGCTGTGCTTCCTGTGCCGCCAGGATCGAGAGAAAATTAAATCGCACCGACGGTATCCTGCAGGCTGCTGTTAACCTGGCCAACGGCAGGGCCACGGTTACGTACCTGCCGGAAGTGATTGAGCTTAAGGATATACTGGACGCTGTTCGGGAACTGGGTTACGGGGCGCGCGACACGGATGACGGCCTGACCGACAGGGAAGAAGAACGGGACGAAGAGTCCCTGAAACAGCGCAATCTTTTTATTTTAGCGGCTGTATGTTCGTTTCCGTTGTTTTATGTTATGCTGGCCGAGGTTTTCTTACTGCCCTTGCCGTCCCTGCTGTTAAACAAGATTTTTCAATTTGCTCTAGCCACGGTAGTACAGTTTATTCCCGGGTGGCAGTTTTACCGGCGCGGTTTTTTGAGCCTGCGCGGTGGCGCCGCCAATATGGACGTGCTGGTGGCTCTGGGTACATCGGCTGCTTATTTCTACAGCGCCGCCAATACCTTCTTTCTGGGTGGTTTTGTCTATTATGAAACATCGGCTATGATCATTACCCTGGTACTGCTGGGGCGTATGCTGGAGGCTTTTGCCAAGGGGCGTACTTCCGAAGCGATCAAGAAGCTATTGGCGCTGCGCCCGGATAAAGCCCGGGTTATCCGGGAAAACCGCGAGGTTGAAATTCCCCTGGACGAGGTACAGGTGGGTGATATCCTGGTGGTTCGCCCGGGTGAGAAAATACCGGTGGACGGCATCATAAGGGAAGGTTATTCCACGGTAGATGAGTCCATGCTTACGGGTGAGAGTATCCCCGTAGAAAAACAGGCGGGGGACGAAGTCATCGGGGCTACGATTAACCGCCATGGTACCTTCCGTTTTGAAGCTACAAAAGTCGGTAAAGATACCGCCCTGTCACAAATTATTAAGGTTGTAGAGGAAGCGCAGGGTTCCAAGGCACCCATTCAGCGCATCGCCGATGTGGTATCGGCTTATTTTGTGCCGGTCGTGGTTGGGATCGCGGGGATTACTTTTATAGCCTGGTTGATAAGTACCGGTAATATTGCTACCGCCATTATCAACATGGTGGCCGTTCTGGTTATTGCCTGCCCCTGTGCCCTTGGCCTGGCTACGCCTACGGCCATTATGGTGGGTTCCGGGCGCGGTGCCGAAAACGGCCTTCTCTTCAAAGGCGGTGAACACCTAGAAAAGGCTCACAAGATTGACACTGTGGTACTGGATAAGACCGGAACCATTACCAAAGGGGAACCTGAAGTTACGGATATTGTAGCGTTGGGCGAATTCAAGGAGGAAGAAGTGCTGCGCCTGGCGGCAGCGGCGGAGCGCGCGTCGGAACATCCTTTGGCACGTGCCATTGTGGAGGCCGTTCCTGAAGATATGGAGCTGCCTGCAGCGCAAGACTTTGAAGCGGTACCGGGTCACGGCGTTAAAGTTACCGTTGAGGGTAAGAAAATTCTCGCTGGTAACAGAAAATTGATGCGCGACAACGGGGTAAACTTGGACGAGGTTTCAACGCGTATCACTGATTTAGAGCAAGAAGGCAAGACCGTGGTTATACTGGCGGTCGATGATACTGCGGCAGGGCTTATTGCCATCGCCGATACCGTAAAAGAGCATTCGGCACAAGCCGTACGGGATCTGCAGAAAATGGGGCTGCAGGTAGTAATGATTACCGGAGACAACGAGCGCACGGCGCAGGCCATTGCGCGCCAAGTGGGTATTGAACGGGTGCTGGCCGAGGTGCTGCCTGAGGAGAAAGCCAACGAGGTGGCCAAGCTCAAGCGAGAAGGACGCACGGTAGCGATGGTCGGTGACGGTATCAACGATGCCCCCGCGCTGGCCACCGCCGATCTGGGGATGGCCATTGGGTCGGGTACCGACGTGGCAATGGAGACGGCAGATGTCGTGTTAATGCGGGGAGACCTGCGCGGCATTCCGGCGGCTATTCGCCTCAGCCGCCAGACGATGCGCAAGATAAAACAGAATTTCTTTTGGGCTCTCGTTTATAATTCCGCGGGTATTCCTCTGGCCGCTTTAGGTTTTTTGAGCCCGATCATTGCCGCTGCCGCCATGGCTATGAGTTCGGTGTCAGTGGTCAGCAATTCCCTGCTGTTGAAGCGCTTTCAACCCTAAATGAAGGCCCTGCGGGTCTGGTAATACTTGGAATACACGGTGGAATACACAGTAGAAATACGGTTGTAAGAGATGAGAAAAGGCATTTCCTTTAGACTTAAAAATGTTTATGAGCCTGGAGGGAGTATATCACAGCCCGGCACTTAAGCGAACAATAGAACGGGTTTCTGTGCCTGCCCGAAGACCCGAAAGGAATGCCTCAAACAACCGTATATTTATTATTGTGTATTCTATTGTGTATTCAACTGTATACTCAACTGTAATTCTATGGTATATTCAACCGTATATTCCATTGTAATCAGCGAGCAAAGCGAGCGTATTAGTATATATTCCATTTAATTGCCTATGCTAAAACTGCAAGTACCACAAAACTCAATTGAGGAGGATATACATGAGTTGTTCCAGTTTGAAGCATCGTTTTGAGGAGCAGAGAAAGAAGGGCATCAGTTTTGAGCAGGCCATGGAAATCTACCAGGACCTAGAAGGTTCGGTTGCTGCGCACCGGGCCGAATTGCAGGAATTGCAAAACACTAACGCCGATCAGAACCGTATTGCTTATCTTCAGCAGCATGTTGCGGATGGGGAAGCTTTGCTTAACGAAATCCGGTCAATGAAACTCCAGTAAAAAACGCGAAAGCCGTGGATACTGTAAGGTATCCACGGCTTTCTCAGTGTGAGGGGATGTACATTAGCTGGGCGTGGTGCCGGATGTAGCTTGGTTCTTGTTAAGATACAGTACTTCAATCATGCCCGGTCCCAGATGGGGATATTGCTTTATGAAATGGACCAGTTCTTCAGCCTGTTTATCATCCATCACCATTGTTTGCCCTGACGGGAATTTAACCAGGTAAGTGGCCTTTAAAAGGATGGTGTCAAACCCGTTCGACTGTAAATAAGAACTAAGTTTCTCGATTTTTTTCATAATATCAAGACTCCCTTGAGTGTTTGTAATATAATGTTAAAGGACATCTACACTACAAGAAACGGACTACGGTCTTAGATTTATAGGACTTTAGACTCATTACCCGCCTTGACTGGATGCTGCTTGATTTCTCCCGCTTTTACATCATGATATGGATTTTTAAAATCCATAATTTTATCTTGACTCTAATATTTCCCTATGCTATAAATTACTAAAAATCCATAAAAGTGATAAGATCGGGAGAAGGCGAAGATAAAATAAAAAAGACCACGAAGGTCTTTATCCTTACGTACCATTAAGGTAGCTGTAACCAATAAATAAATAGAAGACAATAAAATATGCTGGAAAAAGATCACGAAGGTCTTGCTCCAGATTGGAAAAGGGGCGCTTCGTGATTTTTTGTTTAAATTACTTTAATTTAGGGAGAGGAGAGTTAAGATGAAGAAGCTGTTTCCTATTGCTGTAATGGTAGTCTTTCTTGTTGCTGTAGTTCTTTCCGGTTGTGGCTCCGGTACTGAGCAAGACACGGAGACCGGAACATCAAATGAGGCAGCGAGTCAGACATCAGGTGAGACGCAAGTTGGCACGCTGGAATTTAGGGCTAACGGTGAGGACTTTGTCCGGCAGGGTTTTGTTTCCAAGGATGGGTGGGCTATTACTTTTGATCACGTGTATGTGACTCTTGCTGATGTTACCGCTTACCAGTGCGAAACCCCGTACGATGCGCATAAGGGTGGCAAGCCCCAAGCTGCGGTTGAGGTTGTCCGTCCTGGGACACATACCGTGGACCTGGCCGAGGGCGGTGAAGATGCCCCGCCTATCCTGGTAGGCAAGGTGGAAGATGTGCCGGTAGGCCACTATAACGCCATCTCCTGGAAGATGGTTAAGGCCGCAAGTGGTCCTGCCAAGGGCTATTCGTTAGTGATTATGGGCAAGGCGGAAAAGGATGGCAAAACCATCAACTTTGCCATCAAGAATGAGAAGGAATATTCATATACCGGCGGGGAGTATGTTGGTGATGAACGCAAGGGTATTGTCCAGGAAGGCGGTACCGCCGACCTCGAGATGACCTTCCATTTTGACCATATCTTTGGTGACGCCGAGACACCTGCCGATGATGAGCTTAATGTTGGTGCTCCGGGCTTTGAACCCTTTGCCGCTATTGCCGAGAACGGTACGGTAGATGCTGATATGGCTGCACTTAAGGAAAAACTCTCCTCAAAGGATTATCAGAAACTAGTGGATATACTTCCCACTCTGGGCCATGTGGGCGAGGGTCACTGCCATTGCGAAGTATTGTAAATTTTTATCCTTACACTTTTCTTTTTTCTCTCCTCTCCCGGGTCTAGCGGGAGAGGAGAGAATTCTTACGTATATTTTCATACGGAGGTCGGCATGATGAAGGGAAAACTTCTTGCCACTTTGCTAATCCTTTTTCTTAGTATACCGGCAGCGGCTTCTGCTCACGGGGCCAAGATTTCTTACCAGATCACGAAGGCCATTGAGATTACCGCTACCTACGATACAGGCGAGCCCTTGAGCGGTGGGCAGGTAACGATTTACGCTCCCGACAACCCCTCTACTCCCTGGCGTAAAGCCAAATGCGATGAAAATGGGAAATACATCTTTATTCCCGATCCTTCCAAGCCGGGAACCTGGGATGTGCAGGTACGCCAGGCGGGCCACGGTGACATGATTCATATTCCTATCGGTGAGGGTACGGCAGAGGCTGCGAGTGGCAGTACCGGTTACACCCCGCTGCAGATCGTGCTGATGGCGGCTTGTGTCGTGTGGGGGTTTGTCGGTACTACCCTTTTCTTTGCGAGAAGGAGGGGTAGCTGATGCATATTCCGGATGGCATCCTGCCTGCCGCCGTCTGTCTGGGTGGGTACGTGACCGCCGGGGCGGCTACTTGGTATTCGCTCCGTAAAATTGGCCGGAAGGAAGATCCCCGCGAGGGCATTCCCAAGGCATCACTACTTACGGCGGCTTTTTTCGTGGCTTCGTGGATTCATATTCCGGTGCCTCCCACCAGCGTCCACCTGGTGCTTAACGGGCTTTTGGGTGTGGTGCTGGGCTGTTATGCCTTTCCGGCTATTCTCATCGGGCTTTTTTTCCAGGCGGTAATGTTTCAGCACGGCGGCCTGACAACACTGGGCGTAAATGCTACCATTATGGGAGTACCGGCGCTTTTGGCTTATTATCTATTCCAATTACGTAACATTTTCGGTAAAGATAGTCGCGTAGGAACAGGTCTTTTCGGATTCCTGGCTGGTGCCGGGGGGCTTGGGCTGGCAGCCGTTCTCGCCTGCGTTGTTCTTATTACTACCATACCGGCACACGTCGATGTGGAAACGGAGCGGGCGGGTATCTATGCTCTAACCCTGGCTCATGTCCCGCTGATGGTTATTGAAGGTATTTTTACCGCGCTGGTAGTACTTTTCCTGCAGCGTGTTAAACCTGCTTTGTTGGAGGGAAATCGTGAAATTTCAGCTTGACGCTTATGCCAGTCTAAACACCTTACTGCACCGGTGGGAGCCAAGATGTAAAATTATCGCCCTTATGGCTTTGATTTTTGCCTTTTCCTTTGTAAGCGACTTGCGTCTTTTGCCCGCCATGATTGTGGTTACCACCATTCTCTTTGCTGCTTCGCGGCTGCCGTTTTCCTTTTTATTGCACCGGTTACGACTGCCCGTATATTTCCTTCTGATAATGGCCGTCTTCCTGCCTCTGTTCTCCGGAGAGACTGTTCTTGTTCAAGCCGGGCCCGTGGCCGTAAAGGAAGAAGGATGCCTGCAGCTGCTGGTGATTACGGTGAGATTTTTCTGTATTTTAACGGTCGGGATAATCCTTTTCGGTACTACCCCGTTTTTGAATACTATTAAGGCTTTGCGTTCTCTTGGACTTCCTTTTGTCCTTGCCGATATGACCTTCTTTTCCTACCGGTATCTCTACGAGATCGGTGACGACCTGAAGACGATGGAAAGGGCGATGAAGCTGCGGGGATTTAAAGGTCGCAATCTGGGAGCCATGAAAACTCTTGCGTCTTTGGCGGGGACAATTTTGGTACGAAGTTACGAGCAATCAGACCGGGTCTATAAAGCGATGAGTTTGCGGGGTTATGGGCAGCCTGCCTGTTTCCGCGACGAGGTTAAAGTTAATTCCCGCGATTGGATCGGCCTCTTGATTGTTATTTTGGTAGCTGCAGCTTTTGTAGGTTTTGAAATTGTTCTTTATAGTCCTGGAGGTTAAATTTGATGGAACATTCGGTTGAACCAGTGGACTTATCTGATTCCAGCAAAATAGTATTGGAAGTTTCCGGGCTGTCTTTTCATTATCCTGACCGGCCTTCAGTTTTGCAGGATATAAGTTTTGAGGTATGTTCGGGGGAACGGGTCGGCGTCATCGGTCCTAACGGGGCGGGGAAAACCACCCTTTTTATGCTCATCTGCGGGTTATTTAAGCCCAGCAGCGGGGAGATCCGTTTGTTTAGGAAACGGGTGATACCCGGGGAGTTCTGTCCAGAAGTGGGACTGGTCTTTCAGAACCCGGATGACCAGCTATTTTGCCCTTCGGTGGAAGACGACGTTGCCTTTGGCCCCCGCAACTTGGGACTGCCGAAAGATGAAGTAGATGCCAGGGTTCGGGAGGCTCTAGAGGTTACAGGTGTTTTAGACTTAAGGAATCGCCCGCCTCACCATCTTTCTGGCGGTGAGAAAAGGTTGGTTGCCATTGCGGGAGTACTGGCGATGCACCCGAGGCTTGTAATTTACGATGAACCGACGTCAAACCTTGATATCAGGTACCGGCGCCGTCTTATCCGTTTTCTCCAAACTTCTTCGCAAGAGGCTATGCTTATTGCCTCCCATGACCTGGAATTTATCTTGGAAGTGTGCCGTCGTGTCATTTTGATGGACGGGGGAAAGATTGTTGCCGATGGGAACCCCCGGGAGATATTGGGTAATGTGACGTTAATGGAGGCGCATGGCCTTGAAAGACCCCATTCTCTCGTTCCCCATGCGGAACCTCATCACAACTAGGCAGCTGTGGTTATTTTCAATCTACCGTTTTTAATATCTACGGTAAGTTGTAAAATTAATTGCCGCAGCGCAGGAAAATAAAGACTCACGGCAA
>JACDOK010000006.1 GCA_017656185.1 Peptococcaceae bacterium | reverse complement strand
ATACTTCAGCGCTTCTACCTATCATTATACAGCACTGAGTGCTGGGTATTTTTACTCTACGAAACGGAGGTGAGTAAAGGTGGAAGAACTGCTGCGCCTGGCGGCAAATTTCGGTTTTCCGATGGTGATTGCTTTTTACCTCCTGGTGCGGTTGGAACCCGTAATCAGGGAATTACAAAAGTCAATTGCCCTGTTAACGGTAGTGGTGGCCCGCCAGGGCGGGGTGGACGTCCACGAAGCCCGGCAGATCGTCGACGCGGGAGAAGTATAACGGTAAGCAGTAAGCGGTAAAAGCAGTAATTGGTAATCTGTAATCGGAGGTTTAGGTATTCCTCTGGGGTCTTTTTTCGACAGGATTAACAGGATAAACAGGATAGAGTTTTTATGGGCATTTTTCTGCCCAGCACTCAGATAAGCCCGAGATATAAGCCCTGCTGAGTGCTGGGTGCTTATGGTGGTATGTTCTTCGAACCTAGAACTTCAAGATGGCGGACTGCGGGTAACTAATTGAGTTAGTGCAAGTTAAGAAAGGAAGGTGATACAATACTACAAGTTAAATACATCATCGTCCACCACACCGGGGCTGAGGAGAAGAATGCTGAGCAGGTACGGCAATACCATTTAAGCCTGGGATGGCGTGATGTGGGTTACCATTACCTGGTGGAACGGGACGGCCAAGTAGTGGCGGGACGGCCGGTGACCATGCGAGGGGCGCACTGCCGGGCCGCCGGTATGAACGGCCGCAGCCTCGGGGTAGCCGTAATCGGCAACCTGGAGGAACGGGAATCTTACCCGGCACAAGAGACGGCATTGACACATCTTTTGACCAAGTTGACCCGGCAGTACGGTATCAAACCGGAACGGGTGCTGGGGCATAATGAAGTCACGGGGGCCGTTACGGCCTGCCCGGGACGCTGGCTGAATATGGATGAGCTGAGGCGGCGGCTGGCGATGGCCGCCGGCCAAGAGGAACAAAAACGGTACCGTTTGTGGCGGGTACAGGTGGGAGCCTTTCGCGAACGCCGCAATGCCGAGCGCTTGGCGGCCAAACTGCGGGAATACGGCCTCGAGGTCTGGGTTACGAGTGATTAAAGGCGGGTAAAAGCAGGGGTTGAGTGCGGGGTGCGGAATACTGTAATAAGTGTCTTCAAGAGGGGAGAGCGGGTATGTTTTTTAGAGGGAAACGTGCGTGCGACCCGGCCCGGGCACAGGAAAAGATAGACCGGTTTTATGAAAACCAGGAGAATGACCACCCGGTTTTTAACCGGCGCTGGCAGCTGGCCGCCGCCGTAACGGCCCTGGTGGGCGGGCTGGCGCTGTTCCCCGTATTGGAAAACCTGGTGGGGGCAGCTTACGCCGGGCTGTTAAGCAAGTTTTTGGCCACCGGTCTTGTGCCGCTGCTGGTGGTGCTGTGGGTGCGGCCCCGCTGGTTTTGGGAGAAAGCAGGGCCGGGTCTCCCGGCACTTGCTGACGCAGTTCTCGGTTTGATCGTGGCGGGATTTTTTGTGGCAGCCGATTATTTTACAGGGGGAAGCCCACTGCAGGGGACCGCGGTAAGTCACTTTATTTCCGCACCGGGATGGAGCAGCGTTTTTCTGTTCGTATTATTCCTGCTGGTATACGGCGCCTTGGAAGTGTTGTTTATACTCTTTCTCGGGATAACCGCGCAGGAGCTTTCCGGGCGCAAGGCGGCCCTTTTCTTTGTCCCTTTTGGCCTGTGGGGTTTGGCGCGGGCCGTGGGCCAGCCCGATCCCGTTCTTGTGATTGTCCTGGCGGCCGTTTACCTCCTCATTATTCTTGGCCTTTACCGTTACCGGCCCACGCTCTGGGGAGCGGTAGCTTTTTGGACGGTGGCGAGCTTTTTCGGGATATAAGGTTTAGACAGGATTAACAGGATTAAATTGGCGTATCATCATTGTGTCTCTACCGGATCACTACCGGATCTCCAATGCGAAGAGAATTTATCTCTCTCAGACTGGTCAAGTCGTGCGCCTTGACCATTTCTTTGGATAAGGTATAAAGCGTATCCCCTATATAGATAATTCTTTCCACGTTTCTGCCGCTGTTGTACCAGCCGCGGCCGGATTTCAAGTAGTCTTCACTTGTGAGGTGCGTAATTTTCCCTTTCAGGGTAAAACCGCTGTCGAGGTCGACGTGATAAACATAGGCTCCCTGGAAGGTAAATTCTCCGTATTGAGGCATGTTTGTGATTCCCGCTGGCTTTTTGTGTTTGATTTCCATAACGGTAACGGGAAATGCCAGCAGGTTTTTCTCTTTGTTAAACAGTAGGGCTTTGTGGTTGCGCAGAAGTTCCGAGCCGGTGCCCCTGTCGCCGATTACTTCCTTGAATTCCTCCACCGGGTTCCGGACATCGCTGACATCGAAAATAGCGATCTTCATGCCCTGGTAAAAAGCCATGCTTCCTGTTTCATTACCCCACCGGTCCTTTTGTGCTATCTCTATCGTATCTTTGCCGAAACCGATGATATGGTTTTCATCATAAGGGTGGAGGTAGTCGCTGTACCCCGGTATTTTTAAAGCTCCCAGGATTTTGGGATTGCGGGGGTTCTTTAGGTCTATGACAAAGAACGGGTCTACCTTTTTAAAGGTCACCAAATACCCCCGGTCTCCTATAAACCTGGCGGCATAGATTTTCTCGCCGGGAGCGATGTCTTCTACCTTACCCACTGCTTTGAGGGTCTTGTCGAGAACGTAAATATTGTTTCGGGAAGTGTATTGGTCGTCGCGCCATATTTCACCTCTGGTAGTGGCAATACGGAAGTAGCCTTTATATTCATCCATGGAAAACTGGTTCAAGACTCTACCCGGTACTTTACCGCTGTCCCGGTAGAGGACCCGTCCCCGCTGCAGGGCAAATTTGTATATGGCCGTATCTGATTGAACCGGAGACAGTACGATAACCCGCTTGGGGGCTGCAGCGGCATCTCTGTCCGGTTCCTTTTCCGGTACTTGATACCGGGTCACGGCAATATACAAATTTTCTTGTGAAGCGTAAACATTCTCACCGGCTCCGAGGTAAGTGGAGACATCCATGCGGTCATCCGGGCGGTCTAAGTCCAAGGCGGCAACGATCAGGTAATTGGGCTCTATGAAGCCCGGGAAATAGCGGATGTCCGGATAATCAACGCTGACAAACTCGTCCTTAAAAGCCGAGTCACGGTAGGAAGGGGTAAGGCCTTCCGTTTCCCCTTTCATAATGCGGTAGTAATCCAGATATTTATTAGCGATCAGATAAAGAGACGAGCCAATTTCCCGTGACGAAACGTAATCGCCTTCCAGTTCTACTTCCCGCAGCTTCTTAATATTTGTCTTGCTGCTGATATCATAAATGACGGCTTCTACGGTATTACGTACGGGAGGGGGAGGCCATATCTCAGGTACAGGGCCTTTGGGCTCAATCGGAACAATACTGTGATAAGTGGACCCGAGTACCACCAGGTACTTGTCGTCGACGTAGAGTTCCCGGGGGACAAATTTTTCCTCTTCAAATTTCAAGACGCTGACAATCTTCATGTCCTCCGGCGGGTAAGCCTTAATCACTATTACGCGCCGGTTGTTCACCTGGTAGATATACTTACCGTCAGTTTTGGCAATATCTGCTTCATCGACACCCTGGACCTGGGTGTTGGTAGTGGAATAATCTTTATTTGTTTGCGGTGCGGCTTTAACAGAGGCGGCTCCTTGTACTTCTAATGCAATCCCCGCCCTTACTAAACTCCCGTGGAATATCTTGCTCCTGGTAGCATTTATTTCTTCCAGCAGGGCTTTAAGGTTCTCATAAGAACCCACGGTGGGGAGATCGTCCGGAACGTCCTGATCAAAACCTGTGTTTATTGTTTTATCCACCCCGGTGGTTGTTCCCAATGCCATCAGCGACCCAGCACTCAGATAAGGCCAAGATGCAAGCCTCACTGAGTGCTGGGCCAGGAACAGGATCAAAACAATGATAATAACCAAGGGTGAGAGCCTTTTCATCATCACCATCGCCCTTCTGTTTTTTTCTAATAGACGATCACATATATGTTTAGGTTTTTATATCACAGAAAAATAAGAGGTCCGCCTAGAAAGTTCAAAGAAATACCCAAAAATAATGTCAGGCGCAACAGCGCTGTATCACAGCGAGTACTGCAGGTGAGCGTATCACAGCCCAGCACTCAGTGAACAATAGAAGTTTTCCGTGATCTTTATGGTTTTTCAACGTTACTTTGATGCTGCTATCTATCAGTAATTACCCCTGAGTGCTGGGCGTATCACAGTGAGCACAGGCGAACGAATTGGCATATCCCTCCCCGCTGCCCAATAACTGTATAAAGAAGCGTGAAAGCCGTGTTCACCGGTTGGCTGCAGCTGATGAGGGATGTTTATGGATGCGGCGGTATGGATTGAAAAGTTCCGACATTTTCGCTGGTTGGTTTATGTATTGCCTGCCGTGCTGCTTTTCATGCTTTTTTTTATTAAAAACGGTGTAGACCATAGAACCCGTACTCCAGTGGAAGTGGCGGTTTTCGGTGAAGAAACTCACGCGTGGCTAATCGGCAGCATTACTGATGCCAAGGAATACTCACAATCGACAGGCCTGCAGCAGATCGGGGTGCAGGATATTCTGGTGGCGGGCGGTGTGGGCAGCCTGCACGGTCCCAAAGAGGCCGGTCCGGTCTTTATCTTCGGCGGTAAGGCGTACGTAGCCCCGCGCAGTGAAGAGGCGGCAGGCAGGATGGAAACGTCGGTTGGTATACTAAATACGCTGTTTTTAGTAGGTATTCCGAAAGGCAGTCAACCGGCAGCCGTTTTTCACCTTCCCGAAGGCAGCCCGGTAAAACTGTCTGCCGTGTACGACTTCCTGAGGGAACGCTGTCCCGGTAACTTTGCGGTGCTGGGCATAGGGGTGTTCAGCGGTGTTAATGCCGGTAGTTACCAGGGTGTTGTCGGCCGCAGTTCTCCTCCCGAATACCGGGGCGGACGGGTCGGGGGTATCTTTTTTGGTATCAGTGCCCCGGTTAGGGGAGCGCGGGCGGCACAGCTTTTCGGCCGGGATGTGGGACGCCTTCTGGAAACCGGGCACGCCACCCTGACACAGTTGCTGGTCACCGAAGGCCCTCCTCCCATGGCTTCGTATTTTACGCCCGGTGAATTAATTACTACCGCCGCTGCCGCGAAAGTAAAGGATACTACGGTGGCCTTTCCCGATTCCAAGCTAGAACGGGCCGTGATTTTAGTTTATACCGTGGGAGAGTTTAAGGATTATCGTGATTTCATAGAACCGATGCTGGTGGACGTAACTGACATTGACCCCACCATTATGTTGGACATCAGGTATGCCACGACCAATAATTTCACCGGTCAAAAAATCTATCACCAGGCCAAATGTTACCTGGTGCGGGACGTAGCCGAACGGCTGGCTAAGGCCAACAGGCTGTTACGCCGGCGGGGCTATCGTCTCAAGGTGTTTGACGGTTATCGTCCCATGTCGGCCCACCGCCGCCTGTGGGACCTGGCACCTGACAAAGACTATTTGGCTGACCCCCGCACGGGATCCAAGCACAGCCGGGGCGCCGCCGTAGATTGCACTCTTGTTACGCTGGAAGGGAAGGATGTTGATATGGGCTCAGACTTTGACGATCTGAGCGAGAAGGCACACTACAGCTATGACGCGATTTCGGCTGCGGCGCGCCGGCACCGGGAACTTTTGAACGAGGCAATGTCGTCGGTAGGGTTTATCCCTATAGGGAAGGAATGGTGGCATTTTGACGATCCCAACTGGGAGCTGTATCCTTTGCGGGACATCCCGCTGTAAGAGTCGCAAGCATGGTAAAAATGGGAATGGAAGCAGGAATTTGTTTGGACAACGCGAAGTCACAAAAAACGGCATTTCATGGGGGGACATCGTTTTGGCACAGGTAAAATTGTCGGTTGGTGAACTAAACGAGCGTCTCACCGTCCACCTGTTGGCAATGATACCGGAAGACCTGGAGGTGCGGGCGAGAGATTATTTTAATACTAAGTGTTCCCGTGTTGATGAAATTGATGAAGAAAGGCGCGCCTGCAGGGATGAAGTCGAAAAACTGATAGAGCAGATATGTTCCTGTTCCCGACATGCCGAGCGGAGGAAACTCGTGGCACAGGCCGCGCCGAAGGTACAGCTTTACTTTATGGAACGGGTTTGGGCCCTGCAGGCGGTAATGGAGCAGCATGACCCGGATGATGTGATGGTTGTTTCCGGGGATTTAACGACCTTTTTACGCTATGGGTTGATAGACCTCTGGGAAATACTTTCCGGTTCACATAACCCCGCGGCCGTTTCGCTTTCCAGGGCGAGATTTTAAAAAATCATACCCGCTTAAAAATAAGCCTTTAAAAACTCGTCTATGGCCTGGGCCGCCCGCTTGCCCGCCCCCATAGCCTCAATTACCGTGGCGGCCCCCGTAACGACGTCGCCCCCCGCAAATACCGCCTTTTTGCTGGTCCTGCCTTTTTCGTCTTCAACTACAATATGACCGCGCTCGGTAACCTGCAGCTCATTTGTGGATCGTGGTATCAAGGGATTGGGACCCTGGCCGATAGCAATGATTATCGTATCAACTTCCAGGGTAAAGTTGGAACCGGGAACGGGCTTGGGACGCCGCCGGCCGGATTCGTCCGGTTCGCCCAGCTCCATCTTGACCAGTTCGATTTCCTTTACCCAACCTTCCTCGGTGCCGTGAATGGCGACCGGATTGGCTAGCAGGCGGAAATCGACCCCTTCCTCCTCGGCCCTTGCGATTTCCTCTTTGCGGGCCGGCATTTCTTCCCGCGAACGCCGGTAAATGATATAAACTTTTTGGGCACCCAGGCGGCGGGCGGTGCGGGCGGCATCCATGGCCACGTTGCCCCCGCCCACTACGGCTACTTTGTCCCCGACCATGATCGGCGTGGCGTGTTCGGGGAACTTGTACGCCTTCATCAGATTAACGCGGGTTAAAAACTCGTTAGCGGAATAAACCCCGTTGAGATTTTCACCGGGGATATTCAAAAAGTAGGGCAGGCCGGCCCCGGTGCTGATAAAAACGGCATCGTAACCGTGCTCCTCCAGCAGTTCATCCACTGTGACGGTCTTGCCGACTACCGTGTTAAGACGGATTTCGACCCCCAAGCTTTTAACGTACTCAATTTCACCCTCCACGATTTTTTTTGGCAGGCGAAATTCGGGGATGCCGTACATCAATACTCCACCGGGTTTGTGAAAGGCTTCAAAAACTGTGACCTGGTAACCCATCCGGGCCAGATCGGCGGCACAGGTCAGCCCGGCGGGGCCGGAACCCACTACGGCCACCCGCTGGTCTTTGCGTTCTCCCGTGCGATCCGGTTTTTCACCACGTGCCAAGTGGTAGTCACCAACGAACCTTTCCAGGGCGCCAATAGCCACCGGTTCGCCTTTGTTGGCCAATACGCAGAATTTTTCACACTGGTTTTCCTGGGGGCAAACCCGCCCGCAGATCGCCGGCAGGTTGTTTTTACGCCTTAAAATGCTGGCTGCCTCATCATAGTTACCTTCCTTAATTGCGGCGATAAATTCGGGAATATCCACATTCACCGGACAGCCCTGCATACATAAAGGGGTCTTGCAGTTAAGACATCGCTCGGCTTCGGCCAGGGCTTTTTCTTCATCGTACCCCAGCGCCACTTCGCCAAAATGCAGCACCCGTTCTTCCGGGTCGAGCAGCGGCATGTCCTGCCTGTTTTTACGGGGCATATCATTCAGCTCCTTTGGCATTACGAATACGGCATTCGGCCTTTGCCATTGCCTTGGCTTCCGGATCACGATAGAAAGATAACCGCCGGAGCTGCTCGTCGAAGTCCACTTTAAAAGCATCGAACTCCGGCCCGTTAATACAGGCAAACTTGGTCTCTCCGTCGATGGTGACCCGGCAGGCTCCACACATTCCCGTGCCGTCAACCATCAAAGAGTTTAGGCTTACGGTGGTTGAAATATTGCGCGGGCGGGTAATGGCCGTCACGGCTTTCATCATTATAACCGGCCCGATGGCAATAACGTGGTCGATGCTTCGGTCCGCCTCCAGCAGCTCCTGCAGGACGCCGGTGACAAAACCTTTGCAACCCCTGCTGCCGTCATCGGTGGCGATATAGAATTCGTTGCTTAGCTCTTCCAGTTCTCCGGTGAAAATCAGGTATTCCGCGCTCCGGGCACCTACTATGGTGATAACATATACCCCTTTTTCCCGCAGAGCTTTTACCTGGGGATAAACCGGTGCGATGCCGACCCCGCCGCCGATGCAGGTTACCGTACCGGAGTCAGGGAGCTCGGATGGCTGGCCCAGCGGACCCGTAAAGTCAAGCACGGCATCTCCCGGTTCCAACCGGCCCAACTGCTTGGTAGTATAACCCACTTCTTGGGCGACAATGGTTACGGTACCCTTATCCCGGTTGAAATCGGCTATGGTCAGGGGAATACGTTCACCGGTTTCGTCAACGCGCAGGATGATAAACTGACCGGGAGCGGCCTTGCGGGCCACCCAGGGCGCCTTGATCTCAAAGAGCTTGATGCCAGGGGCCAGCTTTTCTTTACGGACAATTTCGTACATGTCATCAGGCCTCTTAACCCTAAACTGAAGTCCAGCCGCCGTCGACGTACAGTACCTGGCCCGTGATGTAGCTGGACATATCGGAAGCAAAAAGCAGGAGAGCTCCATCCAGTTCGCCTTTTTTGCCCATCCTTTCCATCGGGCACTGGCGTTTCACGAATTCTTGGAACTCGGGGTCGTCGCTCATTTCGCCGGTCATTTCGGTCAGGAAGAAACCGGGTCCGATGGCGTTAACTGTGATACGGTGACAATGGCTATCTTTCCTTCTAAACCAAATCTCTCCATGCACTGCAACCTCCTTTGTTCCTTAATTTGCTTCCTGGTAGTACCAATCATACGTGCCAGCATTAGACATGTTTGCGGAGAAGCGATGGCGAATTTTGCAGTATCGTGTCGGATTTGAATTCTCGCCTTGACTAGCAGGGATGACGCAGGTATGATAATTTAGTTCTTAAACTTAAGAAACAGTATGTGGTTGTAGGGGATGAAACAATGGAAACCTGGCTGGTATTACTGCTCAGCTACCTGATGATTTTCGCGGCCCGGGTAACGGATATGTCCCTTGACGTTATGCGTGTACTGCTTTTGACACGGGGCAAGAAGGGCTGGGCCTCGATTGTTGGTTTCGTGGAGGTTACCATTTTCATTATTGTTTTAAATGAGGTTTTACAGGGCGGGCTAAATGACCCCGGGAAGGTTATCGCCTATGCGGCGGGGTTTGGCATGGGGAACTACGTCGGTAGCCTTATTGAAGAGAAACTGGCGGTAGGATTTTTGGCACTGCAGATATTCCCCCATTACGAGGTCTGTGAAAGTTTAAAAAACTTACTGCGCAAAGAAAGGTTTGGCGTTACGGAACTTACCGGTCAGGGGCGTTCCGGGCCGCGGTCAATTTTGTATGTGCTGCTGAAACGGAAAGACCTAAACCGTGCCTTGCGCCTACTGGATGAATACGACCCGGATGTTTTCTACCACGTCTCGGATGCCCGCAGTATCCATGGCGGTATTTTCCCCGGCAAGCGGATTGGGAAGTAATAAGCAGTAAGCAGGAAGCAGTGAGGGGTAGGGGTGAGGGGTAATTAGTAATTAGTAATTGGTAACTTATAATAGGAAGTAGGGGAGGGTTTATAACCCTCCCGTGACCGATAAGAAATGCTAAAATGCAGCTTCTGGGGTATTTCTCTAGGAGCGCCGGGAGTCCACGGAGGAACTCCCCTGGATCGCTACTGGCCCAGGAGTTTTATTTTGGCACAGGTGGGGCAGATATTAGGTCCCCGGGTACCGCGCATAGGCAGGTGATGTCCTTGGGGACAGTTTTCGGGACGGTCTTCATCGGCATAGAAATAGCCCGGTTTGTTTTGCAGTCCCCGGGATGTATCCTCGGCGATGGCCCTTAACAGCCGGGCGGACTCCTCCAGTTTGCCGTCGGCGTTATAGATGGCATATCCCGCGTAACGGTTGACAATATCCCGTGGGAAATAGTCAAGACGGCGTTGGATTTCCTCTTCAGACAACCCTCTTTTCTGCATACGCCTCCGGAGTGTTTCCTTATCGGCGCATACAAAGACAATTCTGACAATAGACCCGTACTCCGGAACGGGGACCAGCTGTCTAATACCCCGGGCGTCCATGGAGGTGAATACCACCGGGTGCTGCTGCAGTTTACTCTTTATCTCTTTAAAGGTAAGACCGTACATGTGTCCCGCATACTCGCAAAACTCCACCAGTTCTCCTTCTTGATGCATTTTCTGGGCCTGTTCGGGGGTGACAAAATAATAGTCCACGCCTTCCCGCTCTCCAGGTCGTTTCGGGCGAGTCGTGATACTGACAAGCTTGGGAAAACCGGCTGCAAGACCGATACTTGTCTTGCCCGCGTCCGAAGGGCCTACCAGAACCATGATCATCGGTTCAAAAGCCGGGTTGATCGACATTTTATCTTCCCCCTAGTTTCGTGGTTGATTAAATTATTTACCAATTAAGGAATAATTGCAATAACCTTGCCCGTTCGGAGAGTGTAGGTACGGATCTTGATCCGCCCTATGGCACCACCGGAATTGTGAAGCTGAAAATAGAACCTTTACCGGGTTCGCTCTCCACCCACACCCGGCCGCCGTGAGCTTCCACTATTTCCTTTACAATGGCCAATCCCAACCCCGTGCCGCCGAGATCGCGGGCACGGGACTTTTCAACCCGGTGAAAACGCTCCCAGATATGGGGTTGTTCTTCCGGCGGGATACCGGGACCTTCGTCCGCAACGGAGATCTCCACGGTATCACTTTTTGATACTGCCGCTATTGTAATGGTACCTTCCGCGGGTGAGAAGCGTATGGCATTGCTGATCAAATTGGTTAATACCTGTTCGATGCGGTCTTCGTTGCCCAGGACCGGCGGCAGGTTTTCCGGTATGTTATGTCGGAGCTTCAGGCGATGTTGATCCAGTTGGGGTTTTAGGCGGGCGGAAACACGGTGAACCAGTTCCGCCGGCTCAATGGCATGGAGTTCCCAGCCAGTTTTACCCGCTTGAAGAGATGCCAGGTCGAGAAGATCGTTGATAAGGCGTTTCAATCGCAGCGTATCCCGGTGTGCCGCCTCCAGGTAGCGTTCCCGTGAGGGTCCTTCCGGAAAAACACCGTCCTTCAGTGCTTCCAGAAAGCCCTGGATGGAAGTGAGGGGGGTGCGCAGTTCATGGGAAACATTGGCTATGAAGTCACGGCGTGTTTTTTCCAGCTTGGCCAGATTGGCCGCCATGCGGTTGAAGTTGCGTGCCAACCGGCCTAATTCATCTTCGCTGTGTACCTGTACACGCCGGTCAAACTGGCCCCGGGCCACGGCAAGAGAAACATTGCTCATTTCCCTGATAGGGCGTGAGATGGAACGGGAAAGCCAGTATCCCAAGATGGTTGCCAGGATGACGGCTATGCCAGCACCATACAGTGTCAGCCGCTGTACGGCCGCTATGGTGGCCGAGAGGTCCGCTACGGGAGTGAACAGTAATACCGCTCCCGTGACGTAGGTGCCGCTTTGAATAGGGACGGCCACGGCGAGCATCGTCCGGTCGAACTGGGGATAGTAACGCTGTTGGGTCACCACTTTGCCTTCCAGAACGTCCCCCAGGTCGGCGGGGGTCATCCGGCGGTTTATCATAGGCCCGCGCATACCGGGGCCGTGACCGACGACAAATCCTTCGCGGTCTACGACCAGTACCTGGGCGTCAACAAGGAGTTCAAACTGGCGTAAGAACATGGCACCGCCTCGGGTTGGCATGCCTGTTTCGGTTAATATGGCCGCGATATTTTTACCCTGGCGTACCAGTTCCTTTTGCTTGGCGGCAATAAAGTAATGGGAGAACAGCTGTGAAGTGGCCAAGATGGCGATCACCAGCGTGATTACAATCACGGCGAGATAAGACCACATTAATTTGCCGAAGATGCTTTTCATCATCGCGATACCTCGAATTTATACCCCCGGCCCCAAACGGTTTTAATGTAACCGGTACCGGTGGGAGTACGCAGTTTTTCCCTCAGCCGCTTGATATGGGTGTCTACCGTCCGGGGATCGCCAAAGTAATCGTAGTTCCACACCCGGGACAATAACTGGTCCCGGCTGAAAACCCGCCCGGGATGGGAGGCCAGAAACCACAGCAGTTCGAACTCTTTAGGAGTAAGGTTTACCGGCTGCTGGTTCAGCTCTACCGTCATAGCGGCACGGTTAATGGTTAATTCAGGATAGGAAAGTATTTCATCAGATCCCGGTCCGGATTGGGTGCGGCGAAGAACGGCCTTGACGCGGGCCACCAGCTCGCGCGGGGAGAAGGGCTTGACAAGATAGTCATCGGCCCCTAATTCCAGTCCCAGGATGCGGTCATACTCGGCGTCCTTGGCGGTGAGCATGATAATGGGGGTGGTATGTGTTCGGCGGATTTCACGGCACACATCCCACCCGTCCTTTTTCGGCAGCATAATATCCAAGATAATCAAGTCGGGGCCGGTCTCCCTGGTCTTGGCGAGCGCCTCCTCGCCGTCGGCGGCATTGATGACGGTAAAACCTTCTTTTTGCAGGTACATCCCGACCAGTTCCCGAATGGCTTCCTCATCGTCGACGATCAGAATTTTCGGGCCGTTCATTTCTCCCTGCTCCCAGTGCGTTTTATAAAATTAATCTTAGTTCCTTATTATAATACCTTATTTTATGTCCCGCACGACTGTCTGAAATAGGGACCCCAAAGGAATACCAAAGAAACAAACTATCTAAAATTAATGCACAATCCTGCTTTACATCCTGTTAATCCCGTCGAGAATAAGGACCCTAAAGGAATGCCTTTATCCTAACCAATCCGGTTAATCCTGTTAATCCTGTCTAAAATAAAGACCCTAAAGGAATGCCTCGCAACCCAATACGTCCTGTGTGTCCTGTTAATCCCGTCGACACTAGAAATGACAAAGAAGGGGCCCGAACGGCCCCTTCCGTTTAAATCTTGTTTAGCTGGAGGTTCCGGGATTCACAGGGGCATTATAGTATGGGCAGGGACCCATGCCTCGGCCGAAACCCTGGCCCCGTCCCGGTCCCATACCGCCCTGGCGCCCCTGAGAACCGTAGGGACATAGCTGCTGCCACTTGGCGATTTGCTCGTCGGTCAGTATGCTGCGAATCTGGTCGCGTGCTTGTTGCCTCTGCTGGATGAATTGACTGCGCAGGTCCTGAATTTCAGCTATCTTTTGTTCAAATTGTTCCCGGGTGGCACTGGGGTCCCAGCGCAAGCTGCGCAGCTCAGCCCTTAAATCCCACATTTTTTGGCGCAAAGCACTGGTGTTTTCGTAGCAGTTGCGATGGATTTCCTGGATCTTTTGCGCCTGTTCACCAGTGAGTTCGAGTTCCTGAGCCAGGTTACGGAAAACCGGTGTTGCTTGAGAACCGGCTCCCTGACCCCAGGCTGCCCATGCTGCCTGTACGGCGCCGAAGATCAAAACACCGACCAGGACCAGCATCACCAAAGTTTTCTTTTTCATCTGCAACACCTCCTTAAAATTTTTGTTTGGTATTTTAAGTGTAACCGTTTTTTGTGAACGTTTTGTGAACAAAACCGTAAAATTTTAGGAAGTTTTGATTCCAGCCGGTCACTATGTTACCATTAAAGTATCATTTTGCATGTTTTTGGGAGGTCGCAATCCGTGGATTTCTTTCGTGTTTACACGGTGGATGAGGCTTTGGCGGTGTTGAGAAAACACATAGCATGGGACTTTGGTGTTACCTATGTTACGCTCAGGGAAGCATTGGGTAGGGACGTGGGTGAAGAGATCACCGCCCCTGAGGACGTGCCCGGTTTTGACCGCTCGACGATGGACGGTTTTGCCGTGCGGGCACAGGATACTTTTGGCGCTTCCGAGGGTTTGCCGGCTTATCTTACGGTTACCGGGGAGGTATTAATGGGGCAAAAGCCGGGTGGCAGCGTCGGGGTAGCGGAAGCCTACCACATTCCTACGGGCGGGATGCTCCCCGACGGGGCCGATGCCGTGGTAATGGTCGAGTATACCGAGCAGCTGGACGAGCACAATATCGGCGTTATACGGCCCGTCGCTCCGGGGGAAAACATTATCAGGCGCGGGGATGACCTCAAGGCGGGCAGCCTTCTTTTCCCTGCCGGCCACCGCTTGAGACCTCAAGATCTGGGCCTGCTGGCCGCCGCCGGTATTTCCAAGGTGCCGGTGCGCAAACGAGTGCGGGTGGGGATCATTACCACGGGGAATGAGGTTATTCCGGTTGACCAAACCCCAGGACCGGGCCAGGTACGCGATGTCAATTCGTACACTTCCTACGCTCAGGTGCTGGAAAACGGCGGCGTGCCGGAGGAGTACGGTATTATTCCGGATGACTTCCATGCTGTAGCTGATGTCGTGCAGGGGGCTTTGGAAGAATGTGATATGGTAGTAATCTCCGGTGGCAGTTCGGTCGGCACGCGTGATGTAACCGCACGGGTAGTGGACAGCTTGGGAGATCCTGGGGTGCTGTTCCACGGCCTGGCTGTGCGGCCCGGCAAGCCCACTATCGGGGCCGTGATTGGCGGCAAACCGGTCATTGGGCTTCCCGGGCATCCTGTTTCGGCGATGGTCGTGTTTAACTTGATAGTTAGACCGTTATTAAACCCGCATTACCGGAGTATTCCGGTGCAAGCCCGCATTTTACGGTCGCTACGGTCGCAGCCGGGCAAGGAAGATTATGTCCGGGTGTCCCTGGCGTACAAAGACGGGGAACTGACCGCCGAGCCCATTCTGGGCAAATCGGGTCTGATCGCTACGATGGCAGGGGCCGACGGTTTGGTGCGCATCCCCCTTGACAAAGAAGGTGTAGAGGCAGGGGATATCGTGGAAGTGCTTCTTTTCTAAAGATTATTGGTAAGGAGCGATGACTGATGAAACGGAACATCTATTTATCCGAGACCCCTCTCGAGGAAGCGCTTCATAATTATATGGAGTTCTTACGGTCGGAAGGGGCGCTCGAGCCGGGACTGCCGGAAAGGGTGGACGTGCGGGATGCGGTGGGAAGGGTAACGGCGGAGCCCGTGTTTGCCCGCAATTCTTCCCCGCATTTTCACGCTTCTGCGATGGACGGGGTGGCCGTACGGGCGCGGGATACCTTCGGTGCCTCTGAGAACAACCCTCTGCGCCTGAAGATAGGAGACCAAGCCTTCCCGGTTGATACGGGTGATCCTTTGCCGGGGGACTGTGATGCGGTAATTATGATCGAGGACGTTCACTACGTGGCCGAGGACGTGATTGAGATCATCGCGGCCGCCTTTCCCTGGCAGCATGTACGCGTTATTGGGGAGGATATTGTCGCTACCGAGATGATTGTCCCCGCCAACCATGTCATTCGCCCGGTAGATGCCGGTGCCATGTTGGCCAGCGGCGTCACTGAAGTCAAAGTGTATCCCCGTCCGGTGTTAACGGTTATTCCCACGGGTACCGAGGTGGTGGAGCCCGGTGGCGATTTAAAAATCGGGGATATCGTGGAATACAACAGTACGGTACTGGGTGCGATGGCCCAAGAATGGGGAGCGGCTTTTGAACGCCACGCCATTGTGCCCGATGACTACGACCGGCTGAAGGAAGCTGTGTCGGGAGCGGTGGAGAACTCCGACATTGTCGTCATTAACGCCGGTTCTTCGGCGGGCCGCGAAGACTATACGGCTTCCTTGATAAGAGAACTGGGGCGCGTCATCACCCACGGGGTGGCCACTAAACCCGGTAAGCCGGTAGTACTGGGCGCGATTAACGACAAACCGGTGTTGGGTATCCCGGGCTATCCGGTATCAGCCGCTCTGGCATTTCAACTGTTTGCCAAACCGGTTATTTACGCCAAGCTTGGCCGTGTACCGGCACCACCACAGACGACTGAGGCCGTTTTGTCGCGCCGTGTGGTTTCACCTATGGGGGTAGATGAGTTTGTCCGGGTCAAATTGGGCAAAGTGGGAGACAAAATTATTGCTACGCCCTTGAGCCGGGGCGCGGGTTTAATTCTGACATTGGTGCGTGCCGACGGCATCTTGCGGGTACCGCGCTTTAATGAAGGTTTTGAAGGGGGCTCCACGGTGAAGGTGGAGCTGCTGCGCCCGCTCCACGAGATAGAGGAAACCGTGGTTGTGATCGGTAGTCACGACATAGCGTTGGACGTGTTGGCCAACTATCTTAAGATTGATTACCCGCAGGCCGGGCTCTCTTCGGCCCATGTCGGCAGTCTCGGGGGATTGATGGCCCTGAAGCGGGGTGAAGCCCATCTTGCCGGTACGCACTTACTGGATGAGGAGACCGGGGACTACAATGTGTCCTATATTAAAAGGTATTTGCCCGGGCTACAAACGGTACTGGTAAACCTGGCGTACCGCGAGCAGGGTTTTATCGTGGCTCCCGGTAATCCCAAAAACATCAAGGATTTTTCCGACCTGGCCCGCAGTGACGTGCGTTTTGTAAACCGGCAGCGGGGTGCCGGGACTAGGGTATTGTTGGACTTCCATCTGAAGCGGAAGGGCATCAGACCTGCGGGTGTCCAGGGGTATGAGCGCGAGGAGTACACGCACATGGCGGTGGCGGCGGCGGTGGCCGGCGGTACGGCTGACTGCGGCCTGGGTATTCGCGCGGCGGCGCAGGCCCTGGGATTGGAATTTGTACCCGTAGCTGAGGAACGCTACGATCTGTGCATCCGGGCCGATTTTTGGGACAGCCCGCATGTTCAGCGGTTGATAAAGGTAATTGAGAAACCGGAGTTCCGTAAGGCGGTGGAAAATTTGGGGGGTTACGATTTGCGTGACTGCGGGAAAATCATGTGGGACGGCCGGATCCGCTTACAAAGGCTCCCCTAAAAGCAGGACTCCTCTTTACGGTGTCGAATTGCTGTACGGTATAGATCTGAGCTGGGGGGTATGTGTGCCGTGACGCGTGAGTTTACCCACGTCGACCCTAAAGGCCGGGTCAAAATGGTTGACGTCGGGGAAAAGGCCGTTACCACGCGGGAGGCGGCGGCTCGTGGCCGGGTGCGGATGACGCCCGAGACGCTGGTGATGATTTTGGAAAACCGCGTGGCGAAAGGTGAAGTACTGGCGGTAGCTCGTACTGCCGGTATTATGGCGGCGAAGGAAACGGCACGCTTAATCCCGCTCTGCCACCCTTTAATGTTGACTAATGTGAAAGTGGATTTCAGGGCTGACAAGGAAAAAGGGTATCTTGAAGTTGAAGCCCGTGTAAAAACCGCCGGTCAAACGGGTGTCGAAATGGAGGCGTTGACGGCGGTTAGTATGGCGGCTTTGACCGTATATGACATGTGCAAGGCCGTTGATAAGGAAATGGTGATCGACCAGGTAAGATTGGTGCAAAAATCGGGAGGCCGCAGCGGCACCTTTGTACGGGAGGGGGAATCTGAGTGGGAGGACGCGTTGTAGCGGTTTGCACCAGTAGAAACAAGGGTGAACAGAAAAACGATGTGGGCGAGGCTTTTTTGCAGGAGAACCACGGTATCGTCGGTGATGCTCATGCCGGGCCCTGGCACCGCCAGGTAAGCCTGCTGGCAGTGGAAAGCATTAATAAAATGCGGGAAAAAGGTCTGAATGTCAAACCCGGTGATTTTGCCGAAAACCTGACGGTAGAGGGTATGGAACTGCATACCTTGCCCGTGGGGACGCTTTTGCAAATCGGTCCTGAAGTTATCGGTGAGGTATCACAAATCGGTAAAAAGTGCCATACCGGTTGTGCCGTATTTCAAAAAGTAGGGGATTGTATAATGCCGCGCGAGGGTATCTTTATAAAGGTAAAAAAATCGGGAACGGTTAGGAAAGGTGATCATATCGAGGTTATTGGTCAGGTTTATAGAGTAGCCGTTGTAACCGTAAGCGATACCGGTGCGCAGGGAAAACGAGTGGATGAAGCCGGCCAGGCCGTCAAGGATATTGTGCGCGGCTGGGGCTGGGAAGTCACTCAATCCAAGGTGATCAGCGACGACATTGAAGTCATTGTCGAAACTCTAGTGGCCCTGTGCGATGAGGACGTTGACTTAATTCTTACTACCGGCGGGACAGGATTTTCGCCGCGTGATAACACACCTGAGGCCACTTCCGCCATTGTGGAGCGCCCTGTTCCAGGCTTGGCGGAGGTTATGCGTTACGAGACGAGTAAAATCACCCCGCGTGCTTGGCTGAGCCGGGGTGTTGCCGGTATCCGGAAACGAACTTTAATTGTCAACCTGCCGGGTAGTCCCAAAGCGGTGCAGGAATGCCTGGATGTCTTGGCTTCCATACTGCCTCACGGGCTGGAGATTCTGTCCGGTCGTGCGAAAGAGTGCGCGCGGGCCGGTAAAGAGGATAACTCATAAATGTGGCCGGTTCTTTTTCATATTGGACCTTTCCCGGTAATGAGCTACGGGGTTATGGTGGCCATCGGGGTGGTTGTCGGTGTCATCGTAGTCAGGTACGAAGCTAAGCGTTTGGGATGGCGTACCGATACCATCCTGGACCTGTCTTTGTACCTTGTTATAGCCGGTGTGATCGGTAGCCGTGTGGCCTATGTCATCATAGAATGGGAACATTTTGCCGGTAACCCCCTTAAGATTTTTAAGATTTGGGAAGGCGGCCTGTCATTTTACGGCACCCTGATTGCCTGCCTTTTGGTTGTAATAATATTTGTCAAGCGTAAGGGCTACCGGTTGGGTGCTTTAGGCGATTTACTGGCGCTGGGTGTGGCGGCCGGTTATCCTTTCGGGCGTATTGGGTGTTTTCTCAACGGGTGTTGTTACGGTCGTCCCACTGATGCTGCTTGGGCGGTGGCGTTTCCTTTTGACGGCGTTCCGCGGCATCCGACCCAACTTTATTCGATCGGTTTTGCTTTAATAATATTTGCTGTTCTGTGGTTCAGCCGCAGGCGCAAGCTTTTTGACGGCTACCTGATGTGGCTGTATTTTATGCTGTATGCTGCCTATCGTTTTATTATTGACTTTTGGCGTGTGTCGCCGCCCGGGGTAGGAGGTTTGACTCTGGGGCAGGCGTTCAGTTTGGTGGTATTTGTTGTCACCGGCCTGGTCCTGGGCCTGACTGCGCGAAAGGTAGCGCGGGAAAGGACGAGGGGAATGTAGTCTTTTTATTACCAAAGGAAAAACCCGCTCTTCCGCGGGTTTTTCCTTATTTCGACGCCTCAACGACCGTTTGAATGGCTTTGTTGAGCAGCTGTTGAAACCTGTTCTGAGCTTCCATAAAATCTTTGATAATAGGGTTTTCGGACATTTTCAACTCCATTTGCTCCATAGCTTTCTGTTCTTCGGGAGACACGGGTTCACCCATAGCCTGCTTCTTCTGGATGTCCTCTTTCATTGCCTGGTAGTTCCTGAGGAGTTCCTGTGATTCACGGTTCCTAAACATCAGCGCCTGTTTTTCTTTAACCTCTTTATACTCCTCGGTTTCAGCAATGGCTTTACCCAGGTCTTGCGCCTTCTCCATCACTTTCTGAGACATTCTTTCACCTCCCATTTTTCAAAGGTCCTAAGGCTGTTAAAAGTCGCGTACCATATTTATGGTATTACCATAAGCCAACTCTCATAGTCGTTACCGGACGCTTAATTTGCAGTGTATAATACCTAACGCGGGTAGGTCAAGCAATCTCATTTAAAATTAAGGCATGTAAATTTACGCACAATCATTTGTGACAGCTGCACTTACCAAATAACGCGAAAATGTGACAAATTTCTTAAAACAATTTTTGGGTATAACTCTGTTCCCGCAAACATATCAATGATGTGTGATGCTGGCGTACAAAGCCAGAGATTACAATGTTTTTATCACTCTGTGTCTGAAAAATTATTTTATTCGAAGGCTTGTCAATTTTACAACATACATGGTATAGTTTTAGAAAACACATTCCAATTGGTTAACCGGCTGGCTGAATGTTTAAAGAAGCGATCGGTTAAGTGCCTAATTTCACAAAACAAGTTTTCCCAAGTCCTACCTAAAAGTGGCATTCTTGTGTTTACAGGTTATTTATTTATTGGTGTTCTTCTGTCTTCAAGTAAGTAAGTATTGTTTGCCAGGTACTCAAAATAACAAACTATGGTTTTTCGATTTCCAAGCAGGAATAAGGGGCGGGTATGTAGAAGATAGCTTGTGAAACGGTTCTTAAAACAGTTTTTGAATGGTGGCAAGTATCGCTTTTCACTAAGTGATTCTAAGACTGGTTTATCCTGCAGGGTTTGCGCCGCCGGTGCAATAACCTGCAAGGCTTACCCTGAATAAGTGGTGGTTGACCGCGGGTGGCTTCATTATAGTAAGGTCCATGCGGTTAACCGGCCACAGCGAAATCAAGCTCGTGAAGAAAGGGGTGGTGTCCAGAGGCCGGTTGATATTGGGGAGAGGTAATGCTGAAAACTTCTCATGTCCAGTCTAGCAACTTTAAAATTGGGAGGTTGAGTCGATGCCAACATTTGTAATGGCGGAAAAATGTGACGGCTGCAAGGGTCAGGATAAGACCGCTTGCATGTACATCTGCCCCAACGATCTGATGAAGTTGGACAAGGAAAAGGGTAAAGCCTTTAACCAGGATCCGCAGATGTGCTGGGAATGCCTCTGCTGTGTTAAGATTTGCCCGCAGCAGGCTATGGACGTCCGTGGATACGCAGACTTCGTTCCGATGGGTGCCAGCTGTGTCCCGATGAGAGGTTCGGAAGACATTATGTGGACCGTTACCTTTAGAGACGGCACTATGAAGCGCTTCAAGTTCCCCATTCGTACCACCCCGGAAGGCGAAGCTGATCCGAACGGTGGTTTCGCAACCCATGATGATCTAAACAGCCAGTTGCTCTCCACCGAGCCTGAAGCGCTGGGAGTCGAACTCTGGACCCTGAAAAAGTAACGAAGGAGGTTAACTGAGTATGCCAAACTTTGAAACTGTAGAAGTCACCACTGATATTCTTATCTGTGGCGGCGGTATGGCGGCTTGCGGCGCAGCAGTAGAAGCTGCTTACTGGGCAAAAAAGGAAGGCTTGAAGGTTACCCTCGTAGACAAGGCGGCTATGGACAGAAGCGGCGCCGTTGCGATGGGTCTTTCGGCTATTAACGAGTATATCGGCCTGAAAGAAGGCAAGAACACTGTCGAAGACTATATTCGTTACGTGAAACAGGACCTCATGGGCATTGCCCGTGATGACCTTGTTGCCAATATTGCGCGTCACGTCGACAGCACCGTGCACCTGTTTGAAAAATGGGGTCTCCCCATCTGGAAAGACGAAGAAGGCAACTATGTCCACGAAGGTCGCTGGCAGATTATGATCAACGGTGAGTCCTACAAGATCATCGTTGCTGAAGCTGCCAAGAACGCCCTTGGTACCGACAACATTTACGAGCGTGTCTTCATCGTTGAGCCGCTCCTCGATGGCGACAGAATCGCCGGCGCGGTTGGTTTCAGCACCCGTGAAAACAAGTTCTACGTCTTCAAGGCCAAGGCTGTTCTGGCCGCAATGGGCGGCGCGGTGCACGTCTTCAAGCCGCGTTCCTGCGGTGAAGGTCTCGGCCGTTCCTGGTATCCTCCCTTCAACTCCGGTGCCAGCGCGTACTTCACCATTAAGGCCGGCGCCGAAATGACCTGCCAGGAAGTCCGCTTCATCCCGGTCCGCTTCAAGGACGCCTACGGCCCGGTCGGTGCTTGGTTCCTGCTCTTTAAGTCCAGAGCTACCAACGCCTTTGGCGGCGAGTATATGGTTGAGCGTAGAGCCGAACTCGAAAACTGGGCTCCCTACGGCCTTGTGAAGCCGATCCCGGCCAACCTGAGAAACTATCTCGGTATGCTGGACGAAAACGAAGGCCTCGGCCCGATCTACATGAGAACGGAAGAAGCTATGGCCAAGTTGGCCGAAGCTTATAAGGACGATCCCAAGGCCTACAAGAAGAAGAGAAAAGAACTCGAAAACGAAGCCTGGGAAGACTTCCTCGACATGACCATTTCGCAGGCTCTGCTCTGGGCCGCCAACAACGTCTTCCCGGAAGAGAAACCGTCTGAAATCGCGGCTGCCGAGCCGTACTTCATCGGTTCGCACTCTGGTGCTTCCGGTGCCTGGGTCAGCGGTCCCGAGGACCTCGCTCCGCCGGAATACTTCTGGGGTTACACCAACATGACCACCATTAAGGGTCTGTTCGCAGCCGGTGACGCCTCCGGTGCTTCCAGCCACAAGTTCTCCTCCGGTTCCCACGCCGAAGGTAGAATTGCCGGTAAGGCTATCGTTAAGTTCGTGAAGGAAAATAACGAGCAGCCGAACGTCGACATGGCCAAGGTCGAGGAACTCAAAGAGAGAATCCTCCGCCCGCTGGCCCTGTGGGAAGAGCACAGCGGCTTCACCACCGACCCGAACGTCAACCCGAACTACATCCTGCCGAAGCAGTACATGTTCCGCCTGCAGAAGTTGATGGACGAGTACGTTGGCGGTGTGTCCGCTCGGTTCCGTACCAGCAAGCCAATGCTCGAGAGAGCTATGGAGCTCCTGCAGCTCTTGAAAGAAGACTCCGAGAAGCTTGCTGCTCGCGACCTGCACGAGCTTATGAGATGCTGGGAGAACGTCCAGCGTACCTGGCAGGCTGAAGCTCATATCCGGACCATCCTGTTCCGTGAGGAAACCCGTTGGCCGGGCTACTACTTCCGGACCGACACTCCCAAGATGGACGAGGAAAACTGGAAGTGCTTCGTCAACTGCAAGTGGGATCCCGCTACTGGCGAGTGGGAAATGTTCAAGCGGGATATCATCTCGCTGGTTGACTAACAACAGCGTTAAAGCAAGCGGGTGCGGGCGAAATCGTTATGATTTCGCCCGTCCGCTTCTCCTCTTTTTTTTGTGCTGTTTAGGTACCGTTGCTGCATGGCGCCTGCAAAAAATTTTCATGGTTGGGTGATGGATAAATGGCAAATAAAAGTATCCTAGTTGTTGGGGGTGGAATGAGCGGGCTGACTGCCGCCGTAGAGGCTGCCGAAACGGGTTACGAGGTGTATCTCGTTGAAAAGAAGCCCTACCTGGGCGGTAGAGTGGCTCAACTCCACAAGTATTTCCCGAAGCTCTGCCCCCCCAACTGCGGATTAGAAATTAACTTCAGAAGAATTAAAACGAATCCCAACATTAGGATCTTTACCTCTGCTGAAGTCGAAGCTGTCTCGGGTCAGAAGGGGGACTATGACGTGACTGTCAAGCTGCATCCCCGGTTTGTTACCGAAGACTGCACGGCTTGCGGCAAGTGTGTTGAAGCTTGTCCGGCAGAAAGACCTAATGACTTTAATTTTGGGCTGGACAAAACCAAAGCCATCTACCTGCCTCACGAGTTTGCCTTTCCTATGAAATATGTCATTGACCCGGAGGCTTGTTCGGGCAGCAGCTGTGGTAAGTGCTTGGAAGCCTGTGAATATAAAGCTATTGATTTGAACGCGCAGGCCAAGAGTATGAACCTGAAGGTCGATTCCATAGTTTGGGCTACCGGATGGGAGCCGTATGATGCCTCCAAGATCAGCTATTACAACTTTGAAGCGAATGAAAACGTGATTACAAACGTGATGATGGAACGCTTGGCTGCGAAGAACGGACCGACCCAGGGGAAAATCGTCCGCCCCTCCGACGGCAAGCCCGTAACAAACGTTGCCTTTGTCCAGTGTGCCGGTTCCAGGGACGAGAATCACCAGCCTTACTGTTCCCAGGTTTGCTGCCTGGCGACCCTGAAACAGGCCACCTATATCAGAGAGCAATATCCCGACGCCAAGATTACCATCTTCTACATCGACATCCGGGCGATGGGTAAATACGAAGATTTCTATACCAAGGTTCAGGAAGACGAGAACGTAGTCTTTATCAAGGGTAAAGTTGGCGAAATTACTGAGAACCCTGACACCAAGAATCTGGTGCTCGAAGTTGAAGACCAAATCAAAGGTGAGGTTTTGCATCACGAAGCGGATCTCGTCGTGCTGGCGACTGGTATGGTGCCTTCGACCCTGGCCAACCCCATTCCGGTAGACGGCACTACCGACGACGACGGGTTTGTGATTGCCGAGCCCAAGGAAACCGGTATTTGTGGCGCCGGTTGTGCCCGGAAACCCATGGATGTGGCGGCCTCCGTACGTGATGCTACCGCTGCTGCGCTTAAAGCTATTCAGGGTTCCGTGAGGGGTGGTAACGGAAATGGCTAAGAAAATTGGCGTGTACGTTTGCACGGGGTGTGGTATTGGTGACGCCCTGGACATCGATAAGGTAACCAAGGTTGCCGAAAAAGAATACAAATGTCCGGTAGTGCGGACCCACGCTCACCTGTGCGGCAAGGAAGGCGTAGAACTGATCAAGAAGGACCTGGAAGGAGAAGAAGGCGTTAACGCCGTAATTGTCGCCGGATGCTCGGGCCGCGTGAATACCGATGTATTTAATTTTGGCCCTTCTGTTATGGTAGAGCGTGTCAACCTGAGAGAGCACGTAGTATGGTGCCACCCGGCTAATGACGAGGACACCGATATGATCGCCGAAGACAATATGCGTATGGGCATTGTCAAGGTCCAGAAGTCTGAATTGCCGGAACCGTACATAGAAGAAGGCATTGTCAAGACTATTTTGGTAGTTGGCGGTGGCCTGGTCGGTCTGACCGCGGCATTGGAAGCGGCTGCAGCCGGTTACAAGGTAGTCTTGATCGAAAAGGAAGCCTCTCTGGGCGGTTGGGTGGCTAAGCAGTATAAGCAGGTGGCGCTGCGCCCGCCGTACGATGAACTCAGGGAAAACGATATCCAGGATATTATCAAGCAGGTTGAGGACAACCCGAACATTACCGTTTATACATCGGCCAAATCGGAGGGTATTTCCGGTGGCCCGGGTATTTTTGAAGTTACTATCAACCAGAACGGAAACACCGTTAAGGAAAAGGTCGGTGCGATCGTACTGGCGACCGGTGCCAAGCCGTACGACGCCACCAAGTTGGCGCATCTGGGCTTTGGACGTTTCCAGGACGTGGTCACCAAGGACCAGTTTGAGGAAATGGCGTCCAGCGGCAAGATTACGCGGCCTTCCGACGGCAAGGAAGTACAGAGCGTAACCTTTATCCAGTGTGCCGGGTCCCGTGACCCCGAGCACCTGCCCTATTGTTCCGCCGAGTGCTGTGTCGGTTCTCTGCGGCAGGCCCTGTACGTGAAAGAGCAGAATCCGGATGCCACCGCGGTCATTATTTATAAAGACCTGCGGGCGGCCGGCCAGTACGAGTTCCTGTATAAGAAAGCCCAGAGTGAAGGTGTTGTCTTCATTAAGGGTGAAGTTGTCGGTGTGAACGAAGCTGGCGGTCAGGTAAGCGTGGAAGCCGAGGACGTCGTTCGTGGTGAAACCGTACAGGTAGACAGTGATCTCGTGGTTCTGGCTACCGGTATGGTACCCACTACGGCTTTCGGCGAAGAGGAATTGACGGTGGAAGTCAAAGAGGGCGAAGAAGCTGAGGCTGCTGCGGCGGCGGCTGATACGATCATCAGATCGGATATCCTTAACCTGCAGTACCGGCAGGGTCCGGAACTGCCGTCCTTGAAATACGGCTTTCCCGACTCGCATTTCATCTGCTTCCCGTACGAAAGCCGCCGGACCGGCATTTATCCCGCCGGTACGGTAAGGGCGCCGATGGACGTGCGGGCGGCCATTGACGATGCTGCCGGTGCGGCGCTGAAGGCCATTCAATGTGTCGAGCTTACCGCGAAGGGCGCGGCGGTACACCCGCGGGCGCTTGATTTCTCGTTCCCCGAATTCAACCTGTCCCGTTGTACGCAGTGTAAGAGATGTACCGAAGAATGCCCGTTTGGCGCCATTAATGAAGACGAAAAAACCTACCCGCTGCCCCATCCCACCCGGTGCAGAAGATGCGGTACCTGTATGGGTGCTTGTCCGGAACGGATTATCTCCTTCAAGAATTACTCGGTGGGTATGATCGGCAGCATGCTCAAGAACATCGAGGTGCCGGAAGAATTTGAAGAAAAGCCGAGAATTCTGGTCTTTGCCTGTGAAAATGACGCCATCCCGGCCCTCGACATAGCGGGTATCAACCGCCTCGAATACAACCCCTGGATCAGAATCATCCCGGTAAGATGCCTGGGTTCGCTGAACCTTATCTGGATCGCCGACGCGATGTCGAACGGATTTGACGGCGTTATGCTCCTGGGCTGCAAACACGGGGATGATTACCAGTGCCACTTCGTAAAGGGCAGTGAACTGGCTGAGATTAGATTGTCGAAGATTTCGGAGACCCTGGACAGGTTGCGCTTAGAATCCGAGCGGGTGCAGATGCGGCAGGTCAGCATTATGGATTACGACCAAATTCCTAAGATACTGGATGAATTTGCCGAGAAACTGGAAGAATTAGGTCCTAACCCCATGAAAGATTTCTAAGGCTTGACAGGGAGGAGACCGGGGTTTGGCCGACTCCGTCTCCTCCCAGGGCCTCCGATTGCTACAAGCCGGTGCCTGGAGCATATGCTTAGCATTACGCGGCGATTAGGGGGAGACCTAAGTTTCGATCTTAGGAGATTAGGTTTGCTAACGTAAGGAGGTTAAGTAACAATGTGCGCGTTTAAATACAACCCTGCTGCTTCCCGTGAGGTGTACAACCTGGAAAGCGGTAAATATGCCCAGCAGTGTATGCAGTGCGGGCTGTGTGCCGTAACCTGTCCGGCACGTCACCTGATGGATTATACCCCGCGGCAGCTTTTTAAGATGCTGTTTGCCGGCGAAGTGGACAAGGTTTTAAAAGCCAATACGCCTTGGCTGTGTACCTCTTGTTGCCTGTGCACGGTGCGTTGTCCGCGCGGCATTCCTATCATTGACGTAATGCACTCGTTGAAGCACTATCACTTTGAAAAGGGTACGAAAGCGCCAGTGGCTACCTTGAGCAAGGTCTTCTTTGATAGTATGATGAAGCGTGGTCGTGTCTTTGAATTGGGGATGACCAACGCCTACTATATGAAGTCCGGCTTTGGCGCCATAAAGGATGCCATGAAAATGCAGGACGTAGGCATGGCCATGATGAAGGCCAAACGCCTGCCGCTGGCACCTCCCAAGAAAGTCAAGGGGTTGGGAGATGTGAAGAAGATCTACGACAAGGCCGTGGCCCTGGCAAAGGAGGGACACTAAGATGGCGTACAGTTTCTATCCCGGATGTTCCATGGAAGCAACAGGTAAGGCCTACGGGGTTTCTTTTGAGGCTATCAATAAAGCGCTGGGCCTGGAGGCCAAGGATATCCCCGATTGGAACTGCTGTGGCGCAACCGTAGTCGCCAACGTTATCGGCGATTTTCCGCAGCAGGCTATTACGGCGCGGAACTTGGCCCTAGCCGAAAAGAACGGTGCCGGTGATATTCTGGTAGGGTGCAGTTCCTGCTTCATGAATTTGGCCTGGGTAAACGAGAGATTTAAAACCGAGCCTGAGTTTGCTCAAAAATGCAACGAAGCTTTAAGCGCTGCGGGCCTCCAGTACAACGGTACCCTGCGTGTCCGCCACCTGTTGGACGTGCTGGTGAATGATATCGGCCTTGATGAAATCAAAGCCCGCACCATTAAGCCGCTGGAAGGTTTGAAAGTGGCGTGTTACTCGGGCTGTCAGACGGTACGCGGTGTGCGGAGACCTGATTTCGACGACGTGGAACGCCCGAAGGTGCTGGGCCAGATCGTCGAGGCTATGGGGGCAACGGCAGTGCCCTTTACACACGCCGCCCGCTGCTGCGGCGGGTCGCAGCAGTTTACGAACGTCAACATGATTTATGATCTTACCGGCGATGTGCTGGAAGCGGCCCATCAGGCCGGGGCTGACGTCATTGTTACCCCTTGTCCAATGTGCCATATGAACTGTGACGCTTACCAGAAGAAGATTAACCAGGTAAAGGGACGCAATTATGATATGCCTGTTTTCTTTATTACACAGTTAATGGGGGTAGCATTTGATCTTAAGGTTAAGGAACTGGGGTTCGAGCACAACATCGTTTCGCCCCAAAAGATACTCAAAAGGTTCGGCCTTTAAATCATAAAAAAAGGGCGCCTTCACGGTGAAGGCGCCCTTTTTTGGTTTAAAACCCGTGTAGGAATACGGGGATAAAGGGCGAATTACGTATTGATCCACCGGAAGGGCGGTGTATAAATAATCAGGCGTTGTATTTAAGCGGGCCGCCAGAATTGGTGGGATTGATGGGAGAGAGGGTCACGACGTGGCGTTAATCAGAAACCGGGGCATGCGCTTTCAGCTCATTGCTATTGTACTGGTGGTTTTGGTGGTACCGGTGCTTGTAATGCTTTACGACCTGCTTTACGCCAGCAAGAGTGACGAAGTGGTGCTGAAAGAGAAGGAGAAACGCCTTGGTGAAATTGTCACTGAACTTTCATCTAAACTGGAGAGTGCGGCTGCGAAAGAGATAGAAGAAAAAGGGGCCCAAGATACCGGTAACAAGTTGGCGGCTGTCTTTACAAAGACGGCCAAGCCCCTGGCATCGGAGTATGCCGGGGTACGCTTGGGACTGTACCTGCCTAAAACTGACGAGATGTATGTGGAAGGCTTTCTGCACGAGTACAGGGAGCTTTCCCCGGCGGAACAGAAACGGCGCGAGCAGCGCATTTTAAGAGAGGTATCAGCCGGAATCCAGGCTGCCCTCGCGACCCGGGATGCGATCTCGAGGCTGGGGCGAACCTGGGACGATGAATTCCTGGAATACCTGCGTCCTGTGATGGTGAACGGAGAGCCGGTGGCCGTAGTATGGGCGGAGGAACGCATGCACCCAATTTTTGCCAAGAGCTATCATTTTCGCCTGATTACACGCTATACAATGCTAATTGTCTTTTGCGTATGTATTTTAGGGCTTATGGTCGTCGTTTTTAACGTTACCCGTCATATCAGCAGGATTAAAAAAGGTTTAGAAGCGCTGGAGTACGATACCGGCTTTCGGCTGGCACCCATGCCGGGAGAGATGGGACAGATTGCCAAAGCGATCAACAAGATGGCGGACGGGCTGGCGGAAAAGGAACAACTGAAGGAACAACTGCGGCGGGCCGATTGTTTGGCGGCTTTGGGAAGGCTGGTAACCGGAATTGCCCACGAATTACGGAATCCTCTTGGGATCCTGAGGGCGACTGTAGAAGTAATGGAGGATGATCTTAAGGAATGTTCAGGCATAAAAGAATATATTAAGCGCATGAAGCAGCAGATTGAACGTCAAAATAAGATTGTTGACGAACTGCTCGATTTTGGGAAACCGGATAACGGCAAGCTGCAGCCTCTTGATGTAAACGAGCTGGTACAAAGCGTATTGAACTTTTCCGATGCCCTGCTGCGTCGCCTTCACATTGACCTGCAGCTCCGGCTGGCCGATGATTTGCCTCAGGTGATAGGAAGCCAGGAAAAGTTGAAACAGGTCTTCTTAAACCTGATCATTAATGCTGTGCAGGCTATGCCGGAGGGCGGGTCCCTGATTATTACCTCGCAGCAGGCAGACGAATGGATACGCGTTACCTTTGAGGATACCGGAAAGGGTATTGCTGCCGATGACCTGCCGCACATTTTTGAACCCTATTACACTACCAAAGAAGGCGGCAGCGGGCTGGGCCTGGCCATAAGCCAGCAGATTATCGGGGTTCATGGCGGGCAGATTAAGGCTGAAAGCAAACCCGGATCGGGTACGAAAATGACGGTATACCTACCGGTAACGAAAGGAGATGGGTAGAATGGCAGAGCCTAAGATTTTAATCATCGATGATGAGGAAGAGATGCGCTGGGTCCTCGCCAAGGCCATGGAACAGGAAGGTTTTATACCGGTGACCGCCGGTGGGGGGCGTGAGGGACTGGAATTGTTTTTTAATGAAAAGCCGGCAGCGGTGTTGGTGGATTTAAAAATGCCGGACATGGACGGACTGGAAGTGGTACGGAGAGTCAGGCAGGTTGATGCCCAGGTACCGCTGATCCTCATCACCGGCCATGGCAGCATCGATGTAGCCTCCGCAGCAATTTCCAAAGGCGCAACGGGATATATAATCAAGCCCTTTAGTGTAGCTGAGCTGCGTGCCACGGTGAAAAGAATGGTGGTTAATAAAGAGGACGAGTAGGGTACAAGTACCAGGTGCCGGAAATTTAACAACCAATATAAAATTTTTCATAATGAATATTTTTTTAAAAAAGGTATTGACATCATTACAGGGTTTTGGTACGTTGAACCCAACAAAAGCAGGAGGCAGACATGGAAGGTTAAAAGAGGCTGGTTGTCCCGGAAAAAGAAGTATTTATAAGGACACTTGTGAACGTTACGACAATCACGTAGTAGTGACAACAAATTGCTATCACCACAGTTGCAAAGCCCTTCGTAAAGGGTCAAATCCTAAAAACAAGCGTCACCAGGGCTAATCAATTATATAGATAAGCACCTTGACTATGACCATAACCACGATAGATGAACCTCCTTGGAAGGGGTGGCACCGTGGATGAGCGAGGTCCTTTCAATCTAACAAGCCGGGAAAAAAAGCTAATATATTTTCTGCGCCAAATGGGTTGGGGCGAGGTCAAACTAAGAGTCGAGAACGGTCAACCGGTAGTGGTTTACGAAGCTATCCGTACCGTGCGCCTGGAGGAAAAACCTGGCAGCAACCGGAAAGACCGGAAAGGAATAGTAATCAAGCCGCTTCAGGAAGTGGCAGAGATATGCCTGAGATAAAATTGAAAACGGGCCGAATCGAACAACGATAGGCCGTTATTCTTCCCAAACTGATGTAATGGGGAGGGTAACGGCCTTTGGTATTAAAGGGCTGAACCAAGCTTACCAAAAAAGTTTTAATTGGGAGGTGACGCCTATGATTAACAACATTTTGGTACCTGTTGACGGGTCGGAGTGTGCCATGCGTGCTGCCCAATATGCGGCAGAGTTGGCCAAATTCAACCCCAACAGTAAAGTCACCGTTTTTACTGTTGACCGCATTCCGCGCAGTTATATATCGCGCCGTCTCTACTGGGTGGCGGCTGACTGGGGTGAACAGGGTAAACACATTCGGGAAGTGTTTGCCGAGGAGCGCCAGCGTATCTTGGAACAGGCGGAAGCGGTCTTCAAAGAAAAGGGCATTAATGTCCAGTCTGATTACGGTGCCGGCAATCCCGCCGAGGAAATCAGCGAGTATGCCCGCAAGCACGGTGTCGACCTGATTGTGATGGGTACGCGCGGCATGAGTAATTTAAAGGAAATATTCCTTGGTAGTGTCAGTCATAAAGTTTTGCAAATGGCGCCGTGCCCGGTAATCCTCATTAAATAATTTAATTAATTAACTCAATTAAATATTAAAGGCTGAATCGAACAACGATAGGCCGTTATTCTCCCCCGTGTGCCAAGGGGGAGGGTAGCGGCCTTTTTCAGCACTGAAGTGCTGGAGGAGCGTGAGGCGCGATGTCGATCAGCGACTTAACAAACCGGGAAAGACAGCTTATAGCTTTCCTCCGGCAGTTAGGCTGGGGCGAGGTCAAGATCAGGGTGGAAAACGGGCAGCCCGTGGTCATTTATGAGGCTATTAAAACACGAAAGCTGGAAGAGGACGAAGTGCCAGAGCGGGTTGCCGGCAGCCGCCGCCACAAACCCCGTCTCTCGGGTTGATCCGGAGGTGATCCGCATGACTGACATGCGGATGGTGTTTGAACGCCTGGAAGCATTGGGTTGCCGCATTATCCCGGTACCGGGAATTGAATGGTATCGCGTTATGGTACCGGGTGGGCGCTGTGTATTGATAAAGGGTAACCGGCTCAGGCAAATAATAGCCGCTCAGAGAAACAATGATGCCAGTATTTTGAAAGATTTGACGGAAGCGGTGCCCGTGGCCAGGTATAGGGATTAAGGACAATCCAATACGAATAAAGGCCGAATCGAAAAACGATAGGCCGGCATGCCCCCTACTCTCGGATATTCAAAGCGCGGGGAAGGTTCCGGGCGGGGGTAAGCCGGCCTTTTTATATACCGCGTTTTAAGGGGGGTGATACCAGCTGGGATGGTTATGTTAAGGCATGTTTCGCTGAAAACGAAAACGATATTACTTAATGCTTACTGATTAATCAACTAAAAGGGGGTATTACCGTTGAGAAAGCTCTATGAAATGTTTCAAGCGGCAGCACGAGCCCATGCCAGGTGGGAATACGAAACCTCACTGACTATTCTAAGGGATCGCCGCAAGCTGTTTCTACTGCTTGTGCTTTGTACGCCGCTGCTTGTTCCAATCATCGGTTATGCCGCGGACCTGCCGGGAATCTTGGGCGGGAAGTCGGCCTATGCTCCTGCCTTCTATTCTCCTAAAATCTTCCTAGTGTCGATCCTGATCGGCCTGTGTGCCGGGTTGATCACCGGGTGTATCGGTGCCGGGGGCGGCTTTATCATTACCCCTGCCCTGATGAGCGTCGGGGTTAAGGGTATCCTGGCCGTAGGTACCGACTTGTTCCATATCTTTGCCAAAGCTATTATGGGCACCACGGTGCACAAAAAGCTGGGCAACGTGTCGATCGGCTTAGCCGTAGCCTTTGTGGCCGGTTCCTTTATCGGCGTGTCGGGCGGCGGCATTCTGAACCGGGCTCTGTATATGAGTAACCCCGTGCTCAGTGACACTTTCATCAGCGTTATCTACGTATTGCTGCTCGGTTTCCTGGGATTTTACGCGCTGTTTGATTTCTTAAGACAGAGATCCGGTGTGGCTAAAATAGATTCCGCCGCAGCACATGAAACAGCGGCAGCAGGCGGTGCCGTGACGGGTATTGCCGGTCGCCTGCAGGCGAGCAACATTCCGCCCAGGATTACCTTTGACCAGGACCTCGTACCGGGCGGACGCAAAATCCCGGCCATCTTCGTGGCTGGCTGCGGCGGTATCGTCGGGTTCGTAGCCGCGATTATGGGTGTCGGTGGCGGCTTCCTCACCTTCCCGATGTTCGTTTACGGCCTCGGGGTATCGTCCTTCACCACGGTTGGCACTGACATCCTGCAGATCATTTTTACTGCCGGTTATGCCTCCATTTCGCAGTACGCCGTATACGGGTTCATCTTTTACACGCTGGCTATGGGGATGCTCCTTGGCTCGCTGATCGGCATTCAGGTGGGGGCCCTTACGACTAAGGTTGTCAAGGGTATCTACATCCGGGGCTTTTACGCCACCGCGATCATAGCCGGGTTCCTTAACCGCCTGTTTGTGCTGCCGTCCAAACTCTCCAAGCTTGGTGTAATCAGTGTCAGCCCGGGTTTAGGGAACGCTCTGACGGTGGCCGGGAATTGGATCTTCTTCATTATTGTCGGCATCTTTGCCGTGTGGGTGATAAGTACCTTCTTCAGGAACCTACCCAAGTTGAGAGAGGAGGTATAGAGGATGATACGGAACGGGCGCAGCTTTACCATCGGGTTAGTTTTGGCTATCTCGTTCTTTCTGGTGTTGGCAGCGATCTACTCGCCGGTCTTCAACGGGATGAACGGTCTGCAGTTTGCCGATCAGTTGTTCAATTCGATCGCCAAGGGGTCGACCTACTTTATCCCGGAAGTTAAGGAACAAGTAGACGGGTATCGCGGTCAGGTGATTGATGTGACCATAACGCTGGACAGTACCGATGACGCTGCCAAGGCCGCCGTTCTCTTTGAGAAGTCTGGTGCTCAGGTTCAAACGAGCGGCAGCGAAGTTAAGATTAACGGCGACCTGGGGAATATTGCAGCGGCCGTCGTAAATGATGCCGATGCGATGTTCAACAACGAGGGTGATATAATGACCGAGAAGTACGGCTACCACAAGAAGGATGCGATGTATCACTGGTGGCTGGCCCTGCACGAAGTAGATAGTGTCTTGAAAAAGCAGGGGGCTTTCAAGCAGGCATCCTTCGTAGATGAAATCGTGAAAAGGGCCGTCGAACCGGCTTATAACTTCTATGGTGTCAAACCGGAACGGGTTTCGGATTTTGCCGGTACGGTTACCGGGATGCTGGTGTTCTACATTATCTATACCGTTTGGTGGGGGTTCGCTATCTACTTCCTCTTCGAAGGGCTCGGACTCAATATGAGCAAGGCGGCTCACAAGGAAGAGGTATAGCGGGCTATATCTTCAGGGAAGGAGGAGTTTAACGTGCAGTTCGGCCTGGAGCAAATGCTGAATATGGTCCTTGAGGGGATGAACAGCGATCTTACGACCGATGAGCTCTGCCAAAAGTATGGTATTAAGCGCCAGACGTACTACAAGTGGCGTAAAAAACTAATTCGTGCTGGTCTCGATCTATTGCAGGCGCAGATGACGCAAAAACAGGGCCAGGCTGACCACCTCCTCCTCGAACTGAAGGACCATAACAAGCGCTTGCAGCAGAAAATCAACCGGCTGGAACAGGCCAAGGCAATGTGGGAACTCCGTTATAAATGGCTTTGGTGGCGGTTGGAACGGATTAATGACCCGGCCTTGAGGGAACTTTTACAGCAATTAAAAAGGCAGCTGCCCTCCGAGGTACGGGTCACTGATAACTACAACATAAAATAAGGGGAGGGATATCAATGATAAGTGAAAAGCGTGTGCGCGATATCATGGGACCGTCATTGCTGGTGGAGGTAAGCCCGGAGACTAGCGTTAAGGAATTGGTAGCGGCATTTATGCAGGCCATAAGGGAGGGGAAGGATCCTACGGTACTGATTAAGGAAAGGAATAATGTAGTAGGTATGCTTAACCGGAATGACCTGCTGGATATCCTGGATCCTCCCTATACGAAAGGTGACATTAAAATGGAAATCTTCTGGGAGGGGCTTTTCACCGACCAGTGGCGTGCCGTCGCGGAACGCAAGGTCAAGGACCTTATGCGGTCACCGGTGGTGGTTGACCCTGACGATACCCTGATGAAGGTCTCCCATATCTTTAACGACCGCAAGGTAAGCACGGTACTGGTAGTAGACCAGGGACAGCTGGTAGGAACGGTTTCGGTCGACAATCTGTTCAATGAACTGGTTAATGACAGGTTTGAAGCCGTTACCCAGTAAAAAGGGCCGTTACGTCTCTCCCAACATCCCTTTTATAGAAACAGCATTGCATAATTAACCGAAAGTAATTATGGTTAACTCTTAAGGTTACCCGGTAAGGCGTCTTACCTGCAGTAACGACGCCGAGTTACCGGGTTTCTTTTTTTATGCAAACATACCCGACCGTTGTCGGATTTGCTTCCCAAAATGCCCCAAACTGTAGCATATGCTACAGCAATAGAAATCGCCGCGGAAAGCGAAAGCTAAGCATGATGCCTGTTGTAAGAGTTGGCACGAAAATTGCTTCCTAAAACTTAATAGAGGTACACGGGTATTTCCTGGTTCCCGGGTGGCGGGAAGGGTGGGGTCCTTCCTGCCACTCACAACGGGTTATGAGCTTTGCTGTTTGCGACAGCAGCAACTTTAGCAGGAGGGATGGTTGTGCATTTGGATTTGACCGCAGCGGGAATTGCCGTAAATGTGCCGCTTCTATTAGCAATAGGTGGTTTGGTGGGAGCTCTGGTAGGATCATTTGGTTATCTTGGGGGTTTTTTAACGACGCCGCTGCTGATCATCCTGGGTATTCCGCCGGTCACGGCCGTAGCATCCGAGGCCAATCATATTGTTGCGGGTTCGTGGTTGGGTGTGCTTTCCCACCGCAGGATGGGCACCATAGACTTTAAAACGGCAGGTATATTTGTAATTGGCGGTTTAACCGGGTGCACCATTGGTACGGAACTTGTCCATTACCTGGTGCAGGAGGGGATATTCGACTTGATCCTGCGATACGGTTACACCGTTGTATTAAGCATAACGGCAATACTGATGCTGCTTGGAACCGTAAAATCGGGAGGCACAGGATCAGCACCCCCAAAACCGGATAAAAGATGCTGGCCCTGCTTCCAACCCTTAAGCTCCAGGGAAGGGCACAATATCGTACACGTACTTGTTGTTACCGGTTTGGGCGTTATTGGTGGGATATTGACCGGTGTATACGGGATGGGCGGGAGCTTTATTTTCCTGCCGGTATTGCTTTACCTCTTCCGGCTGCCGGTCTTGGTGGCAGTAGGTACAAGTTTGATCTTGGTCTTTACCACCAGTGTAATGGCAACCATAGAACACGCCTTGATCAATCAGTCAGTGGATATAAGCCTGGCCCTCGTATTGTTCGCTGGCTGGATTATCGGAATGCAGTTCAGCACCGTCGTGGTCAAATACCTGCCGCCTTATGCTCCACGAGTAATTCTGGCTTTGGCGATGCTCTTCACCGTAGTGGGTATATGGTTGGGGTATCCGTATGGAGGAGGAATGGTGATTTGCGACATATCACTGCCATAATATGCTTTCTTTCGGGACTGCTTTTATGTCCTGGCGGGTCTTCCTGGTGCTGGGCACAGGACGACTTCACTTTCTTTACCGATGTCAAGACCGTTCAAATTGATGAAAACTTTACGGGTAAACAGGTACGTTTTGCAGGAAGCCTGCCGGATGAGAATTGTGCCGTAGTGGTCAAAGCCATGGCAGAGGAGCAGGACATTTACCTGGTTAACCACAAGCCGGGTCTAATGTGGGTTAAGGGTAAGGCAGTTGCGGTGACGGGGTTACCGGGATTTTATCAAGTGCTTTCTGACGGCAGGGTAGACTTTACGGACCGGGGGCTGTGTCAAAGTTTGGGGCTCAACGAATCTGATTTGTCTGCTCCCCGGGGGGGTGGGTGCACCATACGAACAGGTGAAATCCTTAGAAGTTTGCCTCCCAGTGAAGCTCTGCCCTATGTACGGCGTGCCATACAGCTGCAAAAACAGGACGGGAAATATTATTTTGCGAGCAGTATTCAAAGAAACGGTTTGACCTATGCCGGAACGCTCCGGCTTCCCGGTAACACACCTCCGGGTAAGATTACCATTACTGCTTATGCCGTTAAAGGGACGGAAGTCGTGGAAAGCGTGCAGCAGATAATGCAGGTAAAAGAAACGAGTTTTCTTGATTTGCTGCGCAAATCGGCGGAAGAAACGCCGGGCTGGTACGGGGTAACAGCGGTGATAACCGCCATAGGAGCAAGCTTCCTAATGGCTCATCTGTTGTACCTGTTAAGGCGCACTGCTGGCCTTTAGAACAATTATGGGATATTTTGTTAAGGAAGGTGAGGCTGTGGATAAGAAAGTTCGGGACATTATGAAACCTTTAACACAGTTTCCCTGGGTCGGCATACGAGACAATATGTTTAAGGTGGTGCAGCAGCTTTATGCCTCTCGTAAGGAAGGGAATAACTCGGGCTGCGCTGTTGTGGAAGATGGCGGCGTACCGGTTGGTTTAATAAGCATCCGCGGTGTCTTTGATGCCATGGAACCCGGGGCTTTTCACATTAGTTTGTGGTCGGTGCCGGTGTTTTGGGAAGGTCTTTGGGAGGAACGCATCCGGCACCTAAAACGGAAAATGGTTTCGGAATTTGTTGCGCCCAAAGAAATGATCGGCGTACAGAACGACCATAACCTGATGCGGGTGGTTTATGTCTTTAACAGAACGAAGATACCAGCCGTGGCCGTTATGGATGGTAATCGGATGGTCGGTATCGTTGAAGCCGCGCAGGTCTTTAGGGAGATTTTACGCGACGCCGCGGAGTTAGGCAGTAAACAGTAAACAGTAAACAGTAAACAGTTTCCCATACTGAGTATATCAGTACCACGAAGAATGAAAATGAATGTAGATGTCCACGGGGGATTCCCGGAGCGCGAACTTGGAGCCTATTCAAAAGAACGACGAAGGGCGAAGATCAGCCCAGCACTCAGTCAACAATATAAGGTTCAAATACCCGGCCTGTTACCAGCGATTACTACAGTGCTCCAAAGCAACTTGTTCAGCCCTGAGTGCTGGGCGAATGAAAGTGAGCGAAGCGGACGTATCATAACCCATACTTCTGCATGCGGTATATCAAAGTAGCCCTGGTTATGCCCAGCAGGCGGGCGGCCTGCGTCTGATTACCGTTTGCCCTCTCCAGCGCTTTGTGGATCAGCTGGCGTTCTACATCATCAAGGTTGATACCTTCGGGGGGAAGGTCAATCTGGCTTTCGCTTTCCCGGACCGGTTGTGTATTCTGAAGTTCCTTGGGCAGGTGACACGGTCTGATACGGTTATCGGTACAAAGGATCAACGCCCGTTCGATAACATTGCGCAGTTCCCGGATGTTGCCGGGCCAGTGGTACTGCTGCATCAATGCCAGAGCGTCGGGTGAGATGGTGGTATCGTGATAAAGAGTGCGTAATGTGGTGATAAAATGCCGGGCGAGGAGGGGAATATCGTCCTTTCGTTCTCTTAATGGCGGCAGGTGGATCGTGATGACGTTGAGCCGGTAATAAAGGTCCTCCCGGAACAAGCCTTTTTGGACGGCCTCTTTTAAATCGCGATTGGTAGCGGCGATAATACGGGTGTCGGTTTTGATGGTCTTGGTACCCCCCACCCGTTCAAAAGTTTGATTTTGCAGGAAACGGAGCAGCTTGGCCTGCATAGACGGCGACATTTCGGCGATTTCGTCCAAGAATATCGTGCCCTTGTCAGCCAGCTGAAAACGCCCCAGCTTTTTAGACGTAGCCCCGGTAAAGGCGCCCTTTTCGTGGCCGAAGAGCTCACTTTCCAACAGGTGCTCGGGTAAGGCGGCGCAGTTGATAGCCACAAAGGGTTCTTCCTTACGGTGGCTGAGGTTATGAAGCGCTACGGCAGCCACCTCTTTACCGGTTCCGCTCTCCCCGGTAATAAGGACAGGGGCGTCGGTAGGGGCAACTTTTTCAATCAACTGTTTGACTTCGACAAAGGCGGGGCTTTCACCGATCATCGTACCGTGTTCCTTGGTGAGCTCGGAACGCAGGAAACGCACCTCGTTCATCAGCTTACTGACCTGCAGGGTCTTTTTAACAACAATGACCAGCTCGTCCAGGTCAAAGGGTTTGGTGATATAGTCAGAGGCACCGATCTTCATAGCCTCGATGGCCGTTTCTATGGTGCCGTGAGCGGTAATGAGAATTACCGGGATTTTGGGATGGTTTTTCTTGATGCGTTTTAGGACTTCGATACCGTCCATGTCGGGCATTTTGAGGTCGACAATTACGAGTGATGCGCCATTCTCATTTAGGATATCCAATCCTGCTGCTCCGCTGGTAGCAGAAACGGCTTCGTATCCTTCCTGTTCCATGGCCCGTTGAATGGCCCAGCACATGTATTCCTCGTCATCAATGATCAGAATTTTGGGTTTCATAGCTCTTTCCATCACCTTTCATAACGGGTAATGAAATAATGAGTTTCGCCCCGTGAGGATGCACGTTTACGGCTTGGATGCTGCCGTCGTGCAGCTTGACGATTTGATGACAAATAGCCAGACCCAATCCGCTGCCGGTTTCTTTTGTGGTAAAGTAGGGATCAAAAATGTGCGGCAGATTCTCTTTGGGAATACCCGGCCCGGTATCCGCAAATGTCATTACTACGTTGGACCCGTCCCGATAAGACGATATGGTCAAGCGGCCTCCTTCCGGCATGGCTTGTACGGCATTGAAAATAAGGTTGACAAACACCTGTTTGATCTTCTCTCCGTCGCCTTCTACCTGGGGCAGGTCATCGGAGGTGTTAAGCTGCAAAGTAATATGATGCTGGCGGAGAAGGGGCTCCGTAAAGGTTAAAACCGATTTCAGAAGCTGGTTGAGGTTCAGCGGCTGGATAATCTGCCTGCTGGGACGACCGAATTCCAGCAGCTCGGTAATCACCCGGTTCTGCCTGTCAACCTGCTCCTTGATAACGGTGGTGTATTCCTTGACCCCGGCAGCCAGCTGGGGATCTCTTTCCATAAGCTGAATAGATGCCTTGATAATGCCGATAGGGTTCCGCAGCTCATGGGCTATGCCGGTCACCAGCCGCCCCAAAGATGCCAGGTTGGCGGACCGCCGCACCTGCTCTTCCAGTTTTTCTTTTTTCTGCAGGGATGCCGCCATATTGTTTATTTCTTCGACAATTTGACCCCATTCTCCCGGCAGGTTGGGGATGCGGCAGTCAAAATTTTGGGTAATTTTCATTAGCCCCTGCCTGATCTGTTCGACGCGCCGGGTGATATTAAGGATGATTACCAGGGCTCCGGCCGCTCCGACGAAAAAACCCAGGATGGTCAGACAGCGGGTGACCATACGGAAATGGCGGCTTTTGGTAAAAATGGGATTAAGCCTTTCTTCGGCCCAGACCACTGCCGCTACCTGTTCATTAAGGATAATCGGAACCAGGTGCTCGAAAAACTGGTCATCCGGGCTACCCGCCAGCCTTGCCAGAGGCTCGCCGCTGGCAAGGACCGCCTTGATACCCGAAGATGCTTCTTCCCTGATCCTTTGTTGGCGGATGGCCTGTTCCTCGGGTGATAACACGCGGTAATTATGCAAAAAACCCTGTACACTCATGGTATCGTTGGCAGGGACATATAGGCCCAATCTGACGCCTGGATACTGCTGCACCAGGGGCTGTGCGATAGCATCAAAGGATTGTTTTAAAAGCCTGCCCTGTTCTTCGGGATCTTTAGGTAGTTCTTTCGGAAGGTTGCTGGTTAGCTGCACGTCTAAGAAACGGACAATGGTAGCCAATCGTTCTTCTTTGTTTACCAAGAGCATTTGGTCCGTCTTGGCGGCGTAAAAAATGTCGTAGAGCATTACCAGGATAGGGACGCCCAGAATGATTAAGATAATGACGGTAATTTGAAAACTGAGACTGCGGCGTACAAAAATCGGCAGCATGTTTTACGTCATCTACCTTTCCCGGGATAACAAACATAAGGTGTTTCTTTTTAAAGAAAGGCACCCAGCACTCAGGTTTGCTTGCATTTCCGGCTTACCTGAGTGCCGGGTGCCTGTTCATTGCTTAATGCTGTATTGCCTAGGCACTCTTGATTTGATCGGCATCGTGCCGCACGCTTTGTTTGGCCAGTCGTTTATTGAAGATGCTGAGAATACCGGCCACAGCTAATGCTACTACCAGCGTGCTGACTAGGGCTACCGTGGTGTGCAGGTAATACCAGACGAGCAGGTAACCGGTAGATATAATGATAGACATGATCATCAGCGGAAAGGCGATTTTAAAGAAATTGATAAAGGTAATACGGCTGCCGCGTTTTTCAGCCATTCCGATGACCACGACATTGGCCGAGGCCCCGATAATGGTGCCGTTGCCGCCGAGGCAGGCCCCCAGGGATAGGGACCACCACAGGAAGTTCTGCATAGCATTGATGTCGGCATTTTCTAAGGCCATGTTTTTAATCAGCGGGATCATCGTGGCGACGAACGGTATGTTATCGACAAAAGCGGAGGCCAGGGCCGAAATCCACAGGATCAACATACCGGTAGGTACGACTATGCCGCCCGTAATTTCAAGGGCATAGTGGGCTAAGGCCTCGATGATGCCGACTTCTTCCAGGGCGCCGACAACCACAAACAGGCCGATAAAGAAGAAAATTACCGGCCACTCCACGGTATGCAGCGGGTGTTCGGGGTCGGCTCTGGTGATCAGAAGCAGCAAACTGGCACCGCTTAATGCGATGACGCTTGACTCTAGGCCGAGGAACTGGTGCAGGAAGAAGCCCGTTATGGTTACACCAAGGGCGAATAGGCATTTCTTCATTAACGGAATGTCTTTTAATTCCTGGGTCTCATCGATTTCGTAAATGCGCTGCTGTATTTCCGGTGTTACCAACATCTTACGCTTATAAATAAGCTGGCAAATGAAGACTGTCGTTACGTGTATTAAGATTACAACCGGTGTCAAATTGATGACAAAGTCCAGGAAGCCGAGGTGGGTGGCACTGCCGATCATAATGTTGGGGGGGTCGCCGATCAGTGTGGCCGTACCGCCGATGTTGGAAGAGAGGATTTCTACAATTAAGAACGGGATGGGGCTCAATTCCAGCTTGCGCGCGATGGCGAAGGTTACCGGTACAATGAGCAGTACGGTCGTTACGTTATCAAGCAGGGCCGACAGGACGGCGGTAACCAGTGCCAGTGAAGCCATAATGGCCAGCGGCCGGCCGTGAGCCATCTTAGCGGCCTTGATGGCCAAAAATTCAAAGACACCGGTCTCGCGTGTAACCCCGACAATTATCATCATACCAACCAGCAGTCCGATGGTATTCCAATCCACGTAATGGACGGCCAGTTCCGGCGTCAGTATTCCGGTGATAACCAGAACGGCGGCGCCGATGAAAGCGGCCACCGCACGGTGAATTTTCTCCGATACGATGACGGCATACGTAAGCAAAAAAATGGCGGCGGCAAAAGTTACCTGCATGTGTTCCGGTATGGCCAAAATCGAGTGGTGCTCCATTGCTTTCTACTCCCCTCCTCAAAAATATGAGACTGACAGCCGGCTCGTTGCTGCTCCAGAGGGTACTATATTAAAAGGATATCATAGAGAAAGGGTACCATATACCATTTATCCATTAACCCCGGTTGTTCCTGCTTACAGGTTGTGTTTTAATATCCGGATCGGCAACGAGACCGGCAAATTCCTGAAAGATTTCGTGGAGACGTAAAACTCCCACTACTTTACCATCCTTGAGGACCGGAAGAATGCCTATATGGTTGCTGACCATAATATGCAGCGCCTTGGTGATGGGGTCATCCGTTTCCACGGTCAGAACGTTGATGGGCCGCATAATGTCTTTCACTTTCTTTTTGGCTTCTTCTTTGCATTTATCGGTAAAAAAACCGTTCCAAAACACCGGCAGGGCCCACCGGTCGGTGACTACAAATTTAGGTTCCAGGATCCTGAGCAGCGCCCGCCGGCTGAGGAGACCGACCGGTTGCCCGCTGTCATTCATGACCAAAACAAACTGGTGCCCCGATACCGCTCCTTTCTTGAGCAGCGTGACGGCACGCTGTACCGTATCGTCGGGGGATACCGCCGGGCAGTCGGCGAGGGGCAGCATCAAATCCTTAACGGACTTATCGTGCGGCATAGGTCTGCTATTCACCCTTTCGCGATCTGCTAAGACTTGATCTGTATCACCTTTGATTTAGATGAAGAGGACGGGAGGGGAAGCCCCTCCCGCCGGGGTGGTACTACCAGATACCCAGCACTTTCCACCAGGTACCCACAATCAACAGCAGCATCACGACCAGGGAAAGTAAGAATAAGGGGAATCCGGCCTTAAGATAATCGCTGGCCTTCAGATATCCTGGACCATAAACGATGGCGTTGGCCGGTGTACCGATGATGAGCACGTAGGCAAAGGCCGCGGCGAGAGAGGTCGCGATACCGAGGGCTATCGGTGAAGTGCCGGAAAGCTCGGCGGTTTTCAACAGGATAGGACCTAGTACCGCTACCGTCGGGCCGTCGGCCATCATGTTGGTGGTAATAGCGGTAATGGTACTGGTGGCAGCGATAAGCGGCAGGTCTTTGGAAATCCCGAAAAATCCGGCGATAGCTAGAAGTTTCTGGGCCAACCACAGGGCTGCGCCTGTCTTTTCAAGCATGCAGCCCATCGAGATGGCTCCGGCGTACAGGATCACTACGCCCCATTGGGTCTGCTTTTCGATAAACTTCCAGTCCACCAGGCCGAGGATTAAGGCCACAATAGCACCCATAACGGCGATGTTGCCGAGACCGATGTGGTGGCTCTGGGTGATCCAGAGGAAGAGCACCGCTATAAACAGGCCCAGGGCCATCTTACCCTGCGTGGTCAGGCCGCCTTCTTTGGCCATGTCAGTCTTAATTTTTTCTACCGCCGGGCCGAGGTCTTTGACTTCGGGTTTAAAGAACTTGTTAAGCCAGAAGACCACGACGGGGATCATAAGCAGGGTAAACGGGAAACACATCAAAAGCCACTGCCCGTAAGTGACGGTAATATCGTACTGCTGCAGAAAACCGATCATCAGGGCGTTGCGGGCGCCGCCGGAGGGCGAAGCCAGACCGCCGATGACACAGCCGTAAGCGATGCAGAGCATCAACATTTTGCCCAGGCGCGGTACTTTTTCGATGCCGCCGCTCAATGCCACGATACCCATGCCGACCGGCAGCATAATAGTGGCGGTGGCGTGTTCCGAGACAAAACCGGCGCAAAGGGCACAGAAAGTAACGATACCAAAAGAGACGCGGGTTACATTAGTACCGGACAAGCGCAGGATAAAAAGTGCGATGCGGTTGTGAATACCATGCCTGACCAGTACGGCACCGATCATCAAAGCGCCCATGATGAAGGCTACGGCATCGGCCATAAAGGTTTTGGGTACTTCACGGAAAGTGGTGATGCCCATAAGAACCTGATAAGAACCGATTGTCAGGGCCACGGCTGGCAGGGGGATGGCCTCGGTAAAGAAGCAGACGACGACAAAGCTCATCAAGGCCAGGGCATATTTACCCTCCACCGAAAGGCCCTCCGGTGTCGGCAGCAGGCAGATAATGACGGCGATGCTGACCGCCACTAAAAACCATTTACGGTCCTTAATTAAGGTCCCGAAACTGTAGCGCGGGGAAGGTTCCGGGCTGACCGAAGGTTCCATATTAATATGCACTCCTTTCGTCTCCGTAATATTTAGTGTGATGTTCTGGATCGGTTGTTACCGGTTTTACTGTTGCGACCGGTTTAACGCCAAACATGGCTTTGGTTCTGAAAGACCAGATCTTGTTTTGAGGTCGATCCGAACATAGCCCCAACCAGGCCGGCAAGGATGATAAGTCCACTGGCACCCCAGATCAGATAGCCCGCAGGGGTGGTAAGACCGCACTGTTTCAGCAGTACGGCTGCGGCAGCGGGCACCAGGACGGTACTGAGGGCCCGGCGTAAAACCTCGCTATGGGCCTGTTTGAGATAGCCTCCCATTTGGTCGCCAAGAGTGATGCCTACGAGAAGCAGGAGCGCCAGCAGAGTCTCCACCCGCCCGCCGAAAGCGTAGGAGAATGCTCCCCAACCGGAGGCGATAAGAAAGGCCAGTGCTCCGGTGGCCGGTATGCTGCGGGGCGTGACTCCCAGCAGTACCAGTGCCGGGCCTAAAAGAAGCAACCCGTGCGCTCCTACAATGGCTGTAAACAGTCCTGCAGCCAGGGCGACCAGGGGTAGAAGGATGTTCGAACGGTAGGCCAGCCGGTCGACCTTTGCCGGTTGCCACCTGTGCTGCCAAAGGGCAATAAGGGCCGGGAAGAAGAGAGCTGCGTATATCCAGCGTACGATTACGCCGGAGATATTGAGATCGGCCATGGTCAGGAGTACCACTTTCCCCAGGCTGATACCGGCTGCGGCCTGCAAACCGAGGAGTACAGCCGCTTTAAGGTCGAGATCGCGGAATGCGTCTCTGCGGAAAGTTTCCATAATACCTTTACCGAAAAGACAGGTAATGCTGGTGCCTACCGCAAAACTCATCGGTACCCCGAAAATGTTCAGGGCCGGGGTCAACAGCAGGGACCCGGTCGGTCCCGTAAACCTCATTAGTAATCCCACAGCAATGCTGATGGTGAAAAGAGCTAATGGGTTTACAAATGTTTCGGCGAGAGACAAATACATAGGAACATCATCCTTTCTTCAGCGCTCCCGGCGCTGTTGCTGGAAGCCCGGCTCAGGACCAGGATTTTGTCTTCTTAGAGCTAAGGTTCAACCCGATGTGTACGCGTTTCCCTGTGTCTGCGACCGAGCAAGGCCAGGATTTCATTAACGGCTCCGAGGGCAGCGCTGGAACCGATCACAATGACCAGTACCAGCAAGCCGAAGATCAGAACGCTGTCTTGGTAAAGATTGCTAAGCGATAATGCCCATTCCGTTAACATACGGATCACTCCTCAACCTGTTGTGCCAGGGACATCTAAGATAAGAAACGCATGTAGTGACAGAAAAAAATTACGATTCTCTCTTGCAACAATTAAGCAATAATGCTAAAATACAATTGACCGTGTGCCTGATTGTAATGACAAATAGTTTTAGCTGTTAAGGTCCCTAGAGACTAACCGTTCCAGCGTACAGCTCAGCATATGGATCAAGGCCTGACCGGTTATGTACTCCCTAGAGTGGTGGAACTCGTTGTAGGGATGTACCACCGGGATCTTGGTAAGGTCGCTGACCAGCGCCATACAGTTTTTAAGCTTGCTGCATCGCTGGAAGGCGGTAACGATGTCCAGGGCTGGCAAGGCCCGGAGGTTGGTCTCTAGAACCCGCGTGCGTTGTAATGTTTTCGCCCTGTTAATCACCTCCTCATTGCGGTAGTAATGCAGGTTTTGGTTAGTAGGGTCAAAGCGGACGTCAAAATAGTTTTGACATCCGTACTTTTGCAGGATGGCTGTAATCTTTTTGTCAATGGTCTTTTGACGGCGCAGTTTGCCCTGCCTGACCAAGGACCGGATTTTATCCAGTTCCTGGGCCGCCCGCCGTAGGGTGTGTTCCAGGGCCTGGTCGGAAGCGGCCGCCGGGTGAAGATCGTGGCAGATGATATAACGCCGGTCGGGTTTGGTGATATCCTTAACCCACAAGGTGTTATTGATGGTGAAAGCATCGCGATCCCGCCAGAGGTCTTTGGTGGATACGGGAATCACCGCGTATTCCTCCGGCGGTAATGACTTAATAAAAGATATATTGCGGCTCGATAAGGTAGAATTGAGTTGTTGAGTGTCTTTGTTATCAATAACCAGGCATGCTTCCACGCCCGCGCGTTTACTGAGATTTAACGATGACGCAGTAATATCTGCCGTGTTAAATGTCTGGTGTATGGTACAGCCCAGTGGAATATCGGGTGGGAAGATTGTGAGCAGTATATTCAGGTGCTGCCGGTAAGGCCGAATTTGGTAGGTGGTGCCGGCAGTGGTGATGGCACACTCGTTTCCAACGTACTCGGCGGGCAGCAAAGTTAAATAAAGGAAAGGAGGCTTGCCGAAAAGCGTCTGCAGGGTATCAAATAGATAGACGGCAAGCTGCTCCTTGATGCCTGCTAGGGAAGTTGCAGCCTGGTAAAACTCAATACCCGGGATCTTAAGGCCCTCAAGTTCAGGCATGTTTAGAGCGGGGTAGCTGGCCGCAATAGGACGATGATCGTTGGGGAAAAGCAGTTTGTGAAAGACCATTGCCTTTAAAAGCAGGGGCGCCCTGTCCGAAGGCGGCAGGGAAAGTGCCCCGTACAGGAAATCAGACAAATTAAGACGGTGCCACACGTGAAGCAGGTCATCCATCTGAAAACGCGGTGGATCGTGTTTATGTAATATTGACTCTTCTATTGTGGCGCTGGGTTCTGCGAGTTTAGTCAATCCGGAAATGAGGGCATTTACCTTTTCAGGGTCAAGCTTATCAATGTTGCCCAAATTGGCAATAACCCGTTGTTTGACCTTACCGCCTTCGCGGTAGTTTTCGATAAGTTTAAGGTAAACGTATTCTTTGCCATTACGCTTGGTGACAACCCGGCGGAAGAACATTTGATCACCGCCTTAGTTGCTGGAAATTAGCGAAAAAAGAATAAAATAACCCCTCAGAAAAAGTCGGTATAATGGTAGTAAAGACTGTATCGACTGTATCAGCACCCGGGAAGTGCCCCACACTGCGACGGGTGTCAGATACGGATGCCGGCGGGCGAGGGGTTCTTTTTTTCTACCTCAGCCTATCGGCAAATGATATTAATCAGTTAACCGAACAATGTAGTGACAACTATATCTATCTTGCTTGCCTGTTAAAAATCCGTAACAAGTAATGTTTAAATCGGGTAGAACCCTTGGAAATACTGTAGTGACAACACTTGTGAACCTTATCACTTTTGTCACCAGCATACTACCACAGTGGGTTAATAAGGTCAATATTTTTGTTAAACTTTTTTAACAATAAATTTAAAAATACACATCCCCGTAGGAATGAACCGCTTAAGCATATTAAGAATTGTCACTCGGGTAGTGATCAGTGTAATGTCAACATATTGCTTCTACCTCAAGAACTATCTGGTATAACCGAGTTTTTTGGCGGCCTCTTTAAGACCGTCACGATAGTCGGGGTGGGCGATAGAAATTAAGGCCTCGGCCCGCTCCCGCACCGTTTTTCCCCGTAACTTCACTACACCGTATTCGGTGGCGATATAATCGACGTCATTGCGGTTGATGCTCACGACGGCTCCGGCGTGCAGTTGAGGCACGATGTTAGACTGCCCCTTTTCGTTGGTCGACCGCAGCGCCATAAAGAATTTGCCGTTGCGGGCAAGAGCGGTCCCGCGTGCAAAATCAACCTGTCCTCCGGTTCCGCAGAGTTTTTTGGGCCCGACGGGTTCGGCGGAACACTGTCCCAGTAAATCCACCTCACTGGCGCTGTTAACCGAGACCATGTTCTCGTTTCTAGCGATAACATAGGGATCGTTAGTATAAGAGACGGGACGCATTTCAATCATAGGGTTGTCGTCCATGAAATCATAGAGCTGTTTGGTTCCAATCGCCGATGTGCAGATAATTTTACCCGGGTGTAAGGTCTTGTTTTGGTTAGTGACAATTCCTTTTTCGACTAATTCTATAACGGCGTCGGTGAGGATCTCAGTGTGAATTCCCAAGCCCTTTTTGCCTGCAAGGGCGAAGGGAAGGGTCTGGGGGATGGTACCGATGCCCAGTTCGAGAGTGGCCCTGTCATCTATATACGCGGCAATGTTTTCGGCGATCTTAAGATCAATTTCGGTGGGCGGATCGGGGGTGACTTCGGGTAGGGGGGAATTATCCTCAATAACCAGGTCGGCCTGGCAAATGTGGATATGACCGCTGCCGTGAACGCGCGGCATATTGGGGTTCACTACCAGGATGACGGTATTGGCTTTCTGGGCTGCTGCCATAGCATAGTTTACCGAGACCCCGAAACTGAGAAAGCCGTGCCGGTCCATGGGAGAAACCGTAGCCATAAATACATCGACCGGTAAACTTTCCGTAATAAAACGGGGGTATTCATAAAGATAACCGGGCATTATGCCGGCCTGCCCGGCTTTGACGCCCGGTCGGGTAACGGCACTGTTAACCCAGGAAACGTGGCGAAAGTGGCGCTCCATACCTTTCTTCATATATTTGGGCGTATAAACCGGAAGCATTTGGTGAATGCGCACGTCGCGTAGTTCATCCTTGCGCTCGACCATAGCGTCAAGCAGCACGGTCGGTTCTCCGGCCCCCATAGATAGGACGACGTTGTTGCCCGATCGGATGCATTCTACGGCTTCCTGGGGAGTGACAAGCTTTTCCTGGAGAAAAGTCTTTAAAACATTTCTCCTGCTTGAAAACGGGCCTACTTGGAACCAAACCATAGCAACAACTCCTTTTCTAAAAAAATTATCATTAACGACGGGGTATGGAAAATTGCTTGGTAGTATACTCGTAATGACAAATATATTGCCTATCTTGTTCTGCTGGCGGGTTATTTATATAATGCCTTCGAGGGCAACGTTGTGCTAAGAATGTGGTCTTTCTCGCAATTAGCATATGATATTTAGTTTATGCAGGTCAATAAAATAATACGTGGGTGACACTATTGTTTAAATGTAGTGTCACCGGATAATAAGAGTTGTAGCGGTATGAAAGAATATATCTCGCTGGGTATGATCCCCCGGCTGGCTACAAGTATTAACCAAAGCACGGTAAAATCACTGGATGTGCTGCAGCTTCCAGTCCAGCAGTTATGGTCCCGTGTGATGAATGAGATGCAGCAAAACCCGTTGTTGGAGCCGGATGAGAGCACGCCGGAAGAATGGTATATTAAGAACCTTCCACCTGCTGATACTGGGGATGCTTTGACGTGGGACAACGTGCCCGCTCCCCGCCCGGGTCTTGTTGACCATCTCCTGTCTGAGCTGAATTTGGCCGATGTTGGGCAAACCATGCAGGCAGTCGGCACGTATATTGTCTACCATTTGGATGAAAACGGCTATCTTGATGTGGAAATTAGTGAAATTGCCCGGGAATGCGGTGTTTCTGCGCGGGATGCCGTCAAGGCGTTACAGATTATACAAAAATTGGGGCCTCCTGGGATTGGGGCCAGAAACCTAAAAGAATGCCTTTTGCTGCAGGTGGATCCTTCTCATAGCCAGCATGCATTAGTTGTTCAATTAATTAATCATCATCTGGATGATTTGGCCCGAGGTCGTATACGTAAAATTGCGCGGCGTTTGGATGTCACGGAAGAACAGGTTGCGGCTGCCGTCAAAGTTATTCGTTCCCTCGAGCCAAAGCCGGGACGACGGTACAACAATACCGCGGTGCCTTTCATCATCCCGGATGCTGTAATCACAAAAAGCGGTAAGGATTATCAGGTAGTGGTTAACAATGCAGGCCCACGTTTGCGTCTTAACGAAAGATACATATCCTTACTCAAAAAGCCCGATCTTGATGATGCGGCGCGAAGTTTTCTCCGGGACAAGTTGGATGCGGCCCGGGTTTTTATCAAGAGTATTGAGCGAAGACAGCAGACCCTGCAAAGGGTTCTCGAACTGCTTATTGTGCTGCAGCGGGATTTTCTGGATTTTGGCCCTGCAGGGTTAATACCTTTAACAATGAACCAGGTTGCTCATACCTTGGACTTGCACGTGTCGACTGTAAGCAGGGCCGCAGCGCACAAGTATGTACAGACCCCGAGGGGAATCTATGCTTTGAAAGTATTTTTTCCTCGCGGCGGCGATGGTGAAGTATCGGCCGATACCATTCAGGAAAAAATCAAGGCTATCGTAAGCCGGGAAAACCCGGCTTCTCCTTTTAGTGATGAAAATATCGTACAGCTTTTAAAACAATATGGTATCAGCGTGTCCCGCCGTACGGTTGCCAAGTACAGAAAGAAAATGCAAATCCCCCCCGCTTTTAAGCGGCGTCATAAATAGAGTAGTGCCAACAGGACGTCCTTGCGGTGTCCTTTTTTTGTTAAATCTACAAGGTTTCAGCAATTACCTATTGTCTTTAATCTCACTAGTTAGTATAATAGCGTCAACAAAGTAGTGACAACACATACGTAAAAATATGTTCGCCAACTAAGTGATGACAAAAAGTATGGGCCACGAGGTCCCTTTCATTGCCAAACTGTCCAAAGGGGGTGTTAACCCCGGTCTAGGTTCCAATCCCACCTTATTGAAACCAGGAAATTCTCTTAGATGTACCTCTGATGGGGACTTTGTGTTTGCAGGCTTATGTGTTTGTGTTCACAATCTTATGATTTAAGCACCTTACCGAATGTGAATTTTAATACGAATACTTATACTTAACTTAAGGAGAGATGCAGATGGAGATCTACTTGCCCATTGCGGGTATGCCGGTGAACGTATTCCTTATTATAGGACTCGGCGCTGCAGTCGGTGTTTTGTCGGGGCTTTTCGGTGTCGGCGGCGGGTTCCTGCTTACGCCCCTGCTGATTTTTTCGGGGATTCCCCCGGCAGTGGCCGCGGCTTCGGACACCAACCAGATTGTAGCGGCATCGGCTTCAGGAGCATTGGCCCACAAGAGGTTGGGTAACGTTGATATGAAGATGGGTATTACCTTCCTTATCGGAGGCGTGTTGGGAGGTACTTTTGGTGCCCAGTTAGTTAGGGTGCTGCGCGGTTTTGGAAACTATGACTTTACAATGAAGATTATTTATGTCATCATGCTGGCCCTGGTGGGCGGTTATATGCTTATTGAAAGTATTAATGCTTTGAAGGGTACTAAAAAGAAAGCAGCCGCACCCGCGGAAGAAAAACCTTCCGGTTTTCGGGCTTTTGTGGCCAAGTTACCCTTCCAAACGGAGTTCAAGCAAAGTGGGATCAGGACTTCGGTACTCTTTGTTGTAGGTCTGGGCTTTATGGTTGGATGCCTGGCCGCCATGCTTGGTGTCGGCGGTGGGTTCATCACCATGCCGGCGATGGTTTACCTTCTCGGGATGCCTACTATCGTAGCTATCGGCACGGACCTTTTCCAGATTGTGTTTACGACAATAAACGTTACGATTCAGCAGGCTATAGCCAACCATACCGTGGATATTGTACTGGCCATCCTGCTCTTCTGTGGTTCCACCCTAGGTGCTCAGGTTGGAGCGCGGCTTAGTAAGTACTTTAAGGGCGAGCAGCTCAGGATTATTCTGGCCATCATCGTGCTTATCGTGATGGCGAAACTGGTAATGAGCCTGGTAATGACCCCTGATAGTTTGATCCATCTCAAAGCAGCGGGGGGTGGCCATTAATGAAACTGTTTAAGAAAGGTGCCGCGCTTATATGCGCCTTGCTGTTGGTATTCGGCTTCGCCGGTAGTGCTTTGGCCGCCGGAGTTGATTTTAGCATGACCCCCGGTACGGTAGATGTAGGTATGGATTTTGCCGGTACCCAGGTTAAGGTTACAGGTACGGCGCCCGAGGGCAGTAATGTTATTATTAAGGCTACGGCCCCCGGGCATCCTCAGGGGCTGGCCCGTGACGGTAAGGTGTCCGGTCTATGGATGACGGTGGAAACGGCCACTGTCAAGGGTGCGCCCGGGATGTACCAGGTATGGACCTCCGGCAGTATTAACGATATCCCGGCTGCTGCTCAAAAAGAAATGGGTGTGGACCCGGAATTTTCCGCTATTATGAATACAGCCGAGGTTACCACCAAGGACGGTGAAAAAACGGTAACGCTGACCGGAGACCGGGCGGAGGTATACCTTAAAGGACTTATTGACATTTACAAAGAGAAGGGCCTTTATACCATTAATGAAGGCACCGTTCAAGTAAACAATGGTTCCTTCGAGGCGGTCCTGGATATCCCGGCCAGCGTGCCGCGGGGTGAACTGAGCATCAGCGTCTACGCCGTCGACCAGGACGGTACCGTACTGGCTGATATAACCAAACCTTTAATGGTACAAGATGTTGGTCTGGTAGCAACCCTTGGGCATATGGCACATGAGAACCCGGTGGCTTACGGAATTACGGCGGTGGTGATTGCCCTGGCTACCGGTTTGACGGCTGCCAACCTCTTTAAGATTATCTTTGCAAAGATTTTCAAGGACGAGGGTGTCAGCGCCGGACACTAAGTGCCCGGATAAAATAAAATACTGAAACGTTAAGGGCCTGCCTTGAGCAGGCCCCTTTATTCTCTCAGGTGAGATAATTAATCGTTAATAGGGAGGTAAGTATAGTCTAAAAGTCTCAAAATTGGCTGGATAAATAGGGTTTAGAGGAGGAATTCTATCGTTAGTTGTCGAAAGAGAGAGTTATTACATGGGAGGTTTTGCCTCATGCGACGTATTCCGGTCAACCGCTTACGGGTTGGAATGAAGGTTGGGCGACCCATTTATAACAGCCGCGGCGAGCTGCTTTTGCAGGCCGGCACGTTCTTAACTTCACGCGTGATGGCGAAATTGCAAAGGCTGGGTATCCCGGCTGTTTATATTAATGACGGTTTGGTGCCGGATATTGAAGTAAAAGACGTTATTGCTGAAGAGACGCGGGTGAAGGCCATTAAAAAGGTGCGCACCCTTATGCAGGAGTGGAGGTACGGGGATATTACCAATAAACCGCAGCGTATGGCCAGCATGTCCGCCGAGATGAAAGCCACCGTAAAAGAGATCATTGAGCAGCTTCTTAACAGTGAATCAACGGTTGTTAACCTGGTGGATATCAGGACGCTTGATGAATATACGTTCGGGCACAGCGTTAATGTATGCGTGCTGTCACTTTGTACCGGTATTGTCCTTAAGTACGACCGGGCACGGCTTTTTCATCTCGGTATGGGGGCCCTTCTGCATGATCTCGGGAAGACCAAAATCAACCTCGAGATTTTGAACAAGAAAGAACCTCTGACAAGCGAAGAAATGGAAATCATTAAACAGCACCCGCTGGATAGTTATAAGATGTTGAGCGATATGAGCGATGTGAGCAACCTTTCCGCTATAACGGCTTACCAGCACCACGAGAGGCACCAGGGTCAGGGGTACCCGCAGGGCTTGGCCGGTGATGACATACACGTGTTTGCCAAAATAGTTAGCGTAGCTGATGTTTTTGATGCACTTACGGCTGACCGTGTTTACCGTTCTGCTTACCCGGCTCACCAAGCGTACGAGTTGTTATGCGGAGCCGGTAATTTTTTATTTGATTACGATGTTGTGGAAGCTTTTCTTTCTACCGTGGCAGCCTATCCGGTAGGTACCGTTGTTGCTTTGAGCTCGGGAGAAATTGGTGTGATTTTGGAAACCTATAAAGGCTATCCCCTTCGACCCCACGTACGCATTCTGTTTGACCGCCAGGGATGGCCCGTCAAACATCCGTATGAAATCAACCTGGCTGAGAAGTATGATATCGCTATTACACGCGTTCTGGAAGAAGAGGAGATAACCATGCTGGCACGGCAGCAGCGGGTGTAAGCAGTGAGCAGTAAGCAGGAATTTATTACCAGTAAATAACAAACGCTAAATGGTAATGGTTGGTTTCCTTCCTGTTCACTGTTCACTTTTCTATGTAAGCCTGTAATTAGGCGCGATACTATAGTGTGGTTTTATATTGTTCATCAATACCCATTCCTTCTCTTATTTAACTGCTTACTGCTTACTGCACCAGCCCCTTCCTTGACCTGCCTAACCGTTAATGTATTATAATTAAGTAGATGATCAATATTGCCATTTCACAAGGGGTGTGACGCTATGAGCTGGCGGAGATGGATGGTCTTTATCTCCTTACTGGCTTTCGTCGGAGGGGTTATGTTTGCCGCCGGCAATATGTTATTCAATGACGTTGCCGGAATGGTCGGTGAAAGACCGGTTCAACCGGAGGAAAAAGCCATTGCCTCACCTCTGGTAGGCAGGGATACGATTGCTGATATCGTGGAAAAGGCCAGTCCCGCAGTAGTGAAGATTGATACCCAGGTAAAAGTGGCGGGTAACCAGTGGAACCCCTTCTTTGATGATCCCTTTTTCCGCGAATTTTTTGGACGACCTCTGGTACCTTCTCAACCGAGGGTTCAGCACGGTATGGGTTCTGGTTTTTTAATTTCGGATGACGGCTATATTCTGACCAATGAACACGTTATTCAAGGCGCCGATGAGATTTCTGTCACGTTAATTGGTTATGAGGAACCTTTTCCGGCTAAGGTGATCGGAGCGGATCACGACCTTGATTTGGCCGTAATAAAAATTAATCCGCCGAAAAAGATGCCCTACCTTAAACTCGGTGACTCGGGCAGTACCAAAGTCGGCGAGTGGGTTATCGCTATAGGCAACCCTTACGGCCTGGATCACACCGTAACTGCCGGGGTGGTGAGCGCCAAAGGACGCCCTATTACCATAGATGACCGTTATTACGGCAACCTGCTGCAGACCGACGCTTCCATTAACCCGGGTAACAGTGGCGGGCCGCTGTTAAACCTGCAGGGGGAAGTGATTGGCGTCAACACGGCTGTTAATGCCCAGGCGCAGGGTATTGGGTTTGCCATTCCTACCAGTACTATCAAGCCGGTGTTGGATGAGCTGATTGAAACCGGCAAGATCGCCCATCCTTGGATGGGTGTGCACCTGCAGGAGGTAAGTCCCCAGCTGGCCAAATATAGCGGTCTTGAAGATACCGACGGGGCCTTGGTTTATGCTGTGGTACCCAGCAGCCCTGCCGACCGGGCCGGTCTGAAAACGGGGGATATTATCCTAAAAATTGATGAGCGGAAGATTAAGAACACTGCCGATGTCATATATGCCCTCCGTAAGAAGAAGGTTGGCGATACGATCACCGTACACCTGGTACGCCAGGGAGACAGGATGACGTTGAAATTGAAACTGGCCGAAAGGCCGGAGCGACTACAATAGAAATCCGGTAGAAATCCAGTAGAGATCCGGTAGAAGGCACAAGGAAAGCCTGCGCATAGTGCGCAGGCTTTATTTTTCCCTCCCAAGGAATACCATCCACATCCTTCCAATGCCCAACTTCTCGTTTTCATTTTCCAAATGCTGCGGTATAATAACGGGTGGATTTTTTGTTCTGCGAAAGTCCCGGATAACGCTGTTTTGATCATTACTGGCACTACTGTAGTGGAAAGGATAGAGTTCATTTTGCTGCGATACATCATTGTTTTTCTGCTTTGCCTGACATTATTACCGGCACCGGCGGCAGCGCAGGAAACACCACCCGATCTTACGGCCCAAGCTGCCGTTTTACTTGACGCTCGAACCGGACAGTGGTTATATGAAAAAAATCCCGACCAAAAAATGTATCCCGCCAGTACCACCAAAATACTTACCGGTTTGCTGGCCCTGGAAAAGGGAGACCTGTCCCGCGTGGTAACCATCAGTGAACAGGCTGCCGCTACCGGGGAGGCCTCCATCTGGTTGAAAAAGGGTGAAAAACTCACCCTGGAAGACCTGGTCTGGGCCTTACTCTTAAATTCGGCCAATGATGCGGCCGTTGCCATTGCCGAAGAAGTAGCCGGGTCGGTGCCTGCTTTCGTGGACTTGATGAACCGCAAAGCGCGCGCTCTCGGAGCTACCAACAGCCACTTTGCCAATCCCCATGGCCTGCATAATCCCGGTCATTATACTACGGCCCGCGATTTGGCACTTATCGCCCGGGCAGCAATGAAAAACGATACCTTCTGCCGTATGGTAGGTACCAAAACGCATAATATCAAACGGGAAGATCCTGATGCCCTGAAGCTGTTGATTAATCATAACGATCTCTTATGGCGCTACGAGTATACCACCGGCATAAAAACCGGTTATACCACTCAGGCCGGCACTTGCTTGGTATCCTCAGCCGAGAAAGAAGGGCGCCGGTTGATTGCCGTAGTGCTTAACAGCCAGGGACCACAGGTATGGACGGATGCTATGAAATTACTTAATTACGGCTTTGAGGCCTTCCAGACGGTTGAAGTGGTGCGGAAAGGACAGCAAGTGATGACTCTGCCTGTTGCCGGGTCGAAAGAAGAAGTTCCCGTTGTGACCGGTTCCTCGCTGAGCTATACCTTCCCTGATGCCGGCTACCGCCAGGGTGTGCAGTGGAAAATGCACCTTAACCCTAAGCTGCAAGCACCCGTAAAGGAAGGGCAGGAAGTGGGTGGTTTGACATTATTTTATCAAGGCCGCAGCATCGGGGAAGTTCCCCTGGTAGCTGCCGGGGAAGCCCGCGCTCCGGCGACGTGGTACAAGTGGGTATTGGGTATGGCGGGGGCTTTGGTCATTTTCCGGTGGGTGATCCGTACTACGCGGCGCAGGCGCTACCGTCCCCGCAGTGACCGCGGGTCCGGCACGAGGTAAACCAAAAGCCGGGCGAAGGGATAAACCAGCGGCAGGGCTGCGATGCTTAATTCCCTTTTAATTCCGCCACAAGACCGGTAAACCAGCTCTGGTCCCGCCAGGGACTGAATGATAATGAAAGCAAATCCAAAGCTGTAAAAATACTCTCGAAACCGGTGATGATATATCCTATCTAACAAACAGGAACTTTTTGCCGGGCCGCGAATTGAAAAGCAGGAGGTGGTTGCTCTGCAGAGAGATCTCTTGCGCTTTATCAGGACCTACGGGCACGATTTCCTGAATCACCTCCAGGTAATTTCCGGTTATGCCCAATTGCATCATACCGATCGTATCAGGGAATACATCAACAAGATTACGGGACAAATTAAACAAGTAAATGAAATTACCAGGATTGCCAATCCCCAAATCGCAACGGTATTCCTGGTTTTACAGCAGGATGCGTTTCGTTACGGTGTACCGCTGGTTTTTAAGGTAAGAGGCGACTTGGCCGGTGTTTCCCTGGATGGCGAACAAGCGGGTAAAGCTTTGGCGTATTTGGTCCGAGAAATAAAAGAAGTTTTAGAATATATGGAAGGAACGGATGAAGCAGTTGATATTAGCGTAACGTGTCTCGAAAACCACTTTGTTTTAAGGATCAAGTTACCTCTTGATTTAGATGAAATAGCAGAAGATAATGCCTGTTCCCTGATGGAATTGGATCGCTATTTCAAACAATATGCAGCCAGTTTTGACATCAGCAAGAGTGTCGGCCGCACCACAATCTCGGTACAGATACTTTGCCGGGAGGAATAAAGCTTGTTTTACGATTACGTTAAGATTTATGTCAAAGCCGGCGACGGCGGCAACGGTTGCGTGGCTTTCCGCCGCGAGAAATATGAACCCCACGGGGGGCCGGCCGGGGGTGACGGGGGCCGGGGAGGCAGTGTCATTCTTCAAGCCGACGAGGGTTTGCAGACCCTTGTGGATTTCCGTTATCGCCGGCATTACAAGGCGGAACGCGGACAGCACGGCCAGGGTAACACGCGCCACGGGAGAAGCGGCGATGATTTGATTGTTAGGGTCCCCTGCGGCACGGTGGTACGGCGTGCCGGCAACGGTATTGTATTGGCAGATCTTACGCGCCACGGGCAGCGGGTGGTAGTAGCCCGGGGCGGCCGGGGTGGCCGGGGCAACGCCCGCTTTGCCACATCTACGCGCCAGGCTCCATCCTTTGCCGAAAAGGGCGAGCCCGGCGAGGAGTTGTGGCTGGAGTTGGAATTAAAACTGCTGGCCGATGTCGGCCTGGTGGGTTTCCCCAATGTAGGTAAGTCTACCATTATCGCAGCCATTTCTGCCGCCCGCCCCAAGATCGCCGATTACCCCTTTACGACCATTCAACCCAATTTAGGGGTAGTAAGGGTCGATACCGGGCGCAGTTTTGTCGTAGCTGATATTCCTGGCCTGATCGAGGGAGCGCATCAAGGAGCGGGTCTAGGACACCGTTTTTTGCGCCACGTTGAGCGTACCAGGGTACTCGTTCACGTGGTCGATATGGCTGCCTTGGAAGGCCGGGACCCTGTAAAGGATTTCGAGATTATCAACCGGGAGATGCGTATGTACGATCCCGGCTTAGCTGCGCGTCCTCAAATCGTGGCGGCCAATAAGATGGACCTTCCTACCGCCCGGGACAATTTGGCCAAATTTCAGGCGGTTTTAGGGGATAAGTATGAAATTTATCCGGTTTCGGCCGTTACCGGGAAAGGGCTTGATAAGCTGATCTACCGCGTGGCCGATCTCCTTGATAAAATGCCGCGGGTCACAGAACCCGGCGAGCCGGAAACAGTGGAAGAAGTGCACCCTACCGTCGACGAACCACCTTTCGAGATCGAGTACCGGGACGGTACCTATATTGTCAAGGGCAGGGAGGTCGAGCGCCGCGTGGCTATGACCGATTTTGACAACGAGGAAGCGGTGCACTACCTGCAGCAGCAGCTGCGCAGGATGGGTGTTGAGGAGGCGTTGAAGCAATCCGGCATCACCAAAGGAGCCACCGTCCGGATCGGAGATTTTGAGTTCGAATATGAGGAGGATGGTAATTAAGTTACTTATTGGTGATTACCAAACATTGCATCTGTCAAAAGAAAAGATTAACTTGCTATGTTAGAAGATTGTTTTGTAATTGGTAAATTTAAGAAAGCTTTTGCTCATATAAGATCTGCTTCATTACCAATTATCTAGTGTAAAATTACTTGAGCAGGTAGAAGTTAAGACCAACGCAAATTTGATCTATGTTGAGCAAAGTTTATACTTTAAAGATAATAGAACTTAGAAATGTCAAAAATTCCTTTATTACTAAAGGTGAATTAAGTGGGAAAGCGAAGCAGCTTTACACAATTCAAACGTATCGTCGTCAAAGTTGGCACCAGTACCCTGGCTTATAACACCGGTAAACTGAACCTTACCTGTATGGAGCACCTCACGCGCCAGATGGCGGACCTGTACAATGAGGGGCGCGAGGTAATTTTAGTGACTTCCGGAGCGATTGGGGCCGGTGTCGGCAAGCTCGGGCTGCACAGGCGTCCCAAGAGTATTCCCGAAAAGCAGGCCTGTGCGGCGGTGGGGCAGGGTATCCTTTTACATATGTATGAAAAGATGTTTGCCGAGTATGGGGTCGTAGTGGGCCAGGTTCTTTTGAGCCGGGAGGATTTTTCGGATCGCCGCCGTTTTCTAAATGCCCGTAATACTCTGGAAGCATTATTGCGCATGGGTGTTGTGCCCCTTATTAATGAGAACGATACTGTCGCGGTAGAGGAAATTAAGCTGGGCGACAATGACCATCTTTCGGCACTGGTAGCCGCGTCTATTGACGCTGATGTGTTATTGCTGCTGTCCGACATTGACGGGCTCTACACTGCCGACCCGCGTCGCGATGCCGCTGCGGCCTTTATTCCGGAAGTACCGGAAATTACCCCTGAGATTGAGAAATTGGCCGGCACGGCCGGCAGCGAATTGGGAACCGGTGGTATGAGTACCAAGATCTATGCTGCTAAAATTGCCACTCATTCCGGAGTGACCATGGTGATTGCCCGGGGCAGCGAAGAAAATGTCATTCGCCGTGTGCTCGCCGGAGAGGAACTCGGGACGGTATTTTGGCCTCTTACGCGCAAACTGGAAACCCGGAAACGCTGGATTGCGTATAGCGCTGTTCTTAACGGCAAAATTGTCATTGATGATGGTGCCGCCCATGCTCTGTTAAAAGAGGGTAAGAGCCTTTTGCCCTCCGGTGTTACCGCTGTGGAAGGCAGCTTTGGCGCGGGTGACACGGTGAGCATTTGCGACGCCTCGGGTCGTGAAATTGCGCGGGGGATTGTGAATTTTGGCAGTGACGAAATCAGCAGGATTATGGGCCGCCGTTCCGACGAAATCGTCCAAATATTGGGCTACCAGTGTAATGAGGAAGTAGTGCACAGGAACAACATGGTTTTGGAAGCAGGATAATCGTCATTAAACCAAACAACTATCGTGAATGGGGTGATCGAAATGGACAGGCTATGGGCTCCCTGGCGCAGTAAGTACGTCACCAGCGCCGCCAAAACTGCGGATCCCGAATGCATCTTTTGTCAGAAATTTAACGACAACCACGAAAAGGATGCTGAAAACCTGGTATTGGCCCGTACGGAGCGTTGTTTTGTATTAATGAACCTTTATCCTTATAATAACGGCCATCTCCTGGTTGCTCCCCAGCGTCACGTGGGAGATATGACCGAGCTGGCGCAGGACGAGATGACCGAACTATTCGAAGTAACCAGTTGGATGCTGACGGTACTGCGGCGGGCCTTTAACCCGGACGGTTTCAATGTCGGCATCAACGTCGGTCGCGTGGCGGGTGCCGGTATACCGGGACATTTCCATATCCATATTGTGCCGCGCTGGAACGGTGACACCAATTTTATGCCCGTGTTGGGCGATGTCAAAGTCATATCCGAGAGTTTGGATGATACCTACCGCAAGCTCAAGGCAGCCATGGAGGAAGTGAGGAGTGAGGCTTAAGAGGTAATAAAGGAAGTTATCGCGCCCGCCCGCGACCACAAGGAATACCTTAAAAATCCAGCGAGCGGAGCGGGCGAATGGCAGCGAACGAAATAAGCGTATCACAGTGAGCGCATAGCGCGAACGTATCACAACGAGGGCGTCGCACGAGTGCATCACAGCGGCTTTGCCGCGTATCACAGGCCCGGAGGGCCGTATTACAGCGATTGAAAGGAGCGGATAAATATGACGGACGAGATCAGACAAGCCGTGGTTGAAAAAGCGGCACGGTGCAAAGAAGCCGCGCGCCGGCTGGCTTATCTTTCAACCAACGTCAAGAACGACGCCTTAAAGTCTATGGCGGAAGAGCTGGTAGCGCGTGCGCCGGAAATTTTGGAAGCAAACGCCAAAGATGTCGAGGCCGGTAAAGCCAAAGGACTGTCCAAGGCTCTTATCGACCGGCTGCTTTTAACCGAAAATCGCATTAAAGACATGGCTGAAGGGCTGGACGTATTGGTGAAGCTGCCTGATCCGGTTGGCGAAGTAACCTCAATGTGGACACTTCCCAACGGGCTGCAGGTAGGGCAGGTGCGGGTGCCGCTGGGGGTTATCGGCATCATTTATGAAGCCCGTCCCAACGTTACGGTGGATGCCGCCGGGTTGTGCTTGAAGGCGGGGAACGCCATTTTGCTGCGCGGCGGTTCGGAGGCGATTAATTCCAACCGGGCTATTACTAAAGTTATCAGTGAAGCGGCTGCCAGGGCGGGAGTTCCCGAAGGAGCCATCGAACTTGTCGAAAATACCGACCGTGCCGCCGTAAATGTAATGCTGAAGCTGAACGAGTATCTCGACGTTCTGATCCCGCGCGGCGGCGCCGGCTTAATCCAGGCAGTCGTGCAGAATGCCACCGTGCCGGTTATTGAAACGGGAGTAGGTAACTGTCACGTGTTCATCGATCGGGATGCCGACCTGTCCATGGCGGAAGCCGTGGTCATTAACGCTAAATGCCAGCGTCCCGGGGTCTGCAACGCTATGGAGTCTTTGCTGGTGGACGAGCCTGTAGCGGCTGCGGCACTTCCGCGGCTGCTGGGCGCGCTTCGTGAACGCGGGGTGGAAATACGGGGTTGCTCCCGGACGAAGGAGATCGTGCCCTGGGTCAAGGAAGCCACCGAAGAGGATTATGCCGCCGAGTTTCTGGACCTGGTGATGTCCGTAAAGGTTGTCGATGGCATTGACGAGGCCATTGATCACATTTACCGTTACGGTACCAAGCATTCCGAAGCCATTATCACGGAAAATTACACACGTGCCCGGCGGTTCCTGAAAGAGGTGGACGCGGCGGCGGTATACGTCAATGCTTCCACCCGTTTTACCGACGGTTTCCAATACGGTTTTGGGGCCGAGATCGGTATTTCCACGCAGAAACTCCACGCGCGGGGGCCGATGGGTTTAAAAGAACTGACCACAAAGAAGTTCATTATTTATGGCGACGGGCAGATAAGGGAATAAATGATGCAGTGGTGACACGGTAGTGACACGTTGATACTTCATCGTAATCACCTTTTCTCCACCGGAGCATATGCTATCAGCAAAGCCGCTTCGGAGGAGACATATGGTTAAGGTATGTATCGACCCCGGGCACGGGGGTGGTGATCCGGGTGCAACCGGCAACGGGTTAGAGGAAAAAGACGTGACGTTGAAAATCGCCCGTTACCTGCGCAATTATTTGAACCGTAAGTATAAGGTCAGTTTGCTGGTGACCCGTACGGCCGATGAGACGGTAACCCTGCCGCAAAGAACCAAATTGGCCAATGATGCGGGTTGCGAACTATTTGTATCAATACACGTCAATGCAGGGGGCGGCACCGGTTTTGAAAGTTACATATATCCTGCTGCCGGGTCGAAGACGGTACGGTACCGCCGCATCATTCATGATGAGATTGCCGGGTATTTACGCCGGTTGGGGATAACCGACCGGGGGAAGAAAACGGCCAACTTTTACGTGCTGCGTGAAACGAGAATGTCCGCAGTGCTTCTGGAAACACTGTTTATTGACCGGCAGGAGGATGTGAAGTGGCTTAAGGACGAAACATTTTTGCAGAATTACGCTGCCGCCGCAGGAGAGGGTATTGCCAAAGCGCTGGATTTGCCTGTTAAGGATGACGATGAAAAGGATAAGACCATTGCGGAACTGCAGGCCGAAGTCAACCGGCTCAGAAGCGCTTTACAGGCAATAAAGGACCGGGCGGCTGCGGCTTTAGGTTCATAATGCACGAAACTTGATTTTTTATAAAACAGAGATTATAATGATCGCAACCTCCCAATAGGAAGGTTTAGAGAATTGAGGAAAATTGGGGTAATGGGCGGGACGTTTGATCCCATCCATTACGGTCATTTGGTTGCTGCGGAAAGCGCCCGTTTCGAGTTTCAACTGGAAAAAGTAATTTTTGTCCCGGCGGGTTGCCCGCCGCATAAGCGCGAAGCTCAAATTTCCACACCGCAACACCGGTTGGCTATGACTTCCTTAGCGATAGCATCCAATCCGTACTTTGAAATATCGGATCTCGAGATTAAGCGTCCCGGGCCTTCCTATACTTATGACACGGTCAGGGAGCTTAAAGCGAGGCTGGCGCCGGTGGATATTTTCTTCATTACCGGAGCGGACGCCGTTATGCAAATTCTGTCATGGTACCGGGTACGCGATTTACTGGCGGAGTGCTGTTTTATCGCGGTTACGCGTCCGGGTTATGATATGAGGGGATTAAAGGAGATGCTGCGCCGGCCGGCGGCGTGGGTCGCGGAAAGGGTAATCCCCCATGAGGTACCGGCCCTGGCGATTTCTTCTTCTGATATTCGCCGGCGTGTGCGGATGGGTAGGCCCATAAAATACCTTTTGCCCGAAAGCGTAGAGGATTATATCCGCAGCAGGGGGCTTTACAAATAGGTATAAGAATATAGTTGGCAATTAGGGAAACCCTATTTGCAAATATCATAAACAGGAACGAGGTGAATGTGTTAGTGCGTACCTTGTACGTGGGCAACCTACCCTGGGCCACAAAAGCCGAGGATCTTTCCGAGGTTTTCAGTGCCTACGGGGAGGTTCTGGGCAGCCGCATCATTACTGACCGCCAAACCGGGCGCTCCCGTGGTTTTGGTTTTGTGGAAGTAAACGATGAGGACGCCGATGCTATGATCAGTGCCCTGAACGGTACAGAACTGGGTGGACGGGTGATTACCGTAAACGAGGCCCGCCCTAAGAGAGAAAATCGCTAGGCGACTCCTAAAAGTTCACAATTTAATACAGATATTCGGAACCAAGGAGGAGTGGCATTGGTTTCTGATCCCCGGGCGTTAGTTGAAACGGTGGTCCGTGCGGCCGATGATGTTAAAGGCTTCGATATCGTTGTTCTTGATATCAGTCAAATCACTACATTTAGCGATTATTTTGTCATTATTAGCGGGCGTTCTACAACGCACGTCAAGGCCATCGCAGACCGGATTCGGGACTATGCGGGCCGTGAAGGGGTACGTGCCTCACGACGCGAAGGTTACGATGAAGGCCGCTGGATACTGTTGGACTATGACGATGTGGTTGTCCACGTGTTTCTGGATAGCGAACGTGCGTTTTATAACCTGGAGCGCCTTTGGGGAGATGCGCCGGTTGTCGATGTACCGGCGAATTTGTAACTCTGTATTGACTTTCTAAATGTCCTGGTTTATAATCTGTAAATGTGATGGGGCTGTGGCGCAGTGGGAGCGCGCTACCTTGGCATGGTAGAGGTCGCGGGTTCAATCCCCGCCAGCTCCACCATAAGTTGAGTGAAGAAGCCTCTCATCCTCTACGGGTGGAGGCTTTTGTTATATTAAGTACATTAAGTACCATAGGGGGTCCCGGATGGAAGAGAGATATCATTTTAACCGGATTGAAGAGAAGTGGCGTAAAGCGTGGGATGTTGCCGATCTGTACGCTGTCCCTGATAAGTCCAACCGCCCGAAATACTACTGCCTGGAGATGTTCCCCTATCCCTCGGGAAAACTGCATATGGGGCATGTGCGCAACTACGCTATTGGTGACGTGGTTGCCCGTTTTAAAACCATGCAGGGTTACGATGTCTTGCACCCTATGGGTTGGGACGCCTTCGGTTTACCCGCTGAAAATGCCGCCATTAAGCACGGTATTCATCCCGCCAAGTGGACACAGGAAAACATTGACGCGATGCGTTCACAGCTGAAACAAATGGGGATCAGCTACGATTGGAACCGCGAGGTGGCTACCTGTCATCCCGGCTACTACCGCTGGACCCAGTGGTTATTCCTGCAGTTTTACAAGCAAGGGCTGGCGTATAAACGCAAAGCTCCGGTCAACTGGTGTCCTTCTTGTGCCACTGTCCTGGCTAACGAGCAGGTAGTGCAGGGGGCCTGCGAGCGTTGTAAAACGACGGTGGAGCGCCGCGAACTGGAGCAGTGGAATTTGCGGATTACCAAGTACGCGGACAAACTGCTGCAGGATCTTGATAAACTGTCGGGATGGCCGGAGAAAGTGCGCATTATGCAGAAGAACTGGATCGGGCGTAGTGAGGGCGCCGAGATTACCTTTCCGGTAGTAGACAGCGACGAAAAAATTACCGTTTTTACGACGCGGCCGGATACCCTGTTCGGGGTTACTTATATGGTCTTAGCCCCGGAGCATCCACTGGTGAAAAAATTAACGGCCCCCGATCTGCGGGAGGCGGTAGAACAGTTTGTACAGAAGGCGCGCCGTATGAGCGAGATCGACCGTACTTCCGGTGAGGGTGAGAAAGAAGGCTTGTTTATCGGTACGTACTGTACCAATCCTCTCAACGGGGACAAGATTCCTATTTACATTGCCAATTACGTCCTGCTGGAATACGGAACCGGCTGTGTGATGGGGGTGCCGGCACACGACCAGCGTGACTTTGAATTCGCCACAAAATACCGGTTGCCGATAAAAGTGGTCATTCAGCCAGAGGGAGAAAAGCTGGACTCTGCCGCTATGACAGAAGCTTATACCGGACCGGGGGTATTGGATAACTCCGGGCCGTTCAACGGTATGCCTAACGATGAGGCCATCGGAGCCGTGACACGCACCCTGGAAGAACAGGGTATCGGAAGGCATCGTGTTACTTTCCGGTTGCGTGACTGGTTAATTTCCCGGCAGCGCTACTGGGGAGCACCGATTCCCATTATTTACTGCGACCGGTGTGGTACCGTACCGGTGCCGGAAGAGGATCTGCCGGTGACTTTGCCTTTTGATGTGGACTTCAAACCTACCGGACAGTCCCCCCTGGTTGAGTGTAAAGAGTTCGTCCAAACCACCTGTCCTTCCTGTGGCGGGGAAGCCCGCCGGGAAACCGATACCATGGATACTTTTATTGACTCTTCCTGGTACTATTTGCGCTATATCAGCCCCCGGAATGAAGAAAAACCTTGGGATGTCGAGCTGGCCGGTCAGTGGATGCCGGTTGACCAGTATATCGGCGGCGTGGAACATGCCATCCTGCACCTGCTCTATTCCCGTTTCTTTACGAAGTTCCTCTATGATATAAATTTAATTAATGTGGATGAGCCTTTCCAGAACTTGCTGACGCAGGGAATGGTATTAAAAGACGGCGCCAAAATGTCCAAATCAAAGGGTAACGTGGTCAGTCCCGAAGATATTCTGGCGGAATACGGGGCTGACACTACACGGTTGTTTATCCTGTTCGCGGCGCCCCCGGAGCGTGACCTGGAGTGGTCCGATCAGGGTGTCGAAGGAGCGTACCGCTTCTTGCAAAGAGTTTGGCGCTTGGTAGCCAGCGTAGCGGATGAATTCAAAGATGCTCCCGAGCCGTCGGACAAGGTTGTTGGCGCTCATCGCGCGATGCGACGGGTCACTCACCAGACCATTCAGAAGGTTACGGAAGATATTGAAAAACGTTTCCAGTTCAATACCGCCATCAGTGCCATTATGGAGCTGGTCAACGCCCTGTACCAGTACCGTGATCTGCCGCAGGTGGACCGGGACCCCGCCGTCCTGCGGGAAGCTGTAGAAAAGCTGTTGTTGTTACTGGCACCCTTTGCGCCTTTTATAACGGAAGAATTATGGGAAATGACTGGACATACGACGAGTATCCACCGCCAGCCGTGGCCGGAATATGATCCTGCTCAGGTGGTCGAAGAAGAAATTACGATCGTGGTACAGGTTAACGGTAAGGTGCGGGATCGCATGGTGGTACCTGCCGATATCGGGCGGAAGCAGATGGAGGAAAAAGCGCTGGGGTTGGAGAAAATTAAGCAACTGGTTGAAGGGAAAAAGGTCATAAAGGTGATTACCGTACCTAAAAAACTGGTGAATGTGGTAGTAAAGTAAGGAGTAAGGAGTAAGCAGTAAGCAGTAAGCAGGGCTTTAGGGTCTTGCTAATATGCCGCGGGAGCCTTACAAAGGCTCCCATACTGTTCACTGTTTCCTGCTTACTGTTCACTGAGGATGTAGAGGCGGGTTTCCGCGCCCGCCCGGGGCTTGGAGGAACTAGTACAGTATATATAAGAAGGCCTGCGCCTGAAGCGCAGGCCTTTTCGTCGTCTACGTATATCTACCGGATCTCTACTGTATGTCCATTGAGTGTTGGGGAGCGGGTGCAATTTTTGTGACACCGGAAGGGAAGTGGTCGGTCAGTGTCGAAGCACATCTTAAAATAGGGCAAGGTTGTTTTTAGCACTGGTTTTGTGTATAAGATAACATTCACAAGGCGGTGTGCTTAATGGACGATTCTGAAAAAAGAAACAAGGCTGATAAAGTGGTATCAATTAACAAATTTTATATTAAAGACGAGATGTCTTATACAATGAGTATGTTTGCAGCTGATGCCGAAGATTTGATCCACCTGGCAAAATGCTGCGTTATCGCCGGCGGGGAACTGATCGGGTCGGTGGCACGTTTGCAGCGCAAGCTGATACACTACTTAAACGGAAACAGGTACGAGGGATCTTTACCCGAGGAAATAATTTCACAAATGGGAGCAATGTTTTGGGAAACCCGCCGGGCCCAGGACGCCCTGGATGACATTGCGGCTCAAGTGGAATTTCTGTTAGCCTTATTGCCTGAAGACGAGTGGGGAGACCGGGAATGGGACGAAGAGGCTTATCGCTATGCCCGCGAGGAACTGGTTACGATTATGCAGGGCAGTGCTAAAGCCTTTAATAATTTAGCCCATACTTATGCCGGGGCATGTAAGTATATTAAGGATCACGGCATCAAAATCGGCCGGCAGCAGGAGCAATTTTTGGAACAACTGGCTGTCATAGCAATGTCACTGGGTAATCTCGCACAAATGGTTTCTGCTAAGGCATGCTCCGAAACAATTATGGAGTAAGACCTGATCCCTGAGCGGGAGGCACGGGGTTTGCCGCAGAATAGACTGTCAACAAGACAGATGGAAATATTGCAGTTTCTTGCTATAGTGACTGCGGCCGACGAGGGGGACGTGGCATATGCCGTAACGGTACAGCCATGGGAGATAATTAACGTGCCGGACCAAGAAATTCCGCCGGCACAGTGGATCGTCCGCCGCGAACTGCAGTTTTTGGAATCAAGAGGATTAGTCAAGTTTGACGGTATACTATGGCGGCTTACACCGCAGGGAAGGATCGCATTGAACACTTGGGCGGTGAACGGTGAGGAGTAAGCAGTGAGCAGTGAGTAGTGCATAGAACTTTTGCTGCTTCCTGCTTACTGCTTGCTGGGTATGGTAACGCGGTACAGAGTCCATTGACAGGTATATTCTTTCTTAGTAAAATAATATATGCGACTTTAGCTGTTAAAATGCTGGCGTAGCTCAGTCGGTAGAGCAATGCACTCGTAATGCATAGGTCGTCGGTTCAAGTCCGACCGCCAGCTCCATTTTATCAAGCTAATTACCGCAAGAATTTGCGGTTTTTTTATTTTTGGGGCAGTAGCCGAGGGTAATTCTGCTTCCCTGGCTTCTATGTTAACCCTAATGGCCATAATGAAATCCCCCCATAGCTCCCAAGTTTTTATCAATTAGGTATTTAGTATTGTTCCAATGACCAGGCCCCAGTAAAATTAAAAAGGAAGCGTTAGGGAAAGGGGTTAGGTCTATGGACGCAAAGTACAAGTGGTTTATTGCCTTTAGACCGTGGTCTTTTACGGCGGCCATTGTACCGGTAACACTGGGCGGCATTTGGGCCGCTTACCAGGGCTATTTTAACGTGGGGCTCTTTTTGTTGACCTTGATTGGGGGAGTTTTGATTCAAGCGGGGACCAATCTGGTTAACACCTATTATGATTACAAAAATGGCGTAGATACCGAAGATTGGGTAAATACTGCTCCTGTCTTAATTAAAAACTGGATCGAACCTTACAAGGTATTATTTATGGGTTTCGTCTGTTTTGGTCTTGCTTTAGCTATAGGGATTTACCTGATGACTTTGCGGGGTATTGTTTTATTACTGGTAGGACTTTTCGGCATTCTGGCCGGTTACCATTATACCGGCGGTTTGGCGTATAAATACAAAGGCCTTGGTTCATTACTGGTATTTTTCCTCATGGGGCCGGTTATGGTTTGGGCGTCCTATTACGTGCAAACGGGTTTTCACAGCTGGAGTGCGGTACTGGTGTCTCTTCCGATCGGCTTCTTAGTATCGGCTATTTTACATTCCAATGATTTGCGGGATCTGGAGCACGATATAAAGGCGGGTGTTAAGACGGGGGCTATTTTCACGGGTCGCCAGAACGGTATTAAATTATACTACCTGCTTAATATCTTGCCGTTTGCCTGTGTGGTTGTTTTGGTAGCCTTCGGAATATTGCCGGTTTGGACGATTTTAAGCATCTTATTGGCCGTACCCGAGGCTGTTAAGATTTTTAAACAGGCGCGGCAAGGGCTGGTTGGGGATTGGGCTTCTATTGAGACTCTGGAACAAAAAGCGGCGCAATTTCACTTTCAGTTTGGCACCCTGTTCGCTCTTGGTATTCTGGTAGCCATCTGGCTTTAGGAGGTAATCTTTTGCTGACTAGGGAACGGCGTATTAACAATAGACCCGCGTTATTTACAGTAATACTGGCGGCTATTTTTTGGTATGTGATTTTTGGTTTACAATTGTTTAATTTTTGGTATTCCATGGCTGTAGCGGCTGCCACACTGGCGGTGCTTTCGGTTATCTTTTATGGTGCTCCTTTTACCAGGGAAGAAGTCAACCCCAGAGCTGTTTTGTTGGGCGTGCTGTCGGTGGCGGTGCTGTATGCTATTTTCTGGCTGGGTGATACCCTGTCGGCAATGCTCTTCAGTTTTGCGCCGCCGCAGGTATCGTCCATTTACGATCTCCGCTCCCAAAACCAGGTCTGGCTGATTGCTTTGATACTGCTCTTTGTAACAAGCCCCGCGGAGGAGATCTACTGGCGCGGCTTTTTGCAGCGCTGGTTGGACCAGAAGTTGGGACCGGTGCCCGGCTGGATCTTGGGGGCCGCCATTTACGGCGGGGTGCATGCTATTTCGGGTAACTTCATGCTCGTTATGGCGGCTTTGGTAGCCGGTCTTTTCTGGGGTTATATCTTTATGAGGGAAAGAAGCATTGTTCCCCTGATCATATCCCACGCCCTGTGGACGGTAAGCATCTTCATCTTATTTCCTACCAGATAATCTCTCTTATATAGAATGTTAAGGGAGGGTTTGCAACCCTCCCGTTGACCCTAAAGGAATGCCTAAGAGAAAACAATTGTATATTTCATCGCATATTCAACCGAATATTCTATAAATCTCGACCAGATCTCTACTGTTTGTAATCCGGCGGCAGATACAATGTGACCTTATAAAACCCGGCCTTCAAACCTCCCTCCTCCACAGGCAGGTCACGATCAAGTTTTCTGGCTTTAGCGTAAGGCTTTTCTGTTTCCTTATCAATTTTATACTCTGCTTTTTCCACGTGTGCAGTCATATCTTCAGCCACAATGGTAAAGTTAGCCCAGTTTCGGCCGCTAATAAGGTTAATGTCCTTTACGTTATATTTTTCAAAGGGAATTTCTTTTAGGATCGCTTGTCCCCGGTCTTTGTACAGTATCTGCTGTTCACAGTAAGCCGTTCCGGTAAATAGGGTCAGGATCATCAGCGATAACGCCACGGCCCACAAAGGGTACTTGATAATACGACTGGCGGCGATAAGAGCCAAAACCCATAATAAAAGCAGCGTGTAGACTATTACCACTGGGATAGGGGGTAGAAAAGCGGCAATGCTCTGCATATAATTACCTCCCGGCCGCATACTTTATAGCTCATATTTAGTTTAATTGACTAGTGGATATACTGCAAGACATATCGTTGCGTTCGTTGAGAATGGGAATTCTCCCGGGAGGAAACTTACGGCCCGGGGAGAAGATATTGGTAGTTGCTGCCGGCCTGGCGTTGTGGGGGTGAGGTTTGTTGATGCAGCCCTTAAAACCGGTATCGGGGAGTAAGGGAGCGGGGTTTACCGCGCCTCGCTGGTTGGGTCCGGGACAGGTAGTACGATTGACATTGGTAGAACGCGGCATTGGCGGCGGGATCGTCAGCCTGGCCGGCAAACTGATGCGGGCTCAGGGACACTTGCCTTCACAGCCCGGTACATCATTTTGGGCTCTCATCGAGGATGTATCCCATGGCGAAATTAGAGTACGGCGAGCAGGAGACGCACCCGGCAGGGATGGTATGACCGCTCGGGACATTGTCAAGCTCCTGGGGCTGCCTCCCGGACGCGACAGCGCCTTTATCGTGCAGCAGCTCTTACTGCGACAGCAGCCGGTTGATGCGGAGTGGGTACGCCGGATGCTGCGTGAGGGTGCCGCATTACCCCCTGACGAGCGGGAGGCCTTTTGGCAGGCCCAGGTGTGGTTGAGAAGCCTGAACGTTACTTCCGAGGCCGGTGCCTTGCAAAAGGTGCTCAGGTTTGTTTTAGGAGATGAACGAGCCGAACCGGAGGGGCAGGCGATATTAAACGGGTCTCAAGAGGCCCACTCGGGGACGGAAAGTCTGCTGGCTCTGTTTTTAAGCGGCGGTGAGCGCTTGCAAGGACGCGTGTTTTTGCAGCGTTACGGGGGTAACGGTGATGCCTCCGAAAATACGGATGGCCCATTAAGGATCGTGCTGGACTTGGAAAACCGGGTTTTAGGGGGCTTATGGGTTGTACTGCAGTATGAGAACCGGGAGCTTTCCGGTGAAATAGTACCTTCTGATGACCGCTTCGCGAGGGTTCTTGAAAATGCGCTGCCGGAACTGCAGGCTGCCTTGGCCGAGGCCGGGTTCCGGGTAGGGGATTTCCGGGTAGGCTTACGGCAGGTCAGATCGGTTTTTGATCTTCTCAAGACTACAGATGAGATACGGTATGTTTCTCTTGACGTTAAGGTTTAAGGTGGTGCGTGAAGAGGCATGGCTTTTAAAAAGAAAGTAGCGGCAGCCCTGAAATACGATGCGGTAAAGGATAATGCTCCCCGGGTGGTGGCGGCGGGGCACGGCAGGTTGGCCGCATTGATCGAAGAGGAGGCCAGAAAGGCCGGGGTACCGGTGTACGAAGATCCGGAACTTGCCTGTACCTTGACGGCTCTGGGAGTACGGCAGGAAATACCCCCGGTATTGTATGAAGCCGTGGCACAGGTTATTGCCTGGGTGTACCGGTTGGAAAACGAGGCAATTCGAAAGAAAGAAGGCGAGGAGCAGTAAATGAAGTTTTTTGTAGGCATAGATGGGGGCAGCCGGGGTAACCCCGGCCCGGCCGCCCTGGGAGTAGTGATAAGGGACGAAACCGGAAAGGTGGTACGGAAGGACAGCCATTACCTGGGAACGGCCACCAATAACTTTGCCGAGTGGTCGTCCCTGGACCACGCGGTGGATATATTGATCGAGTTGGCGAGAGAGCACGGCCCGGTTGAAGCCGACGTGCAGGCCGACAGCCAGTTAGTGGTACGGCAGTGGAATGGCGTTTACCGCATTAAAGAACCAACCCTGCGCCGTATCGCACTTAAGATACGAAAAAAGCTGCAGGCCCACCCCGAAATTACCCTTAGACTGCACCATGTTAAACGTGAATACAACAAAGAGGCAGATGCGTTGGTAAATCGGGTATTAGACAAATACAGTAAGCAGTAAGACGTCCAGCAAAGCTGGACTGTAATACGCGCTTTACAGCGCTGTGATACGTTTCGCCTATGGGCTCTACTGTGATACGGCTCCATACTCAGTATAAGGCTAACCTTTTAAAGGCTTTCCTAGGTGCTGAGCCTATGATACACCTTAGTGGTCTGTTAGCTTCTATGGATACAACACCATATGTAATAGTTAAGCCCGGCTTAAATGCCGGGCTATCACAGCGAGTGTTTAATACGAGTGTATCGCAGGCGCGCCAGCGCCGTATCTCAGGCCAGCTCCGCTGGCCGTATCTCAGCGAGCACTCCGGTGCGAGCGTATTACAGCGGCTTTGCCGCTTTATTTCTTCTTTCCCCTCAGATCAATAAACCGGTCCTTTAATTTCTTCATTACCTGGGGCATGGTGGTATATTCCATTTCGTCCAAGGGCAGCCGGTGCGGCTCGAAGGGACCGAGGGACCGCATATAGTCGGCGATGTCCAGGGCCTTCTGCCGGGCATTGTCGAAGGCCGGATCGGCGAACATATCCTGGGGCCCGACCAGCCTGCCCTCAGCCAACTGGAATCCGAGACAGATTACCCGCGGCGGGCCGTCGAAGCGGGTCGGGGTGGACTGTTCCACACCGACCGGCATCAGGGGGCCGTGATGTGAACCACGCATCCAACCGGCAACCAGGTGCGGGTGGGCGAAAGCTTCCAGTGCTTCGCCAACGGCGGGATAGCCGCTCTGGCAGCGGACGATACAAACGGGGTCGTCTTTACCTACGTAACGGCCAGCCATAAGATTCAGGCGCTGCGTGCTGGAAGACGCAGCAATTTGTTTCGTTCCGCGGTGGAAAACACGTTTAATGGCATACCGGCCTGGCGCACCGATGAACACGAGCATATCGTAAATATCTTCAGGTGCCGAGAACATAATCTTCTTGTTTTCAATAAGATCACGAACTTCAAAATCAAAACCACAGTGCATATTGGGATCAATAACAAGGCCGATGGTATTAAAGGGATCGGCAAACATTTTATAAAGAGGCAAATTCCAGGCGCCGGGTTCGGTTTTATCAGCCATGAAGACCAGGATAGCTTCGCTTTTACGCTCTTCTACTTCCATTTCAGCTACACCGGGCCCCAAACCCTTGATGTTACCGGAAAAAGCGTCACCCAAAAGGTCCTGTCCCGCGCCGTATAGTTTTAGTTTCTTGGCGACTTCCGTACACGCGGTGAAAGTATCCCATGCCAACTGGTGAATTTCCCCGTTGTTGCGGCCCAGTTCGTGAGAAAGGATTAAATTAATATCATCGCCTACGTGGGTAACGTGAAAGTCTATCAGGAGCGGGCTGCCCGCCAAAATACCCTTGGCCTTTTCCAGTAACTCGGGATGCACGCCGGAATGGCCTACAAATCCACCGACATCGGCCTTAATGACAGACACCGTAACTTTTTTGCCCATTCAAACTCCTCCCCCAAAATTTGTGTTATACTATTTCTATATTACGCCCCTATATCCTCCATAATGCCTCATTAATTTTGCCTGCTTTTTTGCCGTAATGTACACTTTATTTAACACATAATTAAGTATACATCGATCCCCAAACGCTGCACCCCTCCGAGAATATTTCTTCGGTAGGCAATGGGTTTTTCCTCCTTTAAAGTATTATCCTAATTTTATAAACCTACTTGGTAAGGGAGTCCCGGTATAACGAGTAGATACAGTCCAGGCAGACCATTTTACCTTTGAAGGAAACAGTGTCATTATTGGCGCCGCAAAAAAAACACCGGTCTTGGTCGGTAAAACTGCGGGTAAAATCTACCTCCCGTGTTCGGGAATAATAAATGAACCCCTTTCTAAGCCGGGGGCTAATGGCCAAAATAGAGCGGCTTTGCAAACCGGGTTTTTGTACGATACGCGTGCCGATCACAGAGTTACCTCCTCAGAATCAACAATAAGGCTGCTTGGTTTATGTTAGCAAAGAACTTAATTGTATGTCTCGCGAAGATCGTCAGTCAGAAGATAAGTGCATTTAGAATGAGAATAAAAGCGCAACAAGCGGAAAATTATTCTTTATCAGTTTTTAGCCTGTACGGCACATTGGGTCATATTGTGGCGAGTAATAGACCAGGATCGCAAAAAGCAGGATAATGCAGGCTATTGTCGAAATTTACCTGTGAAGATGCAGATAACTGGCAGGTGTTTGCGGTGGCTCATCCCGGTTGGCTGGCTAATAAGATGATCACCGTTGAAGTTCCCCAGCGCGGGACTTTTCGCAGTCGTATTTTGGGCCTGCAGAAAGAAACCCTGATTATTACTGTTCCGGTGACAGAAGGACGTTCCGCCTGGCTGCCGGCTGGTACCGCTGTACGGGTAATGTTAGAGGATGATGCTTCCGGAAAACGCGAGGGCTCCGCGTGGTTTGCAGGGCAAATTCGGGAACGGCGGCTAAAGCCGATTCCGAGGCTGGTAGTAGCTTTACAGCAAGATATTCCCTTAACGCACGCTCTTACTGAACGACCGTATAAAATTATTGCCGTTACCAGTGGTAAGGGCGGCACGGGGAAGACTTTTTTCGCCTGTAACCTGGCCCTGGCCCTGCATCAGCAGAATCTGAAGGTAGGGCTTTTGGACGGCGACTTGGGTACGGCCAACCTGGCTCTGGTTTTAGGCCTGCGACCTTCTTTTGATCTCGGCAGCGTTTTGGATGGCGGCAAGGAATTGTCTGATATCGGAGTGCAGTATAACCGTGGGATCGTATTGTTTCCCGGGATCGCGGCGGGCGGGCGTAATGTCAATTTGTCGCCCTGGCAGTATGGCCGCCTGGTAACCGGCCTGGGGGAACTGGAACAACGTTTTGATAAAATCATAATTGATACAGGAGCGGGTCTTACCCCTGCTACGACCAACTTTCTTTTGGCGGCCGACTTTATCGTGCTGGTCACCAACGATACCCCGCCTGCCATCCTGGATGCCTACGGGTTGTTAAAATCCCTAACCGTTCAATTCTGGATACCGGAGGTAGGTCTTGTAATTAACAGAACCAAGTCCGAAGCCGCGGCCCGAGACACTGCGCAGCGCTTTATACAAGCCTCGCGCCGCTTCTTGAATGTTAAAGTAAGCTACCTCGGACATATTTATGAAGACGAGGCGGAAGAAAAAAGTTTACAGGCCGGAAAGCCTTTGTTGGCTGCTTCGCCCCGCGCCCGCGCTGCCGGTGACCTGCAAAAGATTACGGAACGCTTATGCGACCGGCTGCATAAAGCGGCCGCCGTGCACCGTATCCGCCGCCGGTAACCGGTTTTTACAGCAGTTTCGCTTCTTTAAACATGGGACTGGGGTCCTATATATTTGGGACCGAAGCCTACTTTACAGGACGAGTTTTTTTAGTAAAATGCGACAATATAAGACAAAAGCTGAGAGTGTAACCGTACGGAGTAATAGGGAGGCCGGGAGTCTTTTTTTGATTTATGCACCGAAAAAGACTGAAAAAAACTTAGCATAGGGTGCCGTCTTGAGATTAGTTCCGGTTAGGAAGGAGGGAGTTGAATGCGTAAGGCTTTATTGGCCCTTATAATTTTGATTGTTGACCAGGGGTTCAAATGGTATTGGTATTTGAAAGCCTCTACCGGCGGCGGATCTGGTACTGTTTCAGTTCCTGCTCCGGTAAAGCACAGCGTTCTATATTATGACCTGCCTTCGTCGCTGCTCTTTGCGGTGTGGCTGTGTCTGGTACTGGCACTAATAATTATTTATAGGAATAACCATTTCAACAGTTTAACCACCGTAGGTATATGGCTTGTGGTTGCGGGTACCGGCAGCAACGTTCTCAGCTGGTTATTATCAAAGTGCATAATATATTACATCGTTATTCCCGGCTTGGATATAGCCACGAACATCGCCAATATGGCAGTCTTTACAGGTTTCGCTGCCGTTTTGGTGGGGTTGGCGCTAATGCTAAAACTGGTTTACCGCCCACGTTATTCCCGCTTATCTAAAGTTATTAGGTGAAAGATTATCCAGATGATCCGCCTCCATCCAAATTAAGGACCCAGGTTTTATCCTGGGTCCTATTCTTCTGCGTCCTACTTTTTCTTTTCTACCATACCTTCTTTATTTGGTTCTTCCTGTTCATTTGGTTTCTCCTGTTCCTTAACCTTAAACTGTGCCGCCATATGCTGTAACTCGCCGGCTATTTGGGTCAGTGATTCGGTGGAAGAAGCGATTTCCTCCAGGGCTGCCGTAGATTGCTCTGTTGTGCTGGCCACGCTTTGCACCGCCGAAGAAATCTCATTGGTGCTGCGGGCGATCTCTTTGATCTGCTTCGTAAGGGCCTGCAGGTTGTTGATAATTGCGTTGACGGCTTCACCTGCTTCTTTGCCGACCAGGACGCCTTTTTTCGCTTCTTCCATTCCTAATTTCATACTTGCTACGGCCTTGTCGGCATCCTGCTGTACATTGTTAATGAGGTTGTAAATTTCATTAGCTGCATTGGCGGACTGCTCGGCAAGCTTACGTATTTCTTCGGCTACCACGGCGAAACCGCGGCCCTGCTCACCGGCACGGGCCGCTTCAATGGCGGCATTCAAGGCCAGCAGGTTGGTCTGATCGGCAATATTGGTAATCAAATTCACGATCTCACCGATTTTGTCAATGGTATTCTTCAATTCCTTGATGTCACGCGATGCATCGGCGGCTTTCTGGTTGATTTTGGCGACCTGCCGCTGGACATTCTTAATGCCGTCGCGGCCCTGCTGCGCGTTTTGAGAGGCCTGGTCGGCATTGGCGGCGATCTGCTGGGCGTTATTGCTTACCTTTTCAATGGTTGCTGAAACCTCGGCAATATTAGAAGCTGTTTCATTAGCGCCGGCAGAAGTTTCCTCGGCATTAGCGGAAAGCTGTTGGGCGGATGCCGCCAGGCTGGCGGACTTGTTCTTGAGGTCAACGGCAATGTGTCTGAAATTATCTATCATTTTATTAAACGCGTTTACTAAGATGCCTATTTCACCTTTTTCACCTTTCGAGCTGATCTGGACCCGCTGGGTTAAATCCCCGTCCGCAACCTTACCGACCGAAGTTATGAGCTGGTTTAGGGGGGTTATCAACTGTTGGTTGAAATACCACCACAAAGCAATACTAATGAGGAATAAACCAATGATCGTAATTAAAACGACGGTATTAAAGGTGTCGGAAATCATCTGGTCAATGAAGCTCTTACAGGCTCCCACATACCAAATACCTATGATTTCCCCGGAAGGGTCCTTGATGGGGGTATAAGCTGTTTGGTACCAGTGCCCCACGACATTGGCTTCTCCGTAGAAATCCTGACCTTTCTCCAGTACGGTTTCGGCCACGATATCGGATACTACGGTTCCTACCGCTCTTTGGCCGTCTTTTTGCACGTTAGTAGCCACCCGGGTATCCCCGCAAAAGATTGTAACGGTATCGCCGCCGGTCAGTTTACTGATTTTATCGACAATATAGTAGTTGCCGTTCATCAGGGTATCGCCCTTATAGAGCTTGTCTCCTTCACGGCGCCACGGCCCCGGGTATTCCTTGTCTAAGATTTCGTAGCCGAGGGCAAGGTCGGATTTGGCTTTTTCGATTGCGGCCTGCTCGGCTTCTTTGGTTATTTGGTGATAAACCCCGTACATTATGACACCCAATAACAGTACCATCCCAAGCACGAAAGCAATACCGAGTTTGAATTTCATAGACAAGCCTTTTGAACGCAAGTTTCCCACTCCCTCCGCCGGACCTGGCAGGTTATTTCTTACTTGCATAATACTACAAGTTACGGCATATACCTTCCAGATACCAGCAAAAGCGGGGGAATATTCTGTTAATTTAACCTAATCCAACTGGGTACTGACTGCGTGGAGAAATACCCGTACCAGATCAGGATCAAATTGAGAACCGGCATTGGCTGTCAGTTCATCCAAAGCTTGTGCAGGGGTCATGCTTTTTTTGTAAGGACGTCCGGCCGTCATTGCTTCAAAGGCGTCGGCAATGCAGATGACCCGGGCGACAAACGGAATGTTTTCGCCTGCTAATCCCGCAGGGTAACCTTTGCCGTCCCAGCGCTCGTGGTGATGTTTTACATAGGGCCATATTTCTGCAAAGCCTTCCAGCTTTTGCAGTATTCGCGCCCCCGTCACCGGGTGCAGTTTGATGTAGGTGAATTCGTGCTCTGAAAGTGCTGCCGGTTTATGAAGTACTCCACGCGGTACCGTTATTTTGCCTAAATCGTGCAGCAGGCTGCTGATCTGCGCCACCCTAATTTGTTCGGGAGCAGCACCCGTAGCCTCCAGGATGCGGCACGTGTAGTAGGCAACCCTTACCGAGTGTCTAAATAGTGCCTCGTCATACGCTTTTATAATCTCCAGCGCCATTCGGACGTGTAACGGTTCTTCCGTTATAGTAGCTGCTAACATTGGTTGAGTGTCATCAAAAGATGACGTTGGTGCCCCCCCTTTGTTTGTGAATTTAGGAACGTTAACGGCAAAAATAAAGAGCCCGGAAGGCTCTTTATTCCCGTGCAGCCTGGCAGTCATAGCCACAATGAGCGGCTTTAGACCCAATGGCTTTGCGTCCCCGGCTTTCGCCGGGTTTGCCCTCTGGGAAAAACACCGTTATTGCTGAATGATCCCTGAATGGTACAAGGTTAACCGTAAAATGCTAACTCTTATTAGCACTCCTCTCTGTTTGGCGGTAAAGACTGTTATGCTGCATTTTGTTAACCAGGTGATCGATCTGCCGGCTTAAGTGGAGTACCTCCGCATGCCGAAAGTTGTAGTTATGTTTTTCCACTGTTTTGACAAGCAAGTGTTTCAAGTGTTCCAGTCGGTCCCAATCTTTTTGTTTCCAGTTCATCGTGAAAAGATTCCTTTCAGATATAAAACTTGAACCGGGAAACTCCTGGACCATTCAGGGTTATACCTCGGCCACCGGTGAAAGAGTATGGTTGACCCTGTGTTAAGGATCTCTTACCGTGGCATACTTTATGGTAGCAAGCTGGTAGTAAATGGTATATAGTAAAAGAAATAATGTCCTGCGGTAAGGATGTGTTTTTGACAGTCCGACTGGCTAGACCGGCTGCCGGAACCACAAACGCGTTAAGAACAGCCACTCGTGGACCACCGCAGATATTTTCTTTTTATTGTAATACCTGGGGTATGTAGAAAGCAATACCATAAGGGCGTTTTTTGTAGATTTTTGGACAAACAAAGCGTAATTGACAGAGAGACCAGGTTGAAAGGATGAGAGGTCCGATGGGTAGTTTGCTGCAAGACGTAATACGGCAGAACATTAGCCGGCTGAGGGTGGGCCTGGGGCTGACTCAGCAGGAGCTAGCCAAAAGGGCGGGGGTAAGCACTTCGTATATCGGCTCGCTGGAGCGCGGCCTCAAGGTTCCTTCCTTAAAGACGATCGAAAAACTGGCCGATGCCATGAGTGTAAGTCCGGCTACGTTACTGCTGCGTCATACGCAGCAGTCAAGGGCACGCGAGGAGTTGGACATTCTTATTACCCAGTTCGATCAAAACGAGGTGGAGTATTTATATAGTGTTGCGCAGGCTTATAACACTCATATTCGGCATCACAGGTCGTAAGGCGATTATCGATAGCTGCAGATTATAGACAAACCCCAGGCTTAATTGAGCCTGGGGTTTAAGTAAGATTGAGGTAGAATATTCCCTATTTAGCCAGATTTCTTCATACTTCAGGCTTTGATGGTAGCGTTCAACCATACCC
>JACDOK010000005.1 GCA_017656185.1 Peptococcaceae bacterium | reverse complement strand
CTTCGTCGCTCGGGACTTTCACCCTATAGACAACGCCCATGCCGGGCGCACAAAATAACCCGGCCGTTATGTTCATAACGAGCCGGGCCAAGTCTGCTACACTCTAAAAATTGTAATACTTTTTTGGGCTGTGTTGCCTACAAGATCTTTAACCTCAACCGCAATCGTATTCGGGCCTGGAGAAAGACCGGATACTGTAATTGTCTCTCCGGACAAAGGAACATAAGCTGACCATTCACCAGAATTAATTGCATACCGGTATTCCAGGTTTCCAAGATTGTCGCTTGCCTCAACTACTAAAGTTACGCTTGTAGTTTGGGTTGCTGTAGCATTGTTCAGCCCTTGCAAAGATGAAAAAGTAGGTGGGGTACTGTCAACTACAAGAACTAAGTTTGTTGGCTCGAAGTGTAACCCTGCCGAGTTTTTTACTTTGATGGTTAACCTGGATACCCCAGACGATACAGGAAGTGCCAATGTTTTTGTTGAAGCATAAGGCTCCCACTCCGTAAGCTTTACGGGATCAACACAAAAAGCTACATGTGAAGCTCCTGGATAGTTTAGTACCAAAGTAATCAGGTTTGACTTAACGTAGATTGCAGGTTGTCCTTCAAAGGTTCCGGCAATTCCACCTTGAACAGTTACGGACCCGGTACCAGCATAGATGCCGGATTTGCCCTGTTGAAGATCCATATAAATGACTTTAGTACCAATGTTTCCTACCGCATCTTTTACGCGAACAGTCACCGGTAAACGTCCGTTAGTTGTACCAAGATCGAGCCCCGAATACGAAGTCTTGTAGGCTCCCCATAGATCGCCCGATTGCCACGCTGTTATGTACGACCACTTTATACCGTTTACCTCGAATTGTACCTGTAACTCAGCTTCGCTTGAACGGTTGTCTGTTGCAATGAGTACAACATCAACGTACCGGCTTGTAACAGGGGAAATATTGCCGGCTACCGAAAACACTTCGATCTGGGGAGGCTCTTCGTCAGCTATTGCGCTGCCTTCTGAAATTACAGGACCTACTACCGCATTTTCTACGAAAATAAAACCGCCAGCCCCAATAGGGCGATACCCAACGCGGTAATAAAGGTTGGTGTTAAGAGGAGTCGAGATGTCATACCAGTTTATAGACCCGACTAGCTTACGCCGGAATGATGTTCCTACAGGCGTCCATTCCTCCCCCTCTATCCGGCGCTCACATTTGAACTCCATTTCTCCAAAGCTACCGTATTTAGTTATCCAATCAGTAAGATCGAGACTAATGCTACCAAAACCGCTAGCTTGGGCCATTACAACTGGCAGACTTAAAGTCATACCATTAGCTTTGACGTTACGGTAGTAAACACCGTAATAGTCTGCCTTTCGCCACCAGGCAGGATCGCTAAAGCTGGGATTCGTATTAAACCGAATGTCACCGCCAGTTGACGTGAAACTCACGTACGTACTACTCCGTCAACCGCTTCCGCTGCAATACATGCCGTAATCGTAATTGTAATAATAGGTCTGCCCTATGTTACCGCTAATAGTAAAGCTTTTGGCAACAAAATTGCTTGGGATCCCGCTGTTTGCGTAAATGTAGCTTGATGGAGTGAATGTTGCCGTACCGCTTATTGATGTGGTTCCAGGCGTAAATGCAATTCTACCGATAAATGTGGCATTACCTTCCACAGTTATGCTTGTCAGGCACAGGTCTTTGAAAGTGACATTGACCGGCGTACTAGCTGTCCCAATTTTAATGTTGTCGTTAATCGAGCACGATAAAGGCCGGTTGTAGTTGGATGGAAGATACATTCCTCCGCTAATTGTTATGATTGGGTTACCAATGACGTTATCAACCCAAATCGTTTTGGTTCCGCGTGCACCTACATCGTAATTTCCGTAGCGACAAATATTCGAAAACCAGCCACCTTTGGTATAGCCTACTAGAAATTTGCAGTGAATGCCCGGGATTTCTATAAGTTGGTTTACCTTGATACAAAGTTCCCCGTTTGGCCGGTCGGTTCCTGGAGGAGCTCCACCTTCATCCCCAAATGTTCCTTCAAAACCGCTGTTGGAATATTGACCGCCAGTTGCTCCAGCTTGGTAGTGCCAATTGCTTTCATACCGATTGTAATAGGCTCTGCCACCACCACCGTAACCGGGAGACGCTCTATCGTGCAATCCGCAGCCCCTACCATTGGTACCGCTATAACCGCTAGCAATAACTCCGCCGCCGTACAGATTATTTGCAACGACAACTGTTTTCCCAGCTAAACCGCCAGAGCCGTAGCCATAATCATCATCATTGTCTTGCCAAGCTCCTCCTCCGCCCCCATTTCCTGAGCGAATTTCCCCCCGGTTAATAATTTCATCAGCATATAACCCGAGATTACCGCCATCTCCACCATTGCCAGCACAATAGCGGTATCCTGCACCTCCGCCTCCCCAACCAGCAAGCAGGGCACCCTTTTCGCCGGTGGTTCCATTGGGGGCTATTACTACTCGCCCAGCCAAGATCAAGACGTGGTCTGCATTACCACCGTGGATGTCGGAAGAAGACGTGGTTGAGCCACCAGGCGCGTGCCTTGACATAATTAGACCTTCTACTGTTAATGTGTCCCGAACCTTAAAAACTACATCACCTGAAGATGTGAGCATTATACCTTGTCCAATAGTCAGATTATTGAACTGTGGAACTGTACCAACGTTGCTAGGAGGCGAGCCATTTCCTACAAACTCTACTTGGACTTCCGGCACGTTAACATATGTTGGAGAATACAAGTACCTATAGTCTGTAGTGAGCCTAGTTTTGATTTGAGTGGTTCCAGCCGGCAAGTTTATCCATTCATTTGTGTAGCCATATTTTCTCCTTATTTCTTGCCAGCTACCGTTAACGTAAGCATAAAGGTATTGATAATCTCCGCTACGGCTGCTCCCCCGTAGATGCGCACGTTTAAGAATATATCCCGAAGGCGGAGAATAAGGAGAGCTTTCTTGATCGAAATAATGTGAACCAGTTGAAATATATAAACCACTCGAAGAAATAGTTGAAATTAAAGAACTCGAATATGTTCTGGTAGAAGGAAGATACGGAGCGATTGTTTCCAAGTTAACAGCCTGATAATACAGGTTACTGCGTTGGCTCAGTGGGCGGCCGTCTAACTCCATTTCACGGCTGTAAATCACCTGCTTATTAGTAACGCGTTGAGACCATACCACGGAACCATTAACTACTAACTCCACCGTGTCGGGGTCTCCGGCTCTTTGCCGAAGGATTACGTTACCATCTCTACCGTCACCAGTATCAAAAGTAATGTTTTCCCCTTGGACATTAACAGATACTATGTCAGCCCAGCTAATACTTGCAAAACTAACACTTAAAACAACACACAAAAACAATGTCATGAATTTTTTAAACATAAGTATACCTCCCTCATGTCGATTTTTTAACCATTAATTCGGTATATCACCGTAGGCCGCGTTATCGGGCCGTAGGTGAGTATGGGTAACCAGGTATATGGTCTGTACAATATAATGAACCATAGGTAAACGGTTTGGTGTAGAGCAAATATCACTGGGCACATGCCCTGACCAAGCCGTTTTATTTGTCCATGTACCCCTTACAAGTCTCCGAAAATGTTGTTTAAAGCGGCTGCTAAGGTTGCAGCGTCCACGGGGTTTTCAAGGCCAATATACTGCTGTACGTCCGAAGCGGTAATATCGGTATAGGGGCCCAGACAGCCGCATCGGTTCCAGTTTGTGACGGCTATGATGAAGCGGCCGCCGCCTATGCCATTCGACAGCCGAATTGCTACGTCCAATGAGGTTCCGCGACCGGAGACGATGTAATTGTTGGTGCCTGCACGCCGTATTTTGACTGGCCAGGATTGACCATTCAAAGATGCCGTAGTTTCCATATCAAAACCTCCTCAGGTTAATTGACGAAGTGCAGGTTATAGGCCTGCTTTTTTCGTTCCAAGGACACTTGCGCGTATACCTGGGTAGTGTTTGGAGAAGCATGTCCCAGAAGAGCTTGTACATCTTCGAGAGTTGCACCATGGTTCAACATAGTAGAGGCAAATGAATGCCTGAAAACGTGTGGGTGAATGTTCTTTTGAATGCCTGCCCGCGAAGCGATTTTCTTGAAAATCTCGTGGATGGATCGCTGTGAAAGTCTTCGCGGTTTTCCTCTTTCGGTGACAAAAAGGGCTTTCTCCTGGTCTGTACGGCTGCTCAAATACTTTCGAAGGGCGTGGGCTGCCCTTGCGCCGATGAATACGACCCTTTCCTTATTTCCTTTACCAAGGACCACAAAACTTCGTTCCCGCCAGTTAATATCGGTCCGGTTCAGGCCATGTATCTCAGACAAACGGCACCCGCTGGCATAAAAGGTCTCCAGCAGTGCTTTGTCCCGTAAAGTCCTGCACCCTTCCCTCAAAATTTCCAGTTCGTCTATTGACAAGGCTTTCGGCATACGCTGCTCCAATTTGGGCAGCTTAATCTTCCTTGTGGGATCGGTTGTAACCAACTCCTCAGTCAACAGATAATCGTAGAAGCTTCGCAGGACACTGATATAATACCGGATGGTGCTCATTTTTAGTTGAGAGCAACTGGAAAGCCAGTCTCTGATATCTCTGGTAGTGATTTCCGAGACGGGTTTCTCGACGTATGACCCGAAATCTCGTAGTGTTTTACGGTAGTTCTTAACGGTCCTCTCACTCATCCCCTCCATTCTTTTGGCAAGAAGAAACAGCTCCATTTTCTGCAGGACATCCGGGTCGGTGCTTCCCGGAGTAATCTTTCTGATCTCATAGCGAGACAGTAAATCTACCAAATCGCTTTTAAGCTTTTCCGGTTCCTGTGCATTTAGGCAGATATGCAGAATTTGATTAACTAGGTTGTCAACCACGTTGGTAGATATACCTCCTCGTTTTGCTTCACTCTTCTACCTCCGATTGAATTTCTTGGGATTTCTGGATAGCTTCAGCAATCAGCCGGCCCAGTGCTTCCTCCGTACTTACGCCCCATTTGTGAGCCAATTCTTGTAAAAGGTCGTCAAGATCGATGCCTGTCACCCCCGCAGTGTTTGGTTTGCTTACTATTTTCTTCCTTTGAGGTGCACCAACCAGTCGTGATATACCGTGCCCTGGGTCCGGACTACACCATCGGCGTATGGAGGAGCGTCCAAGGTAATGGTACCTTCCGGTGAATTACCCCGCAGCTGCATCTCTACCGCGGTACCGTCCGGCGTAATATCCAGGCTTGCGTCGGTCCAAAACTCGACCAGCCACCTATTGCGGTTAGTGTCGGGCAGTTGTTTAGTAGGGCCGCTGTCGATATGAGCTTCCCGACCGTTATATGGAAAGGTTGCTGACGCACTATCAATGGGGCCGATACTGTCGATTAACAAACCCACGAGGCTGCCTGCTTTTACAACAGGCAAATTCTCAACTGTCATACCCTCCCGGATTACCAGGTGGGTTGCCGGATCACCAGGATCCGGATCCGGCTCTCCCGCCGGGGCACTCCCTATCTCCGCTACACGAGGACGCTCAAAGGCAATCACGCAAAAGTCGCTAGATGGTGACCACTCCGAAGGGATGTCCATGCTGTCCCAGACCCGCACTTCGACGGTGAACTCGTATTCTCCGGAGACCCACAGCGGGCCGGGGGTTGCCGGGTCAGCGCTGGTCGGCAGCCGGAAACTCTCTTCCGGGCTCATTACCTTTCCCGAGTCGTAAATTACAGTCCCATCGCTTTTTTTCCGGATGACAACCTGGTAGGCGGTCTGGTAGTCACCGGGGTCGGGGTCAATAAAGCTCCAGTTAAAAACCGGTGTGCTGGTGAGATAACAGGATGAAGGCGTGTCAATGAATGGCTGTTCCGGAGGCGTACCGGCCTCCCATTTTACGGCCACGTTTCCGGGAACGGGTGCCTTGATCCGGGGAGTGCTTAATTGATCCGTCATCGTCAATTCAGCTTTCCACTGCACTTCCCGGCCTGCAACCGGCAGCTCTACCCATAGTTTCGCCGTGGCGGGGTCATTGGAATCCGGTTCGGCCAGACTTGCCGGACCAATGGTCTCCCAGGTGCTGCCGTTATCGGCCGTAACCTCACAAACCGTACTACCGTCTTCCAGCTTTGTCACGCGCCAGGCCTTGATCCAATCCTCGCTGGAGTTTACGCGTACCGCCCAGGTTACGGTCGTGTTCGGGGCCAGGTCGTGGTACGCGCGTACCCTTACCCAGGAGACATCCGATCCGGGATCCTTGGGCTGTGATACGACTACCGTTCCGGAAAGATAACCGCCGATTTCCGAAAGACCTTCCACGGACACCGAGCGCTGCGGGTCATAGACAAGCTGGCCGGTATCTTCGTCGAAACGAAAGTATTTAGCTTCGTCACCGTCGACAATGATACGGTCGTATGTTCCCGGGCGCAGGGCCACACAGGTAGGTGAGGTTAAGCCTGAGGTTACCGATAGGACGAAATTGTAGCGCATCTGCGTGCCATCGAAATGCCATTCCTTCTGCTGGTTGCGATCGATAACTGCTATACGGTAGTTTTCCCCTGCCGCAACGGCCCGCGGGGACTGCAGCCCGCTGACGGCCAAGGCGGGCACCTCTTCCATGCTGCTGCCTGTGGAGAGGAAAGTCTTGGTTCCGTCTTCCTCTAGTACGACATAGCCATTACGATCGGGGAAAAGTGCAACGTCAATAGGCTTTAGTTCATCACCGGACAGTTCAAGGCTGGTGTCCCTTGTGGTTAGGCCGGTGCTTTCGTCATAGCTGTAACCGCGGATCTCGCCGTCCGCTATTCCCACCTTGTTCTTTTCGTAGGCGCCCATGGCAAGTACTCCTGACAAGCCTGCAGCACTCAGCGCGGGATTGTTGAGCATTTCTGAACCGGTAAACGAGTAGTGGTAAGTTCCGGTTTTAGTGCTTGCAACCACTTCGGGGAAAGGGTTGGGCGTGGCTACGGCGAAAGGGTCTTCTCCCAGGTCTGCGTTTAGAACTTCTATAACATGGTATTGGCTGCCGTCCCAGCCGTAGTGCAGGATCTTCCCCGGTACCGTGACCACGAAATCCGGAGACCCGTCCGGCCAAAAGCTGACCGTGTGGGGGGCAAACCGCGGCGCCCTGATTTCATTTGCCGATGTATCTACTACGGCCGTAGTCTTGTCCACCTCTATCGTCGTTGCCGTATCCATATCGCTGATAGTGTACTCCCATACCGCGGCATATGCTGCCGGCACGGTAACTGTAAATACGTACAGGATTGCTGCTATGACGAGTGCAAGGCGCAAAGTCGTATCCCCCCTTTTTGGCATAAAAATAGGCCTTACTCAAAAGGCCTTCCGGAACTTTAAAAGGTTCACTACGTTTATCAAGCTGTTACTTGAAAATGCCTCTCATACTCCTCTTTGGCTCTTTCATAACCGGAGTAATCACCGGTAACCTTTGCGCGTTCATACTCTTGATTAACTTTTTGCCAGAGTTTAACCGCTGTAGGACAAAGGAAAGAACCCCGTATACAACCGCAAGAAAGCTTCCCCATCACTACTGCTACCCCTTCGATGTTAATTCCCATCCAAGCTGGATACAGCGGCAATTTTCCAGCCGCCTGCGGTACGTTGGAATGTGGTTAGAGTTTTTACAGTACGACTGCCGTCAACCTGGTAGGTCATTTTGGCCAAAATTACTTCGCGGTTTCCTCCCTGAGGATCTATCTGCACGTTTTCAAAGCTTTGCAGTAGAGGGTGCTGGCCGTAAACGGGCGCAACCGACCGGTGCTCCTGCCGCGCCAAGCCGACGAGGCAATCCTCCGCGGCGTCCCAATTACCTCGCGACAAAGCTGTAAGGTAGCATATATAGACGTCCTTGGCTGCAGCCCAGTCGTCCTGTGATGGCCCGCCAAAAAGACTGACTTTGGCCGCCGGTGCCGCCGGTTCAAAGCGGTATATTTTCCACCCCGACCCGGCCCTGTATAAACCGATATCGTATATGGAGACGTCGTTTTCCCCGCCGGTCAGCTCTCTTTCCACGCGTGCCGTAAGAGTGGCCGTATCACCTACAATACTTATTTCGCTGATCCTCAGGTCAATAACGCGCGCTTCTTGCAGTTTATCCGCCAACTGGCGTTGTTGGGAGATGGTCTGTAACGCAGGGCCGCAGCTCAGCTGCCGGGCACGGTCAAAATCCCGCGCCGCCACAGCCCGGCAGAACGAGTTAACAGTATTTCTCAAAGGCGATAATTGTTTTTGCTGGTGGGCGCCAACTAAAAAGTAAATACCCAACAGACTAAGGATGATTAGCCCAGTGATCAGGTAATACGTCCGTTTTGCCATATACCTCACCTTTCACCGGTAAAATGCACTTCTGCCGAAGCCCAGCGCACTATCACGGGTGATTCAGTACGTACGAATCCTTTCAATCCGGCATTTATAAGCGCGACGCACCCGGGCTCGTCGAGTTCAACCTGATAAATGCCCCCGGTTCCATAGGCGATATCGTTTTCCGAGATCGCAAAAGTTTGGGGGAACCCCATACCGGAAATGGGGTATGAGCTAAGCGTAACGCCGTCAAAATCGTAACGGTAAGCAGGTTGGGCCCCGGTAAATGCCAACGTCCCGTCGCCGTTGTAAACAATGAAACTGTAGGACGGAGCAGAAGCGAGGGGGGAGTCCTTTTCCGGCGTCAGAGTCACCGGGTTCAGTTTCAAATTGGCGGCCAGCATTGCACGGAAGGCGGTATGGGCCTGGTTCGTGCCGATGCGGGGGTCACCCCGGGCCTGGCTGCCTTCGGTTACCTGACCGGCGCCCGCTTCGACGGCCTGTTTCAACGCGCTCTGAACGTGTCCCGCGCTAATGCTGAGCACCTTATGCTGAAAGTTGTAAACCCAAAAGGCCAGAACCAGCGGCATAACAAGCAGGGTAACAACCAGGACCCAGCCGCGTTCAGTTGCCAAAATGTTACGGATCCACCCGGTCACTTAGAATATCCCCCTCTACATGGATGTAGACCTCTCCCGGTGCTTCGGCCCCAACCAAACCTCCTATTCGCAGCCCCTGTGTGTCTGGACGGCAGGTAATTTCCATATGTATATTGCTGGTGGAAACGCTATCGGTGCGCAGTACCCTCGGATTGCCTTGGGACTGGCGCGGGCACTGGAGTTCCGTCACAGGGCAGCCGATGGTGCGGAATTCGTCCCTAAGCCGCGCTTCATCGGCTATGGTCAGGTAGCCCTCGACGTGGGCGCGGTCAAGATACTTCTGCAGCAAGAATTGAGCTTTATCGTAGGTATCGAGTTGGTCGTGGGTATAGAAGGGGCCGAAAAGAAAATACGCAAATAGGAAAATGGACAGGATGAACGCTATTTCGACGAACCCGCGCTGATTTGTTATAGCCCTGACGCCTGCAGGTCCCGGATGTAATTCATGCTCACTTCGTGGAACGTGGCCAGGAGACCGCTCAGGTCGGCGACGATGGCTCCCACGACGGTCGCCACCATGATCAAACCGAGCATATAGGATACCACGGACTGACCCTTTTCTGATAGAAACCATTTGGCTTTCCCCACTTTCCTAAAACTCCTTTCCAGAGCTTGAGTTAAAGGGCCGGCGATTTGGCGCCGGCCCCGCCTGTTACTGGGATTGCAATTCGTTAATCTTTGTTTCGATGACCTGGCCAACCGTCTCGCCTCCACTTTTGATGCTGTCGCCAAGCGGCCCGAGCGCGGCGTAGACGACTACGGCTACCATAACCAAAATCAGGGCGTATTCAGCCATACCCTGCCCTTTGGTTTTACGCAAAATGTTTTTAACTTTTTGCCACATGCCGGTTTTAACCTCCTTTCTCACCCGGGTTTCCTATTTATTTATCCTTAGATAGACTGTGCTGTAGGGAGTCCCGATTTTTAGATCGGGGTCCATTTGGCCGCAAACCTGGCACTCCATACCACGCGCCTGTGCCTGTACGCTACTTGCTATTTGAAGAAGTTAATATAAGACGAGATGGTCTTTTGCGCGTGGTAGGCCAGGCTGCCCGCGAAAATACCAAAAACCCCCAGGGCTGGCAGCAGGCGGTATAGTAAGTAACCCATCCTGCCCTTTGCAAAACTCTTTTCCTCAGCCGCGATCATTTTGGCATCCAGGTTGCGGGCCCCCTGGCCCAAAACGTGAGCAATTTTATCACCTCCCGCTTCGTACGCGCGGATGAGGACATACGCGAGGGTTTCCGCCTCGGGAATGTCCAGGTCTGTGCGGAGCTGTTCAAGTGCTTTGCGGGGGCTGAATCCCCACTGGCGGAGACACTTTTCGACGGCCGGGCGGAGTGTGGGAGAGAGGCTTGCAGCCATCTGCAGAGTATGCGGAACGGTATAACCCGCGCGCAACCGCACTTCGACAGCTTTATAGAAAACCGACGCTTCGCGAAGCTTTTTAAAGCGGGTTTCCCTGGTGAAGGTTTTCTTAGCTCCAAAACCGAGTACCGCGCCGACGACCACCAGAGTTAACAGGGTACCCCCGTCAATAGGCTGCCTCATACCCGTGCTGACAGGTTGCCCTACCGATAGCAAGAACGCCGCCGCAATTCCGCCGACAGCTCCTAAAAACGGAAACCAGTCCCGGAGGGGTTGGCGTTTCCGGGCCAACTGCCTAACAAAACCCTTCCAATTTTGAATAACGGCAGATCCTTTAGCGATTAAAAAATGGGCGGCCACACCGCTTGCCGCCCCGGTCGCCAGCATACACATTATGACAACCAGGGTAGGATTCGCATCCATAAGAGTTACACCTCCAACCGGCGTATCGTGGCGTAGTCCACGACCGGCCCGACCATTATTGAAAATAAGTAAAAGCAGACACACAATTTGCCGCGTAGAGTTGTGGTGAGAAATTCCCAGGTGGTCGGTACCAAGGTAGAAGCTACGAGGTAAGCCGGAATGAACATCAGTATGAGAACAACGCTGATCATACGCTCGGTAAAGAGCTTGGCCGTGTTTTCATGGAGACGCTGGCGTTTTTTCTCCATCTCCACTCCGAGGTCGACAAACATAGGTGCAAGAGCAGAGTTGTAATAACAGTCGTACAACAAACTTACGAACAAACGGCCGTAAGTGAAGTCCAGAGCACGCATCATATTTTGCCCAAATACCTTTTCCGGGTCGTGGCCGGCAATAAGATCCCTTTCGGCCTGGCGGAAAATGCGCCCTACCGGGTCGGGTATGTTCCGGCCGGTGTTGCCAAGAGCCTTGGTAACGGTAACCCGGTCCAGCTCGCCGGCAAACATCGGGCAGGCCTCTACGAGCTGGTCGAACTTTTTATTACGACGCACCTGAAGGAAATACAGAAGGAATTGTTCCGGAATTACAAAGCTAAGTACGGTAATCATCACGGCAGCCAAAAGGTTGTGCAGCAGGACCATGCCTACCGTGGCACCCATAATGGCCGCCACGCCGACCAACCCCACGTAAACACCGACCTTTAACCGTGACTGGCGCCGCCGTAGGTGCTTTTCAACGTGCCCCACCCATCGCCGGACATGAAGGGGAAGTTGCGCGTTTTGCAGTCCGTCACTTTTCCGGGAAAACCATTTCTTTATGTTTTTGACTCCCAAGCAGATGAGCCAGTATAATATCGCTGCCGCAACCAGCCCTATGCCGGCACAAAAACCATACAGCATTTGTGTATCGGAGAGCACTACAACCACCCCACGCGGTCCAGGTCAGTGTTTGTCAAGCCGAATTTGCGCATACGTTCTAAAAGATGGGGCGGCGGTGTCTCGGGAAACTCCCAATTACCTTCCCAATAGTCCTGCGGGTTTCCGTTCCAACGGGCCAAAGTGCGGTAAACGACCTTCTGTTCGTCATCGTCGTACCAGGCGTTGGTAACCGTCAGCACCTTCTTAATGCCTCTATCAGTGTCGCCGTGGACGGTTATGAACGTATTGAAAGCGCGGAGGACACGGCGCACGGCAGCCTCATACCTAAGAGATGCCCCCTGCTGTTGCAGGAGCAGCTCCGCCGTACCGTATATGGCATCCTCGGGAGTTTCAAAATGGGTGGTACTGAGCACCCGCCGGGCGCGCTCGCAGGCCGTAATTGCAGCAGCTACTTCTTCCTGGCCGTATTCACCGTAGACCAGCATTTCAGTTCCCAACCGCAGACTGCCTGCGAAAAGCTTTTCGGGGGTGCCTCCCACCTGCGGGTGCTCCTCCAGCTCGACGATGCTGCGGCCGGGGTAGTGGCGGTAAATGAGCAGTTCGCGATCTTTCTCAATACTCACCGTACGCACATTCTGCGGCAGAAGCGATATCAGAAACCTTACCCACGACGTTTTGCCACTTTCCGGAGGCCCCAGGAACAGGATCTTGCCACCGTAACGCGCCAGGAGACTGATGATATCAAAAAGACGGTCGTTGACCGTCCCCGTTTCGATCAGATACGCACGTGAAAGTTCGCAAGCGGCGGTTTTTCTTAAAACAAAACAAGTAAATTCGGTTAACGGAGGTCTGAACGCGGTCAGCCTGGAACCATCTTTCAGCACTGACTGGACCTGAGGGTGCGACTCGTCAAACTTGGCATCGAGGTCATGCCTTATAAGCCGGCCAACAAGGTCCCTGACATGTTCGTCGTCCTTAAAACTTAAACCGGGAACAATTTCATTTTTGCCCCGCCGGGAAACGCTGATCAGGTCCGGCCGGTCCACTCTGACTTCATATACATCCGGCCGACAATATAGATCATGAATGACATCCAGCCCCCAGCTGCGCTTGAATACTTCATACGCGAGCTTATCTCTACTTAAATCGCCTACGGATATGTCAAACTGTTCAAGTAACTGGGTGACCAGTTTGAGCAGTTCGCGAACGGCGCCTGGTTCGCCAGCGGACGCTGCGTTCTGCAGTTTACTCATGTGCTGTAGTTCCGCTTCGCTCCACCGTCTTTCATCCGTGGCCATTCTGCGAATGAAACGGGTGCAGTCGTCAATGGTTTTGGGCTTGTTCTGTTCCGTTACCGGCTCCGGCTTCTCCTCCTCGGTTGCCCAGTTCTTGATCTTTTCGCCCAGCTGCTTCCATTTCTTCACTGGAGCTGAAAGCCCCCCTTTCATTTTCAACAGGTTTTTGCTTGTTTTTGACAACCAGGACGATACTGGTTTGGGATCCCGCAGCGGCTCCCGGTACCACCCCGCTGACATCCTGCGGCCGTACAGCCAGGCGGGCGACCGCCGGTGGTTTGTTGCCCCCGGCGGAAAGGGCTTTAGTCGTCGCTTCCACTAAGCCTACACCGCTGGTAGCTGTGTCAATCCGGTTCCCTTGGCCGTCCCAGAGATCCAGGACGATGGCGTTCCGGGCGACAGGTTTCTTCTTCCCCAACACCCAGGACGACCTTTCGGTCATGGTTAAAGCATATACGTCCACGATGTCACCAGGGCTGGCACCACCGGATCGGGCCAGGTCAATGTTCACGGTGACAAACTCGTACCCCGCCAGCAGGTTTGGGCCCGCCAGGCGTTCGCGGCGGATCTGCTCTGATTTGTAGAGCGTGACCCGGGCGACTTTTCCCACAAGGGCATCGGGCGTCACCACTGTGTTGGGTTCGCGCTGTTGGGGCGCGATGGTACGCCAGGTCAGATCGCTGGCCGTAATGGTATGGTACGGGGGGATGTTCCTGGCCGGTACGGCTACCTCTATAGTCTCGGATGTGTTTGCCAGGCTGTCTTTCAGGTACATGCCGGTACCCCCGGCTACGGCCAGCCCGATCACGAGAGATATCAGCAGGGCCACGGGGACCCGGGGTTTCGCCTTGCCTTTTCCCAATCCGAACACTCTACATCACCTTCTTTAGGATTTTTAAAAGGTCATCCGGGCCTATGCCATCTTCTAAACAGCGTTTCTCCTGTTCCATCCATACCAGGGAAGGCACCCATTGCAGGGATAAATCTTCATCGAGAAAGTAAAAGGCCGGGGATAACCCGGCGTCGGCGAGCTTATTTTTTACTTCCGCTTCACTGCCGTTTAAGGCTATGATATACGGCCGGCGGTCTTGAGGTAGATCGGCGACCGTTTGGAGAACTTCACCGCAGTGTTTGCAGTGGGGCGAGATCACCAGGGCCGGCTTTACGGCCAGGTTCACTTTTTTCGCGATACCGTCGGGCGTAGTAACAGCGAGCAAACTCGGAGGTAACCGGCCAGCGGCGGGGTTACTGGCTTCGGCTACTGCATTTTTAGCAGGTACGGCATTGAAGGGTGTCCACCCGGTTTTAGCATGGATGTCATAAGACACCCCTATCCCCAAACCGGCGGCGGCAATGATAAGAAGGACCACAACCACATTGCCCGGTTTATTGGCAATAAAAGCCAAGGCCGGCGGCTGGGCTGACAGCACAAGCCCCAGCATTCCCAGGGATAGACAGAAAAGGATGATGCATAACCAGCAAAATTGAGGGTTTGTAAGAAACAACCCCGCATGCACCAGAATACCCGTGCCCAAGACCACCGGTAATACCCGGTACGCTTCACACCAGAAGAGAAGTGCAACAGTTAAGTAAAAAAGTGCACCCCAGGCGGCTATAGAGAATCCCAATAGTGTAACATCAGCCGGACAACCGTATATTCCACATGGAATAAAGTCGCGCCACAACGCATAGCTAATTAACCCGCTGATCAACGCCACGCTTAACCCAACCTGGTGGGGCCGGTATAGCATTATCGGATCACCCCCGCGATACTTGATAATATGTAGCACCAGAGACCAACAGCCAGGCAGGTACCGAAGGCTACCGCATTTACGGGTGCGGGTGCTGCCGGGTCATTCGGCAACCGGCTCCAGGGTTTTTTGATCCAGTATTTTAACGTACCAGCCCGGGCCATGCGGATGACACCCCATATAACTCCCAGGCAACTGGCGACTATGAGGATAACGGCCAGGCCGTAAAGCCCTGTCCAGGCCCCCAGCGCAGCCATGAACTTGATATCCCCACCTCCCATTTGCCCCAGCAGGGCTGAAACTAACCCGAGCATAAACCCCGCCGCGGCGCCGGTGATCGCTGCCTTGCCAAATCCCATATATACGCCGTAAGCGAGCCCCCAGCCCAGCATCGGCAGGGTCAGATAATCCGGAAGCTCATATCGGCGCCAGTCAGTATAGGCTGCAATACTCGATGGTAGCAAACAGCCGAAAAACATTGAAAGTGTTGCACTCCAATCCACCGTTAATTCCCTCCAGGGGCCGGGGAAAGGCCATTTTTAGCTGCTCAGTTATCCAGATTCCTTTGTGCTTCTTTCAAACTCAGTTCCACATTTACAGAACCACAAAGCCAACCTAACCACCTCTTCTCAGCTTTTTCAGAATACCGATAATGCCACCGTTTTTCTCATTGCGTTGGTTATGTCCGTTAAGTTTCCAGTCCGGGCATAACTGGCTTAGAATGTGCCGTATTTCAGCACAGTACGGTGACTGCGGGTCCGCCAGCACAAGAGGCCTGCCCTTTTTAAATTGCTGCGGCAGGCCGGGCTCTTCCGGTACCAGCCCGCCGAATATCACGTCCTCGTCCAGCACCTGGCGCAATACCTGACGGCAGTCTTTTTGTGACAGACCGCCCGCACAACCCAACCTGTTCAGAACCAAAAGACACCTTTCAAGTACACTCAAGTGTTTGAGCAACGGCACCAACTGCAATAATCCTTCAACTCCGGGATAATCTGCGGTGATCACTACCACTATCAAATCGTGCAGCGGCAGGAGTTTTCCGATCACTGCGACATCTGCCGGTAGATCCACGAACACCATTTCGCAACTGCGCTGCAAAGTTGCAATGGCATTACGCATTCTTGCCATGCCGATGTTTCTCCACTGTTCGACCGTATATGCACCCGGCACGAGGTATAGATTTTCCAGTTGGGGATGTTGGATCGTGAGTTCTTCCAGGTAAAATTGTTCGTCTTTTTCCGGCCAATCTGCGATTGTGGGGTATGTATCATTCCCTGCAACCATATCCAGGTAGCCTAGGCCCTGCAGCCAGGTTCCCAGCTTAGAAACTTCCGCACAGTCTATCAGGGCTACAGGCCGCTGCTCGGGTACGTACAAGGCGGCGGTTAGTGCCAGGGATGCCAGCAGGGACGTCTTGCCTTTCCCGCCGCCGGGCGCGATGACCGTTACCGTCCGGTTCCGCACGAATTTCGACCGTTCCACCACCTGGATACGATCCTGGGCATTCAACGGGGAACTCTCATTATCTGCATCGTCCGGTTCAATTTCATCCCTCAAAACGGCTCTAACGACGTCAGGGGGCACATTGAAGGCTTCTGCTATGTAATCCTCACTAAGAAATGTTGCCATTTCTTTTATGCGTTCTATCGTTTCCTTACTCAGGCCCATAAACTACTTCCTCCTCCTTAAAAACCCCAACCCCAAAAGGCCCTTTTTCGCCTTCTGTTCCGGCTTCACATAACGCTGCCCGGCCTCGGCAGCAACTTCCGCCGCAAGATGGTGCCACTGGCTGCGTGCGTCATCCAGCCCCACCGCTTCACCCTTATATCCCTTTAAAACGTGGGCATCCCAGTCATTAGGGATGGTGGCAATAACGCAGGGCAAAACCTTGCGCGGCACACTGCTTTTAAAACCGCTACAGAAGGCTTCTTCCACTTTGCGCGGATTGTGGAGACGTGGCAAGAACTTATTCAATACCAGCCTTATCTTCTCGGGGCGCACGCCCATTTGCAGTAACTTCGGAGCGTACCTGCGGATGTCTTCCATAGTGAACTGTGACTGATCCACTACAGCTATAACCAGGTCAGCCATATTGAACACGTCCGGCAACCAGGGCTTCGTCCAAAAATTAGGCGGCGTATCTACTATTACTACCGGTGCCCATCCGACCAGTATGTCCAGGATGTCTGCCAACTCCCCAGGACGAAACAGGGTTTCAGGCAAAATCGTCCTGTCGGCCGGGCCAGGTAGTATCCGCAGGTTAGGGTATTTCTCAGGGGTCAGAAGCAATTGTTCAACCAGCAATTCCAGGCTTTTTGTGCGTCCTGCCAGGGCTTCTATGCCACGCCCACGCTCCACCTGTAATTGAAAGAATGTTTCCAGATCCGGGCCCTCAAAATCGGTGTCAACGGCAATAACTTCCATATCCGCATTTGCCAGCGCCACAGCCAGCGTTGCAACGGTAGTGGTCTTTCCGGCACCGCCTTTGTTGCACGTGACGACTACCAGGATCCCGCGCTGGGCATTCCATTTTTGCCTGGGAACATCGTCTTCGGAACGTAAAAAAGACCCCCAGGCAGGGGTCGTCATAGTTTGTGCTTCATCCTGACCGTTCTGCCCGGGCCGAGGCGGATTGTATAAACAACACTGGTATGAAAGTTTGTCTAAACATTGCTTCTGTAACCGGTCATCGCATTCTATATTTTGATTTTGAGATTTTCGGTCAGGTATTGAATCCTGACGGGCACGCACCTTATTCCGCCGGCTCTTCCCGCCCATAACCTCGGCCCGCCCGTACTGCAATGCTATGGGCAAGGTATAAGGCCGATCGCCGGGTAGTGTGCCGGAAACGTAGTTTTCGAGCCCATATTGTGCTGCTTTCCTGATGTACGACCGCGTTTGTTCCGAATCTTCCCCGACCAGTAAAACGACATGGGTAGCCGCAAACATTACGGGAATATCTGGCAATAATGACCACGCGTCTTCACCGGGAAGAAAACGGCTCAACACCAGTACGTCGGGCCTTTTGCGGCTCCACTTGTCTAGTTCAGCTGCATCCGTACAGACCTCAAACGTCCAATCCGGGTACATCTCTCCAAGGTTTTTCTTTATTACTTGCGCCACATCAGCTTCCGCGGCGATAACACAGATCAACTATTTTCACCCCCCTCTCCTCCGGCCCGCCGTCCCTGGTTGCGCCCGGCTTCCTTGGCCGTATACAGGGCCTTATCAGCCGCTTTTATTAACCGATCCTTGTCCGGTGCATCCTGCGGATACACCGCGCAGCCGAAAGAACAGGTAGCGGTCACGTGGATATCGGGCGATAAATGAAAAGGCGCCTGACTGACTGCCAGGCGTATCCTCTCACCAATGTTGAAAATTTCTTGGTAGGCGGGTGACAGCACTACGAATTCCTCGCCCCCGTACCTGGCTGCCAGGTCGGTGTCGCGGGTGGCCGACGCCATCATTGTGGCGAAAAACTGCAGTATGGCGTCCCCCGCCTGGTGGCCATGGGTATCGTTGATCTGTTTGAAATGATCCAGGTCCAGGATAATTAAACCGAACGCCGCCCCCTGGAGATCGGCCTGTTCCACGGCCTGCTGCAGGGCCTCGTCGAAAGCCCGGCGGTTCGGGAGCCCGGTTAAGTGGTCCTGGTAGCCGGGTTCGGAAAAATCCGGCCAGGTAATATCCAGCTCCGCGATTTTTCCGCCCGCGAAGAGCACTGCGGGGGGAACAGACTTCCACGGCGCAAGGGTCAATTTGCGCATTATTATTCTTCCCCCCAGCTTCTATCCGGCGGGCACTTGGTCAGATATATTGCCTTGTGGGACGCAAACTTTACAATCTGGTCTGCCATATCCTTTGGCACTTCTAGCGCTACCGACACAGCCACGTTTTTCCCGGATGTGGCTACCTCCTTTAATACGCTGCGTTTGACGGGATCAATCTCCTGTCCGGATTGATCATAGCTGTGTAAGACACGCAGTCCTTCGGCCAGTGGCTTGGTGGATGGTGGAGTCTCGCTGTACACGGCGGATTTGTTAATCGGGTAAACGTTAACCCTGTCGCCGGCGATCACGCAAGCAGAACTGGAAAGATCCGTCGGTACGTGGACTTCAATGTAACCAGGACGGCAAGGCAGACCCGGCCCTACTGTGTCTTCCCAAATATACTGTCCTTTTACTAAGCCGACCCGGGTTATCTTGCCCACTACTTTATCCGGATCTTGGATCAAGCCGGCGGCAATTTCGTCCGGCACTTTGACAAGTTTTATATCGTCAGGGTCGACCATTGCTCCCGCAGGAATATACTGTGTAGTTTGAACCACTTCCACAGTACGGGTTGCCTCTGCAAAACGCCGGTTGGCATTAGCCGTAACCAACACAGTAAAGACCAGGGCCAAAACAACGGACACTATGATTGCAGCTTTTTTACTCAAGGGTTGTCGCCTCCTTCTGCGGAGAGCAGTAGTGCTCCCCGGTGTACGTGTCTTTTTTTCTTCTTTAAGAGTGACGGTAAGAAAGGGAGTTCGGGGATCGGCCAACGACCGGTTTGCCAGAAGGCGTTTCCCTGGACTGCAAGATCCCGGATCAACTGCCGTATAGTTGAAGGAACCGGAGCAGGTGTTTCCCAGAGAAACAAACACCCGGGCAAAGAATCTTTTGCCAGTATCAGGTCATCCTCCAAGCGCTTTAAAAACTCCCATATGGAAAGCTTTGAAAGTTCCTTTGAGAAAAGGATATGGATTTCATAAGCTCGGCGAGGAGTACCGCAAATCCTTTCTCCACTCAGGTATATCAAAAGTAAAGCCCACCAGCGGTTCACCGGCAGCAGCACCACAGTCCCGAAACCCTGCTTTCGTGAATCGCGATGGGCTTTGGGTAAGGTATAACATATAAACCAAAGAATCATCCCAGCGGAGAGGATGGCAACCCATAATAGACCTTTCGCCCAAGTCAGGGTGCTTGGATATCTGCTTAGGGCTAACACGACCAGAGACGTTAAAGTAAAAAGCCACAAGAGCAAATCCCGGCCTTTAGTACCCATTCTACCTTCCCTCTTATGAAGGTGACGTATAAGTAACGTCGTAGCTGCCGGGCAGGTAGGTGCTTACCGATCGACCGTATCCCGTTAAAAGAACTTCAAACGGGGTCATAAACGACCCGACTTGAAACTTAAAGGGTACGGTAATGCGTGCTGTCACTACCGTACCCCAGGGAACGGGCCCTCCCGGCGCAGATACATAGACGTCGACTTCTGAAGGGTCAAGATTATAATCGTGGTAGAACTGCTGCATAGCAGCTTCGGCCTCGGTCGTGTAGCCTCCGTATTTACCCTGGCTTTCGGCCAAAAACTGTGCTTGGTTGGTAACGACGTACCACTGCCCTATCATACCCACTAATAGCGCTCCAGATAGCGTAACACCAAGGATAATGAACAGGGCGCCGAAAGTTGCAATCACTTTGTGAAGCACTTAAATCGCTCCCTAGAAACCAAATTGCGCTCTGATCCAGTCTGTGGCCGCCCGGAAAAAGCTCTCGACGATATCCGGGAAATACACCATAGCCCCGATAAGGGCAAGTGCGGTAACGACTGCAGCTCCGATGGTCCACGTCATTTGAGGAAGGCTTCCTCTCTGATCTTTCATAAGCTTCCGTAAAATAGTCGGCATATTTTCTTTCCTCCTTGATTTAAATTAGCAAGCGATAGTAAAACACCACGATCCGACGGTAAACAGCCACCAAAAAAACGCCAGGATAAGGAGTACACCCATCCCGGCGCAGAGTAAAAATAACAACACTCGCCCCATATTTTTGCCCCCTTTACATTCTTTTTGTCCCCTTACATTCCAAACCCCCTTCCGAATTGGTCTGCCAGAAACCTTATTCCCGGATAGGCAAAAACCAGCCCCGCACCAATTAAGCCAGCCACGCATACCAGGGCAAAATAGGCAGTTTTCGCTGTCGTAGCTTTCGTAGCGGTGATTTCTTTTAAATCATCCATCTGATCACTCAAGTCGTCGAAGATGTCGGAGGTGACCTTGGTATCCCAGCGCGCCGCCAGGCGGGAACATATGGCGTCCATTATCGGGTGCCGTACCTTTTGGGCGAGTTCATCAAAGGCCTTCTCGGCATCAGCGGTGCGGGAAATATGACCTACTGTTTCTACCATTTCCGATCGAAGGGGTTCCGGCAGGAAAGGCACGGTTTTTTCCAACGCTTCACGGGCAGTAATGCTGCCGATATCCAAAAAGGCCGGGACAAAATTAACTAAAGCAGGTAGGCCGTCAAGCATTTTCTGCTGCCAAGCACGAAACTCGTTTACGAGGGTAAGTTCAACCAGCGCGGCTCCCGAAAAGAACGCAACCAGAGCTGCAGGCAGGGTCCAAGCTCCTACAAACTTGGCGGCACCCAAGAAAGTGACTGCACCCAGGCCGCCGCCAATCAAAAGTGAAGCCCTGAGTACTTGGCCTACCGAACGGCCCAGGATCTCTAAATTATAGGGTTTATGATCCTTGGTGTAATACTTTATCAAGTAACGCTGGACCGCATCGGCTGTGACCTTAATCGCGCTGGTTTTGTCCGGGCCCATTGGTACCGTCAAGCTTATAAACGTAAACAAAAGAGCCAGGAATAGCCCGATGGCCCATATATCAGGTACAAGTTCCATTGCCTGCAATATTCCTCCTCCCTAAAACAGATCTTTGAACCGGAACAATCTCACCACCGCGAATATCATCGCAACCGTTAAAACAGAGCTGGCGCTTAAAACCCACCGCCCGGCAGCTGCAAAGTATGGTCTGAGAACAGTCACATCAAGAACCAATCCCATTATCATTAAGCATATGACCACGACGGCGGCTACGGCTGGTTCCAACATTGCTTTCTGTCGTTCGGTCGCCAGGCGGTCTCTAAGGCGCAAAGCACGCCCGAGGCGTTTTAAACCACGTCCGGCGGCACGCGGCCCCCCGGCAATGTTGGCGGCATCCAAAATCTGTCCTACCGCCTTGAATTCATTAAGACCGTATTTTTCAGCCAGATCTTCAAAAAGTTTTTGGGGTAAGACATATGGGTCAAGGCTGTATTTTTGTGCCATATCCCGAAACTCGGATCCTAAGGGTTCTGGTAAACGCTTCCCTGCGGTAGTGATTACTTCGCTGGTGACCTGGTTGGCGCTGTAAAGCCCGGCTGCACTGGTAATGAAGTCGCGTGAGATCGCGCGAAGGCGTGCCTGCCGGCGGCCCTTGGCAGCGTCGATTACCCATAGGGGAACGAACCATCCCAAGATCCCCCACACCAGTCCTGCCACCGGCGTAGCGAAAAGAATATTCCCAACCAAAAAGAAAACCAGGGCAACGACTAAAGGGATTCCGGAGCAAAACATAAAATTTTTGATGACAGCTTTCAGGTTGCGTTCTATGGGAGAACGCCCGGTGGTTAAGGTATAAAACAAAAACAAAAGGCTGCCGAACAGCCCGAGTATGAGCAGGAGAGTTATCATTACTCGTTACCCTCCAAGTAAAAGTGTTTTCTGTGTCCTACCTCCCGGTATTCCTGTTTGACTTTTGCGCCCCGGAATGCCAGGCGTGACAGGCGCTCGTCCGTGACCGGGTTTTCAAATATCCATCGATACGTCTGTTTTTGGCTGGCCAGGAATTCCCGTTCGTCAAAGCGGATAATGGTACGGTATCCTTCGCTTGTAACTTCGACCAGCGACATTAAGACGCGGCGATCGGTCTTGCTCTCTTTATCAAGGAAGATCAAGAAATCAAACATTGACCGGATTATCTCGTCTAAAAAGTTCGGCGGGATCTCGACGCCGCCGTCCAGAAACATGCCCCAAAGGCGGGTCCGCAAATCATCAACGCTCCCGGCGTGGCCGGTGGTCCAGAAGCCACCTGACGTGGAGGCCGCGAGCTGGGAGGCGGCAATTACTTCCCTGCTGCGGATCTCACCGACCATCATACGGTCGGGGTTGATGCGGTTCACCGCCCGGCACAACATGCTCATATCGACGATTGTTTCGTTTCCGTAGGCAACCTCAACCAGGTTAATGCAGTTCGGCAGGTTGGGAAATGCGAGTTCAAAGCTGGTTTCCGTTATTACGGTTCGGTCGGCGGGATCAATATAATCGCCCAGGCTCCGGAGGACTGTCGTTTTGCCGCTGTCCGTGCGTCCGAAAACACCTAAATTAGCGTGTCCTTTGACGAGCACGTCGACCATAAAATCGGCTACAAACTGTGGGAAGGTCCCCGATGCCACCAAAGCCGATAGGGGTAAAGGCGGTCGCAGCAAAGGCGACTTTCTGATCGTAGCCGTCGTGCCGAGAGGAGACACCTTAAACCCCATCACGTTGATACGGCTGCCGTCTTTGAGCCACGCGTCCACGATCGGCGCGTCGGCGTTGAAGGGGCGCCCGGCATTTTCGCATATGCGCTGGCAAAACAATGTTACCTCGCGGTCGTCTTTGAAAATACGGCGTTCGACGGGAAACTTGACACCGTGTTTGCTGTAGAAAACTCTTGGACCGTCCTTGGTAGGGTTAATCATAATTTCCGTAATATCCGGGTCCGCGAAGAGTTCTTGCAGCGGGCCGTATCCGGTAACCTGGCCTTTGATTGCAGCCACTACCTCTTCCACTTCATCCGGTGCCAAGTCCGGGTGCTGAACGACCGCCTGGCGGATAAGATGTTCTACTGTATCTGACAGTTCACCGCGAAGTATCTCGGGATGATCCCTAGATAGCTGGCGCGCGATCTCTTCCGTAATTTTCTCCCTCTGTTTTTTGAGGTGACTACTCCAGTTTTCTTCTACCGTAAGTCCGATTTTCAATCCCTCCTCAATGATCGATTATGCCTTCCGCAGACCGGGCTACGGCAAAATACCGCATGGGCACGGTGACATATTGCTCACCGATAAATGGATATTCGTCACCAAATACCGGCACGGTAATAACCGCTACATAACCCGGCTGCCTGGCTGTGCCGTACGGAATGGGGTCGCCGGGCTGCACCGGTTCGAAGCTGTCCAGGGTGATCGGCCCAGGATACGGACTTTGCCCTTGTGGTATAAAGCTACCGTTTATGTATTCGGTGCCGGTCATCTCGGCAAAGACCCTGGTAAAGGCCGTTTGGGCCGTAGGAGTACGCAGCGCTACTTGCGATAAATCCCCGTCCTGATTGGCGTCCATAGCGGCAAAGTCCATCGCTTCCCCAAACCACTGGTAAGTGCAGTAGGCAACTTTCCTGGCTCCGAAGGCGGTACCGATGACGATGAAGAATACCATCAGGGCAATCATCAAAAAGATAGGCACCAGGGTTAAGGTCAGGGAACCGCGCTGATCCCGAATCGTTATCACCCCCTCGTTTCCCCCAATTCCCCCATATTCTCCTATCCGGCTAACTAACCAGAACACTGGAGACCTCTGCTGTTGCAAAACAAAAAGCGCCTTCTAACGAGGCGCAAAACATAAACGACTTAAAAATATGAAAAAGGCCGCGGAAAAACGCGGCCCTTGAAACGGTTGAGAAACTTGGCAGGTGGCAATCTGCATCTCCTACCGTACATACACTTGTATGTACGTGGCGGCGGCTGCCTGTTCCGCCCTCAAGTTTCTCCTGTTATTATACGTATTTCACTAATTATTATAGCAGAATAACTGATAGTGTCAAACTCAATATCGCTTAAAAGCATTTTTGCTAAAATATTTTTTTATTTTTTTATTAGACATTACAAATAATGTTCTAGCAAATAAAACCCCTCTCCCCGAAGCCCAAACTGCTACTAGGACGTAATCATTTTCTACTTCGTAGACCTTAACATATTCTATGGAACTCTTTCGTGGATGTTTTGCAACATAAGTTGGCGAGGATAAAATTTCTTCAATCTTATGACCATATTGAGCATAGTCTTCAGGATGTGCCTTTTTCATATGTGCAATATTTTGATCTCCTATCAGAATAGGCAGTCCTTCTGCCATAGAAAGTCCTAGTAGCTCTATCACACGTCTATCTAAAGTTCCTATTCTTTTAATTCTTTGGTTGTTTACCATAGACTTCCCTTTCGGTAACGGTTCAATATCTCATTGATGGTTTTTAAGGAACATCCCGGGAATTGATTTCCCGGGATGTTCGTAATAACCTTCTTTCATTGCTATTAACCGGCATAACTCCCTACGCCTGTCCCTGTCACCAGCAGGTCTTGCGAGGCCGTCCCGCTGGTGGTGCCGGTCTTGGTTACCGTCTCGTACCACGTATCGCAGTCGCGGTGGCAGTTGCCTTCCGCGTCACATACCGTGTCGCAGTCGCGGTGCTTGACCTGATACTGATAGGTGTACTTGATCGTGTACTGCGCGGTGATCGTATAGGGTGTCGGTCCTGGAATGGGCCCTTCGTCAATGAAGCTGCCGTCGCAGTCGATCCAGCGCGCGTAAATAGGTGCCCCGTTCAGCGACCAGTCTTCTTCGAACTCTGCTACGGCAGTGTGGCCTTTCGGAGTCATATTAATGGTCCGCGTTCCCTGTGGCGGCCAGGGCGAACCGAAGGTGAAGCAGGGGTGTTTCTTGGGATAAGTCAGCTTTGCCGAGGTGATCTCCCAGCTCACCAATGTGCCCTTAGGCGGTGTGGGGGCCTTAGGTTTTAAAATGGCCGTCACCCAGTCTGTCCACTTTGCTTCATTGACAGGACGGTGTTTTACCGGTCCCAATCCTTTGTGCCCGGCCTGGTTGATGGCATGGAAGGTTAGCGTGCCGCTGCTTTTCACCGGTGCCCCGATCACCGGTGCTTCGGCTTCACAGATGTTGTCTGTTTCGTCTGTTTCCGCGTAGTCGTCCGGCAGCGGTGGTGTGTCGATGACCCCTTTCAACGTCACCGTGCCAGACGGCGGTGCCTGCCATTCGAAGTTGTATGTACGTTCTGAAAGCGCCGGGAAATCGACGCGCGAGATTTTGTTGCCGGAGTCATCTGTAAGGCAACCCCGGTACTCGTTGTTATAGAAGGCGACAGGGACATTGGTGACGGGCACGTCCGCGTCGTTCGCGAAGGTCACGGTACCCCGGTAGCGCTGCCCCGGTTTGGCTTCGTCGGTGCCGGGGTCGATGCTGACGGCCACGAGGTTGACCGCGTCCATCGGGATGGGTACTGTCAGTTCGTTATCCTCAAAGGTGTCCTCCTGGAAGAACCACATTACCGGCGGCTTGTCCAGGTTAATGACCGCCGTGATTTTCCCGGCTCTGGTGGCTTTCCAGGTGAAGTACACCGTGCGTTCCTCGCCGCGTTTCAGGTCTTCAAGGTAGTAGAAGGTCTGTTTGTCGATCGTTCTCTTGGGCAGTTCCTTGCCGTTTTCGTCGGTGAGGGTCACGTATTCACCGTTTACAAACACACCTACCGGGGCCTCGGGCACAGTGCCGTAATCGCCGCTTTCGTATTTGAAGGTGGCCGTGCCCTGGTAGGTTTGCCCGGGCTGGGCCTTCTCACCTTCCGGTATCCCTGTCTGCAGGTCTACGGCCTGCAGGTTGAACCTGTCAGCCAAGCGCCAGGCGATAATGCCGGCTTCGGTGGAGGCCACCGCCCATTTCCCGGCCGCAGAAACCGTACCCGCGACGCCGGAGCCGAACTTGTCCTTGAGGGCGCCGGTGACCACCTGGAAGGACTTGAATCGCTCCTTCTGCAGGTCGTCGGCGTGCAGGCCCACCATCCAGCCGCCCCCGGTACCGGCCCAGATTGTCTTGCTTGTCGGCGTGCTTGCCACCGTGGGCGGGGTCTGGGCCCGCGAGCTGAACTGCTTGCTGACTGAGCGCGTCCTGCCGGTCGCCTTGTCCAGAGCTATAATCTGCCCGGGTTTTTCGACGGCGGACCAGTACACGGTATCGGAAGTCAGCGCCGGTGACCGGTGCGCGAAGTGAGGAGCGTGTGTCCTGTTTTTCCAGAGAAACGTCTTGTGCTTCGTATCGTAGGCATACAAGTGGCTCTGCTGGTCGCCGAAGTAAAGAACGTCACCGTCCACCGCGAAGCTGCCGGCCAGGCCGGAATAAAGCCGTTCTGCTACTCGCGCCTTTTGGCTGACTTGTACCACTTCACCATCCCGAATATCCAAAAGGTCGTCCAGATAATAAATGCGCAGTTCCCCGCGGCTCGGCCCCTGGTCCAGGCCGACCGCGAAGGCCCGTCCGCCGGCCACCGGGGCCGGGGACGAAGACGTGCGCCCCGCACCGGCATCGACGTAGAACACTTCTTCCTGGTCAACCACCAAAAGCACCTTGCCGGTGTTACCGGTGGTCGCCACCGCCACTTCATGGCCGTGCCAGTCCAAGACCAGCGGGGACGAAGTAATGTCCGTGGCGTACTGCGCGTTAAATTTCTTCAACGTCGGATGGAAAAAGTCCGTAATATCAACCAGGTTGAGAAAATGGCTGTACGTCCCCACGTAGACGTACTTGCGGTTTCCCCGATCCACAAATGTGGGGTCGCTTTTCGTGTTTTTGTCCCCGCTCAGCTGTACCCACCACTCCGGCTTTTCTTCATGAAAAGTCGGGGCCCTGTCCAGGGTGGGGGCGTCCAGGACGTAACCGCACAGGCGGTTGCCCTCGACGGTCAGCACCACCGTTTTCCCCGCCAGCCGGCCGCCCCAGTGGTCGCCGTCCAGAATTAACGGTTCGGAAAAGGAAGTGTAGCCGGCGCTGCCGCCGTGGTACCAGGCCAGGTGGAACAGGTTCCCGTCCACTTTGGCCTCGCGGTTTCTCTCCGGGCTGAAGCCGTAGGTCGTGACCTCGTCCACCGGCATGGCCAGCGCCGGGGCTATAAAAGCCATTACTAGCAGCAGAACCATTGAAACAAGAAATATCTTACGCAATGTTTTCCCTCCCAAAAAACAAAACCTCCGATGCGGAGGTTTTTACTCACTCTTAATCTTTACTTGATCGTTAATATGTTCAACATTCCCGGTTACATGTATCGACTACTCTGCCCAGGGTATATCTTCAATGCTGTTATCTGCTGGCGTGGTATCTTTCCCACCGCCGCCGGGTTTAAGGTCGATCACTTCTACGTTCCCGTCATAATAGTTGTGATCCCCGAAGTAAAGGTCGTCTACTACTTCATTTCCGCCGCCTGATGCGCCGTCGTCAGTGATGAGCACCTTGCCGCTGTTCCACACGACTTTCGCGCCCAGGGCCTCACTCACAAACCGCAAGGGCACCATCGTCCGTGCTTTGCTAATCATTGCCGGGGCGTCCAGGGCCACATCCTGCCCGTCCCGCAGGGCCACCCTGCTGCCGATCCGCATCCTTACCTGCACGTTGTTGCGCTCCACGACGGCCGTTTTGGCCTGGGCGTCCCAGGCGACCTTGCCGCCCAGTGCCTCGCTGACGAAGCGCAGGGGGACGTACGTCCGGGCCTTAGCGGTGTCGATGAAAGGCTTCGCGTCCGGGAAGTCTACTTTTTCACCGTTCACGTAGACCTCTACGTTGTAGCTGATTCCCGCGAAAGCCGCCGGCACCGCCACGAGCAAACTCAACACCACCGCTATCAACAACTTGTACCCTCTACGCATGCTTACGACCTCCTGTCCCTGGTCTGAATTAAGATTATTCGTTCCACGAAAAATACCTCCTTTGAAAATAAAAAGGCCGGTTAGCAAAGCTACCGGCCTTGATTCTAAATCCTGCTGACGTTTTTACTGCGCCGTTTTTACTGCGCCAGCAGCGAGCCTATATTGCTGCCGGAGTTCCGCGTTCCACCACTTTGTATTCGGTCATGGAAGTTTAGTACTATCCCGTATTGCTTTTAGTTAATGGATAGATCTTTCGCAAAATCGTAACTTATAAGATCACGATGTTCTGTAGCGACATAGGCTTTTTCTTTATGTGAGTAGTCAGATAATTTCTTGGCCGACCAAGACTTAAAGTAACCTAATACGGTGTTAATGGTGTTTTGTTCCTCGCCAGTTAGGATCTTAGCCACATCATAACGTAATGGAATGATAAGCTCTCCTTCATATTCACCCAAGAGTGTCGGCTCAATGCGAATGACACCATCGCCCTCAAGTTGGCCAAGTAATTGAGTATAGTTGCGCGGCACGGGCCCCCAGCGGTGATGAACATACTGAAGACCCGATATTGAGCAGCCGTGACGTTTAAAATGGAGAAAATCAGAATACCATAAAAGCTTTAGCAGCTTGGTTTTAAAAAGGCTAGGAATGTTTTGGGCAAAAAAGACCACCATTCCACCCAATTTCTCAATGACAAAAGGGCGGTTACCCCGTGAAGACCCTTGGCCAGACGATTCTGTTACAAAACGACGCAACTTTGATTCCACTTTGTGAAATTCATCAGCAGTAAAGTTGGCAGCATTTCTCTTGAGAAGTTCCAGAGCATAGGTGGGATTCTTAATAAGGCTTTCTAATACTGTTGCATGTGCTTCATTGGGAAAACTTCCTTTCTCATAACGATGAATGGTAATATGGCTCCACCCAAGCAGTTTAGCAAGCTCTCGCTGGCTTAGATCCATTTTCTTACGAATTGCTTTTAACTCATCTGGAGAAGGAAACCCTTTTCTTTTTCGAACTTCATCATAAGCCGCGCGTAATGCGCCACCGGTTAGTTCTTCATCAAACAGTTCAAGACCACAAAGAGAGCACGCTAAAAAGGGCAAATCTATCGTTATTCTTTCGCCCCTAATCGTATGCTCTTCCCGTTCTTTTTTAATAATAAATTGTGTTTCTTTGTCACATTCGGGACAGTACCGCCAGTGTTCCATTATCAAACACCTCCTTTTCCTGCTATTTTTCCGCAACTAATAGTTACTTGCGATATGGGCAACGAAGTGGCCATTTGGGAATATGAAAAGACAGGCAGACTACCTCAGGTCGATCTCGCACCTTAATCTTCAAATAGTACTGGTTACCTTCTATTTCAGGACCAAACACCCAGATATCACCGGTATGATTAGGATTATCGTCAGGGCATGGCCCTTCGGCGTAATCGCTTACCGCAAGGTTCTTTACTACTGCAGCTACCTCCCATTTGGACGAGAACCCAAGAGCGACCATTGCTGCCCGTGTTTCTTTACGAATCACTAAATCAAATCTGCCGATATCAATAAGTCGCCTAACTTGCTGTAAGAATGTTTCGATAGCATCGGGAGGTGATAAAGACATAAACCTCTCCTTATAGTATGTCCTTTGTTATCAAATGATAACACACCTTAAGAAATTTTACCAGCCCAAATGGTAAAAAGATTTCTAGAAATCTAATCTAAGAGAGTATTTCTACCACCCCAAAAGCTTGTTTATTATTTCCCGCCATTCTACGCTTCCCCGGTCCGTCAGGCAGTACGGCCGGCGGCGGTGAGACGCCTGCAGGTACCCTTCCGGGTCCGCAGTTACGGAGAGCCTTTTCCGGCAGATCCGCTTGGACGGTTTGGTGCCGTCCAGTTCCCAGAGAAGTTCCACCCACTGCGGTTCAACGTCCAAACGGGCGAGTTCATGCAGCTGCCGCTTTACAATTTCAGCTTCCTGCCTTTCGCCGGCCAGGGGGATAACAACAATACCGGCATTCTTTAAAGCGGCGAAAGTAGGCGGGTATTCAAACCCGGTACCGGCATTTATTATGGTAACGGCAGGTTTACCTTTTACGTTGCGCTGATACACTGCTAAAATGACCTTTTCCATAAAAGCCACGGCGTCTCTCGGGTCCTCGGCCAGGTCCGGGGTACCTAGGTTATCCAGCTTATTGCCGGCAGGCAGGTAATAGACGCCCCACCCGTATATCTTAAGCATATTAGGTACCAGCTCAGGCTTTAGCTTGCTGCCCATAGTCATTATCCCGGCCCCATGGTTTGCTGTCTGCAGAACTTTTTCCATACTCGTTTGCGGAATATCAAACCATACATCCAGCTCGGGGTTCATCAGGTCGCAGTTGACAAGCGCGGTGTTGAGGCCGGCTTTGGCAGCCGCCACCGCCAGGTTAAGGGCCGTGGTATTTTTGTATCTCCCCGAGGGGTTCCAAATAGTTACTAAGGGATGGGATACAAATACCGTACCGTTGCCCCGGCCGTTGTGGTTATCATCCTTCCTTTTTCCCCAGAAAAAGAATTTGTTCTTTCGTTCCCCCTCCGGTTCGCCGTGTGGCGCCGGGCCGGTGGGGTTAACTACAACATCCGCCCAGTCTGACAGGCCGGCAGGATTCATAATGCTGTGGATCACATCATCAGGAGTTACGGGGTCGAAAAGGATGTCGTATACCGCCAGCCCCACCAGGCCTGCCACAAGATCGCTTTCACGGTCGATAACGCCCGCCAGGAAGACAACCCGGGCGTTTTGGGTGCGTAACTGCCTGGCAACTTCCCAGGGATCCATAGAACCCTGCAGGTCGGCTGATACAACAACTACTTCCGGGCGGCGGCGCGTTACCTCCGCGAGAAGGTCCTCCTGCGAATATGCAGTGGCCAAGACATCTAATTCATCCGCCGACATTAAAGACTGTTCGAACTCGCGGTCCACCACCGCCAGAATGGTTTTTACCGGTTTCAGCGGTACCACCCACCTTACAGTGAAAAGGCCGGCTTTAGCCGGCCTTCGGCAATGTTTTCTTTTCAAGTGTTACCGTGCTGCGGTCCAGGTTCCAAACCCACTTGCCGCATTTGTTCCTTTGTATCAAACCGTGCTTCTGAAATATTTCTGTTAAACTTCCGGGCCTTGGACAGCTTACGCTCCAAGGCCGCTTCAAAAACTCCTGCATATGGTCAAACACTACGCCGTTTGGTCCGGTACGGAAAACAGGATCAAGCGCCGTGATTTCCTTGGTTTCAGTCATAATTTCCAGTGCTGCGGCTCCGAACCGCTGCTCAAAGTAGCGCAACGCCCGGGACAAGCTACCGAACTCTTCTTTGAGGACCCGTGCTACCGGCGCAGCAAATTTATGTTCGAGGCTATCACGCGCTGCACACATCTTACCATAACCCCCTTTGCCTGTTTCTAAGAGCAAAACACCGCCCTGGGCGGTGCGGTTCATTATAAGATAAGCTGATCCCCTATCCGGGTGTCTGTTCGTTCCAGCGTTCCGGCCGGAAGTTCAATAACCTGGGATGCGGAAAAAGCTATCGGACCCTGGCGCCACGGTTTAAGACTTGCTACAGTACGCATGACTTTCCAATTGTTATCCAGATAGACTATATCTATGGGAAAGCGCATCCCGAAGGTGTGGATACCGCGGCACGGCTTGATCCAGAGGGCATCACCGGGCTCAAAATGTCTTCGTCCTATAAGTCCGATCGTCCGCCGGATAAAACTCCGTGCTGGCTCCACACAATGCGCCAGAACCGCGTTTTTAGTTATATTCTGCAATGGACCGTGAAGCTTTATGATTTGACCCCTCCGTTTTTAATTTCATCTAAGGTACCGACACCCGGCAATTCCTCGACCAGTTTAATCCACCGGTCAAAAAGATTCTTGCGCATTATGACACTATCGTGGCCGTAGACAATGATTGTTCGGGAAGGTGTCCGGATGCCGACGATCTGCTCAACATATTTTGACCCGACATATTGTGTCGCAAAGATGCGGTAGTAAACAGGCAAGGCCGGTGGCAGGTCTTTAACAGAACCGTTATTGTTCTTAATAACGAGCCGGCCGTCCGTGACAGTGATGGTATCGTATTTTCCGGAGTACGTGTAGGGTTCGTAGCCCTCAAACTCTACGTCTTGTTCCGGGATAAAGACTTTAGTATCACCTAGCTGCCGCGGCATGCTCGTGGCTTCCTTACAGATCTCGTTCTTGGTATTCCAATAGGCCAGAAGCCCATTCAGGGTAAGGACACTTTCACGATCAATTAAAGGTTTTTCATCAGTGTGATCCTTAGTCTCCTTTTTCCAAACCGCCCGACTTTGTTTCACCAGATCAATGACCACGGGATCGATGAACTCGGTCACAGCCTGCTTGATTTCCAGTGCCGCCGTCTTGATCTTTTCCTGAGCCCTGGCATTTTCCGCTTTTGTTTGGGCTCTGGCAGCAGACGCTTTTTGTTTATCGACGCAAGAAGGATTCAGACACACCGGTTTGGTACTGCCATCGTAATCCAGGACGTCCCTGCAGTCCTTGCATTTTTTGCATTCAGCATCATTGATGACTTCTTTCAGGTGGGAAAGACTGAGATCCACGAACTCGACGTTTTCTTCGACAAGGTCGGCTATGTTTAGGGGCGTTCTCTCGCCGTCGTTAGCCGCCAGTTTGGCCTTAAGTTCTTTCTTCCGCTTGTTGACAGCCTCGGCCTGCTTCGAGTTAAAGCACTCGGGACGCATACACCACGGCCGCTTTTGATCGGACCAGGCCGGGTATTTGATGGTAACCCGGTCTTTGCATACTTCACATTTGGTCGTGTCAAATTCGGCACGCTCCAAAAGCATGCCGGTTCTCACTACGGCATAATTAATGGCCTGGTCAAGTTCCCGGATGGTATACTTGCATTGAACCGCTTCTTTCGCTATTTCGGACTGCAGTTCGGGCCAGCGTTTCAGCCCGGCGAGAATTTTTCCGTGCGCCACCGACAATATTCCACGGGAAATATTTTCTTGGACGTCTTGGGGAAGGTCGAGCAGCCGGATACGGTTAGCGATCTGAGCCTGACTGATCCCCAGTTTGCCCGCCAGATCAACCTGTTTCCAACCGTGTTCCTTGATCAGGGCTTTAAGCGCCCGGGCTTCTTCCAGAGGATCTAAATCTTGGCGTTGAAGGTTTTCAATTAACATAACCTGGTCTTCCTGCTCGGGTGTCAGGCCATCCTCTATAATTGCGGGAACGCTCTCAATACCCGCCAGCTGGGCGGCCCTCCACCGGCGCTCCCCACACAGCAGGCGGTAGCGCCCCGCCTTTCCGGTACCGCCTAACGGTACCACTACAAGGGGCTGTAAGATGCCTACTTCACGAATACTCGCGGCAAGTTCCTCCAGCGCAGCGTCATTAAACTTTTTCCGAGGGTTCCTGGGATTAGGTTCTATATCTTGCACACGTATGGGCATCAGCTCTGACATTATATCACCACCCATTTACAGAAACCTTAGTTCTCCCCTGTAAACAATTCCAGTTGCCCGGGGATCCTAATATCAGTTGCTTGCGCGGTCTCCTCTTCGGTACATTCCTCAAGGTCAGCCGGTAATACCCTGAGGATCCGGTTCATGGCCACCGCGACCAGGTACACCTTGATGTGGCGTGAAGGTCTAAACCGACGGTCATAGTCCCAATGGATTTGCCCTTCTTTTACCGATCGCACACCTACGACAACACCTTTTTTGCTCGTCTTTACACGCTTCCACGTTTTCTGTGCCAGTTTCTTTTCGGTGTCAAGTACGGTCATAGGTTTGAGATGGGCCTGTATCTGAACCTTAGCCCCTAAGGGGAAGTTCTCCACCCTAACACCTCCATAACAGGCACGGCAGGACCCAAATCAAAAAGCCGGCCATTTCCCGAACCGGAAGTGCCGGCGTTTACTATCTAACCAACTACACTAGAACTAGACACCTAAATACTTGTTAAGTATACCCTGTTTGTGACCATCCGCCATCTTAACCGTCCCAAACGAGTAAAAGGCTGCTTTGCGGTCCAATTTACACGCCAGTTTGGCGGCTTTGTCTACCAAATCCAATGCTTCTTGGTGTGTCCGGAACGGCCCCGCCAGAAGGACAAATTTGTCCCCATCCACGCAGGAAACGTAGAAGCAAGGACCATTAATCCAGTCTGCCATATATATCCGCTCCTCTATAAGTTCTTACCCCAAAGCCTCTCTTACTCCCCTTCCAACTCATCTACGGCCCTCTGTAGATCCTCCATACGGGGCCTCGTATATCGCATTGTCGTTTCCAGCCGGCGGTGTCCTAAAAGCGTGGCAACCGTCACTAAATCAACACCGTTATCAATCAAGTTTTTCGCAAAGGTATGCCTTAGGATGTGAGGATAAAGTTTCTTGAGATCCAGTTTGGCAAGATCGGCATACTTCTTTATAACATACTGGATAGCTCTTACCGTAACCGGCCGTACTTGACTGCGGCCGGGGAAAACATACTTGCCCGGGTGCTCCTGGTCAAAGTACTTTTTCAGTACTTTTCTGGTTTGGGGGCCGATGGGTACCTCGCGGTACTTCATCCCCTTGCCGGCCCTTACTACGATTTTCCCGGACCTCTCTCGTATTATCACATCCTGTCTTTCCAACCGGGCTATTTCCGAAACCCTCAACCCCGAGCCCAGCATCGTTTGTATTAAGGCCTTGTCGCGCGGGCTGCCGTATCGTTCTACAGCGCGGGCGAGTGCGCGCTGCTCTCTCCTCGTCAACGACTTCGGCGCGAGGTCCTGCTGAGCAAGCTGTTTCGGAAACTCGGGCAGTATTTTTATCTGGCCTTCATCCAGGGCCCGCAAGAGCCATTTTTTAATGCCCAGGCGCCTGTTGATGGTGGCGGGTTTGGCGCCGCGCTTTATTAAAGCATTACGGTAGTCCCTGAGATCGATGCTCGTGACGGCCGCCGGCTGCAGTTCTTCCTTATTAACCTGCTTAAACCAGCGCTCAAAATCTCTGACGTCTTCAGCATAGGCCTTGAGACTGGCTTGAGACAGCTCAGAATTGCTCTTCAGAAGCGATCACCCCCGGGGCAATAAAAAAGCCCTGTTCTGGGCGAACAGGGCGCGTCAAAATTATGCGAAATCATTTTTACGTCTTAACTCTACCAAAGACCGTCATTTTACCGCTTTTACAGGCCGATGTTTTCGTAGTTGATCCATTATGCGAAAGATCTCATTCACGTTTTTTGGTGTTTAGCCTTTGAAATACTCTTTAAGTCGTTCTTCTGCCTCAGTAATCAATTGGTCGGCCTCTTCTATACTAAGATTCATTTTTTCAGCTATTTCAAGAATTGAATAACCTGCGAGAGAGAGACGAAATGCACTTGCCATTTCCCCAGGAAGTTTGTTTATACCGTCTTGCAGATCTAAATTTAGAACCGCTTGTTCTACCTCGCTGGTTCCCGTATATACGCTTGTCTCTTTTTTGCGTGGAATGGCATTTTGATCGCACCAATCATCTATGTCTGCCGTGTACCGTCTTCCAAAGGACGGGTTTTTTATACTCACAATATACCTCCTAACCCAGAGATTTAAATTGTCTTTCTTTGTCTTACTAATACATTCCTCTTTTTAACACAAGCAGGACTTTAAAACTATACGCTGAATTTCACTTAGTATCAGCCCACTTTACTTGATGACCTTACAGACCGGTATTTTTTTAGGCGCTTCAACATACCCTTTCTTTTAAAAACGGGCATTCTAGTTGGCACCTTTTTGCTAGATCTTTTTGTTGGGGTACCCCTAACGCCGTGTCCGGCAAGGCTTTCGCTGACCTTGCCGGACCTAGGAGACAACAAAGCAAATTCAGGATCTAGTGGGGGTTACCCCGTGGAGGTTCAAATCCTCTCTGCCGCACCAAAAGAAAGTAAGGGGTTTGCAACAACAGCTGTTGCAAACCTTTTTTGTTATTTGCGCGGTTTGCAAACAGATTGCAAACATGAATCTAACTTGGTTTGGGATAAATTTTTACGCATGTAGTAGGTACCGTGGTATATAATGTGATTAAAAGAACAATCTAGCGGGCTTCTATATCGTAGGGAGAGATAAAAATGAATATTTTATTTATCGTCAAGTCGACAGACACCGAAAACGTTACCGACGTGATCAGGATGACAAGCGCGTTTTTAATGGAAGAGGGAACCAGCGTCAAGATATGGTTTCTAGGCGCCAGCCTGCGGAGTGCCGAAGTACGGGAGCTGATTACCGATCATATCTATGATTTACTGGAGGCGGGCGCCGAAGTATACGTGTGCAAGAGCAAAGCTATTCCTTTCAAGGAGGACCTGCCGTCGGGTTTAAAACACTCCACCATCAATTATCTAACTTACTTAATAACGGATTGGGCCACCCCCGGCTCGGGGCATGTGATTACGATATGAAGAGTAAATAGTAAACGGTAAACGGTAAATTTGGAAAGGAGAAAAATAACAGAGAGTGATAATTAACGTATTTTTTTAATTACTGTTCACCGTTCACTGATTTTTTGTTCGCTGTTTACTTTTTTATGCAGGCCTGAGATCAACCGGGACACTCTATAAATTAAATTAAATTAAATTAAATTAAATTAAATACATCATGGTTACGATCCATGATCCATATAACCGAGTTCCACCGCTATTAGCAACTGAGTATCAAGTTTACTTAACGATCCTTTCGCAACACTCAAAAATTGAGCAAATTCTTTTCTGCTGCTACGAGCTGCACCCTCAGCTATGTTACTGGGTATTGATATTGCGCATCTTCTCATCTGAGAGGTTAATCCATAAAGCTCGTCAGCCGGAAAATCTTTGGTCAGTTGATAAACAGCCTTTACCAAGGTTATTGCTTCCTTCCAAGCTTCCAGATTATAGTGCGGTCTTACATGATTCATCTACTTATTCCTTTCTTAAATCTGCTCGTAGCTTGATCCAACACGTACTTATTACCGTTCACTGTTCACTCTATTGCTTGCCCAAGTAGTACCAGGCAGCACACGGCAAAACCAACAGTAGTGCCATGGCTAGTACGTACCAAATCAGCCTCGACCGTCTTCTCTGTTGGGGCAGGTAAACACAGCAAATACTGGTGATTTCCCTGGTAAATTCGTGGATATTGACCCTATCCGGCAAAAATATGTCCACCGCCCAACCTTCGTGCACCTTATCCGTTTTAAAGCTGCTCGGTTGGGGTTTTCCCAGTCGCCCCCCGTATCTGGTCACGACTTTATCAACATCAGGAAGATGTTTATAATCATCTGGTAATATGTTGACGCGTAGTACCGGCACTTAATTTCCCGCCTCAATTGTAATTATTGTAATTGGTGTTAAACTTATTTCCCGAATTCCCCATTTCCCCCACTTGATTTCCTGCGGGGGCGGCTCCACGGGCAAACCTTAATGCAGACGCCGCAAACCGGCTTTCCTAATCCCAGTTCCTCTGCAAAGTCGCGGGTCAGCTTATTAACACAGCGTTCAAAATAGAGTGCCTCGTCCCGGCTCCGGGGATGATCGGCAAACGTAACATTTTTGATGGCCCCTGCCGGGCAGGCATCGGCACACTTGCTGCACTTACCGCACCGGTTCTTTACCGGGGCGTCGGGGTCCAGATTGAGGTCAGTCAAAACGGTAACCAGGCGCAGCCGGGAACCATATTGAGGATTAATGAGGAGGAGGTTTTTCCCCTGCCACCCCAGGCCGGCCACCCTGGCAACGGCCTTGTGGGAGATATTGCCCAGCAGCTGTTTATGATCAAGTATTTCCGAGGCCGGTATGGCCAGGGCCTTTCCCCCCATACTTTCTACGGCGGCGGCAATCTTTAAGGCAATACGATCCAAAATGTCATTTACAGTCCGGTAATGGTGCATATACAGGCGTGTGGGCGCCCGGTCAATGGTTAAGAAAGCTCCATAAGGCACGGCCATACCGATACTTACCGCGCGAGTGTACCCATCAAGCAGGTTTTCCGGTATCGTAGGCAACTCTTGCAGCAAATCCAGATCGGCAATACCACAAACGTGGGCACCGCACTCCAAGGCCAGTTCTTTCAGCGGCTTGCTGTCCATGGGTTTTCCTCCTTGGCCTGTTTTATCTCCAACATTTTCTCTTCTACCGGCCCCAATTCCTTTCAGATTAATCCTTGATCAATAAATAAATACCCCGGCAAAAGAGCAGCTAACGCCGTTGTGATCCTAATTACCAGCAAGGAGTGAAGAGTGAAGAGGAAACAAAGATGTAAAGAGTTAGGAGTAATAAACGAAACTTGTCGCGTTCTTAAGGTCTTTTATGTTTGGAACGGTAAATCCGTCCTTTAATGTACAGTTAGCTTGGGTAATTAGTGATTAAGATACTGCCAGTTTTCTTTTAGTTAATTATCTGTATTGCTACTGTTTCTAATGCTAAATTACGTTAGAGTGGGTAATTAGGAGATTTCAGGGTATTTCTCGACGGTCCCGGGAGCCTTACAAAGGCTCCCCTACATACTTGCTAACTAACTTATATAGAACGTAGGGCCCAGCACTCAGGACTGATAAAGGTAATAGAGGCGCTTAAAGTAACCATTATTAAACAAAATGGACATTTGAACTTTGATCTGATCACTGAGTACTGGGCTGGTTCCTCCTCACTGCTTCCTGCTTACCATCCTAGGCCGCGCAGGAGCCGCAGAAACACGGTGTACGTTTCCGCCCTGGTGATCGGGTTATTCGGACCCAGGGTCCCGTCCGAATTCCCCACCAAAACACCTTGTGCCACCTTGCCGACAGCCCAGGACGGGACTTCTGCGGCGTCTTTAAACAGTGAAAGGTCGGCAGGCTTAAATCCATATCCGGGTACTTTCGCCAGGGCGCTGCTGGCGATGACGGCGGCCTGGACGCGGGTTACCGGCACAGACGGGCCAAATTCCGTTTCCATTCCGCCCACACCGTCCAGGAGGCCGGAATTAACGGCTGTGGCTATTGCTTTGCGGCACCACGCGGGGATCTTACCGGCATCGCTAAATCGTCCTTGAAGCACCGCGTTAACCTGTTCCGAAGGCACATACTGCAATACGTCGTGCATTTTCTGTTCTTCTTCGTGTACCAAGCCCAGGGCACGGGTAACCATTACCACATACTCGGCTCGCGTCATCTGTGCATGTGGTTTGGCCAGCCGAGCCAGGCTCCCGGAACACCAGGGATCGGCCGGGTGGCCTTCTATGAGGGCGAGACCATTCGCCCGGTTGAGCACCGGTTCGTACCAGTCCGTCGGTGTCAGGTCGATGAACCTGGGCTGGCGCACGGCAAACACGGCCGTCCAACCGGTGTAATTGCCGTCATTGATGGCCTTCACTGTCCCGTCGGGCTGTGGGTAAGACGCTAAGGCGACCCACTTGTGGAAGTTCTCATTCCAGATATATACCCTGGGCTCCAGTCCCTTGGCTCTTGCTTCTGCCAACGTTTCGGGGTCAGCCGTTATGTCCGCGGTAAACTCAGGCTTCGGCTCTTCCAGCTTTACTGCTCTCGTAACTAGTGGGATGTGACCGGGCCAGCGGGCTATGAACACGCCATCCGGCACACCATCGACACTGGGTGGTTTGCCGTTCCTGCCGCCGTTGCCGCCGGTATCCTCGTCACATGCCCTGGCCCTTATGACCATCTTTCCGGATACCGGTCCCAATGATTCAGCGTCCGGCGGAATATCAAAGTGCACCAAAACCCACATGTGATCGCCCGCTGCTATTTGTCTTTCTTTATCTTTGTTTGGCCACGGGAAAGAAGAATGGTCTCCTGGCGTGAACTCTTTTTCTAAAGTCCAACTCTTCTGGGCACCGATCAATATATACTCCCTGTAAGCACCCATGTTTTCTACGTCAATGGATACACAAATGTTTTCGTCTCTTTTGTTGATTATCTTAAAAAGCATATCAAACTCGTAATAGCTTCCTGGCTGGAAACCATATAACAGTCCGTCCGCGCCCTTTCTAAAGTCAAAATGCAGTTTTCCGTCCTCGCCCACCCATGCCGTGTGGTCGGCATACCCAACGAGATACTTAGTGCCGCCGGCCCATTTGATGGGCCCGTTCCTGGTCGGTTCGAGAGCCAGCCACCCGGGTTCTGCATATACTGCTACGTCATTACTGGTTGGCGATACACCGCTGGCCATTACTCCCATCAGACACGCCATCGCAAAAAACAGAACCAAACCCAGTAGAACAAGTCGCTTCAAATATTCACCTCCTTTCATCTATATTTTCCCATATGGCTACATCTAAAGTGTAAGATATTTCCGGCACAGAAACACGACTACATAAGTTTACATTTTAGGACTACGAAGGAATACTTTTGATTACCACTACTGAGCACTTCTAACGTACTCGTTGGTCTAAAGAACAAACCTAAGGCGAGACAAAGAGGTATAAACGCTAAAAAGTGTTAGGCCGGTTATCAGGTCATTAAAGCCCCTGAGTACGGGTAATTATAATGTTCGCACTCAAGGGCTTTCTGTGGTTGGTTTAATAAGTTAGTAAGTTAGGTACTTGTGCACGTATTTTCCCGTGAGAGGAAAATTGCGTGCTTATTGTGCCTCAGCATTTACGACGATGGTACCACTGTAGTCATTGGGCAAGGAGAGATCGGTTTCGTCACCAACTGAAACCTTGACACCGATTTCCATGGAACAACCGGGAGCTAAAGTGTTCTGCGGAGGAGTATAGTTCGTACCTTGGGTACCCCAATCCCAACTATGTATATGCCGCCGCGGCCAATAAGCAGGATACTGCCAATAAGACTACAACCACATTGGAATATTGGGGGGTAGACTTTAGTACCAGATAAAGGAGTGAACAGTAAACAGGAAGCAGGGAGCAGGGAGGATTAAGGAGTGAGCAATTCACTGTGAGGTAAGGCGTTAGGTGTAGAGAAAAAGCCCCTGAGTATGGCGATGGTACTTAAGGGCTTTTAAGTTCAGTAAGTTTAGTAAAGTTAGGTACCTGATACCGCTCGAGGAAAGACAACTACTGCAAACCTCAAGAGACACTCTTAAAGCAAGTGTTAAAATTGGGTTGGCCAAATCTGCTAACACAATTGTGTCATATATTAAGACCTGACCCCTTTGTACCTACAGTACTGGAGTTGCGCTGACGTTGATGTCAAAGTCTAAAGGACCGGATACACTCGCAGTATCAGACGAGGTAATTCTCACACCTATCCGGGCGGTTTCCCCAGGGTACAGCGGCTCATAGCTGTTATAACCTGCATCTTGCCAACCGCTATCGGAAGTCGTGTTACGTTGGGCTGCTGTACCATTCGGCCAAGCCGGCAAATACTGCAAGAACTCAAAAGTTACTTGATCGTCACTGTAGTTTTCGGTGAAAGTAAGTCTGACCTTATCAGCCGAGTTATTTTTCACGGCAAACAAGCCTACCTTATTACTATTGTCCCACCACGTATAGACACTGTCCCGCTGCAAACCATGCTGCGTACCATTGTTCCATCCGAACCGGAATTTCAGCATGGCCTGATCATTATACGCAGTTGCATCTTTAAATCCTGTCACAAGGCTCAACTGCTCATCTAGCTCCAGGATGGATGCATTAGTGTTGTTTATCGCAATCTGCGAATAGTTAGTAACTGTTGCCGAAGTATATGCCGCCGCAGCGAGCAAGCACGATACCGCTAGTAGAGCTACCACCAAGACTAACGCTCTCTTCAAGCCTTTCACCTCCCTATTATCCTCTGTATAGCTGCAATACCAAGGAGCTTTAAGGAAAACCCCTTGGGGATTGATTATTTAGGTCATCTGCTCCCAAGGGGTTTTTCTGTTTTTCTTTCTGAAACTACAGACTTATCTTTTCATCACTGAACTTTACTACTCAGCAACTGCACTAACGGTGATATCGAAGTTAGGCGACTCAAGCGTGGCATCATCGGCTACTTGAATCTTGACACCGACTTGAGCTGTTGTTCCAGCCTCTAAGCTGAACTGAATAGTATCCTGCTGCCAACCAGTAACGTCATTATCCACATTCTGGCGGAAAGAAAACGTTACGCCGGAAGTAGCATTGTTTTCCGAAATAGTTACCTTGACGTCGTCAGCAGAGTTGTTCGTAATGGTAAACAATCCTAAATCATCAGTTGCGTCTCCGGCAGTCTTTTCATCGTACCACTCGTACACACTGTCCCGCTGCAAACCGTACTGCTGATTGTTATTCCACCCGAAGCGGAACTTTAGCATGTCGCTGTCATCATATGCAGTACAATCCTCGAACCCAGTTTGCGCATTGTTTGCGTCGTCGAGAGCCAGCAGGGCAGTACTGGAGTTTACTACGGCGATCTGTGAATAGTTCGTCACCGTCGCCGAAGTATACGCCGCCGCCGCCAGCAAACACGACATCGCCAACAAAGCTACGACTAACAATAGACCCTTACGCAAAACCACCTACCTCCTTAAAATTTTAAAATTTTTTTCTTAGTGCACTTATCAGTGCATCCGTTGCTCATTTTACAGAAGGCAGTAGTTTTATACATCGCGCCAAAGAGTAGTTTTACCGGTCGCAATTGTACCGTCTTAGGGGGTACGTGAAGTGAGTAAGTATGGTAGCTCGAAGTGAAAAGTGCGTAATCAAACTTCCCATCCCGGGGTAGACCTTGGTACCAGGTCATTTTGATTGGACGGGATGAACAGGATAGTATCGATAGGGGGAAATTCGGAACATTCCTCTAGGGTCTCTAAATTGGACAGTGGAGATTGGATTTAGGGTATTCCTTTAGGGCCAACGGGAAACCACAGAAGGTCTCCCCGAAGAAAAAGGGGACCGGCAACTTTTTGAGGGATACCGTACGCTAATCGCATCATAAAAAGTCCGGATGTTAAATTTAGATTTAATTACTTGGTCGCTGCGGCAAAAAAGTAGCCCGTCCCTTTTTCATATCTCTGTTTACTACCTCGAAAATACCGGTGTCTGAAAACTTATGCCCCAAAGATATACACTTTAAGGCGTGCACGGGGGCTTCCCGGAGCGCGATCTTGGAACCTATTCAAAAGAACGACGAAGGGCGAAGATCAGCCCAGCACTCAGCCAGTAAAAGAAGTTTTTAAAGTCTATTCTTTTATCCAATGAGTTTTTTGTAGCCTAATTATTCATTACCCAGCACTGAGTGCTGGATTTGAGCCCAGTACTCAGCTGGGCTTGTATTCTGAGCTTACCTGAGTGCTGGGTAGTCGCGGAACGTGAGCGCAAAGGGAACCCCCGTAGGTGAGCTTACGTTTATTTTCATGCTTCGTGGTACCGGATGAAATCGGCATGGGAAACTGTTTACTATTTAATCCTCACTCCTCACGTCTCACGCCTTACTCCTTACGGAATAATTCTTTGGCTTACCTTGGCGATACGCTTGCGGGTGGCGCGGGCCATTAGACGCCGCAACCGGGGGGCAACAACAGGCCACAATATCAGCGGTAGGCCGGGGACAAGGGAAACCGCGCCCAGGGCCAGCCAGTAGCTCTTTTGCGCCAGCTCGTGGATCAGCACCGGCGGCAAAGTCGGTAAAAACATACCTATGGACACTTTACTTTGGTACTCGCCCACCTGCCGGGCATGTACCGTAACGGAGATCTTCTCCTTCGTTCCCGGCCTAGTTACCACCAGGTCCTTGTTAAAAGTTAGCTGAGAGTCGTGAGTAGATATCGAGGCAACCATGGGGAGAAAACCGTTACCGCCTATCTCAGATATGTCACGCGTAAAAACGTCTCCCTGCTGCAAAACCCCCACCGCGCTGCCTATCAGCACACCGCGCCCGGTGGCTGACACCTCGTACTGCAGGGTGGGAAAGGAGCTGGCGGCTATTTGTGCCGCGCCCAGCATCAGGCAGATGGCCAACCCGGCGGCGGGATAGACAACATAGGCCGGGGTGGATTGGTTTTTCCGTTTCTGCTTACCCCGGTCTTTAAGTTCCGTAATAATCAGTACCAGGGCCACTGCTCCCATACATCCAGGTAGGGCGTAGGGACTTTTCTGAAACTGCTCCATCCAGAGAGATAGGTAACCCAGCAACCTGATGCGCAGTGGACGTCCTGCTATGGTAATGGCCCGGGCGGAAATGGCACCCGCCTTAACAAGGGAAGTGCCGTCCTCCTGATCCGTACGCTCGTTTGCGTCACCTTTGGTGATAAACCCCTCGGCGGCGGTACCCCCTACAATACGGTGCATTACAAAACCCTGCCCGGCCAAGCTGCCGCCTTCAGGATGAAAGACAATGATATCTCCAACGGCGGCATCAGTACCGTCAGCAGAGCGGATGAAAACCACGTCTCCCCGCTCAAAAAGGGGGTACATGCTGTCGGACCTGATGGGAGCCAGTAAGAAGGGGTGCTTTAAAATCACGGTGCCTACCGCCGACACTAATACCAGGCCGACCACGATATACAGCAAAACATTACCGATCACGCGCAGTGTTTTGGGCAATGTATCGTCTCCTTCATTGGAAATTTGGAGTTGGACATTTAGAACGTAGCTAAACTGGTCCCAGAGCGCCCTATCCCGTGCGCCACGGCGTATAGAGCCGCCTGGGTACGGTCTTTTAGTTCAAGCTTGCCCAAGATGCTGCTGATGTGCTTTTTAACGGTGTGCTCCGTCACGCAGAGCAGCCCGGCAATCTCTTTGTTGCTCAACCCCCGGGCCAGGGCCCGGAGGACTTCGCGTTCCCGCTCCGTCAATTCGGATAATCCATCTTTGTCATCACTCGGTTGATGCATTACGAACTGCATTACGGCAGGGTCAAAATAGGGGCGTCCGCGCCCCACCAGGCGCAGGGCGGTGGTCATCTCTTCCGGCAGGGCTTCTTTGAGCAGGTAGCCGTCAACGCCGGCATCCAAGGCCCGCTTGATATCCTCCGCATCACCATAAGTTGTCAGAACCACGAACCGGCATCCCGGTGCCAAGGAACGCACCTTTTTAATAATCTCAATGCCGTATTCTCCCGGCAGGCGAAGATCTACCAGGGCGATATCCGGCTGTGCTGCAGCAAAGAGCTGTTCCGCCTCATGCCCGTTGCTGGCCCAACCGGCCAGCTTGAAATCCTCTACCGGTTCGAAGACTGCCTTGATGCCTTCCCAAACCAGCAGGTGGTCATCAACGACCACAACTTTCAATCTCAGCACCCCCTGTATTCGCGTCTACTGGAGATTGACAGTCACCGGCGGGTACCATGCAGGTAACCCGGACTCCCTTGCCAGGCTTGCTGGTGACGGTAAAGCTGCCGCGGAAGGAGGCCATAAGGCTGCGCATGTTGCTCAGTCCCAGGCCGCTTCCTTTTTGCTGTACGTCGAAACCGTTCCCGTCATCGACTACTTCTAACATTACTTTTCCCGGCGCCATTTTTAAGACCACCTTAATGCTGCTGCACTTTCCGTGCCGGATGGCATTGGAAGTTGCCTCACGGATGATGCGATAGAGTGCCTTCCGTAAAGCAGGGCTAACCGCTTCTTCCGATCCTTCGACCTGAAAATCAACTTTAATGCCGTTAAGCTGTGCCAGACCTTTCAGATATGAAGAAACCCCTGCTACAAAGACCTGCTCGCCGCGCCGGCGCGGGCTGATGCGGTAAATGGAGGCCCGCAGCTCACGAGCAGCCTGGTTAGCCGCCTTTTTTACCAAAGTTAGCTGCCGCTGCACTTCTTCATCCTGCAGCCCGGCATCCTTCTGAGCCAGGGCGTGCAGCGCAAAAACAATACTGAAAAGATGCTGCGCTACCCCGTCATGGATCTCGTTCGCAATGCGGTTCTGCTCTTCGGCAACCAGCAGGCGCGCCGCCAGGTCTTCGGCCTTGCGGCGCTCCAGCACGATGGCCCCCAGTTCGGCCAGAAAAACCAATGCCCGCCTTCCATTCCCCAAGGGAGGAGTATCCGATGGGGTTGTTAAATACCCCAGAAACCCAAAACGCGTACTGGGCGACTGTACCGGAACATAAACTAATTGACCGGTTAATTCTTTTTGATCAAGCAGTAAACAATATACGTTCTCTTTCCCTTCTTCCACCTGTTTCCATATCTTGTCCAGCGTATCTTGTTTTTGAACAATGTCCGATAAGAACCCATCGGGATCCGACGCTTCTAACTGGGTACTGCCGTCGTCCTGGGTCAGATAACAAACAGCAGCGCGGGAAGCAGTCAATTTCCTGGCATAATGTGCCAGCAATCCGGCCAGGCAGCGCGGGTCATCCCTGCTCGAAAATGATTCCAGCGCCTGGTATAACGCCGCAATATGTTCCAACGAACGTTCCGTTGACCGGTGAGCGCCGGCAAGGTCCTCATAGGCCTGCGACAGGTGCCTGACAAGCCGGGTAAAAACCTGACCCGCCGCGGTGAGCAAGAGGAATACCAGCAGCAGCCAGGAATTTTCCCGCCAGGCAGTTACTACCACCTGCCCGTAAACGTAGGCACTACCGGCTGAGGCCGCGGCCAAAAAGACCGTCAAGACGCCCCAGCAGTACGGACCCGGCAACATGGTGGCCGCCATAAAGATGGGGTTCAGGGCGTACCACATGAAAGGGCTGTCGAGGCCTCCAGTGGGCACCAGCAATAGGGCAATGCCTGCGGTTTCAACAGTGATCAGCCCCAGGGTGTTGAGTGCCGTTCCGCTGCTGTGTTCGTAAAGGTGTACGGCAATCCGGCCCGCCACAAGCAGGGTAGCAACTACCCCTACCTTAAAAAGTAACGGGGAATCCGGTTCGGCAATAAGGTAAAAAGTCGATGTTAAAAACCAGGAAATATACCGGTACAGCACCAAGGCCCGGCGGCCCTGCAAGACATCTTGCGGCACTACCCGGACCCGGTACCATGGAAAGTGAGCCGTCTCCGTAATGTCTTCGGTACCAATATTTTTTTTGCAGCCAATGGCAGCAGTGCTAACGAGGAAATGGTTCCCTCCTTGGGAATAACCCGTTCCTTAAGGGAACGAGGGGCCGGAGGCCTTTTCACCGGTGTTTCATCAGCCGCGATATAACAGTAAAGGGTCTCACCGTCAGGAACGCAGTAACGGCAAACCGGCTTACCGTTTTCCTGCTCGTTAAGGCAGATAATACTCTTGTCTCTCTCGTCCGCCAGCTTTAAGAGTTCTTTGAAAGTAGCCATGCGGATCACCGTCATATCCGGGTCAATGATCCCGCTCCGGGCCGCGACAATGCGCCCGCGGTAGCGCCGGTTGATGGCCTGTACATCCGATAACCGGGGCCTGCTGTTGAAGTACAATTTGAAGAGCCAGACGGCGAGGATCAGATAAAAAACGGTCAGTATACTGCTGGCATACCTTGCCGTTACAACCGGCATCTCAAGCCCCAGGACGTTTATAATGCCGGGCAGGACATTGACGCCTGTTAAGGCGGCACTCTGCTCCTGTTTCAATTCCTCCGGCGGGATCAGCTCGCGCTGGGTAAGGTTGAAGGAAAATGACGGGGTAAATTCATTGGTCAAGGGCTCACTGGTCCCCAGAGCTTTGGCTTTGACAACCGGGGTAATGTTTAAGGTGTAACCGTCCCTGGGGTAGACTTTGGTTTCTTCCTCCACCTGCTTGGTAAACGCCAGAATTTTCTGCAGGGGCACGTCGAAGGTATCGTCCACAACGGTAAGCGTACCGTTGCCTTCAAACTCCCGCTGCGGACTCAACACGTATTCCCGCTCCCAGAGTTCCCCGGCCTGCAGCTTTAAAAGTACCTCGGAGGTGCCTTCGACCGGCACGGGAGGTTGGGAAGCAATGTCGGCCTTCACCGACACCTCTAACCCCTCGGTAACCTGGGTAAAGTAGGTCTTCTGGTCATTGAACGGTACCGGATCGGGGTAAAGGGTTGACCGTTTCGGTGTGACCATATAATTAAAGGTTACGTTCTGCTTAAGGGTATGGGTGGTTACTTCTTCTTTTACCTCTACCGGGGTGGCAAAAGCATGCCACGTAAGGACAATGAACAATAAAGCCAGGATGGTAACGGCGATAGGAAGATAAGGCTTGCTCAAGATGTTCGATTTATGTTTACCTGGTGCTTTACTCATTACCAGCGCCTCCTATTGGTTATTTGTTTCCGCTCCGGAAGACGTCGCTCCAGAATCATTTCCCGCCGAAGAGGTACCGCCGTCGTTGCTGCTGGTCATATTACCACCACTGCCACTGGCTGTCCCAGCGCTATCGCCTCCGCCGGTTGAACTGCCGCCTGTAGCACCGGTGTTAGTGTCATTACCGGTACTGTCAGTACCGGTGTCAGTGCCGGTACCGATACCAGTACCGGTGTCGCTGCTGGTATCCGAACCTGAGGTAGTACCAGTGTTGGCATTGCTGCCGGCAGAAGCTCCCTCGCCGGTCGTGTTTGCGCCTGTAGCGTCCTTATCGGTAGTGTTCTTGCCAGGCGTGCTGCTACTTGGGACTGCAAGTGCATTAACATTGATATCTGTAGTTTTTGGTGCAGGTGTGACATTAATTGTAACGTCAAAGTTGATTTCGGCACTGCCGCCATCCCAAGTGGCCATTACTAGCCCTGTATAGGATCTTGAGCCGGTTGGTTCAGAAAGGGAAATTTCTTTAAAAAGATCGGTTGACTCTCCCGATGATAGGATACCTTCATAATCAAACCCCCCGCTGACTGTCACATTAATAGTTTCAGACATATTGTTGGTAATCGTGCCAACCTGAGCCGAAGAACCCTGTTCTATTTCAATAGGCAGGTCATCACGTAAATCTACCGCAATCAGGACATCCTCAGACGGAACTATTTTGAGCTCAGCCTCGTTCTCCACTTGAGCAGACGTATAGCTCCATACCCCAAACAGAGTCCCGACGGCGATGACTGCCAGGATCGCGAAAGCTAACGCAATCCGCAGTCATCCTTTTTCCCTGTCCTTAAACATCCACTAACCCCCTCTGAATTTTTTTGAAAAACTCCGCATGTTAGAGAGGTAGCAACCACAAACATACGCCAGCCAAAAACAGCCGGCTGGGTTTCACCCGCCAGGCGAACCACAACTAGATACGAGGCCACCATAAACATCAGCACAGAGATCCCAATCAAAAACGCCGAAATGACCTTGCGCAGCAGCGGCACTATGCACCCCTTCCTGCAAACCATAGCTCTGAAAGTGAAAAAACCGGCCTTCTTAGAAGGCCGGTTGCACCACTCACTCCACGCGACCTCCGGTGCCCAAAGCTCAGCCGCGCTTCGTTGCTTCTTTCCGATATCCAAGTATACTAGAGAGATTATTCGCTTGTCCCGTAAACAGTGTCGATGGGTACCAAAATTTACCGACTCTCTTCGACTTCATTTCCATTTTTATATGGTTGCAAAAAACTTTATTTACGGCTAACCACCCACGTTCCTATTTTTAGAGTACCTGCCAATATATCACACAGCGGGGCATGTATTCTTACAAAACATGACATTAGTCATGTAATATGACATAATTGGCATGTCATGCTATGGATAGCGGAGAATGTGAGACGTGAGGTGTGAGGTGGTATAATGGGAAATGTTCGGAGGGGACATAATGCTGGAACTGTTGTTCGGCCTCTTTTGCATTACCATAGGTGGACTGCAGCTTTTTTACCCGGCGCGATTTGTCCGCGAGCGGGGGATGGGCTCAAGACGGCGCTTGGACTCTTTTCGCCCCGAGCGTTTTGGCTGTTTTAACCTCTTGGTCAGCGGGGTTGTCATCATCGTAGGCCTTTACATTGTGATGCATGCTGTAAAGGCATTAATCTCACCATAACAAAAAATAAAAGGAAGGACTTTGCAAATGTTTATCCAATTTTTCGGTAATATTCACTGCATGACTCATAGAAACGACAAGGAGCGGGTTTGGTGATAGGAACGGGAACACTGGTTAACGTGGCAGCGATCGCCGCCGGGAGTTTGGTAGGAGTATTTCTTAGAAAAGGCATTCCTGCTAATGTCAAAGGAACTCTTACCCAGGGCTTGGGCCTGGCGGTAATACTGTTGGGACTGCAGATGGCTTTTAAAACCCAAAACGCTCTTATCGTTATTGCCAGTCTGGCCATTGGAGGCGTCATAGGCGAATTAACCCGTATCGAGGAGCGTTTAGATAATTTAGGACAATGGATACAACAAAAAACATCAAACGGCAGCGGGGAAAATAAGGTGGCCGGGGCATTTGTGATTGCCAGCCTGATTTACTGCGTGGGAGCAATGGCCGTAATGGGAGCTATTGAAGACGGCCTGACGGGACAGCCTAAAATCCTTTTTGCCAAATCAATGCTGGACGGCATTGCCTCCGTTATCTTTGCATCGACAATGGGGATCGGCGTTATCTTTTCGACTGTTCCCGTGCTGTTGTACCAGGGCGCTATCACCCTGGCGGCCTCTGCCGCTTCCACCTATCTCAGCGATTGGGTCATTGCCGAACTGACAGCCACCGGCGGACTTTTGATCATAGGCATAGGGTTAAATATTCTGGAATTAGCCAAAATTCGTGTAGGCAACCTTTTGCCGGCCATTTTTGTCGCCGCCGGGATTGTCATAGTTATTGAAAGGTGTTTTTAGGGCCGTTCCGGAAACTATAGGAAGTAATCCCCCACTCAACCGTTGTAGCTCTATTATCTCTAAACCCGCTTGTTTAAAAATGTCGAGCGTTTTTCTTGTCAAGCAGCAGCCGCCAAACAACCTTCCCCAGCAGGGTTGTAACCACCGCTGCAGGGAGTGCCATACCTGGTTTCCGGAGACCACGTGCTCCATAAACAAAAAACAGCCCTCTGTTTTTAGCACTCTTCTGATTTCCGTCGCCACCCGGCAGGGATTCCTGACACTGCAAAAAGTAAAGGTACTGACCACGGTATCAAAAGACTCATCTTTAAAAGGCAGCTCTTCAGCATGCCCGGGAATAAGCCTGGTATTGTCGGTTGATCGCCGGTAGGCATATGTTAACAACCGCCTGTCGGGATCAATACCGGTAATATCAGTGCTGCGGCGGTAATAGGGAAGATTAAGCCCGTTACCGACGCCTATCTCCAAAACAGCGCGCCGGGCCTTACCGGCAATGGCCCGGCGCTGTTCCCTGATGCGCCGGGGCTCAATACGGGGGTATATTTTTTCGTAAAACCAGGCAAAACTAAGCATTAAAATATTATACCATTTAAAGTTTTATAATTTTAATGGATAAACAAATAAGTAGGTACCTCTTATGAGGTACCTACCGGTTCCGGAGAGTTACGCATGGCCTGTTCCGCTCTCATGATGGCAAACTTAACGAAGCTGCCGCACTGCCGCGATGTCAGGTTGCCGTAGTCGTTACCTTCGATTAAATGTTCGACACCCATCTCACGTGCAAACTCGTGCTTCAGAGCGTCACTCATATATTTCGCCATAGTTAACCCTCCTTAATATTTATTGTTCCGTGCGCCCGCCATGCGCAAACAAGTATTTTTTTATTGTGGGGCCAATAATGTACATTTTTTCCAGATAAAATAAAACGGCGTTCAAAACATTGAACGCCGTTAAAAAAAGGGGAAAGACAACTTTTTAATTTTAGACAGGATTAACAGGATTTTCAGGAAACATAATGTTGATTTAACCTTATCGGTATTCTAAGGGTCTTTCAGGCGCTTGGGTATTCCTTAAGGAATACCCTATTATATCGCATTCCCTTGAGGTCCTTCGGGCGGGCACCCAGCATTCAATTTTGCTTGCATTTAGGCTTACCTGAGTGCTGGTCCCTACAGGCCTACTAAGTTACCTGAATCCTTTTTTTACTCGGTCTTTTTCAGTTCTTTCAATAAGTTTGCCAGTTCTTCACGGGTGAAAATGTAATTTTCCCCGCAGAAGTGGCAGCGCACCTCCGCCTGCCCTTCCTTGGCCAGGATATCTTCGAGTTCCTTAACGCCGAGACTTACTAAGGTCTCTTCAACCTTTTGTTTCGTACACCGGCATTCAAACGCTACCGGATAGATGTCTAAAATCTCAAAATCAATCTTTAGTTCTTTGATAATGTCTTCCGGCTTATATCCCTGGTCAACCATGCCGCTGATCGCTTGCAAACTGGTAAATCGCTGGGATAATTTTTCCTTCGTTTCCTCATCGGCGTCACCTAAAACCTGAACCATTATGCCGCCTGCCGAGCGAATATGTTCGTCTGTTTCCACAAGAACACCAAGGGCTAATGCCGATGGAATCTGCTCGGAATGATACAAATAGTAAGCTACATCTTCCGCAATCTCACCTGATACCAGTTCACAACTGCCTACGAAAGGTGTTTTTAACCCTAAGTCTTTTGATACGTAAAGCATGCCTTTTCCAACCGCCGTACCCACGGGAAGCTTGCCTTTTTTCTCAGAGGGCAGGTACACCGAGGGATTTTGCACGTAACCACGTACCCTACCCTTACCGTCAGCCGTTACAACAATCGCTCCCAAGGGGCCGTCCCCCAGGATGCGGATCGTAAGAAGATCCTCTCCCTTCATTTCGGTAGCCAGCATCAACCCGGCCGTTAAGGTACGACCCAGGGCGGCCGAGGCCACCGGAGAGGTACCGTGCCTCCGGCGGGCTTCCTCGACGATTCCCGTAGATGTAACGGCCACTATTCTGACCGGGTCATTTTTTCCCACCGCGCGTACCAGGTAGTTCTGCACGAATAATGACCTGCCTTCGTCCTTCTACCGTCAGTATACCCCGTAAAAGTACCTCTTAGGAAAAAGGGGACAGGCTCCCCTACGACCATTCTAAGTCTACTATAGAGGGATGTAGGGTCGAGTCTCTGCGCCCGACCGACAGCTCCTCATTCCTCACTGCTTCCTGCTTCCTGCTTACTGCTTACTGCTTACTGCCCTTCCTGGTGGGTTCTTTAGGCTTATTGTTCTCAGCCGGGGCTTGTCCCCCCGTCAAAACGGCCCTGATTTTTTGCTCTATCTCCCGCGTTACTTCTGGATGGCTCTTCAAAAACTCACGCACGTTGTCACGTCCCTGTCCGAGCCGCTCCTCACCGTAGGAATACCAGGCACCGCTTTTCTTAACGATGTTCAGGTCGGTAGCTACGTCAAGCAGGCTTCCTTCCTTTGATATACCTTCGCCGTAAAGCAGGTCCAAATCGGCCTGCTTAAAAGGCGGGGCAACCTTGTTTTTAACGACTTTCACCCTGATGCGGTTGCCCAGCATCTCGGTACCCTGTTTTAAAACCTCCAGTTTACGAACCTCAAGCCTTACGGAAGCATAAAACTTTAAGGCCCTGCCCCCGGGAGTGGTTTCAGGGTTACCGAACATTACGCCTACTTTTTCCCTTAGTTGATTAATGAATATCGCTATACAGCGTGATTTGCTCACAACACCGGTCAATTTGCGCAAGGCCTGGGACATAAGCCGCGCTTGTAAACCGACGTGTTGATCACCCATCTCGCCTTCCAGCTCGGCCCGGGGCACCAATGCCGCAACACTATCCACCACCACCACATCAATGGCACCGCTGCGCACTAACGCCTCGGTAATTTCCAGGGCCTGCTCCCCGGTATCGGGCTGGGCCACCAGTAAATTATCGATATCCACTCCTATATTGCGAGCATAGGTCGGATCTAAAGCGTGTTCGGCGTCGACAAAGGCCGCGGTACCCCCGCCTTTTTGCGTCTCGGCAATCACGTGCAGGGCTACCGTAGTCTTACCTGAAGACTCCGGACCATAAATCTCAATTACCCTGCCGCGGGGCATACCTCCCACTCCCAAAGCCAGGTCAAGTGCCAGCGCGCCTGTAGAAACGGTTTCCACATTAAATTTGGCCGTTGCCTCACCCAGCTTCATTATGGCACCCTTGCCGAACTGCCTTTCGATTTGCGTTAAAGCTATATCTAACGCCCTCTGCTTATCGCTCACAACCAAAGCCTCCCTTAAATGGTACTCGTTACTCTCTATATTTTAAGATACATTCCCATATTTGGAAAGACAAATATCCTGTTTTATGACAATTTCCGTAAAAATAAGACACCCGTACACAGGGGCGTCTTATCTAGGGATTACCAATTCTGGTTACTAATCCAAGAAATCCCGGTAAGATCAGGTATTTTTTTAGGGTCCGGGAGGGTCAAGACCCTCCTACATTTTTCCTATCGAAAATGGAAAGTGGGAAATTGGAGATAGAGTGAAATAGCCGGGAGCCCACACCCAGCACTCAGGAGTGATAACCACGGGTAGCAGCGCTAAGGTAATCGTTAAGTAGATAGAATAGACATTTGAACTTTCAATCGTTCACTGAGTGCTGGGCCCTACTTGCTAACTAAGAGAGGGGCGGATCTTTATACCTACCCGTAGCTCTAAAGAAATTCCCAAAAAATTATTTGATCTAGTAAATCCTGTTAATCCTGTCGAAAATAGAGACCCCAAAGAAATGCTTAATCAATAAAGACCATGAGATTAATCTAATCCTGTTGATCTTGTCTAAATACAGCTCCCTAAGTCAGAAAATTATTGATCATTTGCAAAGAGGCGTTTACCGCGCCTTTGCGAACCGCGTGGCGGGTACCCGGGAACACATAACGCCTGCATATTCTTTTTGAGCCCGATGTGAGAGCGATATAAACCAGGCCTACCGGCTTTTGATCAGTACCACCTTCAGGCCCGGCAATCCCGGTAATCCCCAACCCCAAATCAGAACCTGCCAGCCGCCGTACGCCGTCTGCCATGGACAGTGCCGTTTCCTCACTGACAGCACCGTACCGTTTTAATACTTCGGGCGGAACTCCCAGCAGCTTTTCTTTTAAGAAATTACTGTATACGACGGTGCCTCCGAGAAAATACCTTGAACTTCCCGGCACTTCGGTCAGCTTGGCACCCAGCATTCCGGCAGTACACGACTCAGCGACAGCGATATTCATCCGGTGTGCCAGGAGCTTTTGCCCTGCAATTTCCTCCGGTTTTTCATCATCAACGGCAAAAACATACTCTCCGACAATATCGCGCACTTTAGTTAAAAGCTCATCGACCATTTTTTCCGCCGTGGCGGCGTCATCGTGCTGGGCATACACCCGTACATGAACTTCTCCGGGTTTGGCTACGTAAGCTAAAGAAGGGTTTCCCTGCCCTCCTAAACCTTTTAACAAATCTTGGACGGCATATTCGGCAATACCCGTCAATTTCAAATGCCGGGTACGTAAGATCTTCTTCCGGCCCGGCATCTTAGCCAGATAAGGTTCTACCGAGGTTTTAAACATCGCCTCTAATTCTCTCGGCGGTCCCGGCAGAATCACAATGACTCGACCATCCCTCTCGATAAGGGCACCGGGCGCCGTACCTTTATAATTAGGCAACACCCTGGACCCGGCCGGGAAGCAGGCCTGCCGCGTGAACAACGCGGGAAGTTCCTGTCCCTTTTGGGCAAAGAAAGCACGCATTTGTGCCAGAGAAGCCTCGTCAATGACCATCGGAACGCCTAATACTTCCGCCACGACCTCTTTCGTTATGTCATCGGTGGTAGGACCAAGACCCCCGGTAATTATGATTAATTCTGAACGCTTGTGGGCTTCGGAGACCACGGCTTTCATTGTATCCCAATCGTCCCCGACCGCCGTGTGCAGTGTTACTTTAATACCGAGACGAGCCAGTTCCATACCCAAAAACTGGGCATGCGTGTTAAGAACGAAACCGTGGAGCAGTTCATTTCCGGTAAAAATTAGTTCCGCTTGCATAATCCAGATCACCTAGTTTGTTCGTATTTTCACTTGTTGACCCTTATTCGCTATCTTGGACGTAAAACCCTCCCTGTAACAATACTTCAAGTAAAACTAATGATCAAGTAATTTTATTGGAACCCCGGCAAAAATAAAAAAGGATTATGTCCATATGGTGCACATAATCCTTAATTATCATAACTTACTAACAACCAAATCTTTTAAGCAACATCACGCTGGGCAATCAAATTGCGCAGCTCGTCACCCGTTAACCTTTCCTGCTCGAGCAAACGCCCCACAATAATTTCGAAGACCGGCTTAACCTCGAGGAGGTATTTCTTCACAAGTTCCTCTTGCTTTTTAATAATCTCCTTGATGGTATCATATTTCACCTGCTGCGGCAGGCTGTTCATGGAAACAATGCCCAAGGGTGACATGCCGCCCTTAATCAACATTTCGGCAGCGTTGAAAGCCTGTTCAAAATCGTTACCTGCTCCCGTACTGCGGCACCCCAAAATAATCTCCTCGGCCACCGCACCAGCCACCAAAACGGCAATTTGATTTTCCAGGTAGTCCTGGGTGTAAAGGTAACGATCATCTTCCGATGTCTGCCGCATATAACCAAGAGCATTACCACGGGGTGTCACCGTGAGAGACGAAACCGAACCGGGACGTACCTTCTCGCTCAAAAGTGCGTGTCCGGTTTCGTGTACGGCAACCCTCTTCATTTCTTCAATCGCCGGTTTGCGGTCCAGCTTACCACCCATCATAACTTTCTCGATCGCTTCGTTAAAATGAGCTTGTTCAATCACCTTTGATTTTTGCCGCATAGCCAGAATAGCTGCTTCGTTGACTAAGCTCTCCAAGTGGGCCCCTGAAAAGCCGAAAGTGTCTTTAGCAAGGCGTTCCAGGTCTACATCCTTGGCCAACGGCTTATTCCTAGTATGGAGCCGGATAATTTCCAGGCGACCTGCTTTATCCGGGAGATCGACGCGGACCTGCCGGTCGAACCGGCCCGGTCGCAGCAAAGCCGGGTCCAGCATATCAGCGCGGTTTGTTGCCGCTACAACAAGTATCTGCACATCATCGTCCGTACTGAGCCCGTCCATATGGCACAAGAGTTCGTTTAGGGTTTGATCATATTCCATGTGACTGGTTACCTGCCCGCGCCTGCTACCCAGGACGTCGATTTCATCAATGAAAATCAATGCGTGCTTCTTATTTTGACGAATAGCGGTATCCCGCGCATTTTTAAAGAGCTGCCGGACTCTTTGTGCCCCCACACCGGCATACATTTCAATAAAACTTGAGCCGGTCGCAGCAATAAAAACGGCATCGGTATAGTTGGCAGCCGCCTTAGCCATTAAAGTCTTACCCGTTCCGGGAGGCCCCGTCAGCAGAATACCCTTTATCGGGCGGATGCCCAGCCGCTTGATGTCCTTTTGATTGCGGATAAAATCAAGAGCCTCACGGAGTTCGCCGATTGCCGTGGCCTGGCCGCCAATATCAGAAAAGGACACGTGTGTCTTCGGGTCCGTAATAACTTTATTGGACGTCTTTACCAAGCCCTTACTGCGTGCCACATAATAAAGACCACCGGCCAATGCCGCTATAAACAACAGCGGGCCAATATTATATCCCAGAATCGCCAAAAAAACGACCAGCGCCAGGCTGAACCCAATGCTAATTTCCTTGTACATAGATACCACCTCCACCGGCCTGCGGCCCTTCAAGGGCTTTTGCCGTTCGAGGCACTACAGCGTACAGAAAGTGTTTACCATTGTCCATTTGAACATAAACGTTGTCAGAATCAACGTATACATCAGCATCAGCATCAACCGCAGAGGCCTGTCTTTCAATTACAGATACCATTTCACTGAAATTCCCTTTCATTATAGCCTCATGAATAGCATAGTGACTGCGGTAATATACCTGCTCCAAACTCCCGTCACGATCATCCTCGATAACTAGCTGGTAAGGACGATCGCCGAGAGATTCACTGACCTTCTGATTCAAATCCCGGTAGGTTACCATAAGGTTGTCCACGCGGTTCAACCGCACGGTTACATAAACCGTCTGACCTTCATCATTAATGGTAAAACTTTTTACCACCGGGTTGTCATTCAGAACCTGTTTCAAAGGCTGGTTATAACCATAATTGGCATAAACCCAATGGCATCCCAGCAACACCGCCAAGGAAACGACAAATACCAAAATTACTGTTTTTATGCGAATACCATTCCATTCCATGCTATCGCTCCTCTATCTTAGAGAGCTATGCATTCATGGATTATAACACAGACTTACCTGCATTTCCTTATGAAAACGTTGGGAGATTACCTTATACCACGCCGTCTTCCCCGTTAACAATTCCCTCCAGCTCATTGGGGAAGGCGCCGGTAATCCGCACACTGGCAAAACACCCGGCTTCCAAAGGGCGTTTACTCGTAAATATCACCCGGCCGTCCACATCGGGAGCATCTCCTTCGGAACGGCCAACATAAAAGCCGCTTTCCTTTCCTTCCACCAGTACTTCCATTGTTGTACCGATACGTGTCAGGTTACGCTCAAATGAAATGCGTTCCTGCAGCTGCGTGGCTTCGTGCCAACGCCGCCGCTTGGTCTCCTCGTCCACTTGACCGGTCATGGCAGCAGCCCTGGTTCCTTCTTCACACGAATAGGGGAAAAATCCGGCATGGTCAAATTGCGCTGCTTCCAAAAAGTGCAGTAACTCTTGAAAGTCTTCCTCGGTTTCTCCGGGAAAACCAACTATAAATGTAGACCTAAGCATGATGCCCGGTACTTCAGCCCGCAAGCGCCGGATAAGATACAGGTTTTTTACTGCACCGGCGGGACGCCCCATGCGGCGCAGCACATTGTCACTGGCGTGCTGCAGAGGAATATCCAGGTAACGGCAAATTTTGGGTTCCTCAGCAATGGTCCGGATAAACTCGTCCGTAATCCCGGTAGGATAACAGTACAACACCCGCAACCACTTTAACCCCTGCAATGTGACCAGCTTGCGCATTAGGGAACTCAGCGATGATGGGGGGGATAAATCGAGGCCGTATCTGGTGGTATCTTGTGCCACGAGGATAATTTCTTTAGCATTCTTCCTTACTAATGCGTCAACTTCAGACAGAATATCAGACGGCATCCTGCTGCGGTATTTGCCGCGCAGCCGCGGAATAATACAATAAGTGCAGCAGTTATTGCAGCCCTCCGCAATTTTAACGTAAGCCATATATGGAGCCGTCGTGCGTACGCGGTCGGGAGGAGTTCCCTGCCATAAAAACCCCGGCGCACCAACATCGACTACCGTCTCCCCGTCGACAACACGCCCCACGGTATCGGCGATCTGCTGGATGTTTCCCGTACCCAACAAACCGTCTATTTCCGGTATTTCTTGTAACAACTCACGGTGATACCGCTGCGCCAGGCACCCGGTAACAATCAGCTTTCGTCCTTGTTTTTCTTCAGCTATGGAAAGAATAGTTTCGATAGACTCTTCCTTGGCGTCGTTGATAAAAGCACACGTATTAATAAGGACTACATCCGCGTCTTCTGCCCGTGCTGTAACGCGGTAACCGGCACGGGCCAGGTACCCGAGCATCACCTCGGTATCAACGGTATTCTTATCACAGCCAAGGCTTATAGCCGCTATCTTAACTTCTTTCTTGCCCTTCATCAGCCGTTATCGTATGTGTAATAGGATGTTTTTGTTCTGATAGAAAACCAAGTTCTTTACCGTTCGCGGTAACCCGTACCGCCCTGGGGTTGCCTAATCTCAGCTTAACAGAAGTATCGCCCTTGAAGTTCAGGCTTTCACCGCTGGAAAGAATACCTTCGTACTTCATCTCACCGTCAACCCATACACGCATCCAGCAGCGTTCCTTAACAACCTCCAGCGTGACGTCTACTCCCACCGCCTGCTTAACCTGCTTGCGGTCCGGCGGCCCCGGTTGTGTATTTTGTCCCGGCTCCTTTTGTTCAACAACCTGGGTCCCCGAATCATCCGGGGTACCGCTCCACGGGCCGGGGTTGTAGAGGGCGTTAAAAGCCATTAAAGCCGCGACAATGATAATTACTAACAGGTAACTTAAATAGCGGGGGCGTTTAGGCTCGATAGGGCTGGTTATTCCGGCATCACTTGCAATATCCCTCTTCTCAACAGGATGCTTCTTATTGAACTCGGCCAGGAGGGATTCAACATCCAGGTCGAGAAATTTAGCATAGGTTCGTAAAAACGCCTTGGCGTATACGCGCCCCGGTAGAACGTCAAACTTGTCATCTTCCATAGCCCGGATGTACTTTTTACGGATGTTAGTGGCCTCTTCCACAGCGTCGAGCGACAGTCCTTTTCTTTCCCGCGCGTCTTTCAACTCTTCACCAATTGACAATCCCTCACCCCCTCTATTATCCTGCCCCGAAATTTTCCTTAATTCCCGAACACAGAGCCTTACACTTAAAATAAATCCCACAAGGTCACTATAGCACGTTCTGGCTTGCGCGGTCAAATTGCTACTTTTGCTTAAATATTTGCTGGAATTGTTCCTTGCTAATCAAAACCTGGCGTGGTTTACTGCCTTCGTAACCACCCACATAGCCCATTTTCTCCATAATATCAATAAGCCGCGCCGCCCGGGCATATCCGATGTGCAGCCGGCGCTGTAAAAGCGATATTGATGCGTGGCCGGCTAACACTACCGTTTCCACGGCTTTGGGCAGCAGTTCGTCTTGAAAATCTCCGCTGTCGTCATCCTCACCAAGGTCATCAAAGATTTCTTCGTCCTGATATTCCGGCGCGGCCTGCTTTTTCAGAAAGCCGACCACGTTTTCAACATCTTTATCAGACACATAGGCACCTTGTACTCTAATGGGCTTTGCCGCGCCAACGGGAAGGAACAGCATATCACCTTTACCAAGTAGTTTTTCGGCGCCTCCGATATCAAGAATGGTCCGTGAATCTGTCTGCGACGATACGGCAAAAGATATCCGTGAAGGAATATTGGCTTTAATTAAACCGGTAATAACATCTACAGACGGCCGTTGAGTAGCGACCACCAGGTGGATTCCCGCTGCTCTGGCCATCTGAGCCAGCCGGCAGATGGCATCTTCGACATCGTGCGGCGCGACTATCATTAGATCCGCTAATTCATCGATGACTACCACAATCAGCGGCAGGCGCATCTGCTCGTTAGTCTTATCGTGCACTTTAAAAATACTGTTATAACGTGTAATATCGCGCACCCCGGAGGCAGCAAATAGCTCGTACCTCCGTTCCATTTCCCGAACCAGCCATTTGAGCGAAACGGCAGCCTTTTTGGCATCTGTAACCACCGGGGAAATCAAATGGGGAATACCGTTATAAGTGGTTAGTTCCACCATTTTAGGGTCAATTAGGAGAAATTTCACTTCTTCCGGGCTGCTCTTAAAAAGAATACTGGTAATTAAAGTATTAAGACACACGCTCTTGCCGGCACCCGTCGCCCCGGCAATAAGGAGGTGGGGCATCATAGCTAAATCGCCTATCACAGGCTTACCGGCGATGTCTTTTCCCAAGGCCACAGTCAGACGAGAGGGCGATTGAGTAAATTCTTTGCTTTCTATCAGATCCCGCAAAGGTACCATGGTGACTTCACTATTCGGAACTTCGATGCCTACAGCCGCTTTACCCGGAATAGGAGCCTCAATGCGAACCCCCGGCGCCGCCATAGTTAGGGCGATATCATCGGCCAAGCTTACTATGCGGCTCACTTTCACACCGGCGGCGGGCTGCACTTCATAACGCGTGATAGCGGGACCTCGTGAAACCTGTAACACCTTAGCTTTAATTCCGAAGCTTTCCAAGGTGTCTTCCAGAATACGAACCTTGTCGTTTATATTCTTTGACGGCCGCTGTCCCTTTATTTTAGGTCGGGTAAGCAAGTTTAACGGTGGAAACACGTAAGACGAAACGTCATTAAGCGACATCTGGCGCGAAGGTGCCTTATCATTCTTTATCTCCGCTGCTACCGGCTGCAGTGCCGGCGATTCCTCAGCCGGAACTTCGTCTTTTTCCCGGTCCTTATCATTCTCATAGTCAATTATCACCGGTTTGGACGGCTTTTCGCGCGTTTCTACCTCGACAAACAGAAAGTTACCTAAAAAACCAATGGTTGCACTTACCGCACGCCTGATCCTACCGATGACACCTTGAACCAGATTTACCACCGAAAGTTCGGTAAACAATACCAAACCTACTAAACCTGCTGAAGTTAAAATAATTAATCCACCGGCGTAACCAAAAGCTTTAAAAATGACCCAGCTTAAAAAGGCCCCCACGACACCGCCGCCGTCGCCACTCAAACCATAGGCTACCGTTTTGCTAAAAGTCAGGTCATTAATAGTCAGGCCGCCAAGCTCGAGACAATAAAGGTGCAGTACCGTAAGTATTACCACCAGGCAAATCAATCCACCGTAGATTTTGCCGGGAAATTTAGCCGGATCGCGCTCTTTAATAAGTTTCAAACCCCAATAACCTACCGCTACAGGTAACAGGAAAGCCCCCTCACCCGCTGCGGCGCGGCACAACTTGGCTACCACGTTCCCGACGGTGCCTACTTCCGCGCTCAGTAAACTCAAAAAAGCCAGTACCGCCATTGCAGTTAAAAGCAAACCGAAAATTTCATAACGTACTTCTCGCTTTATTTGTCCGTAGTAACCCATGAAGAGTTCACCGTCCCGGGTTTTTGTTTCGCCACTACACATAAAAAATCCTTTGCCGTTGCTTATGCCTGGGACTACTGGTATAATATTGATAATAAACCAGGCTCTTAGGTTCCAAAGCTTATTTCGATAAAGATAAATAAATCCAGGTCTTTTTTATCCGTTATCCAACTAAATATACACCATAGAAGCAGCCGGGAGCCTTAGGAGGTGTTACCCGTGATTCCCGTCAGGGTTAAAGAGATTGCTTTTGACTTGGCTATGAACCCTGTTCTCCTGCTTATTGACGAAGCAGAAACAAGTATTTTACCGATATGGGTCGGCCCGCTTGAAGCCCAGTCAATTGCAATTGCTTTGGAAAGTGGAACACCACCACGCCCGCTCACCCATGACCTTATCAAAACTTTGTTTGAGCAACTCAAGGCCACTTTAACCCACGTGGTTATTACCGATGTACACGAAGGCACTTATTATGCCCAAATGCATATCACCAGAGAGGATACCAGCACGGTAATCGATGCTCGCCCCAGCGATGCGGTTGCTATCGCTTTAAGAAGTATGGCACCAATCTTTATTACTGACAAAGTTGCCCGCTATACCTTATCGGCTGCCGAGGTCTATAACAACGCTGCCAACGAAAGGACTTGTCCCTTTGCAGAAAACCAGGCCAAGGACACGAGTAAAAAAACCGTCCATTGACAAAAAGAGCGCCCCAGCAGGCGCTCTTTTTATCCTCTGATTAAAGCCAGCAAGATAACAAAAAGTCCTAAAGCCATACGATACCACACGAAAATATTGAAACTGCGGCGTGTTACATAAACCAGCAGAAACTTAATAGCCAACCAACCTACCACCGCCGAAGTAAGGACGCCTGCCATAAACGGCAGTGTTAAATCACCGGGACTGATATCACTCATTTGCATTACCGCCGCTCCGAAAATAATGGGTGTGGAAAGCAAAAACGAAAAGCGGGCGGCTGCTTCACGTTCAACACCAGCCATACGTGCCGCCGCAATGGTCGCACCGGAGCGCGAAACGCCAGGAATAATCGCAAACGCCTGGGATATACCGATGAATAAACTGGTACTTAATCCAATATCATAAAGGCCCTTCGCCCTACCGGCCAGTTTATCGGCCAGGTATAGAATAATACCCATTGCAATCAGCATGGTGCCGACCAGAATGGGGTGCCGGAAAATCGTAGCCGCGTAATCTTCCAGCAAATACCCGGCTGCAGCTCCCGGAACGGTAGCCAGGACCAGGAACCAAAACATACGCCCGTCTTTGGTTTTCGGACCACGCACACCTTCCCGTAATAACACTATCCAGTCACGCCAAAAATATCCCACTACGGCGATCAGCGTCCCAAAGTGCAGGGCAACATCAAAGGCAAGCCCCGGATCATGCCAGCCGAAAAGCCACGGTGTTAACACCAAGTGCGCCGAACTTGAGATAGGCAAAAACTCCCCTAATCCCTGTACTACACCCAGTACAACGGCCTGAAACAGGTCCAACACATATCCTCCTTACCCCACAAATTGTGTTTATTATAGCACGCCCTTAGGTTCCGGAGAAAACATATAAAATGTAAAGGCCGCCTTTCTCGGCGGCCTTTCTTTCGACAGCTAAACGAGACTAATCCTTGGCCAGTCTTCTGATCTCATCTACAACCTGCTCCGGGGATTTCCCGGTGGCATCAACAACAGGCGCATAGCCTTGAAACTCGAAGTATTCCTGCCCCGTAGGCAGGTAAGTGCGCGTACCGGCAAGGTCTCCCTTGTCATCTTCTTCAATGCCGGTGGTTATCACGAAGGCTTCGGCGCCTTCCGGGTTATCGGGATCAATAATTTCATACCCTTCGGTTTTAAGACGTTCCTTAATATCAACTAAGTTTTCCTGGACCGCAATCTTTTTGCCCATAACCATCCTCCTACTAAGGCTACTTTATCCATGCATGTTTTCCGGTTAAGGGCTAAATATTCTTGTACGGACCTGTCACTTAAGATAAACCATACGGTCCAGGCTGCGCAGCCACTCGCTCCAGGTAGCTCCATTCTCGCTGGATGTAATGGCGCGAGTAAACTGGTACATTTGACTGTCCAGCAGATCACAGTAATGGAGGGCACACGCTTCTATAACCTTCGGTCTTTTGGGAGACTGCCACTCATACTGCCCGTGATGGCTGGCAACGATATGCAGTAATTTAAGTCTGAGTTCCGCCGGGAATGACGCCATTTGATCCATACGCCGCGAAATCATTTCCACACCAAGGATAATATGGCCCAATAAGCGTCCCTCGTCTGTAAAATCAATCAAGGTGTCGTACTGGTATTCCTTAATCTTTCCGATGTCGTGCAGAATCGCTCCCGCGATCATAAGGTCACTGTTTAAAATGGTATAAACCGATGAAACAGCACGGGCCAAGCGTAACACGTTAACGGTGTGTTCTAGGAGCCCTCCCAAATACGCCTGGTGATTTTGCTTAGCCGCTGGAGCAGCACGAAACGCCGCCACGAACTCGGCATCCGAGAAAAAACTTTGTAACAACTCTTTCAAGTAAGGATCGGTTATAAGATCAATCGCATCGTGAATCTCTTGTAACAGTTGCGCGCGGTCCTCCACTGTCACCGGGAGGTAATGTTCAGGCAGGATTTCGCCTTCCTCCGGAACGATGGTGTTTATGTTTATCTGCAGCTGTCCTTTATAACTTACGGCCTCACCCGTAATGACGACCACATCTCCCACCTGAAAACGGTTAAAAACATTTTCACCGTCATCCCACACGCGCGCATCAATTTCCCCCGTACAGTCTCTCAATACCAGGCTCACATACATTCCCGGTTTGCTTTTGAAGCTTTGCAATTCCTTGCGCGCGATTTGAAAGGAACTCTGAACCTGATGTCCTTCCTTAATATCGCTTACGAATACCGTCTTCACTTTGTGCCTCCGGTTTATATTGATCTGTCCCCATAATATGTAAAAGGTACTTAGAAGGATCGTAGGAGAGCCTCTCCGTGGGCTCCCGTAGACTCTCTATACGCCGCACACCTTTTTGGGGTCACGGGAGGGTCAAGACCCTCCCCTGCGTTCTATACCTGAGCTAACTATACATTACAGGACAAACCTACCGGTCCAAACAGAAAGCAGCTAAGAACACAACAAGTTCCTTTATTACCCCTCACTCCTTACTGCTTCCTGCTCACTGCTCACTCCTTACGCCTCACTAGACTACCAGCGCTCCTCGTCCCTGTAAGCCCTCAGGATATCTTCCGCTTCTTCTTTTTGGGACAAGGGTACCCATACCTCAACTTGTACCGCATCTCCCAATATTTCTTTGATATTGAACCCCCGATACTTTTTTATCGTGGCAATATTCTCACCTTCCAAAATAGAGCACACCAGGTCAGCCTCAATATCACTATTAACCCTGCAAAGCGCCACCCACCGGTCCCTCATAATATCACCTGTTGACTACTTAATCACTTGTTCCCTAATTCCTGCTTAGAAATTTCCCAACCGTAACCTGAAATGGCAGCTAGCTGATTAGCTGCAGTATGAAAAAAGGGAGTATTACCCCCTATAGCCGATCCCGGAAATCTGCAGCTGGTGTGTTTTGACATGCCACGGCCTTAAAAACAACGTTTGTCCCGGGACTGAGGTCCGGCTGTAAAAAGTCATACGGATCGGTGCTTAGTACCCTCTCGATATAACCCTCCCGCAGTCCGGTGCGCTTGATAACCGCCAGCACGCCGTTCACATAAGCCTCTACCGTTTCCGGGTACTTCTTTTCCTCGTCTTCCCGGCGGAAGATAAGTTCCAGCTGTACAGGTGTGTAGAGGATCACTGTAATTCGTCTCCTTTCCGCTGGCGGTATTCCTGAATCATAGCCCTCAATTTAGTTATGGCCGAACCGATACCACCGACTTCATCGATAATGCCTTCCTTTACCGCTTCTTTACCGATCAGAACCGTTCCGATATCACGTGCCAGTTCTCCGGTACGGAACATCAGTTCCCGGAAGCGGGTATCCTGGATTTTGGAATGTTGGGCTACGAAACGTACCACACGTTCCTGCATTTTTTCCAAATATTCAAACGTTTGCGGCACAGTAAGAATTTGTCCCGTAATTCTTATGGGATGAATGGTCATGCTGGCCGTTTCGGCGATAAAGGAATAACTGGCCGCTACGGCAATGGGAACACCGATGGAATGACCTCCACCAAGTACCAGTGAAACAGTTGGTTTAGATAACGACGCAATCATCTCTGCGATGGCCAGTCCTGCTTCAACATCACCGCCTACAGTATTGAGAATAACGAGAACACCCTCAATTTTCGGATGCTGTTCAATCGCCACCAGCTGGGGAAGAATATGTTCATATTTTGTTGCTTTGTTTTGGTTCGGTAAAACGACGTGGCCTTCCACTTGGCCGACTATAACCAGGGAATGAATATTGCTTTTGACACTGGGCAGAGACATGGTGCCGAACTCCTTAACCGTCTTGGCACGGCGGCTTTCATTCTCTTCTTGTTCCTGGTCATTATCGTCGTTATCGTTATTCTTAGGAGAGTTTTTTTGCGATCCCGGAGGCATTAAACCCTTAGGATCGGTATAAGGGGGAAAGTAGCCATTCCACTGCGTCACAGGTAATTCCTCCTGAGATGTTTTTTCTTAGTATGTTTCCCGGCAAGAAATTTTAACCCCCGTCTTGTAAACGGTACGCTTGTCAAAGGCTGCCTGCCAAGAGTAAAATGGAGGCGTTGATAGGGAGTGACTTGATGAGAAACAAGTATCTTTTTCACGCTTATCTGCGCAGCGGTTTTTGGATCTCACTAACGCTATTTATCCTTTTTTCTTGTGCCGGTTGGATCTTTTTTCAGGTTTCCGAACCACTGTTGGCTCCGTCTCTCGAAAGCCTGAAAGAAATTGCCAATTTTTCTGAAGGTTTTAATGACAAAATACAGAACCTGGTGCTGGCACTCATCATCCTACTTAAGAACCTTTCCGTCGCAGTACTGCTGGTTTTCCTAGGTCATCTGCTTTGGGGACTCCCGGCACTTTTCGTTATTGGGTTAAACGGCGCCTTACTGGGGGTTGTGGCACGTATCCTTTACAACAAGGGAGTAGCACTGTACAACTTTATTTTTGGTTTGGCCCCGCACGGAATTCTGGAACTTCCCGCCATATTCCTGGCCTCCGCAGTGGCGCTGGCCTCCGTTCTCGTGAAATGGCAATTAGGCTATGGCATTACTGTTACTACCAAGTTACAGGTGCTCTGGCGTGTAATTATCCCCTTACTTACCCTGGCGGCACTGGCGGAAGTTTATATTACTCCTTTCGTATTAAGGTATGTAATGCCAAGGTAATTGACTTAATAAAGTAAAGAATAGCTTGATGGTCTTTAACCCATGCTACTAGCGAGGTGATAAGCATGGGGCATAAAAAGAATTTTAACACTCTGCGCACCGCAAGGGCTCTCGATCGCCTGCAGTGGGAAACGGCTAAGGAAGTCGGCTTAACGGCGGGTCATAAAAACATCAAAGGACTCACCTTCCCGGAAAACGCCGACGCGCCCGACCCCGAAGATACTGAGGAACTGGTAAAGGCTGCGGAAGAGGTGGTTGCACGGGAAAGCACCAGAAAAACGGAGGCCAATTTGAAGGAAGCAAACGACTAATTACATTCCTCTTCCATCACAAAAGCCCGCTCCCCCGAGCGGGCTTTAACCGGTAACACACGGCTTTTTAACTTTCCAAGGTTAAAAACTGTCTTTCTACGGGTAATGCAATACGATTAGGTTGACCTTCCCGGATATATACTCTGGGAACATGCGGCGGCACCGCAGTCCACCGGCACGGCAGGCTCACCATATCTCCAATCCTTATCTCCTTAATATTACTCACATCAATAACACAATGCTGCATACCGACTCTCCCGACAAGCCGGGCCTGTACATTACGTACCGTGATTCCGTTACCATTCCTTAACATCCGCCACCCACGTATCCCGGCTCGCAACAGGTACCTTACTAGATCCGACCATTTGCAGACCGGGCGTTCTACGTCGAGCATAAACCCGTCGGCCAAACCCACTGCCAACACCGCCACCTTCATGTCGCGCGGGGCAATAAAATCACTGCCATATCCCACGCCCTGCCCTTTGGCAACTTGGCGCAGCTGGACCACCTTGCTCTTCAACCGCCAGGTCGGTTGGAGTTTTTTCGCGACTGAAGGGACTCCCGGCGCAATACCGTACAGGATATTACCCACACGAACCATGTCAAAATGACTTTCCGGTAGGGTAAGCATTGCGGTGCTGTTAGCAGCGTGCAGCAATTTGGGCCGGAGGCCTTTTTCATCCAAACGGCTGATTACCGCCTGGAATTGCCGTAACTGCCGTCGGTTTTGCTCCTTTTTGTGATGGGCAAAATGAGTATATAAGCCGTAGATCTCAATACCCGCAATGGCTCCAAGCGCATCCATAAAGCTCTCTGCATCACAGGGTCGAATCCCAAAGCGATTCATACCCGTGTCAACCTCTACGTGTACACGTACCCTTTTTCCCCGCTCAATAGCAGCTTTACCGAGAGCTTCCGCAACATCAACACTGCTGACACTAGCCTCAATATCCAGACTGACCACTTGAGCCGCCTGATCCGGGGCAATTGCGCCAAGTAAAACAATGGGCTTTTTGATACCACCGGCACGCAGCTCGACAGCTTCCTGCAGAGTAAAAACACCCAGGTATTCGATACCCTCGTTAACTAACAATTCAGCTACCGATAGAGCACCATGTCCGTAAGCATCTGCCTTAACAACAGCCATTACTTTAACCCCGGGCCTGATAATCTGCCTGACAATTTTCAGGTTATGCGCAACCGCATCCAAATCCACTTCGACCCATGTAGGGCCGATATTTGCCACCACAACCTATCCCCTTCCCAAACTCTTTAAACGATCTTTCAGGCTGGCTACTTTACCTCGCCATTCTCGATAGGCAGGTTCCCCTTTAACCCACAGTTGATACCATAATGGCGCCAGCGGATAATCAAACTCACCTATAAACTCAGTAAAATCCCCGGCAAAACCCTTCTTAAAGCGGTATAACCCGTATAACGGGTTATCGGGGTTTAAATCTCCTGAGACACCCCGAAAGTCGTAAATACGACAACCGAGGGACTTGGCCCAGCGGATCATAGCCCACTGAAGGGCATAATTAGGCATTACCCGGCGATGCCGGTTACTGGACGCCCCGTAAACATACCATACCTTGTCTCCGAAGGCAAAGGCCAGCGTGCCGGCAATAGCCTCACCCGCATACTCGGCCATAAACAGTTTGGCCATACCCTTCTCAACCAGGCACCGCCAGATGACCTCATAATACTCAAAGCTGCGAATCAAGAAACGGTCACGTTGTGCCGTCTCCTGAAGAATATCATAAAAGACCCTGAGATCGTCCTTGCCGCAGTCATCCCGTACTTTAACGCCCCTTCTCGCGGCCAACCGGATGTTGTAGCGCGTTTTGGACGCAAGCGAGGCAAATATTTCATCCAGGCTCTTGTCCAAAGGCAGTCTAAAAACAAATCGCGGCTGCACCCCCTCAAAATTGAGGCCGCGTGACAAGGCACGGAAACCGAGCCTGAGCAATTGCACGTCTACACCCGAATCCCGCGTTACGTCAGGGTCAATTTTCCATAAAATAGCGCCACGTTCCCGGGCCAGACTCTTGATTCCTTCCAGTATCCCCTTCATGTGTTCCGGTTTACTAAAATCGACTACCGGACCTCTGGGTGAATAAAAGATAGGCTTGTTAATAAAGGGCAGCCGCCTTTCCAGCACGCTAACCGCCGCTACGATATTATTCTTAGACTCCAATACCATCCGGTACGGCTTCCAACCGGTAGCGGATTTCACTTCACCCCACTCGTAGGATTGAAGGACATGGCCTTTGGGGTGCCGTTGTATAAAGTTATTAAAACGCTCTCTTTCATGCTCGCTGATTAATCTCGTCTTAATAGCAGTCACTCCCCACCCTTAAATTCATAAAACTAGGGCCGTATGCACAGCTAGGCCCCGGGACTGCAAAAACATTTCGTTACTCAGTTTGAAATTTATAAACAAAATTCGTAACTATTTATCAAAAATCCTTCCTGAACACGTACAACCTGGTTAACTCACAGCTAAACTACCTCCACTGCATCCTGGCACCTTGGTACATAATACACTCGGGCTACCTGGAATAATATTTCTGAATGAGAATTAGTAATACGTGACAGGATATTAAAAAACGTGGAAGGAAGGTGAGCCGTGATGGCACAAAATCTTGAAAACTTTCCTAAGGATATCGCCGAAAAAATTCAAGAAGGTAAAAGAGCGGGATTAACCGATCAGCAGATCGCCGAGGGCATTGTTCATCTGGGTGACGTAATGTCAAAGTTCGTTAAGCCCGATTCTCCCGAAGAAGCATTAATGAAAAAAATGTGGCAGGTTAGCAACGACCAAGAAAAACGCACGATGGCCAACCTGATCGTAAGAATGGCCAACGAACAACAACCACAACCACAACAATAATAACCCGTTTTGCCGCGGCGGGCGCACTAACGGCGACCCTGCATATTTATTTTCTTTCCCACTCACCAAGGACATTAGTCTTGCGGTAGGTAGACCAACCTGCAAGATCAAATATGATGCAGTACTGCGTGACGGCAGATGACAGCTGAAAAAAAGCCAGTACTGCCAGGAAGGCTGCGAATACAGGGTAAGAACTTACGTGAACTGCCGATGCCATCAACACAATACCGAAGGGAATCCTTACCGCCTGGTCCCTCAAACCTACATTACGCTTGAATCCCAACCTCATAAACAAACTCTCCCTGCTCGCATACGTGTTCTTATCACTCGCTGCCAGTATCATTCCACTGTGAACCCATTGCCATACCCGCCAATGGTATTTATGATGTATGTGACGGGAATTCTAAGAAAAACTTCCGTCTTTACTAATTTTAAACCGGAGGTTCAAAACATGGTATCAGGGATACGCATCCTTATCATCGGCGGCCTGGCTACGGGACCAAAGGCGGCGGCACGGGCGCGCAGGTTAAATCCGGATGCCGAAATTACAATTATTGAGCAGGGCGACTTCGTTTCTTACTCCAGCTGCGGTATTCCGTATTATATTGGTGGCCAAATTCCTAACTTCGAAGACCTGGTGAATACTCCTGTCGGCATCACCCGCAATCCTGCCTATTTCGACGCGGTAAAAGGTATTAAAGTTTTACTGAATACCAAAGCCGTAAAAATTGACCGGGAACAGAAGAAAGTGTATACCGTGCGCGTAGACAGCGGCGAGGAAACCGCATTACCCTATGACAAACTAGTCATTGCTACGGGTTCCCGGCCTCGCCGTCTACCGTTCGAGGGAATGAAACTTAAAAATGTATCTACGGTATGGACCCTGGACGACGCAAGAAAAATACGGGAGCAGTTAATCAACGGGAATGTTAAAAAAGTTGTCATTATTGGCGCGGGCCTGATCGGCCTGGAAACCGCCGAAGCCATACGGCAGGCCCGCAATATCCCCAACAAGCCGCCGGAAGTAACCGTATTGGAGGCACTTCCCCATATTGCCCCTGCCATACTGGACCCTGAAATCTCCGATCTGGTCAGGAAAAGGCTTAAGGAACATCATATATCAATTCATACCAATACCATTGTCAGAGAGTTGGAAGGAGACGAGAATGGTAAAGTGCGGCAGGTAATTACCGACCAGGGAAATTACCCCGCCGACCTTGTGCTGGTGACTGTCGGGGCGACACCTAATGTGGCCCTGGCCGAGGACGCCGGTCTTAAAATCGGTATCACAGGGGCAATCGCGGTCAATGAATATCTTCAAACCAGCGATCCTGACATTTACGCCGGTGGCGACTGCGTGGAAAATATCAACCTGATTACCGGGAAGCCGGCCTATTATCAAAACGGGGCTGTGGCCAACCGGCACGGGCGTGTAATCGGCACCAACCTGGCCGGGGGGAAAGACATTTTCCCGGGCGTTCTGGGCACAACCGTTTTCAAAATCTTCGACCATACGGTAGGACGCACGGGCCTGACGGAACGCCAGGCCCGCGAAGAAGGCTTTGAGGTAATAACAAGCATCGTGGGCGGCTCAGACCACGCTCATTTCTACCCGGATGCCAGGCCCCTGGTAATCAAGCTCATCGCCGACCGTGCTACCAGGCGTCTTCTAGGCGCACAACTTGTAGGTACCGGGAATGTAGACAAACGTTTGGACACCATTGCGGTTGCTCTCTCCACTGCGGCCACGGTCGATCAGATCGCCAATTTTGACCTGGCTTATGCCCCGCCTTACAATGCCGCTATGGATGTACTCCATCACGCTGCCAACACCCTGCGCAATAAACTGGATGGTTGGGCCCGGAGCATTGGTCCTCAAGAAGCCAGCTCAATGCTTCAGAAACAAGATGACATCATCCTGGTCGACGTGAGAACATCTCGGGAGTTTGAGAAAAATCCACCCCCGTTCAATAATGTTGCTTTTATTCCGCTGGGCAAATTACGGGCCATGAGCGACCAGCTACCTAAAGACAAAGAACTGCTAATTTACTGCCAGGTAAGCCAACGAGCCTGGGAAGCCCAGCGCATACTGCAGGAAAAGGGGTTTGAAAAAGTAAGGTTTATCGAAGGTGGACTGCTGGCGTGGCCGTATTGATATTCGCTCGCTTCGCTCACTTCTGTGATACGCTCACTGCGTTCACTTGATACGCCCAGCATAAGCTGGGCTGTGATACGGCACTTCGTGCCTGTGATACGCGGCCCGAGAGCCGCTGAATAAATGGTGAGGAATGCCCGAAATCTACGTTTAGCATTCCTTTCGGATCCTCGGGATGGTCAAGACCCTCCCATTCCGGAAAAGATAACTCAGTAGGGCTATAGGGCCCAGTACTCAGTAGGGCTTTATATCTTGGGCTTATCTGGGTACTGGGTGTGGGCTTTCGAAGAATATAAACTAATCAGCCTTAATTTTTACCAATACCTTGCGGGTTCGTGGGCCGTCGAATTCGCAAAAGAAGATCCCCTGCCAGGTGCCGAGGAGCAGCATGCCGCCTGCTATGGGAACAAAAGTTGATGATCCGACCAGGGAAGCCTTAATATGAGCGTCCGAATTTCCTTCAGCGTGACTGTAGTTGTCTTCGTACGGTACGAGTTTATTCAACTGGGCGATGATGTCCCGGACAACTGACGGGTCGGCACTCTCGTTGATCGTGATTCCCGCGGTGGTATGCGGAACATAAAGAAAACAAACCCCGTCACCTATGCCGCTGCTTTTGACCATCTCCTGGATGAGGGCCGTAATATCCACCAACTCAACACGCTTATGAGTCTTAACCTGCAGTGGCTGCCATTGTCCCACTATCATCACTCCCCTTGTTTCAACCTATTGTCCCCAAAATTTACGGTCAAGAGTACGATATTGAATAGCCTCGGCAATATGGTGTACCTCCAACTTGTCGGACTTTTCAAGGTCGGCAATGGTTCTGGCTACTTTCAAAATACGGTCGTGGGCACGGGCACTCAGATCAAGCTGTTCAAAAGCCTGCTTTAAGAGTCCCCGGGCTTCTCCGGTCAAAGTACAGTATTTTTTGAGGTGTTTGACACCCATCTGAGCATTATTTACAAGCCCGTCCTTTTGTAAGCGTTCCCGCTGGATGGCACGTGCTTCTTCAACCCGCTTCTTTACAGCAGCCGATGACTCACCCGGCGTCTCACAAGCCAACTCTTGAAAACTTAACCGGGGTACTTCAATCTGGATATCAATGCGGTCCAGCAGCGGACCGGATATACGTCCCAAATACCTTTGTATTTGATAAGGTGTACACGAACATTCTTTGAGGGGATCCCCGTAAAAACCACACGGGCAAGGGTTCATACTGGCCACTAACATAACGCGGGCCGGATACGTGATAGCGGCGGTAACACGGGAAATACTGATATTGCCTTCCTCCAGCGGCTGCCGCAGGGCTTCCAGGGTATCGCGGTGAAACTCCGGTAGTTCATCCAAAAAGAGAACACCATTATGAGCCAGGCTGATCTCACCAGGCTTAGGTATGCGACCGCCACCGGTAAGAGCAACAGTGGAGGATGTATGGTGCGGTGATCGAAACGGTCTTTGCGTAACTAGAGGCTCGCCAGGCGGCAGTAAACCAGCCAAACTGTAGAGCATTGTGATTTCCAAAGCTTCTTCAAAACTGAGATCAGGCAAAATCCCGGGTAATCTTTTGGCCAGCATGGTCTTCCCGGATCCCGGGCTGCCCAGCATTACCAGATTATGCCCGCCAGCCGCCGCTACCTCCAAAGCTCTTTTGGCCGCTTGATGTCCCTTGACATCACTCAAATCCTCGTAAACAGGTTTCTTCTTGGATAGTATTTGCTCTTTATCAATGGAGTATGTGTCGAGGAGCTCTTGGCCCTGCAAGAAACGTACCACCTGGGCCAGATCTCTCACACCGTAAATCTCTGCACCCGCCACCATAGCTGCTTCGGCGGCGTTATCCAGCGGAACTAAAAACCGGCATTGTCCTTGACGCACAAGAGAGGCAACGATTGGAAGGATACCGTTGACGGGCCGCAAACTACCATCCAGGGACAACTCCCCGATACACACACAATCACGCCATTTTTGATCATTTATCTGTTCACTGGCCGCCAGCACGCCAACGGCAATTGGCAGGTCAAAACCCGGACCTTCTTTTTTAACATCAGCAGGGGCCAGATTAACAGTGATACGGCGAGATGGAAAATCATAGCCGGCGTTGCGAATGGCCGCGCGAACCCGATCCTTCGCTTCGCGTACGGCGGTGTCCGGCAAACCTACAATTTCCCACGCCGGCAGTCCTCCGGCAACGTCAACTTCAACTTCAACAGGATATCCTTTAAGACCCTCTAAAGCGGCAGAATTTACGATAGCCAGCATGTTGCCTCCAGCGGTTTTTTGTTTAAATATTCGTGTATCGCCACTTGATTCCTGCATTTTAAGCTTTAACACCAGTAAATAATAACCATTGTTAAAACTTATGAACCTTTTGAAATCGGGGGATTTAGATGCCATTTGTACCTGATCGGGTCTTTATTCGCCAGCGCGCCCTGGATTATCCTTTAGGGAAAAAGTTAAAAATAAAGTTTCAGAAAATGGGTGTTCCGGTTTATATTTTGAAACACAGGCAGCGCGTTACCGGTATTCCCAAAGATAACAGAAAAGGCTATATCGCCGCTAAGAGAACTCTGGTTGTATCGACCGTAAACACCAGTAAATTCCTTTCATCCAAACCATCTGCCGATTACCAGCTGCCGCTTCTTTCAGGCTGTGCAGGTTTTTATGAGTACTGTTACCTAAATACGACCCTTGGGAAAAGACCTTATATCACGGTGTTTGCCAATCAGGAAGAGATTCTCGCCCGGGCCGGTGAGTATATCAAGCAGCACCCTGACCAAATAGTCACTTTCGAAGGTTCGTGTACTTCTGATCCGCCCACAGAGGCGTATACTCGGGCCCTTACTAACAGCATTATTTATTTTGCTCAATAAGAAGGCGGGCGTTTCCGGTTCGTCACTAAATATACCGAGGTTGACCCTTTGCTAAGCCTTAATCACCAGGGACATACCCGTTTTAGGTTCAGCATTAATGCTAAAAATACCATCACTAACTTTGAACACGGAACCCCTAGTCTGGAAGAACGCTTGAAGGCCGTCAAAAAGGTTATTAAAACCGGTTATCCTTCGGGTTTTATTATAGCACCATTAATCTTACGGAAAGGGTGGCAGCAGGATTATCGTCTGGTATTGGAAAAAGTAAGGCAAATTTGTGGGGATTTGATAGACGCGGATTTTACTTTTGAACTTATAACCCACCGTTTTACCGACAGGGCACGTGATACCATCAGGGTTATATTTCCAAAAACTTCTCTCCCGATGGAAGCAGAAAACAGAGTTTATAAAACAGGACAATTTGGTTATGGTAAAATATGTGTACCCCAAGGAAATCTTGAATATAGCCAGGGATTATCTCTATCAAAACATTGCGCGTCTGTTTCCCAAAGCCCATATAGATTATTTTGTTTAAAACGTGTACGCAGGTAAAATACTGCGCATGTTACCTGTCGCAACCGCCGGATCAAACATCAACCAGGGTGGAAACGCGGTACACTCCGCATACTAAAAACAGTCAAACAAATACAGAAAGCGGAGGTGATACCGCAATGATCACCCACGACGTGGTAGCAGGTATGGTTAAATTACATCTTAACGGATACGTTACTTATGATGAACTTGCCATGTGGGCTGCTAACAAATGCCACCAGACTGATTATGTTGAGGACATTAGCGATGATAAATCGGAGGCAATGTTTGACTTACTTTGCCGTCTGTCAAACCACAACCAGGACACTAAGGTTTTAAAGCCTAACGAATTGGCGGCCTTTATAAATCGCCTGGAGGTAAAAGAACCCAGCACTCAATCCTGACCATCCCGATAGGCTAAAAGGCGTCCATGATATGCTCTATCTTTTGGAGTCTTCCGTTATCGTCAAATAATACCCCTATCACGTCAAATCGGCAAAACGAAGCGGTTTTTTGTCGCGAAACCAGGTAGCATTCAGCTACCCGCTTACATTTTTGCTGCTTGCGGAAATTTACGGTATCCTGTGGAAAACCGAACCGGGAAGAGGACCGGGAGCGGACTTCGACAAACACCAGGGTATCACCATCAAGGGCGATAATGTCTATTTCCCCGATCCGGCAACGGTAATTACGCTGCAGGATAGTCAAACCACGTTTACGCAAGAATTGAACGGCCAAATCCTCTGCACTTTTTCCTTGACGCTTGCGCAGTGCCACCATCTCACCCTTTAACGCCGGATTATCCCCGGGCTATCCTAAGATTAAAACCTTTCCGGTGCAGGGGGCACGGTCCATGTTTTTGCAGCACCGCGAAATGTTCCGGCGTGGGATAACCCTTATGCCGGTCAAAACCATAAGTCGGAAATTGAAGGTGATTCCATTCCATCACACGGTCACGAAATACCTTTGCCAGGATAGACGCCCCGGCAATAGAAGCACTCCGGGCATCCCCCTTAACTATACTGGTCTGCTTAATATCCAATCCCGGGATCATAAAGCGGCCGTCCACCAATACCCATTGCGGGCAATTTCTAAGAATACCCACCGCCCGGCGCATCGCCTCTAAACTGGCTTGATGAATGTTTAAACAACCGATTTCTTCGGCAGTCACGATTCCTATTCCCCAGTCCAAAGCCTTGCTTGCGATTTCTTTCGCTACCAGCAAGCGTTCCGTACCAGACAGCCTTTTAGAGTCGTTCAAACCGGGAATGAAGACAGGTTCGGCAAAGATTACCGCTGCGGCCACTACGGGTCCGGCCAACGGGCCCCTACCCGCTTCATCAACACCGGCCACCAGACGTACACCCCGGCAATACAGCTCAACCTCCGGCTTAAATAAAGCTGCTAACCTCTCCTTCTCTTTCTGTTGTGCGAGCATCTTAGCCATATAGCGATTATACAGGGCCTGCACTCCTTTACGTCCGTCTTGCGCCAAAAGACGTAAAAAATTCGGGTCAGGAGTTTTAGGCCCCTCCAATATGATCTTTATCTCCCGGACGGTAAGCTGACGTGGATGGTGCATAGATTTTCACCAATTAATGAACATTGATCATCTGCCAGTCCCGCTACCAATTGTCGCTATCCGCCATAGGCTCATCAAGGGTAAAGCGGCCCAGGCGCCCGCTTTGGAACTCACGCAGAAAGACCGCAGCGGCCTTGGCAATGTCCACCCTACCGCCCCCGAGCAGCAGTCCCCTTTTTTCCCCGATCATTTCCAGAACTCTCTCTTTGTCTTCGGGCAAATGCGGTAAACCAAAGCGCTGCATTAAACTCTCCGGGCTGTTATGAGCCAACCATTCCACCAACCAGGAGCCCGCAGCTACCAAGCCTGGCTCGTCTACCTTAGTAGCCCCGACGGCACCCAGTTTGAACACCACTTCGGGATCTTCCATATTGGGCCATAACACACCCGGGGTATCCAGTAATTCACAACCCCGGCCAATTCTAATCCACTGTTTACCACGCGTGATACCGGGACTTCTACCGGTCATCGCAACGCGCTTTCCCACCATCCTGTTTATAAAAGATGACTTGCCAACATTAGGAATACCAATAACCATGGCACGTACCGGCGCACCGGGAAAAAGACGGGAACGTTGGAAAGAAAGGCGGCGTAGAAGTTTAGTTACCTGTGAAACGCCCTGTCCCTTAACGGCATCTACAACGGCGACAAGATAACCGGCCTCCGACAAAAGCTTATGCCAGGTACGTGTAGCGACAGGGTCAGCAAGGTCTGCTTTGTTAAGGATAACAATTCTGCTCTTATTACCAATCAACCGGGAAAGAATGGGATTACTGCTGCTGCGGGGAACACGAGCGTCACGTAATTCAAGTACGGCATCACATAATTTGAGCTGTTCCTTGATGATCTTTTTGGTTTTAGCCATATGGCTGGGGTACCACGGGGACGACATTCCTTCACCGCCCGCTAATCTATAAGCCTAATTCTTGATACCGGCCAATAAACCGCTACTGCTTTACCAATAATGAGGTCTTCGTCCAGGAATCCCCAAACACGGCTATCATCACTGTTATTACGATTATCCCCCAAAACAAATAGATGATCGTCGGGAATAGTGACGGGTCCGAAGTCCGGAAAGGTAAGATCGGCAGGCAGGTAGTTTTCTGGCACGGGCTGCCCGTTGATAATTAGTTGATTTTCCTCGAGGGCAATGGTCTCACCCTCGGTAGCTACGACCCGTTTTACAAAGGCCCGGCTCGGATCACGCGGGTACTTGAAGACAATGACATCTCCTCGTTGCGGCTCGTTTAGCCAGTAGCTAAACTTGGACACAATAATACGATCACCGGTCATCAGAGTTGGCTCCATAGAACCGGAGGGGATGAAAAAAGGCTGAAAAATTAACCAACGGATTAAAACCGCCAGGATTATAGCAATAATTAATGATTCCGCCAGTTCACCCAATACCGACCCACGATTCTGTCTCCAGATCTGCACTACGATACCTCCGCAGCTTGATAATTATCCAAAAAGGGACTGCTATGCAGTCCCTTTAGACAATGTTATTTACGTTCTGCGATCCGTGTCGCCTTGCCACGGAGGCCTCGCAGGTAGTACAATCTGGAGCGGCGGACCCGACCGCGACGCACCACTTCAATCTTTTCCAAGCGCGGCGAATGCAGTAAAAAGGTACGCTCGACTCCTACGCCGTAGGATACACGACGTACCGTAAAAGTTTCGTTAAGACCACCACCACGTCTCCTAATCACGGTACCGGTAAAGGCCTGGGTTCTTTTCCGCCCGCCTTCTACTACCTGCACATGCACCCGTACCGTGTCTCCGGGTCTAAATTCTGGAATATCCTTTCTCATCTGCTCTTCGGCAACAGATCGCATTATATTATTCATAATCTTGTGCCTCCCCGTTTGCAAACTGTTTTAAGATAAATAACAAAACATATGATACCACAAACTTCCGTTTTTTTGCAAGAGATTCATTAAGAAGACTAATCCACTCCGAGTTCGGAAAGTCTATCCTTTAAACACTTCAAAAACCGCCGGTCCTCGGTGGTAAGATCGGCATCGCTCAGCATTTCATCCCGTCGTACAAGGGTCCGCAGCAGGGCCTCGCGGCGCCGCCAAGTACTAATGTTTTCGTGGTGACCGCTCAATAACACCTCCGGTACTTCTTTTCCCCGGTAATTACGGGGTCTGGTGTATTGAGGATGTTCTAAAAGCCCCTGTGCATAAGAGTCCTTTTCCGCTCCTTCAGGATCACCCAGCACCCCGGGTATAAAACGGGCTACGGCATCGATAATAACCATAGCAGGGAGTTCGCCCCCGGTTAGCACGTAATCCCCAATAGAGATTTCATCAGTAGCAACGATCTCCCGTACCCGTTCATCGATGCCTTCATAATGACCGCAGATCAGGATAATCTGTTTATGCTGGGCTAACTCACGGGCTACATCCTGGTTGAAGCGGCGTCCCTGCGGGCACATCAGGATTACCGGAACGTCACCCTCATAAAGCTGCAACCTCTTCTCTACGGCCTCGACAATAGGTTGAGGGTTCATTACCATTCCACCACCGCCGCCGTAAGGAGTGTCATCGACACTACGGTGCTTATCGCGTGAGTAATCGCGGATATCAATAAGATTAACACGTAAAAGACCTTTCTCACGCGCCTTTTTAATAATACTATTCTCCAGGGGGCCGCAAAACATCTCAGGGAAAATCGTTAAGACGTCAAAAATCATAATTCCCGCAACCCCTCCGGCAGTTCCACGATCATTTCCTTCTCCTCAATATTGATTTTTTTGACCACATCTTTAAGAGCGGGGACTAGTAAAGGTTTCTGTTTTTCTTTCTCCACGACGTAAACGTCGTTAGCCCCCGTTTGAAGGACATCGCTGATCTCGCCCAGATATTCACCGCTCACGTCAAAAACCCTCAACCCTACAATGTCAAACACATAATAGTGCCCGGGGGGTAATTCCATCACGTCTTCCCGCGGGATTTTCACCAGTGAACCTTTCAGCCGTTCAGCTTCGTTCATATTCTCTACTTCACGGAACTTTAAGATTATAAACTTTTTATGAGCAAAGGCCTGCTCGACATGCATCTTTACCTGACTACCTTTACGCTCTACCCAGACCTCTTTAAGCTTCATAAAGCGCTCGGGGAATTCTGTTAAAGGAATAACCCTTACATTCCCGCGGTGGCCTTGGGTATTCACAATTTTTCCGATGGTGATAAATTGTGCTGTCATTAAGCCTATCCGCCCCCGGAAACACCTTCCCTGATTTCAACGATCGTACCGTCTTCAACAACTATTTCGACACCCATTATACGGCCCCAATCATCTCCGATACCGACCTCCACCAGGCTTTCAACCCGCCCGTGCACCAGCTCCGAACCCAGCGGAAGCTCGCTGATACTTTTAGCTTGCTGAACCAGCTTTTGCCTTTGTTGTTTGTGATAATTATAAGTTTCCTGCAGTTTCTTTTGCCTGGCGTTGTCGGAGGATGGCAATTCACTCAGCACGGTCTCTAAGCGCTGCAGCTCGGCATCCAAGCTGCGTATGCTCTGTTCCAGCTGCTTGGCTGCAAACAGTTTGTAATTCTCGGTTACCTTGACTTTGACGCTAACGGGACGAGTAATAAGAATACGCTCCATAGCTGATACCACCATTTAAACCAAAGGGGCCCTGCGGCCCCCTTATTAAACGATATCCACCGTAACCTTCTTACGCTGCCTGGTAGCAGCGGCTTTTACCAGCGTTCGAATCGCTTTGGCAACACGCCCTTGCTTACCAATCACTTTACCCATATCATCGGGAGCAACGTGCAATTGAACCACCATTGATTTATCGCGCTCCACTACACGCACGTCGACCTCATCGGGTCGATCAACAAGGGCCTTGGCAAGGATCTCAACAAGCTCCTTCATAGGTTAACCCCTTTCCAGGACGCTTACCCGGAAACCTTAGTAGTAATACCGGCCTTTCTAAACAACGATTTAACAGTATCAGTAAGCCTAGCGCCCCTTCCCAACCATTCCTGGAGTTTAGCCTCGTCAACCTTAATTTCGGCAGGTTCCCTCAACGGATCGTAATAACCCACCTGGTCAATAAACCGGCCATCACGGGGCGAGCGCGCATCGGCAACAACAATGCGGTAAAACGCGTCTCTTTTGGCACCCATTCTCTTCAGTCTAATTTTTACAGCCACCGCCGCGACACCTCCTTTCTACTATTGCTTACATAAACGGCAGTCTGGGTATCCGCTTTTTACCACCCTTCTTGCCGGCCTTCTCCATATCGCTGAACTGCTTAATCATTTTTTTAGTTTGTGCAAACTGTTTAAGAAGCTGGTTCACTTGTTGTACCGATGTACCGCTGCCACGCGCAATACGTTTACGCCGGCTGCCGTCAATCCTCTCAGGATGCTGCCTTTCAAATGGTGTCATGGAGTTGATAATGGCCTCGGCATAAACCAGTTCCTTCTCATCAAACTGTATATTCTTCAGCTTTTTGGTCAGCTTATTAAACCCTGGGATCATACCAAGTATCTGATCAATGGGACCCATCTTTTTAAACTGGTGCAGTTGATCCAAAAAATCCTCCAGGTTAAATTCCGCGTTTTTGATTCTCTGCTGCATCTTTTTAACTTTTTCAGCATCAAAGTTGGCCTGCGCCTTTTCAATGAGGGTGAGCACGTCACCCATACCCAAGATACGTTCGGCCATCCGGTCGGGATGAAACGGTTCCAAGGCATCAAGTTTTTCTCCGACACCGGCAAATTTGATCGGGCAGCCCGTCACGGACCGTACTGAAAGAGCGGCACCACCGCGTGTATCGCCGTCAAGCTTGGTAAGTACTACACCGTCCAATCCTAACCTTTTATGGAATGAATCGGCTACGGTAACCGCATCCTGACCTGTCATGGCATCGACCACCAGGAGAATTTCGTGCGGTTTAATATTCCTTTTTATGTTTTCCAGTTCTTCCATTAATTCCTCATTAATGTGCAGGCGCCCCGCCGTATCAACAATGACCATGTCGTAACCGCTTCTCTTCGCGTGTTCTACGGCCGCCTTGGCAATGGCAGCGGCGTCATTGCTGCCCATGGTAAACACAGGTACGTCCAACTGCTCACCCAATACCTGGAGCTGCTTAATGGCGGCAGGGCGGTAAATATCACAGGCCACAAGCAAGCTGCGCCGCCCCTGCTTTTTCATTAAATTGCTTAATTTAGCTGCCGTAGTAGTCTTACCGGAACCCTGTAAACCAACCAACATCACGATCGTCGGAGGTTTAGCCGCAAAATTCAGCTTGGCGTTTTGCCCGCCCATTATGTTGGCCAACTCATCACGAACGATCTTGATAACTTGTTGGGCAGGGGTCAGGCTCTCAAGTACATCATCCCCTACGGCGCGTTCACGCACCCTGCGTATAAAATCCTTCACAACCTTAAAATTGACGTCAGCCTCCAGCAAGGCAAGCCGCACCTCACGCAGGGCATTATTGACGTCTTCCTCGGTTAATTTGCCCTTACCTTTCAGTTTTTTAAAAGTTTCCTGCAGCCTATCGGCCAAATTTCCAAATACCAAGCCGCAACACCTCATTGCTTAGGTCCGGGTTCAAGCATGCGCTGTAAAATATCCCTAACACGGACCAAATTTTCGTCTTTGCAATACTGGGGCATAGACAGGATTATAAGTGCTTCCTCCAGATCGCCACACTCGCGTATGAACCTTTGGGCAAGTCCCAGTTTTTTTTCATACGATTCCAGAGACGCAACGGACCGCCCAATCGTATCATAAACACCCTGCCTGCTGATCCCGTGATGCTCAGCGATTTCACCCAGCGATAAGTCCTGTTTGTAATAGAGTTCAAATAACTCGCGCTGGCGGCCCGTCAAAAGCGGACCGTAAAAATCATAAAGCAAGTTTATCCAGGTAAACTTATCCAACACTTTTTCATCTGCCATAACCGTTTATCAAGTATTATTACTTTACACTACATCGCTGATTGTACCCAAAGACGGGCTCTCGTGTCAAGTCTCCCGGGAACATTAAATTAAAAGAAGCTTTGCGCCCTGCCTTACTTTCCATTAAAATGTACCTTAGCATGAACATAATAGGAATGGAGGTTACATTAGTTGAAACTGTTATCTTTAGATGACGCGATGAGCTTGGGCCGTATCGATGTGATTAACAAGTCAAAAAAATACTTAAGCGCTCCGCTGGCATCTACTTACAATTATCTACATTTCGACCGGCAGTTTGTACGTGCCCGCGGTGTCAAGCTCTGGGATAAGGACGGTAAAGAATACCTGGATTTTGTTGGGGGATACGGGTCGGTTAACATCGGGCATAACCACCCCCGCATCATCAATGCCATTCGTAAAATAGAAGAGACGCCTAAAATAATCCAAACGGCACTGCAGCAGCTCCCGGCTGCTCTGGCTGAGAACCTGGCACGCGTTACGCCGGGCAACCTGCAGCGCACTTTCTTTTGCAACAGCGGCGCCGAGGCGGTGGAAGGCGCTTTAAAATTGGCGCGCATCGCTACCGGGCGCACCCACTTTATTTATTGCCACAACTCCTTTCATGGCAAAACATTCGGAGCCCTCTCCGTGACCGGTCGTTCCAAATATCAAAACCCCTTTAAACCGCTGTTAGCCGATACCACTGCCGTTCCTTTCGGCGATTTGGAAGCGCTGGAAGCAGCCCTGAAAACAACCAATGCGGCAGCCTTTATCGTGGAACCCGTCCAGGGCGAAGCCGGCAGTATCGTGCCTCCGGACGGGTATCTTAAAGAAGCATTGGAGTTATGCCACAAATACGGTACCCTTCTAATTGCCGATGAGGTCCAGACTGGCTTCGGGCGTACCGGTTATATGTTTGCCTGCGAGCACGACGGCATTGTCCCGGACATACTCTGCATAGCCAAAGCTCTGGGCGGTGGAACTGTACCGGCAGGCGCTTACATTACCACCGACGATATTTGGCAGAAAGCCTACGGTTCCCTGGACAAAGCCCTGCTGCATACCTCCACTTTCGGAGGTTACTGGGGCAATGCCGTGGCGTGCGCCGTGGCTATAGAAACGCTGCAAATTATTTTTGAAGAGGACCTGATTACTAATGCCCGTGAACTAGGCGCTTACTTTCTTAAAGAACTCGCCCATTTACAAAACAAACACCCAATGGTACGGGATACCCGGGGGCGGGGATTACTGATTGGACTCGAACTCACCGATATTGGTACCACCAGTAAATTATTAAACAGGCTGTCTTTGGGACAGTTGGATAAGTTGTCACAGGAGTATCTGGGGACGCTGGTGGCCATCAACCTGGTTAACAAATATCATATTGTTACCATATTTACGCTTAATAATCCCAATGTGATCCGCCTGGAACCGCCTCTGCTCGTAACCAAGGAACAAATTGACTATGTCCTCGAAGCCCTTGATGATATTTTTAGTAAGAACAAGAGCTTTTTGTCGATGGCGGGCCAAAGCATTGCCTCAATATTCCGGAAATAGTGAAATAGAGGATACGGTAGAATATCCAGTGAAACATACGGTGGAATATACAATTATTTCTGGGATATTCCTTTAGGGTCAGCGGGAGGGTTATAAACCCTCCCCCTCGAAAATACCAATTTAGGCAACTTTCTAGTCGAACAATACACTCAATACACTCTTCAAGCGTCCACGGGGGTTCCCTCGCGCTCACGTTCCGTGGCTACCCAGCACTCAGTGAACTGTGAGAAGCTCAAATAACCGTTTTGTCTATCCGCAGTTCGTTTTATACTCCCATGTATGATTATGACTTGAGTTTGACAGTTTCGCGTAAAATTTAGTGCCATGTAGTTCTCAAAGCCTT